>JANRJI010000053.1:0-9830 GCA_033764055.1 Hyphomicrobiaceae bacterium
GCCGGGGATCGTTTTCGCCCGGGTGCTGGACCCGGGATATTCCCTTCGGCCCTGACAAAGCCGAGATTAAGCGCCGCGCCTGAAAAACGAGTTAAATCGATTGTACCCTCTGGTTAAAACTCGATCTGCTGAATTCGTTGGATAATTTTCTGTTTCTCGCCTTCCCGAATCTGAATGTCCTGGAATGAGACGCAGAGAGGCGTGCCATTAGTCTTGGGCGCCCACCCTGAGCGGGCCGGCAGCCCAAGCAGCAGTCGAACGGCAGCTCCTGCCAACCGATCTCGGTACGGCTTCGGGCTTCCGCCGCCCCGCTGCGCGAGCTATCATCCATGTCGCGAGCGATGGGCTGCCGCGGAGACCGGAAACGTTCTTTTGCCCCCAGCTGCCGGTTCGGTTTCATCCCCTGTTTCTATATCGGAATAATCCGCGGATCCCATTCTCCGGCGGACCATGCAAAAAGCCGCTGCTCGGTCCGTCCCTGCCCGTTGACGGGTGAAATACTCCGGCCCGACGGGCCCGGACGATCCGAGGCAGCGCCTGTGCTCACAGACCGAGCACGTCGACCATTGCGAACAGGCCTGGTCCTTTTCCCCGGCCCCAGAGGGCGGCCTTTACCGCGCCTCTCGCGAAGATGCCCCGGTCGGTCGCAATGTGCGACAGCACGATGCGCTCCCCGTCGGCAGCGAAGATGACACTGTGCTCGCCGACGACGTTGCCGCCGCGCAACGTGGCAAAGCCGATGTCGCCCCTTTGGCGTGCCCCGGTGTGGCCGTCGCGCGAGCGGACGCTCCTGTCCTTCAAAGCGATGCCGCGACCGTCCGCTGCCGCCTGCCCGAGCATCAGTGCCGTGCCGGACGGAGCGTCGATCTTGTGCTTGTGGTGCATTTCCAGGACCTCGATGTCGAAGTCGTCATCGAGCGCCTGTGCCACTTTCCGGGTCAGCGCCGCCAACAGGTTGACGCCGAGGCTCATGTTGCCCGCCTTCACGATCGTCGCGTGCCGGGCGGCGGCGCGGATGGCAGCCTCCTCCGCCTCGTTGTGGCCGGTGGTACCCATGACATGCACGATGCGCGCGTTGGCGGAGAGGCCGACGAACTCGACGCTCGCCTTCGGCACAGTGAAATCGAGCACTCCCTCGACCTTGGCAACCGCCTCGAGCGCATCGCCGGTCACCTTGACACCGAGCTCGCCGACGCCAGCCAGGACGCCGACGTCGGCCCCGATGGCCGGAGAGCCGGGAGACTCGACAGCAGCGGCCACGATGCAGCCGCTCGTCGCGTGAATCGTGCGGACGAGCTCGCGTCCCATGCGTCCGGCTGCACCCATCACAGCGAGCTTCATATCGGACATCGGGGGTCTCCACGGCAGAGGTTGCAGGTATCGGATCGAACGCACGATCGGCGACGAGAATGCCCTACAACCGCGCACCTGTAACCATCGCCCTTCCCCTTTAGCCGCGCGCCCGTGCCATGGCCTCCGTGATCATGCGGCGAGCGTCGTCGGCATCACCCCAGCCCTTCACCCGTACCCACTTTCCCGGCTCGAGGTCCTTGTAGTGCTCGAAGAAATGCCGGATCTGCTCCACCGTGATGCTGGGGAGATCGGCATAGGACTGGATGCGATCGTACCGCCGGGTGAGCTTGCTGGAGGGCACCGCGAGCACCTTCTCGTCGCCGCCGGCGTCGTCCTCCATGACGAGAACGCCGACGGGCCGGCAGTTCATGACGGCACCTGGCACGACAGCGCGCGTATTGCAGACGAGCACGTCGATCGGGTCACCATCGGCTGAGAGGGTGTGGGGCACAAAGCCGTAGTTTCCGGGGTATCGCATCGGCGTATAGAGGAAGCGATCCACGAACAGGGTGCCGGAGGCCTTGTCCAACTCGTACTTAATCGGCTCGCCGCCGACCGGCACCTCGATGATCACATTGATGTCTTCAGGCGGATTGTGGCCGGCTGGGATCGCGTCGATGCGCAGTGGGGAATCTCCGGTCTGCGGCAATCGCGATCCGATCAAGCGAATTGGCGGGCCTCGCCACATTCCGCTTTTCGTCGCATGCTACGGACGCGGGAGGAGGCACGGGAATGACCATACGCGCGATCGGAGCGGCGGTGGCGTTCGGCTTGGCGCTCGCAGGCGCGGCCGACGCCAACCCTCTGAAGAGTCTCTACACCACGATCGAGCTCAAGTCGTGCCGCCAGGTCAAGCGGCACGCCGACGGGGGAGCGTGGCTGTGTCCCGGCCTGGAAGGCTATCCGGTTTATGTCGCAGATGGTGATCAAAGGACGTTCGTGAGCGTCGGTGTCTCCCCGGACAAGCGCCAAGCCGCGACACAGACGCTCGTCGCCTTCAACTCCCTGTTCAAGGGCAAGAGCGACAGAGCCACGCTCGAATGGCGCATCGTGCGCCGGGATGGACGTCCGATGCCGTTCGCCACGATCCAGAAGTATTACACGCGCGACGATCGGCGGACCGGGGAGGTGCTGGTGGTGACCCGTGTCACCGATAAAGAGGACTGTCACGTCGCACATATCGATGCATTGGCCAATCCCGACGCCATCGCGCTGGCCCGCCAGGTCGCCGATCGCGACGCGCGCTCGTTCAACTGCGCGTCGAAGCCGGGGCGCGTAGGCAAGACGGGCCGCAGTCCGATGTAGCCGGCGATGCTGACGGCTCGTCGGTGAGGCACCTGCGCTGACCGCACCGCTATTGCCAGCCGTAGCTGATCTTCTCGAGCATCACGCCACCGACCTTCTCGGTGGTCTTGCCGATCGGGCGACCGCCTCGGCGCCAATAGAAGTCGGCAGCGATCTCGTTGTCGGCCAACGCCCAGATGATGAGACCGTTGAGACGCCGCTCGTCGAGCGCGTGACGTGCACCTTCGAACAGGTGCTCGCCGAGACCGAGACCTTGATAGCTGGGCAACAAGTAGATTTCGTAGATTTCGCCCTGGTGCTTGCCGCGTCCGCGCGCCCGGCCGAAGGTTGTGTAGCCGGCCACCTTGCCTGCCACCTCTAGCACCAGCAGCCCTTCGCCTCCCCTCGCCGCATTCTGCCACCAAGCCTTGTCGCGACGACGGATCATGCTTTCGAGATGGAGCTGCGGGATGACCCCGCGATAAGCGAGCAGCCACGACTCGCGAAACACTGTGGCGAGCGCAGCAGCGTCTCGCTGCATGCCCTTTCGGACCCTGACCTCTGCACGCGACTGGAGCATGACGAAACTATAGCGCGCGATCAGCCGGCGCGGGAAGGGGATCAGTGGCCGGTGCGAGATAATTCGTCGGGACGGCAGATCACGCTTGACGGACGGCGGTGACCCACTTGTTGCGCCCGCCGCAGGGTGCCGCCAACCGAGCCGTGCCGACACCGATCTGCACTGGGGAGGGCTTCCAGGAGACGCCGCGGCAGTTTAGTCGGGCGTGCCGGAGGGGCCCGTCAGCCTTCAGTTCTGGTCCTCGGGGAGCGCGGGCACGGGAAAGACGTCGATCCCCTCCTCGGCGAGCTCCTTGACCTCTCTGGGGCTCGCCTCGCCGTAGATGCCGCGCGCCGGTGTCTCCTGCTGGTGGATTTTGCGGGCCTCGTCCGCAAAACGCGGTCCAACGTACTCGGCCTCGGCGAGAATCTTGTCGCGCATCGACTTGAGCTGCTTGAGCATCTCCCGCTGCGGACCATTCAACACGAGCTCCTGTGCAGGCGGAGCGGCGGTGGCGACGGGGGCGGCGTCCACCTCGACAGGTGGCGTCGCGCCAGCTTTCCGACGCACGCGGGCCGCGGCTTTGCGCTCGCTGGTTACGACGCTCGGAGCCATCAGCGTCTTCTCGACCCTGGTCGAGCCACACCGGGGGCAAGTGACCAGGCCGTTGCTCGCCTGCTTCTCGAATCCCTCGCTGGAAGGGAACCAAGCCTCGAACTGATGCGACTTGGAGCATTGAAGCCGGTAGCGGATCATGGAACGCACATCTCCTTGGTGGGCTCGCCTCAGCCCTCCTGCCGGCAGTTGCGCCTGCAGCTCGTCAAGCGGCCAGCCGCCATCATACTCGAAGATCAAGCTTAAATAACTCGTTGAGTTTTCGTGCCCAGCCCTCGGTCGACGAGGGGCGTTTCGTGGCTGAGCCCGTAGCTCACGATCAAGTGGGGGACGCCAGCAGCGGATCCAGCCCGCCGGCCTCATCGAGCGCATGCAGGTCGTCGCAGCCACCGATGTGGCGATTGCCGATCCAGATCTGCGGCACCGTGTTGCGGCCGCCGGCCTTTCGTCGCATCTCGGCACGAACGCCCGGACGCCCGTCGACCGACACCTCCTCGTAGGAGATGCCCTTCCTGTCGAGTAGGCGCTTGGCCATCATGCAGTACGGGCAGTAGGCGGAGGAGTAGATGGTGACCTTGGACATGCGCCAGCTCACGAGCGATTGCACCGGTCGCAGGATGTAGGCATTCCAGATCGAAGCGCAAGCTCGGCAGACTCCCGAAGACGAAGCGGCTTCAGGGCGAAACGCTGGCGGGCGTCGGGGCGCGGCCAAGAGTGAGCACGTCCACTCGCGCGGCACCACCGCCGATCAGAGCGCGGGTGCACGCCTCGGCCGTAGCACCGGTGGTGACGACGTCGTCGATCAAGACGACGCGTCGGCCCGAGAGGCGCTGGCGGACAGGGCGCGGCACCTCGAAGGCACCCCGGAGGTTGTCGCGGCGGGCCGCGCCGGTCAGCTCCACCTGCGGCCGGGTCGACCGCGTCTTCATCAGGATGAACGGGCTCCAGGGGATGCCCGATATCTGCGACAGCTCCGCTGCGAGAATTGCCGACTGGTTGAACTGTCGGCGCACCAGGCGCCAGCGGGTGAGCGGCACTGGAATGAGAAGCTCGGCATCGATCAGCAGATCGCCTCCGGCGCTCGCCAGCCAGCGCCCGAACAGGCGGCGCGCGTCGTGACGGTCGTGATACTTCATGCCGGTGACCAGACGCGCCATGACGCCGCCCGCCTCGTATACGGCGACGGCGCGGGCCCGGGTCCAGGCGGGAGGGTCGGCGGCAGCCGCTGCCGAGATCAGCGGGCCTTCGCCGCCGAAGGGAAGCGGCAGGCCCAGCCGATCGCAAAGTGGAGGCCGGATAAAGGCGATGTCGCGCCAGCACGTGCCACACAGCGCGTCGCCCTCGACGACGCGCGCCTGGCATGACAGGCATACCGGTGGCACGATGGTGTCCGCCACCAGTTGCAGCCATCGGGGCAGCGAGCGCGGGGGCGTGTTGGGCATGGGGATTGGTGCGGTCACGGCGATGGCACCGGCTTTCGCAATATGCAGCTCTCAGCCTATCATCGCGACCGCAGCTCGCAAAGGCGGGGCAACGTCGTGCGCGCGGTGGCCTGGTCCGCGAGCTCGGCTTAGGCTCCGGCCCTCATTCACGGAGCACACTCATGCACACGCCGCGCGTCGCGATCATCGGGGTCTGGCTCGAGAGCAACCGGCAGGCCCCGGTGGCCAAGGAGCACGATTTCAGGGACTTCTACCAGCTCGAAGGTGATGACATCCTGGAGGCGGCGCGAGCCCGCAATCCCTACATCCTCGGCGAGACAGCGGCTTTCGTGAAGACCATGGACGCCACTGGCCCGTGGGAGCCGGTGCCGATCCTGATCGCCGCATGCCATCCCCATGGTCCGATCGACGGACGCCTGATGGACGAGTACCTCGCCAGGATCCGAAAGGGCTTGGTGGCCGCCGGTCGGCTCGATGCAGTCTACGTGTCGAACCACGGCGCCATGATCGCCACCGACCGCGACGATCCCGATGGCGAGGTTGTGGCATTGGCGCGGGAGACCGCAGGGGCCGACGCCCGCATCGTCATGACGCTCGACCTGCACGGCAACATCTCCGAGCGCATGGTCGAGCAGTCGGACCTGATCGTCGGCTACCGCACCAACCCGCACGTGGATTACATGGAGCGGGGCGAGGAGGCGGCACTGGCATTGCGGCTGATGCTGGCCGGCCTCGCCGATCCGAAGGCGGCGTTCATCCGGTTGCCGCTGACGCCGGCCTCCGTGAACCTTCTGACGGCCAGCGGACCCTACGGCGAGATGATCGACCTTGGCACCCGCCGGCGCGCAGAGCTTGCGGGCGACATCCTCAACGTCTCGATTTTTGGCGGGTTCGTATTCTCGGATTCGACCAAGAACGGGGTGGCGATCGTCGTCACGGCGCGCAACGATGTCGCACGCGCCCGCATGCTGGCGAAGGAGATCGCCGAGTACGGCTGGAGCAACCGGCCGCGCTTCCGGAAAAAGCTGATGCCGCTAGCCGATGCGGTGGCGCTGGCGCAGAAGCGGGACCGTCCGCCGGTGATCTACTCGGACAGCGGCGACAACCCGGGCGGCGGGGGAACCGGACGCACGACGGAGCTGTTGTCGGCCCTGGTCTGGTCGGGCGCCGAGAATGTCCTGATTGGCTCGTTCTTCGACCAGCCGCTGGCCGCCGAGGCCCACAAGGTCGGTGTCGGAGGTCGATTCCGTGCGGAGTTCAATCGCCACGCTGGGCTGCCGTGCGACGCGCCCTTCGAGGCGGAGGCAGAGGTCATTGGGCTGCACCACGGCACGTTCGTCGGAAGGCTCGGCTATGCGCAGGGGCGGACGCTCAAGCTCGGCCCTTCGGCAGCTCTCAAGATCGGCGGCGTCACGGCGATCATCATCTCCGACCGTATGCAGACGGCCGATCCGATGTTCTTCGAGGTTTTCGGGCTGGACATCGGCAAGGCGCACACGGTCGCCGTCAAATCGCGGGGGCACTTCAGGTCCGGGTTCTCGCCGTGGTTCCCGCCCGAGCGGGTCTACGAGGTGGATACGCAGGGGCTCACCTCACCCGTGCTTGAGCGCATCCAGTTCAATCACCTGCCGCGGCCGGCCTACCCGCTCGACGAGGCGACGCATTGGACACCACCGGCGTGGTAATGCAGCCAGCAGCTTGCGCAGCGTTTGGTGCGGGATAGGATGGCAACAAATTTGCGCGCAACGACCTGCAGGGAGCACGACATGCTGCGAGATGCCCAGGGCCACGCCGTCACCGGCGCGACAGCCGAGGCCGTGGAGCTCTACGACAAGGCCGTGCGCGCCTTCACACTCTCGTACGGCGACACCATCGGACTGTTCGAGGCCGCCCGCCGGGCGGCTCCGGGCTTCGTCATGGCCCATCTGGGCAAGGCTTGGGTGCTGGCAGGTGCCAACGACGCGGTGCTGGTCAAGGGTGCAGGACCGTTGCTGGAGGCGGCGCGGGCGCTACCCATGAACGAGCGCGAGCGCGCGCATCTGGTGGCCCTCGAGCATGCGGTGCAAGGCCACCGCGAGGCTGCGATTGCGGTGCTGGATCCGCTGCTGATGCACCACCCGCGCGACCTTCTCGCGCACTTCTCGGCGATGATCGCGAGTGCCTTCAGCGGGCGGTTCCACACAGTGCGTGATCGCTCGGCCCGCGCCCTGCCGTTCTGGTCAGGCTCCGATCCGAGCTATGGCATTATGCTGTCGTTCTATGGCTTCGGCCTGGAGGAGGCCGGCGACTACGAGAAGGCGGAGGATGTCTCACGCGAGGCGGCTCGGCTCGAGCCGTATGGCTATTGGCCCCACCACGCGGTGAGTCACGTCTTGGAGATGACGGGCCGCCCGGCCGACGGGCTCAAGTGGATGACGGACCGCGAGCCGCTGTGGTCCGGCAAGGATAACGGCAGCCGCACCCACGTCTGGTGGCACAAGGCGCTGTTTCACGTCGAGCTTGGCGAGTACGACGCGGCGATGGCGATATACGACGGCCCCATCGTCGAGACCCAGCGACCCGCCGGGATCGTCCTGACCAATGCTTCCGCACTGCTCTGGCGCCTGGAGGCGCTCGGCTATGACGGGGGCGAGCGCTGGAAGGCCCTCGCCGCACTCTGGCGGGGACATGCCGACGGACGCCTCTCGTTGTTCGCGGACATCCATGCCGTCATGGCGGCACTGCGAGCAGGCGACGGTTCCGAGCTCGATTGCCTTGTGGCGAGCATGCAGGCCACCGCCGACAGCGACCCAGAGGTCGGCGGCACCTATCGTGACATCGGGCTGCCGCTGGTCGCCGGGCTCACGGCTTTCAATCGTGGCGCTTACGCTGCGGCCGTCGAGGGCCTGCTTGCGTCACGCTACCACCTGTGGCGCCTCGGTGGGAGCCATGCCCAGCGCGACGTGGTCGACTGGACGCTGACCGAGGCGGCGACGCGCGCGGGTATGAAGGATGTCGCGTTGTCTCTGGCTCACGAGCGTCTGGCGCTCCGACCGGGAAGCGCTCCCAATAGGCGTTTCCTCGCTGCCGCCGAGGCGATACCGGGCTGAAATGATCCCGAAGGTCCAGCGCCCGGTTCCCGTCTCAGCGGTCGCTGGCGACGGGCAACGAGATCCTGACGCACGTGCCTTGCGATCCCGAGACGATCTCGAGCCGCCCGCCGTTCGCCTCGACCAGCGATCTGGTCAGGGAGAGACCGAGCCGGGTCCGGGGCGCCAGCGATGCATCGGTCGCCGCATCGAGGAGCGAGCCCTTGGTGAGCCGATCGAGCACCGCGCGCGGAATGCCCCGTCCGTCGTCCCTGACCTCGACCCAGACCTCAGGTTCGCCATCGCCGCCCGCGGTGACCACAACGGTCGAGCCGTCGCCCGCATGCGATATACTGTTTGAAATGAGGTTGATCAGCATCTGGCGGACATCGGTCCCCCGTGCGCGCGCACGGGCCAGGGGACGGTATACAGCAGTCTCCAGGCGGATACCTGCGCGCGCTGCCAGCATCGCCATTCCACCCGAGACCTCCGCAGCGAGGCTCGGCAGGTCCACGCCGCCGGCCGGCTCGGTGGGTTGGCGAGCGTCCGTTGGTGCGGGCCTGTTGCCCTCGGTGATTCGCTCGATGACGGCCAGCGCGTGTCGGGCCGTGTCGCGAATTCCGCCGAGATATGCGGCGTGACGCGGTTCCAGGGCGCCGAGATGGCCGCTCGCGAGGGCATCGGCCATCGACTGGATGGCAGCGAGCGGCGTACGCAGCTCGTGGGCGAGATAGTCCAGGTCGACCGCGTCGCGACCTGCGCACGTTCCGCCGATCGGATCCGCCGCCGATCGGGGGGCGGGCGACAGGGGCTCGTCGCTGTCAGGCGGTTCCATGGGCCCACCTCATTGCTGTGGCTGCCTTTGGCGGCATCGACTAGACCTCAATCACCGTAGGTCCACCTCACCAATCCGTCTCCGGCCTGGAGGCCTCGAGACGGCTCATGCCGCAGTCCGCTCGCCATGGACGCATCATGTGGTATTCTAATTTCGACCGTATACCAGGGAGATTGAGCCTCATGACTGAGACGCCATCCTTCGAGATCCCGGGTCCTGTGCGCGACCTTGCGGAGAAGAACGTCGAGCAGGCGCGGCAAGCCTATTCGCAGTTCATGGATATGGCCCGCAAGGCGCAAGACATGATGGCGCGTTCATCAGGGGCGATGGCCGACAGCGCCCGGGAGGTCCAGGGCAAGGCCATGCGCTATGCCCAGGACAATCTGGATGCCAGCTTCAGCTTCGCGACGGAGCTCGCCCGCGCGCGCGATCTCAACGAAGCCATGGAAATTCAGTCGCGCTACGCCCAGCGGCAGATGCGGACGTATGCCGAGCAGGCCCAGGATTTGGGCCGGCTGATGGCGGATGCGGCCCAGAGGATGCAGGGTCGCTGATCGTCCTGCTGGAGTTCGTCAGCAGTGGCGGGTTGGTCCTGCTAGGAGCCTGTCCAGATAGCTTTGGTGGATGGGCAAATGAGGGAAGATCGCCCCCTCATGCGGTCTTTGCGAGCTTCA
>JANRJI010000054.1:0-1722 GCA_033764055.1 Hyphomicrobiaceae bacterium
CTCGAGAGCTCGGTGATGGCGATGCCGTGCTTGGCCGCGATGCCGTTGATCTCGTCGGCATAGGTCTTGGACTTCGCGGCCTTCTCGACGTCGATATAGCTCGTCACCCAGCTCGGCAGCTGCACGCCCTTGTAGCCGAGCTTGGCCGCCCACTTGCAGACGTTGTCGAGCGTGTTGAACGGCGCCTTGTCGCTCGCGAACTGCGCGAGAAAGATGGCGGGTCCCTTGATCGTGCGCATGATGCCTCCTCTGCCGCACGGCGGCTTGTCCTGCCGCCTGGTGCACGTACGTCACCTTTGGTGAGACGCGCGTCTTACGTAACAAACCGGCGGGCGACCCTCGCACCGCCGGCGTCTGAAATGTCAGCTAGCTTCAACGCGCGGGCGTTGAACTGTCAAGGAAAAGGCGCGCCCCACTTCGGCTATTGCGTCTCCGCGATGGCGCCCGGCAGGTCGGGCAGCCATGGCAGCGCCGAGCGGTGCCAGAACTGCCGGCGAGGTGTCAGCTCGTGGCGCTGCGCGACCACACCGACCCGGATGCCGAACGTGCGATTGCCCGCAGGCTCGTCCGAGGTCGCGTAGATCGGCGAGCCGCAATCGCCGCAGAATGCCTGCAGCCGCCGTGACCCGCTCTCCGCGAACTTGACGTAGACCTTGGGCTCGCCGCGGAGGAGCCTGAACGCCTGCTCGTCGCAGGGCGCGACGACCCGGAACGCCGTACCGGAAAGTGTCTGGCAGTCGGTGCAGTGGCAGACGCGAACCCGCGCAGGATCGATCTCCGCCTCGAAAGCGATGGCCCCGCAATGGCATGCACCGTCAATTTTCATCCGAACCTCCTGTTGCGATCCCTGCACCGCCCTTGTAGTCGACCGGCAATTCCCGTGGGGTTGAAAATGCACGTCTACGTCGACGCCGATGCCTGCCCGGTGAAAGAGGAAGTCCTGCGCGTCACCGCTCGCCACGGCATCGTCGTGACCTTCGTCGCGAACTTCGGGCTGCGACCGTCGCGCGACCCGATGGTCCGCAACGTCGTCGTGGCTCAGGGCGCCGACGCCGCCGACGATTGGATCGTCGAGCACGCCGAGCCCGGGGACGCGGTGATCACGTCCGACATTCCGCTCGCCTCGCGCGCGCTGAAACGCGGCGCGCATGTCCTCGGCCCCACCGGCCGGGTCTTCACCGAAGCCTCGATCGGCATGGCCCTCGCCATGCGCGACCTCAACCAGCACCTGCGCGAAACCGGCGAAAGCCGGGGCCTCAACGCGGCCTTCTCGGCCAGGGACCGGAGCACTTTCCTGCAGGCTTTCGACGAACTCGTGGTCCGGACAAAGCGCTAGGACTCGCTCAGGTCCACAACGATCGGCGTGACGTCCTCGACGCCATCTCAATCGAACGTCGCAGGCACCGCTGGCTACTTCAGCAGTGCCAGCGCCTCTTCGTGGGAGAGCGGCGCGGGCCGCTCGCAAGTCGTCGTGAGCGTGACCGTCTGCTTGGTCTCGGCCGCCCTGAGGAGTCCCGTCATGATGTCGAGAGCATGGAGCCCGAACTCGAGCGAGCAGCGCGGTGGACGCCCGGCTTCTATCGCGTCGATCATGTCGGCGAGTCCGATGCCGCGGTAGTTGGCTTTGACGGCACCCAGCCGGTCGGTGAAGTTCGGCTCGGCCAGCCTGTGCTCCCACGGGCCGAGGTCGATGGGCTGGCCGTCGATGTCGACGGCGCGAAG
>JANRJI010000055.1:0-78784 GCA_033764055.1 Hyphomicrobiaceae bacterium
CGCCGACGATGCCGAGCACCTCGCCCGGGCTCACCGAGAACGACACCCCGTCGACGGCCTTCACCACACCGGCCTTGGTGAAGAAGTGCGTGGCGAGGTCCTCGACCTCGAGCGTCGGCGCCGCCCGGCTATCGGGGCTCATCGGCTGAGCCTCGGGTTGAGCACGTCGCGCAGGTGGTCGCCAACCAGATTGATCGACACGATCGTCACCAGCAGTGCGAGGCCCGGGAAGAAGCTGATCCAGTGCTTGCCCGACAGCATGTACTCGAAACCGTTGGCGATGAGCACGCCGAGCGACGGCTCCGTCTGCGGCAGTCCGACGCCGAGGAACGACAGCGTCGCCTCGAGTGCGATTGCGTGCGCCGTCTGCACCGTCGCCACGACGATGATCGGTGGCAGGCAGTTCGGCAGGATGTGTCGGAACACGATGCGCGCGTTCGACAGGCCGAGGCAGCGGGCGGCCGCGACATACTCCTTCCTGCTCTCGACCAGTGCCGATCCGCGCACCGTTCGCGCGTAGTAGGCCCATTGCACGGTGACGAGCGCGATGACGATCTTGTCGACGCCCTTGCCGAGCACCGCGATCAGCATCAGTGCCACCAGGATCGCAGGGAACGAGAGCTGCAGATCGACGACCCGCATGACCAGGGTCTCGACGCGTCCGCCAGCATAGGTGGCGGCAAGCCCCAGGGCCGAGCCGACAGCCATGGCGATGAGGCCGGATGCAACCCCGACAAACAGGGAGATTCGCAGCCCATAGAGGATCCCAGACAGGAGATCCCGGCCCGCTCCATCGGTTCCGAGCCAGTGCGTGAACGTGCCTGTCGAGCTCGGCGTACCGGGCGGGAGGCGGGCGTCCAGGATGTCGACCTGGGCGAGATCGTAGGGGTTTTGCGGCACGAGCCATGGCGCGGCGATCGCCAGCACGACCGTCACCAGGAGCACGGCGAGCGCGCCAACGGCAATGCGGCTGTCGCGGAAATCGGCGACGAAGCGCTGAAACGGCGTCTCGACGCTCGGCTGGAGAGGTCCTCCGGCAGCCTCCGTCTCTGCCGCCGCGACCGATGGCTCGGCGAGCTTCATGCGCTTTTCTCCCCGAGGCGGACGCGCGGGTCGAGCACGGAGTAGAGGATGTCGACCACGAGATTGATGATCACGAACATCAGCACTGTGATGATGAGGTACGCGACGATGACCGGCCGGTCGAGGCTCTGGATCGAGGAGATCAGGAGTCTGCCCATGCCGGGCCACGCGAAGATCGTCTCCGTCACGACCGCAAACGCAATCTGGTTGCCGAACTCGAGGCCGAGCACCGTCACCACCGGGATCAGGATGTTCTTCATCAGATGCACGCCGACCACCCGGCGTCGCGAAAGCCCCTTGGCGCGAGCGAACTTGATGTAGTCCTGGTGGATAGCCTCGCTGGTGCCGGCCCGGGTCAGGCGGATCACGAGGGACACCTTGAGCAGCGCCAGGTTCAGCGCCGGAAGCACGATGTAGCGCCAGCCCTCCAGCGTGAAGAGGCTCGACTTCATGCCGAGGAAAGTCGACGTTGGCCCGCGCCCCGTGGATGGCAGCCAGCCAAGCATCACTGCGAACACCATGATCATCATGATGCCGACCCAGAACGTCGGCAGCGAGAAGCCGAGGATCGAGGTGGCCATGATGACCCGCGCCGCGATCCCCTGTGGGTAGAGCCCGGCATAGAGCCCGAGAGGTATGCCGATCACGACCGCCATCAGCAGCGAGGCGAAGGCCAGCTCCATCGTTGCCGGCATCCGTTCGAGGATCAGCTTCAGGGCCGAGGTTCCGTGCACGAAGCTGTCGCCTAGGTAGCCGGTCGCGGCGCCCTTCAGGAAGTGCAGGTACTGCTCCCATAGCGGCCGGTCGAGGCCGAGGCGGCGGATGGCTGCCTCGATCTCGGCCTGGTCCGACTGCGGGTTGACCAGCAGGTAGACGGGATCGCCGATGAGATGCATGCCGGTGAACACGATGAGCGACATGGCCAGCACGACGCCCGCACTCTGCATGAGCCGTCGGATGATGAAGGCGGTCATGCCTGTCTCCCCGCATGGGCCGAGCACAGCGCGGCATTCGGCGCTGACCCTGGTCGCTCGAGCTACTCGGACGCGCTCATCGCCACCGTGTACTCGTCGGTGCGCGGCTCATACTTGAGGCCCTTGCGCGTGCCCCACGTGTTGAGCTGGTAGTGCGTGACGATGACGGCGACGTCCTCGATCGCGATCTCGCTCGCCTTTGCGAACAGCGCCGCGCGCTTGTCGTCGTCGATGGTGGCGAGCCCTTCCGCGATCACCTTGTCGAGCTCGGGATTGGAGTAGCGTCCGCGGTTGGCGGCGCCCGAGCCTTTGGCCTTGTCGAAGGTGGCAACCAGTGACTTCAGCGGCGAGGAGACCTCGCCAGTGCCGGCACCCCACCCGACCAGGATGAAGCTGAACTCGGGATTGCCCTGAGCGCCTGCCGAGGCGCGATTGAAGAACACCGCCGGTGGCATGGTCTCGACCGCCGTCTCGACGCCGATGCGGGTGAACATCTGCGCCACGGCCTCCGCGATACGCGCATCGTTGGTGTAGCGGCCGTTCGGCCCGTGCAGGGTCATCTTGAAGCCGTTGGGCAAGCCCGCCTCGGCCAGCAAGGTCTTGGCGCCGGCCTGGTCGAATGCGACCGGCTTCAAGGTTTTCGAGGTGCCGAAGAACTCGTCGGCCAGAAACTGCGAGGCCTTGACCGCTGCGCCCTCCATCAGGCGATCGACGATGGCGTCGCGGTTGATGGCCTTGGACAGTGCGAGGCGCACCCGCTTGTCCTTGAGCGGATTCTTGATCTTCGAGCCGTCCTTGGCCGTGATGAACGGCGTCTCGTCGCGCCACTGATCCATGTGGAAGTAGATCACCCGGTTCGACAGCCCCTGCGAGAGCGCCACCTTCGCCTCGCCTTTCAGGCGGGCGATGTCGGTGGTCGGCACCTCCTCGATCAGATCGACGTCGCCGGCCAGCAGTGCCGCGACGCGGGCGGGACCAGCCTTGATCGGCTTGACGATCACTTTCTCCCATTGAGGCTTCCTGCCCCAGTACGCGTCGTTGCGTTGGAGCACGTAGCGATCGCCCTTGACGAACTCGACGAGTTTGTAGGGGCCGGTGCCGATGGCCGCCTTGCCGGAATTGTAGTCGTCGGTCTTGGCGCCGGCTCCATGCTTCTTGGAGATGATCGCGATCGTCGTGAGATCGTTCGGCATCAGGGGATACGGCGCTGGTGTCGTCACTCGCACCGTATGGTCGTCGACCTTGGTGAAGGTCTTGCCCTTGGCGTAGATGCCGAAGCTGCCGGGACTGTTCTCGACATTGGGCGCCCGCTCCATGGTGAACAGGACATCGTCGGCCGTGAACGGCGATCCGTCGTGCCAGGTCACGCCCTTGCGAAGCTTGAGCTCCCAG
Source organism: Hyphomicrobiaceae bacterium (assembly GCA_033764055.1). GTDB lineage: Bacteria > Pseudomonadota > Alphaproteobacteria > Rhizobiales > Hyphomicrobiaceae. The sequence goes on from JANRJI010000055.1 coordinate 3,450, forward strand.
GTCTTGTCGTCCACCGCCGTCCAGCTCTCGGCGAGACCGGCAACGGGCTTCTGCTTGGGGTCGAAGTGAATCAGGCGGTCGAAGACATGCGCCGTGAGGGCGTTATTGGGCGTCAGGTTGTGGAAATGCGGATCCATGGCCGACGGCTCGGCGGCGAGCGCGATGCGCAGGTCCTTTGCAGCTGTCGGCCCGCTGAGCGTCAGCACCGCCGCAATGCCCGTCGCGCGGGCCAAATTCCCCAGTGTCGACAGCATGTCGGATACCTCCCCGTTGTTGTCCCGCCCAGCCACGGGCCGTCGCTTGCGCCCAGCCTCTGTGGCGGGCCCGGAATGGCGGGAGAATAGGACATCGCCGCCAGCCCGCAAAAAGGTTTTGCCATCTTCTTATGGTCCGCGAGGCGGCCGCGTCGTTGCGGCGGCTTTCCCTTCTGAGCTGTCCTGTGCACAAGCAGTGGCCAACGACCCTGCGTGCGCCGGAAAGCTCGCTTCCGGCCGCTCGGTGCGATTTCAGTCCCCGCTCCAGAGCGAGCGGGGGAGCTCGAACGGCATGGGTCTCGACAAGGGAGCAGCGACGGATGGCTGGACTTTCTACGAGCGCGGCAGGGCCCAGCCCGACCGCTGCAAGCATCGCCGGCAGGATCGACGCGCGCGATTTCACGGTCGGCATCATGGGGCTCGGCTACGTCGGCTTGCCGCTGGCGCTGGTGGCGGTCAGAGCCGGTTTCACCGTCCTCGGCTTCGACACCGACCCGGCCCGCGTCGCGCAGCTCAATCGCGGGCGCTCTGCCATCAAGCACATTCCGGACGCGACGCTGGCTGCTATGGTCGAGAATGGGAAGTTCTGCGCCACCAGCGACTTCTCCCGGCTGGCGGAGGCCGATGCGATCCTCATCGCCGTGCCGACGCCTCTCAACCGCTACCGCGAGCCGGACCTCTCCTACGTCGAGCAGTCGACGCGCTCGATCGCAGCCGCCCTTCGGCCCGGACAACTGATCGTGCTGGAGTCGACCACCTGGCCCGGCACGACCGTCGAGGTCATGAAGCCGCTGCTCGAGGCGACGGGCCTGAAATGCGGCGAGGATTTCTTTCTCGGGTTCTCACCGGAGCGCGAGGACCCCGGCAACGACCGATACGGCACGGCCTCGATTCCCAAGGTGGTGGGGGCCGACGATCCCGCCTCACGCCATCTCGCCACTGCCCTCTACGACGCACTCGTCGTCAAGACCGTGCCGGTCTCGTCCTCGGCGACGGCCGAGGCCGTCAAGCTGACCGAGAACATCTTCCGCTCGGTCAACATCGCGCTCGTCAACGAGCTCAAGATCATTTTCGACAAGATGGGCATTGACGTCTGGGAGGTGATCGAGGCGGCAAAGAGCAAGCCGTTCGGCTACATGCCGTTCTATCCGGGCCCGGGGCTCGGTGGGCATTGCATCCCGATCGACCCGTTCTACCTGACGTGGAAAGCGCGCGAGTACGAGGTGGCGACCCGCTTCATCGAGCTTTCGGGCCAGATCAACACAGGGATGCCGCACTATGTCATCGAGCGGCTTGCGGAGGCGCTCGACCGGCGTTTCGGCCGCGGCCTCAACGGCGCCCGCATCCTGATCGTCGGCATGGCCTACAAGAAGAACGTCGACGACATACGCGAAAGCCCGTCCCTGAAGCTGACCGAGCTGATCGAGCGTCGCGGCGGGCATGTCGACTACCACGATCCATTCATTCCCGCCATTCCAGTGACCAGGGCCCATGCCGATCTGGCGGGACGTCTGTCGGTTTCGCTCGATCCGTCAGTCGTCGCCACTTACGACGCTGTGCTCATCTCGACCGACCACGACGACATCGACTGGGCCGGGCTCGTGCGCAGCGCCCGCCTCGTCGTCGATACGCGCAACGTATGCGAGCGCAACGGGGCCAGCGCCGACAACGTCATCAAGGCCTGAGGCGCTCGCCCGCGCGAGTCCGCTCATGTCGAAGGCGACCTCCTGGGCGTTGATCGGAGCCGCCGGCTGTATACACGTCTCCCGCGACGAACGAGGTCGGCGGCATCCTGAAGGCGACGCTCGGTCGTTCCGGGGTCGGCATGATCACGGTTCCTTTCCCGGAGCCCGGTTCTTCACAGGGCTCGAGCGCCTCGACCGCTACGATCCCGTCGCCTGCTCCAATGGCCTGCGCGCCGGGATGAAGCAGCGCGCCATGCGGCCAGACGGCAACGCCACCTCCGGCGGAAGCGTCGTGAAGCAGTCGACCGTCGCGTGACCGCAGCGTGGCGCGAAGCTGCAGCCGGGCGGAAGCCGGCGCAGGTCCGGCGGACTGCCGGGAATTGCGGCGATATCCTGATCGCGAGCCTGGCCGTGCACGGTCGAGGCGAGCATGCCACGCGTGTAGGGGTGAACCGGGTCGAGCAGCACATCCCGCACGGCGCCCGTCTCCACGATGCGACCCGCATACATCACTGCCACGCGATCGGCGATCTGCGCCGCAACGCCGAGATCATGCGTCACGAAAATCATGCTCATGCCCATCTGCCGCTGCAGATTGCGAAGCAGGATGAGTGCCTGGATCTGGACCGTCGCGTCGAGCGCCGTCGTCGGCTCGTCGGCCAGCAGCAGCCGGGGGCGGCACGACAGTGACATGGCGATCATGGCGCGCTGCCGCAATCCGCCCGAGAGTTCGTGCGGGTAGGCATCGAGCCGGCGTTCCGGCGAGGGAATGCGCACCAGCGTGAGCAGTTCCAGCGCCCGCGCTCGTGCCTCGGCACGGCGGCACTTGTCGTGTCGGATGACCGTCTCGGCGATCTGGTGCCCGATCGTATACACCGGATCGAGCGCGGTCATCGGCTCCTGGAAAATCATGGAGATGGTCGAGCCGCGCAGGTCCGAAAGCCCGCGCCGGTTGAGCGCCAGCACGTCCTGGCCGGCAACGCGGAGGCTGCCGGAGATGCGCGCCTGCGGCGGCAGCAGCCGCATCAGCGCGCGCATCGTCACCGACTTGCCCGACCCGGATTCGCCGATGATGCAGAGCACCTCACCGGGTGCGATGGATAGCGATACGCCGTTGACGGCCGAGACGGTCGCCTCGCGTGAGACGAACTGCACCGTCAGCCCTTTGATCTCGACCAGCGGCTCCTTCGCCGCGGGGGCGACGGCAGGAGACATCAATTCTGCGACGGCCATGGTTCACCTTCCGGCGCTGGCGGTGGAGGCTTCGACGGTCCGGCGGGGAGCGTGCCCCCCCGTGCCGGATAATGAAGCACCTGCATCGGGGTGGCCGGAGGTCGCATCGTAGATGTGGCAGGCGACCTCCTGCTCGATACCCGCTCTGGCGGCGGTCAGTCGGGGAGCCTTGGCCGCGCAGACGGCGTGGGCGTGCGGGCATCGGGTGCGGAACCGGCAGCCCGAGGGCGGATCGATCGGGTTCGGCGGATCGCCGGTGAGCGGCGCCTCCTCGACGCGCTCGGCCGGGTCCATCGACAGTCGCGAGGCCAGCAACGCGCGCGTGTAGGGGTGCCGAGGCGCCGTGTAGATGGCGTCGACGGCCCCGATCTCGACTACCTCGCCGAGATACATCACGAGCACGCGATCCGAGATGTACTGCACGACGTTGAGGTCATGCGAGATGAACACGTAGGTCAGGTTGAGGTGGCGCTTCAGGTAGCGCAGCAGGTTGAGCACTTGTGCCTCGACGGATTTGTCGAGCGCAGAGACGGCCTCGTCGAGGATCAGAAGTCGCGGCTCGAGCGCCAGTGCCCGCGCGATGTTCACGCGCTGCTTCTGTCCGCCCGACAGCTCGTGCGGGTACCTCGGGCCGAACAGCTCGGGTTTGAGCCCGACCTTGACCAGCAGCTCCCGCGCGATCTTTTCGGCAGTGCCTTTCGATGCGCCGTGGACGCGCGGCCCATAGGCGATCGAGGCTTCGATCGGTAGCCGTGGATTGAGCGACGAGTAGCTGTCCTGAAACACCATCTGCGCGTTCCGACGGAAATCCTTGAGCGAGATGCCGCGGAACGTGGAGACGGCCTCGCCGTCGAAGATGACCTCGCCGCCGTCGCTCGGGATCAACTGCATCAGCAGGCGGGCAACGGTCGATTTCCCGCATCCCGATTCGCCGACGATTCCGAGCGTCTCACCCTTCTTAACGTTGAAGCTGACGTCGTCGACGGCCCGTACCCGTGCTACCGTCTTGTTGAGGAGGCCGCCCTTGATAGGGAAGTGCTTCTTGAGATTGCGGACGATGAGGAGCGGTTGCGCCTCTCCGCCGACGTCCCTCGGATCGGCTCTGTCGACCGGACGCAGCATGGGGCCAGCCTTCTCTCTTGTTTTGCTCATGATCATGGGGTGTCGCCTCACATCCGGATGTCCATGGCCTGGCGCAGGCCATCGCTGACCAGATTGAACGACAGCGACGTGATGAAGATGGCGAGGCCAGGAAGCGCACAGACCCAGGGATTGACGTAGATCGCCTGGCGCAGCGTCGACAGCATCAGACCCCAGTCCGGTGTCGGCGGCTCGACTCCGAGACCGAGGAACGAGAGCCCCGAGGCGATCAGGATCGATACCGAGACGAGGCCCGAGGCGTAGATGAAGACGGGGCCGAGCACATTGCCGAGCACATGGTGCGCGATGATCGAGCCGGTCGAGCCACCGGATGCGCGCGCCGCTTCGACGAAATCGAGACCGCGGACTTGCGTCGTCGCCGACTCCGCGACCCGGCAGATTGGCGGAATGAACACCATCGACAGCGCGATCATCCCGTTCACCATGCCTCCGCCCATCGCCCCGGAGATGGCGACCGCGAGCAGGATCGACGGGAATGCGTAGAACAGGTCCATCAGGCGCATGATCAGCATGTTGACGCCGCCGCCGACGTAGCCGGCAACGACTCCGAGCGTGCCTCCGATCAGCAGTGCGACGGCCACGGGGACGAGGCCCATCAGCAGCGAGGTGCGCCCGCCCCAGATGAGCCGCGAGAGGATGTCGCGGCCAAGCTCGTCCGATCCGAGCAGAAAATCGCGGAAGCCCATCGGCTTCAATCGATAGGCCATGCTCGTCTTGAACGGGTCCTTGGGGGCGATCCACGGGGCGAGGAGGGCGATCAGCACGATCGCGGCGATCACCGTTGCGAAGCACAGCGTCACTGGATCGCGCGAGAGCCGCGCGCCTACCGTTCGCCAGTAGCCGCGGGAGATCATCGCGGGCTGGTCGTCATGCATCGCCTTCAACTGGGCGAGGTCGAGGGTGGCGGATGTCATGGTCATGGCAAGGGCCTCCAGGCTCGTGTCAGGCACGCTTGATGCGCGGATCGACCCAGGTCTGGGCAAGATCGACGATGAGATTGACGGCGACGAAGATCAGCGAAAGCACCAGGATCGTGCCCTGAAGGACCGGCAGGTCACGTGTCAGGATTGCCTTGTGCAGGAGGAAGCCTGTGCCGGGCCACGTGAAGATCGTCTCGACCAGAATGGAGCCGCCCATCAGGTAGCCGAACTGCAGGCCCATCACCGCCAGCACCTGCGGCAGCGCATTCCGCACGGCGTGACGCACCACCGCCAACTCTCCAAGGCCCTTGGCGCGCAGGGTCTGCACGAAGTCGAGGTTCAGGACCTCAGCAACCGCCGACCGGGTGGTCCGCATGATGATGCCGAGCGGGATCATGCACAGCGTGAAAATCGGCAGGATGGCATGCTTCATGTTCTCCCAGTTGAAGAGGGAGAAATCCGTCGACCCCTGGGCACCCATGCCTGTCGCGGGAAGCCATCCCAGCTCGACCGAGAAGATGATGATCAACACCATGCCGAGCCAGTAGTTCGGCACCGACACGCCCATCACCGACATCGCCGTGACGCCGCGGTCGATGACGCCGCCACGAAAATAGGCTGCAATCGTTCCGAGAACGAAGGCCAGGGAAAAGGCAATGGTTACGGCCGCAAGCGAGAGCACGACGGTATTCGACAGGGCATTGAGCACCTCCTCGAGCACCGGCCGCCGGTTCGCGATCGACAGACCCAAATCCCCCGTCACGGCCTTTTGCAGCCAGGCGAGATACTGCAGTGGTATCGGCTTGTCGAAGCCATAGGCCTTCTTGATGATCTCGATGGCCTCGGCAGTCGCGTCCGCCGGCAGCAGCAGCTGCATCGGATTGCCGGGCGCAAGGAAGATGAGCCCGAAGCACAGCATCGAGACGCCAAGCGCGATCGGAACAGCAAAAAGAACGCGCCTCAAGACATAGGACCACATGGGGGTCTCTCCCGTGCGTGAATTGCGGGGCTCGTCATCGGGATGGCGGGCACCGACGCGACCACTGCTCATGGTCGCGTCGGCTTGCGCCTCAGTTCGTCGCCTTGCCGTCGACGACGATCGGCGTCAGGTCCTGGAACCAGCTCTGCGCCTGCACGAAGCCTTTGAGCTTCGGCGACAGCGCCCGCGGGTTGAGGTCATGCGCGACATAGAGCATGGCCGCGTCCTCGGTCATGATCTCGTGCACCTTGGTGATGAGCTTGTCGCGCTCCGTCTCGTCGAATGTCTCGTAGATCTTCACGATCAGCTTCTCGACATCCTCGTTGTAGTAGTGCCCCCAGTTGCCGCCGGCCGGCGCCCACTGCTTCTTCATGGCGAAACGGAAAATGCCGCTGAATGGGTCCTGCGTCGCGCGAGAGACATTGATCGCGTGGTAGCTCTGGTACTTCTCCCGCCCCTTGAATGTCACGTCGAGCAGCGCATTCCAGTCCATGACCTCGAGCTTCACCTTGAAGCCGACGGCCTCGAGTTGCGCCTTGACCAGCTCGTTCATGGGCAAAGGCTGCATCTGCCCTGAGCCGGAGGTGGAGATCGCGAGCGTCACCTCGCAAGGCAGGCAATTCGCCTCTTTGAGAAGCGCTGCCGCCTTCTTGGGATCGTTCTTGAAGAGAAGCGGCTTTCCGTAGTGCTTCTGGCTCGGCGTCAGGATCGAATAGCCCTCGAGTGCGAGCCCGTTCAGCATCTCCTTCATCTCGCCGCGGTCCAGCGCATAGTTGGCGGCCTGGCGGATTCTCTTGTCTTTGAACGGTCCATCGACAAAATTGAGCTGGTAATGCCAATTGTGCGGGTAGGCATTGGTCACGATCTGCATGCCTGCCGATTTCAGGCGCGGTATCGTGTCGGGCGAGGGCGCCTCGACGAGATCGACTTGGCCCGAGAGCAGCGCTGCCGCCCGCGTCGAGGCTTCCGGCATGGGCAGCAGAACCAGCCTGTCGTGCTTGGGCACGCGCGACTTGTCCCAGTAGTCAGGATTGCGCACGAGCTCCAGGCGCTCGCGCGGCACGAGGCGGACGAACTTGTACGGCCCCGTTCCGGAGGGCATCTCGGCGTACTTCTCGTTGCTCCCCGCCTTCTCGTACTGGCATTTCGAGATCATCATCCAGAAGCTCATCTGGATGTAGAAGAGCGAATCCACGTCCTTGGTGCTGATCGCGATCTTGTAGTCGTCAATTTTCTCGGCCTTGGCGATGTTGTTCGTGCGCGTGCGCATGGCCGCGAATTGCTTCGGATTGAACTGCGGCGATTTTTCGTTGGTCAGCCGTTCGACGTTCCAAGTCACGGCGTCGGCATTGAACGGGCATCCGTCGTGAAACTTGACGCCTTGTCGCAGCTCGAAGATCCAGCGCTTGTTGTCGGCCGGGTCGACATACCATTTCGTCGCCAGGCCCGGCTTCAGCGAGGCCTCGACGTCGGACTTCGACAGATCCCACAGGATAAGGCTGTCGTGCAGCGTGTAGCCGACGAAGCGATAGCCCTCGAAGCCCTGGTCGGGCTGCCCAGTGACGTCGGGGATGTCGCCCGCGGTCATCGCGACCCGCAACACGGACTCGCTGGCCATGACGGGCGTACCGGCCGCCAGGCAGGCTGACAATGCAGCTGCGGTCGCGGCTCTGCGTACGGTTCTCATTGCGGCTTTCTCCTTCTCCACGAAACACTGTGGGGGGATCAAAGCAACCGCTGTGCCAATCTGGGATCATGCCCGAAATTGGGGCTTATGATAATATATCAGGCAGGAATTGGATCGATTCAGTGGAGATATTGGACGGCTGCAAGTTTTGCCAAGGCCGTTGTCGACGCCGGAGGCGACCGTAGCATCCGAAGGCGCTGCCTAATCCGGCAGGAATCGACAACTTTTCGTCGTTGCCGGCGACGACCACCGGATATTGAATGGGGCGGTTTGGTCGAGAGATGTCGAGGGTGCAGCGATGCGAGAAGACAGTGTATCGGCGCAAGGAGACGGCGGCCGGCTGGGTGGCGAGGCCGAGATGCTGTTCCTGCTCGAGAGGGCGGGTATCACCGTTCCTGCCGACAGAGTGCCGGGGATGCTCGATATCTACCGGGACATGACGGCCATGCGCGCACTCCTGCGGCGTGCGAGGACGGCCGCGAGCGAGCCGTCGAATGTGTACAGCCTCGAGACCATCATGAGGGGCGACGCCATATGATTCTTGGTAAGGCACTGCATGAGCTTTCTATCGCCGAGGCGGGCACTCTGTTGCGCTCCGGCGCGGTCAAGTCGACGGCGCTCGCCGAGCACGCACTGGCCCGGATCGAGCGTCACGACCCCACGCTCCGCTCGTTCATATTGGTGGCACGCGAGCGTGCGCTTGCCGATGCCGAAGCCGCCGATCAAGACTTCGCGGCCGGCATCGACAGGGGCCCCATGCAGGGCATTCCCTACGCGCTGAAGGACATCTACGACACGGCGGGAATGCGCACGACGTGTCACTCCAAGCTGCTGGTAGACAACGTGCCGGCCACGAGCTCGGTGGTCGAGCAGCGCCTGTCCGCCGGTGGCGGTGTCCTGCTCGGCAAGCTCGGCACCCACGAGTTCGCCTATGGCGGACCGAGCTTCGATCTTCCATTCCCGCCGGCGCGAAATCCATGGAACAGCGACTGCGTCACGGGTGGATCATCGTCGGGTTCCGGCGCGGCCGTCGCGGCGGGGTTCGTCCGCATGGCGATGGGCTCCGACACTGGCGGATCCATCCGCGGTCCGGCCGCCTACTGCGGCACCGTCGGACTGAAGCCGACCTACGGTCTCGTCTCACGGCGCGGCGTATTCCCGCTCTCCTATACGCTCGATCATTGCGGGCCGCTCGCGTGGTCGGTCGAGGACGCAGCGATCACGATGCAGGTCATTGCCGGCCACGATCCGGCCGATCCCGGATCGGCCTCGGTTCCTGTCCCTGACTTCCGCTCGCCTCTCGGGCTCGGTGTCGAAGGATTGCGCATCGCCGTTCCGCGGCACTTCTATGCCGGGGCTCCCGGCGCCTCGCGTGAGGTGATCGACGCGATCGACCGCACGCTCGAGGACCTCGCGCGCAACGGTGCGGTCGTCGAGGAGGTCCGGCTGTCGGACTACGCGGTCTACAACGCCTGTGGCCGCATCATCATTACCGCCGAGGCCTACGCCATTCACGAGCAGGACCTTCGGCGTCGTCCGCTCGATTATGGACGCTACACCTTCATGCGCATGGCGCTCGGCGCGACGCTGTCGGCAGCCGATCTCACCCAGGCCCTCCGATTGCGGCGCGAGCTGGCGATCGAGCTCAACAAGTCCGTGCTCGGGAGCTTCGATGCTCTGATCACTGCGTCCGCCCTGACGCCCGCGCCGCGGTTCGATGCCATCGATCCGGCCACGCCGCCAACGGTCCAGGTCCAGACCATGCCGTTCAATGTCACCGGCAATCCGTCGATGTCGGTCCCCATCGGGCTGTCGAGGGACGGGCTGCCGCTGTCGCTTCAGGTCGTCGGTCGACCCTTCGACGAGCCTACGGTGCTGCGCATCGGGGCCGAGATCGAGCGCGTGACCGGCTGGACCGGTAGGCACCCCGAGCTGCCTTAGTTTGCCGCTCGGGATCGGCGATGCGGCGGGCCAGATGACCGTCGCATCGCATGCCGCCGCAGCGCGTTGATGTCTTCCGTGCGACCGCCTATAGCGTTCGCCATGCAGCGCGGGAGGTGACGCGCTGCTCCGGTGTTGCGGACGTGGTGGAACCGGTAGACACACAGGACTTAAAATCCTGAGATGGCAACATCGTGCGGGTTCGACTCCCGCCGTCCGCACCAACCGTACCGCGGAATCGGTCGGCGCGCCCTTGACGTGTCGGCTCCGCTCCCGCCAATTGCGTGCAGCAATCCGGTCCCTGGTCGTTGGCCCACCCATGCACGGAGTGACGAGATGACAGCCACCTACGCCGTCGTTTGGCCGCGCAGCGCGAGGTCTGTCGAGGTCAAGGCGCTGGCTCCGCGCCTGCCGACGCTCGAGGGGAGGACCATCGCTTTCCTCTGGGACTATCTGTTCCGTGGCGACGAGATCTGGCCGGTGCTGTCTGCGGAGCTCGGACGCCGCTTCCCGGGCATGCGCTTCATCGGCTGGGAGGAGTTCGGCTCGACGCACGGCGACGAGGAGCACAAGGTGCTGGCCGAGCTGCCGGGCAAGCTCAAGTCGTTGAAGGTCGATGCCGTTGTTTCCGGCATGGGCTGTTGAGGCTCCTGCACGCCCGCCGTGTTGCGGGTCAGCGCGATTGCCGAGGCGGCCGGCGTTCCGACGTCGTCACTCTGCTGCGAAGGCTTCCTTGGCCAAGCCAAGACTACGTCGGTCGGTCTCGGTTATCCTAATCTCGCTCTCGCCGTCGTTCCCGGCCACGTTGACGTCAAGACGGCCGACGAGCTGCGAAAGAACGTGCTCGAGGTGACCGTCGACCACGTCATCCGGAATCTGACAGGCGAGGTCGCCGCGGTCGCGACCACACGCGATCCCGATCCGCAGGAGATCGTGCTCGAAGGCTCCTTCGAGGACGTGAACCGCCTGTTCCTGGAGAACGGCTGGTCCGACGGACTGCCGATCGTGCCCCCGACCAAGGCCAAGATCGCCGAGTTCCTGGCCTTCACCGATCGCAAGCCCGACGAGGTGATCGGCACACTCCTGCCGGACAATCGCAAGGCGACGGTCTGGAACGTCGCCGTCAACGGCGTCATGGCCGGCTGCCGGCCGGAGTACATGCCGATCCTGGTCGCCGCCGTCGAGGCGATGGCCGACCCCGCCTATGGCGTCGAGCATTCAGGCAATACGCCTGGCGCCGACACGCTGCTGATCCTGAACGGTCCGCTGATCAAGGAGCTCTCGTTCAACTACGAGCAGGGCTCTCTGCGCGACGGCTTTCAGCCCAACACCTCCATCGGGCGGTTCTGGCGGCTCTACCAGAGAAACGTCGCCGGCTTCATGCTGCACCAGAACGACAAGGGCACCTTCGGCAACACTTGGCGCGTCGTGCTCGCCGAGAACGAGGACAGTCTCCACAAGATGGGCTGGCCGACGATCGCCGCCGACATGGGGCAGGCAGGGGCGAACGACGGCGCGGTCACGATCTCCCGGTTCACCGGGTCGAATGCCGTGGTGTCCGTCTTCGGCGACACGGCCGAGAAGCTGGTCCCCTATCTCGCCACGGCGATCGTGACACACACGACGTGGGAGCTGATTTTCACCGTGGGCCTCGCGACCGGCACCTATAGACCGCTGCTCGTCCTCTCGCCGCTGATCGCTGAGACCATCGCCCGCTCCGGCTGGACCAAGGCCGATCTGCAGAAGGCGCTCTTCGAGCAGGCGCGGATGCCCGCACAGCAGTTCGAGAAGTATCTCTGGGGCTGGACCAATCTCGTGCCGGGCAAGCGGACGCTCAATGACTGGGTCCGCCTTGGCAAGGCGCCGAAGGTATTCGCCGGCAACGACCCGGCGCGCCTCGTGCCCGTCGTGACCAAACCGGAGCACATCATGGTCGCGGTGGCCGGTGACCCGATGCGCTCGAACTGCCATCTGCTGGTGCACAACGGCATGCTCGGCTTCCCGACGTCGAAGCCGGTCCGGTTGCCCATGGGCTGGCGTGAGAAGCTGAGGCGGGCGCAGGGGTAGAGCTCGACGTGGAGATGCGGCGCATGCGCATGCGAGTTCGACGATCGGTTTCACTCATTGCCCTTGCGCGGATGGCGATCGCCGGCATTCTCTCGCTGTTGCTCACGGTTTCGATCGTTCATGCCGAGGCGCTGGTCTTTTACGCCACCCAGTCCGGCAAGCAGACGCTCGATCAAGGCGAAAGCGGGCGAACCTCGTCTTCTATGGCGGCTGCCGCGACGACCCGCTCGGCCCATGACGGAGCCATGTGGCACTTGATGATTGGCGACACTGGAAGTGAGAAGGCGTGGTGAACGGCAGCAACAGCCTCTGGCTCGTGGTACCCGCGGGCGAGACGGCGTCCGGCGGCTGGATCGACGACACGTTGCGCGAGCGGGCCGCCGAGAGCGGCCTCCTCTCGCGCACTCCGCTTGCGGGAAAGTTCCCGCGACAGCGGGTCGAGGTGGTGGCAGGGCCGGACTGTGCGGAGCGGACCCAACGGCTCTATCACGCACGAGGCTGGACGGATGGACTGCCGGTCGTGCCGCCGACCACAGGGCGCGTGCGCGACATGCTGGCCTTCACGGAGAGGAAAGCCAGCGACGTTCTGGGCGAGGTCGAGCCGCTGAAAGGGCTTGCGACGATCGAGAAGGTCGCGGCGAACACGGTGATGGCGGGCTGCCGTGCCGATTATTTTCCAGTGGTGCTCGCGACCGTGGAGGCTGTGCTCGACCCGGCGTTCAACCTGCGGGGGCTGCAGACAACGGACGAGAACGCGGCGCCGCTGATCGTCGTCAACGGGCCACTGACGCGGTCGCTCGAGATCAACGGCTCGTTCGGTGCTCTCGGGCCCGGCTGGCGCGCAAATGCTGCGATCGGCCGCGCGTTGCGCCTCGTGCTCAACAACATTGGCGGCGGGTGGCCTGGGGCAGTGTCGTTCGCAGGGCTCGGGCATGCCGGCCGCTACACGATGTGCATCGCCGAGAATGAGGCGCAGAGCCCGTGGAAGCCGCTCCATGAGCAGCAGGGCCTCGCGAAGGAGGCCAGTGCGGTGACGCTGTTTCGCGCCGAGACAGCGATCAACGTGACAGGGGGGCTCGCTGAGATCGCGAGTGTGATGGGGGCGGCGGCGTCAGCGTTCCAGATCCTCTGGAACGGCGTCGCGACTGTGCTGATCTCACCCGCGACGGCGGCTGCGCTGGCGCGTGAGGACATGACGAAGGCCGACGTGGCCTCCTGGCTCTGGCAGCATGGGCGCTGGCCAGCGGAGCAATGGCGCGCCTCGTGGCTGTATCGGACGGTGGAGTCGCCTGAGCGCTGGGCGCCGTGGGTGCATGCGTCTGCGGCGGCGGGCGCGGTCGCACCGACCGCCCGGCCTGAGGACATCACGATCGTCGTTGCCGGCGGCGACATTCCCATCGCCCAGCACGTCTACTGTCCATCGTGGGGCTTCCCGCCGGCGCGGATCACGCGGCGCGTGGAGCTGCCGCGCGATTGGGACCGGCTGCATGCCGAGGTGTGCGAGCGGGAGTTGGCGCCATGAATGGGCTCTTCGATGTCGCTGTGGTCGGCGGCGGCCTCACGGGATTGACGGCGGCGCATCACGCGGCGCTTGAAGGTTGCTCGGTCGTGCATTTCACCGGCAGCGGAGTGCCAGGCGGCCTCGTCGCCAATGTCGGTGAGCTCGAAGGCTTTCCGACCGCCGGGCCTGCGTCCGCGCTGGACATCGCCCTGCGACTGACTGAGGAGAACGCGAGGCTCGGGGTCGAGGCCGTTCCCGAGGACGTCGCCACGCTCGAAATCGGGGCCGACGTCAAGCGTCTCGTTGCCGGTAATGTCGTACACCAGTCGCGCGCCGTCATCGCCGCCACAGGGGCGCGCCTGCGGGCGCTGGACGCGCCTGGTGCCGCACGCCTCACCGACAAGGGCGTGTCGCAGTGCGCCTGGTGCAACGGCAGCCTCCACCGCGGCGCCGAGGTCGTCGTCGTGGGAGGAGGCGACAGCGCGCTGCAGGAGGCTTTGCATCTGGCGACGTTCGCCTCGCAGGTCACGATCGTGACCCGCGGGCCTCTCCTCAAGGCGCGTCGCTCCCTCGTCGACAGGGCCGCCGCCAACGAGCGGGTCGCCTTCCGTTGGGAGACCGACGTGCTCGAGATCGTCGGCCATGACAGTGTCACCGGTATCCGTATCCGCGATCAGTCGTCGGGCGCGATCGAGCAGATTGGTTGCACGGGTGTGTTCGTCTACATCGGGCTCGAGCCCGCGAGCAGGTGGCTCCAGGGACGGGTAGATCTCGATCCAGCGGGCCACGTCAGGACCGGTGCCGACCTCGCCACATCGGCAAGCGGGGTGTTCGCCGCCGGTGCCGTGCGCAGCGGCTATCGCGGTCGGTTGACCCACGCCGTCGGCGAAGCCACCGCCGCGGCCATGGCCGCGGCGAGACACGTCAGCGATTGAGGCTCGGAAGGCGCTCGACGGGTCTCACGCCGGCTTCCAGTGCACCAGAGTGAACGGTGTCTTGGCGTCGTCATGTGGCTCGAATACGGCCGTCACGGGGGCGCCGATCACGACCGGCTGCTGCGGATCGCCGAGAAGATTGCCGAGCATGCGGATGTTTCCGGCGTGGGGCAGCTCGACGACGACGGCAATGTAGGGCCCGTGCCCTTTGAGCGCCGGGTGCACCGCGTGCCAGCAACGCGTCCACGTGTAGATGCGGCCCTTGCCGGCGACCTCGACCCATTTCATGTCGAGTGAGTGACAGTTGTGGCAAAGCCACTCCGGGCCCCACTGCCAGGTACCGCAGGCGCTGCAACGCTGCACCATCAGCTTGCCCTGGCGCGTTCCCTGCCAGTACGGCAGATCCAGCTTGTCGTTCTCCGTGACGGGCTCCGGAAGCCCCTTCGGCAGGTAGGTCATCAGAGGGTCTCCTCGGAGCCGAGCATCATCGTCGACACAGGCGTCACCATGGGACCGGCGATGACGCCGGCCACCTTGGCGTCGGCGACTTGCGCGGTCGATGTGCCACGAAGCTGCCGGACGGCCTCGATCTGCAACTCGAGGCCGTGCATGTAGCACTCGGCGAGGTTTCCGCCCGACGTGTTGAGCGGCAGCTTGCCGGTCGGCGCGAGCAGGTTCTCGAGCTTCAGGAAGTCGTTGGCCTCCTCGGCCTTGAAATAGCCGTGCTCGACGAGGCTCATCAGCACGCCGCCGGTGAAGTTTTCGTAGCTTTGCAGCACGTCGACGTCCTTCGGGCCGAGCTTCGCCATGTCCCAGAGCCGTGGGGCGACGGGGCCGAAGCTCGACGAGCCGAGGTCGGGCGCGTTGAAGGAGCGCGCCGCGTGGCGATAGTTCGAGCCTTGCGCGACCGCGAGCAGGTAGGCCGGCTTCTGCTTGAAGTCACGGGCGCGATCCGCCGAGACGAGCACCAGCGCTGCTGCGCCGTCGTTCTCCTGGCAACAGTCGAAAAGGCGGTTCGGCTCGGCGATCCAGCGCGAGTTGTCGTAATCCTCCTCGGTCAGGGGGCGGCCGTACATCACCGCCCTCGGGTTTGACTGGGCATGCGTATACGAGGCCATGGCGATCGCCCGCAGCGCCTCGCGCTTGATGCCGTGCTCGTGCATGAAGCGCATGATCTTCACGCCATAGCGTTGCGCCGGGACGAAAATGCCATACGGGTTCATCAGCGCATTGTCGCCCGAGACCGTGCCGCCCGCCTGCGCGAGGCCGAATCGCTGGAACTGTCCCTGCGCCAGCGCGCGGTAGACGACCGCGACGTCGGCTTGGCCCGACACGATCGCCGCCGCCGCATTGCCGACGGCAGCCGCGCCACCGCCGCCACCGCCGCCCCACTGCATGTTCGAGAAACGCAGCTCCCGGCAGCCGAGCGCCGAGGCGATGCGCGAAGGCTCGTTTCGGTCGTTGCTGTAGGACGCGAAGCTGTCGACGTCCTTGGGGTCGATGCCGGCGTCGGCGCAAGCCGCCAGGATCGCCTTAAGCGCCAGCACGAACTCCGGATCCGGCGACTGACTGTGCTTGTAGTACTTTGTCTCGCCGATGCCGACGACCGCTACCTTTCCCCGCAATGTTCGCTCTGCCATCCGCCAAGCTCCTTTCAAAGCTGCGATGTCTGGCGGTGGAGACCTCCGCCGCACGGCATATGCCGCGGTACGCTTACCCGTCGTTGGTCACGGCACTGCCCGGGCAATGCTGGCACACTGCCGAAGCCGTCGTCACGTCGGCTGAAATGCCGCGCCGTCGAAACAGCGCGAACGCTGTTGGCGTCTCACAGCAGCCCATGGCAATGCCCAGCATGCCCTTACAGCATCTCGGCCCCGGCCCTGGCGCAGTCCTCGTCCTCCTGCGCCGTGCCGCCACCGACCCCGCAGGCGCCGATCAGCACGCCGCCACGGAAGATCGGCACCGCACCCTGGCCCAGGAACATGTGGTTGCCTTCGGCCATGACGATGCCGCGCAGTGTCGGGTGGTCGGCGCGTGGCGTGAGGTCGCCGCTCGGCCGCCCGAACGCCGCCGACGCGACCGCCTTGCCCTGGCTGCCGTAGGAGCCCGCCCACATGGCACCGTCCATCCGCTGGAAGGCGACGAGCCGCCCACCCGCATCGCAGACGGCGACGTTCATCCTGGCGCCGATCGCCTCTGCTTTCGCGATGGCGCCGGCAATCACGCGGTTGGCATCGGCAAGGGTCAATGTCATGGCAGGGTGCTCCTCGGACCAATCGTCGCCGCGATCATGGACCAGTGGGGGGCTCCAATCCAGTGACGAGGGGACAGCCACGCGTCCCGAGCGGAGGGTCGTCCTACCGTCGTTTAAGGGTCGATCCGATTTGGCCGCACTTCCCGGCGCCGCGGGCGAGCCCGTTGAGTGCTGCCCACGACGTTATGCGCAAGTGGCGACCGGCTGATTATTATCTTTCGAGCATTACAAAATCGGCGACGTTGGAAAAAGCGGCGGACGACAATGGGAGTTTATCTGTATTTCTGGAGACCGACTATTTTTCCAAGAGCGTCAAGTCGCTGCACCCGGTTGAGAGGCGGCGGGAAGTGATTATGGTGCCGATTGGCTCGGGAGGTCGGAGCCGGATTCTACGCGGGGAGCCGGGGGGCTGGTGTGGAAGATCGGATTTCTTGGCGATTGGCGCTGGTCATTGGGGTTTTGGTCGGCATCCTCATGAATAGTCCAGTGGTCAATGGAGACCATGCCGGCTCTGGAGTGGTGCCGGCGCGTCATGGAGCGTTCGGTCCGGCGGGGCCACGTATGTGCGAGCAGCTTTGGATGCTTCCGAGCGGCAGTCCTGAGGTCGATCTTCGTGCGACAGTGTTCAGACCGGGCACTGTCGCCACCGGCTGCAGCGATACCGGCGCGAAGAGGCCGGTGATCATCATCAACCACGGCACCGACGTATCGACGCGGGAATCGGTCTCACTGCCGGTGTTCTTCTGGCTTTCCCGCTGGTTCGTCGATCGCGGCTGGATCGTCGTGCTGCCGCAACGCCGGGGCCACGGGGCAACGGGAGGTGTCCTGCAGGAAGGACTGGACAGCTGCCATCGACCAGACCATTACGCGGCCGGCCAGGCGGCGGCCGACGACATCGAGGCGGTTGCGCGTTTCATGGCGAGACAATCTTTCGTGGATCCGGCAAGGCTGGTCGTGGCCGGTGTCTCCAGCGGGGGCTGGGCCTCGCTCGCGTTGAGCGGCAGACGGCTTCCGCATTTGCAGGCAGTCATCAACTTCGCTGGTGGACGGGGGGCCCATGCTTGGGGTCGCCCCAATGCCGTTTGTGGCTTGGACGGACTGGTGACCGCGGCATCTCGGTTTGGCGCTGCGAACCGTGTGCCTACACTTTGGCTCTATTCCGAGAACGACAGCTATTTCGGACCCGATGTCGCTGCCGCTATGGCGACGGCGTTCTCCGCTTCCGGCGGCCGCGCCGAGTTTCACTTGCTCGGTGCTTACGGCCTCGAAGGGCATAATCTTGCGGACGACCGCGGCGGCTGGGCGCTATGGGGCCGGCAACTTTCGCAATTCCTCGATCGAAATACCGGCACACCCCCTCGGCCCATTGCGGATTGGAGCCGCAGGCCGGGGAGCATCCCGATATCGCATCCCGCGGCGCCTTCTGCTTTGGCCGACTAGGTCTGCCGCGGAACATGCCTGGATGACGCTGCGTTCCTGCATCGGCGCTGAGGCGCCTAGCAACTCCAGAGGAGCGCAAAAATGTTGAAAATGCTCATCGTGTCCACCACGGCCCTGATGCTCGGTGCGGGTGCTGCGGTCGCCCAGACGTCGGGCTCGGGCAGCACCAGCGGGTCGTCCACCGGTGCCGCGCAGCAGATGTCCCAGGCCGAGTGCCAATCCGTCTGGAGCAAGGCGGATGCCGCAGCGACGGGGTCCCTGAGCCAGACGCAGGCGCAGTCCTACGTCTCGGACTTCGGCAAGGCCGACTCGAACAGCGACGGCAAGCTTTCGAGCGCCGAGTTCCAGACGGCATGCCAGCAGGGTCTCGTTCGCAACACAGCGACGACAGGCGCCGGTACGGGCTCCTCGGGCTCCTCGAGCACCAGCCCGTCGGGCTCGAGCACGGGCGGCACCAAGAAGTAAGGCCGTCATTGCCGCGTTTCTTGCCCGGGGGCTGCGGCCCCCGGCTCTATTTTCGACATCGGTAGCTGGTAGCAGTGGCAGAGGTGACTTCGGGCGTGATAAGCGCGGGTTTCCGTGCCGTCGCCTCCCGTTGGATACCGCATGTCACCAGCCGAAGCTCTCGAGATCTGGTCCCTCGACCGCGAGATCGTACTCTCGCGCGTGCTCGCCGCGTCTGCCGATGACGTTTTCCAGGCCTGGACGGGGTCAGAGCACCTGCAGCGCTGGTTCGGCCCCGAGGGATTTGCCACCGAGACTGTGGAAATCGACGTGCGTGAGGGTGGGCGCTGGCGCTTTTTCTTCGTTGGGCCGGACGGTGAGCGATATGCCAATCGCATCGTTTTCCGTGCCGTCGTGGCCCCCTGGCGTCTCGTGTTCGACCATGGGCCGGACCAGGACGAGGACGAGAGCGTGTTCCGCGTCACCGTCACGGTCGACGAGCAGGCCGACGGCAGGTCGGTCGTATCCCTGCGCCAGCTTCACCCGACTAAGGAGCAGCGCGATTCTACGGTCGGCTTCGGAGCCGTGGAGCTTGGCTACCAGTCTCTGGAACGGCTGGCACGCTATGTGGAAAAGGGCCGACCGTGAGCCGGCTGGGAGACCGGAGCGGTGAGGTCCGGCGAGCGCTTTCCGTGCCGATGCCCGGAATCGGGGCGCTTGCGCTCGACCATCGAGACTCTCTCCGATTCCATTCGGAGCGGAAGCGCACTAGGCTCCCGGCATGGTAAAGCAAACCGCACCATTCGGCCTGTGGCCATCGCCCATCTCAGCCCGCGATCTGACGCGCGGGGCACGCCGCTTCGGTCATTTGCAGGGCAATGGTCCCTTCCTTTATTGGACGGAAGGGCGACCGGAGGAGAAGGGACGCCAAGTGGTTGTCCGCGCCCGCCCCGGTGGCCCGGTCGAGGACATGTTGGCGCCGCCCTTTTCGGCACGCTCCAAGGTGCACGAGTACGGTGGGGCCGAGTTTCTCGTGGCTGGCGGGCATCTTTTTTTCGTCAACGGCGACGACCAGGACATCTGGCGTCTCGAGCGCGGCGGCAAGCCTGAACGGATTACGGAGCTGGCGGACACCCGCTTCGCCGATATGACGCCGGACGCGATCCGCGTCCGTCTGATTGTCGTGGCGGAGCGCCATGCAGGCGGTGACGATCACCCGCAGCCCGAGAATCTGATTGCAGCCGTCGGTCTCGAGGGGGATGACCGGGGACGTATCGTCGAGCTGGCCAGGGGCCGTGACTTCTACGCTTTTCCGCGCCTGTCACCGGATGGAACGCGCCTCGCCTTTCTGGCCTGGGACCTGCCTGATATGCCCTGGGACCAGTCAGCGCTCTACGTGGCGTCCATGCGCCCCGATGGCACGGCAGGTCGGGCGCAGCGCATCGCTGGCGGCGATGGTGTCGCCGCCATGCAGCCCGAGTGGCTCGACGACGATCGACTGGTGTTCCTCTCGGACGAGAGCGGGTTCGGGAACTTGATGATCTGGGAGGCCGGAAAGGCGCGTGCGCTGACCAGGCTCAAAGCGGAGCTCGGCCTGCCGATGTGGACGCTGGGCAGCCGCACGTTCGCCATTGCCGGGCCAGACCGGATCGTGGCCAGCGGCGACATCGACGGGCAGCCGTCGTTGATCGAGGTGACCGGCCTCGGCGAGCGTAAGCCTGAGGTCGCAGTCCGGCCGCTCAACGTCGCCTCCGTCGGCAGCCTGGCCCGGATCGACGGTGGCGTTGTGACTATGATCGGCCGCCCGAAGGCACCGGGGGCCCTTGCCGCCATGATCGATGCCCGCAGGTCTCCTGCGATCCTGAGGACGACGACCGAGGTCTCGCTCGAGGCTGGCACCATCTCGGCGGGCCGCACCCTGTCTTTCCGGGGCGGCGACCGGAAAACCACCTTCGCGCAGTTCTATGCCCCGACGAGCGCAACGCATCGGGGGCCGCGCAACGCTCTCCCTCCGGCCCTGGTGCTGGCGCACGGAGGTCCGACGGCCCAGGCCGGGAGGGGCCTCACGCTACGCGTTCAGTACTACACATCACGTGGCTTCGCCGTGCTCGACGTCGATTACTCGGGCTCGACCGGCTACGGTCGCGCTTACCGTGAGCGGCTCGATGGGCAATGGGGTGTCGCCGACGTGGCCGACTGCGCCGCCGGGGCCGCCTACCTTGCCTCAGAAGGTCTTGCGGATTCCGGGAAGATTGCCATCGCGGGCGGCAGTGCGGGTGGTTACACGGTGTTGATGGCACTCGCCACCACCAAGGCGTTCGCCGCCGGCTCGAGCCATTACGGCATCTCGGACCTGTCGCTGTTGATGGAGTCGACCCACAAGTTCGAGGCGGGCTATCTGCACAGGCTTCTGGCCACGACACCGCGCAGCTGGAAGAAGACGTGTGCGGCGCGCTCGCCCCTTGCGCTGATCGAGGGCATGACGGCCCCGCTGATCCTGTTCCAGGGCCTCGACGACAAGGTGGTCCCGCCGGAGCAATCGCGGCTGATCCATGAGCAGCTCGAGCAACGCGGCATCCCCACGGAGTTGCACGAGTTCCGCGGCGAGGCCCACGGTTTCCGGCAGGCCGACACCATCGCCAAGGTGGCTGAGGCAGAGCTGGCGTTCCTGCGTCGGGCGCTGGCGCTGGGTTGAAGCCGGCCCGGTGAGGCCGGCCCGCCGTGCCCGACCCTACTTGAGAACCGTGCGCATTTTGACCGCGCGCTCCGACGCGGCCTGCACCAGTAGCGGAAGGTCGTTGCCGACGAGCACCATTCTGGCGCCAAGACCGATGTACCGCGCCAGGCCCTCCTCGGTGTAGACCCCTCCCATGCCGAGCCACTTGCCGTGCTTGGTGCAAGCTGCGGCCGCCGTCTCGTAGGCCTTGATCACATCCGGATGCATCAATTGGCCGGGCAGGCCCATCTCCAGCGTCAGGTCGCTGGTGCCGATCAGCAGCACGTCGATACCTGGAACGGCCGCGATCGCATCGGCGTTGCTGATGGCCTTCGGCGTCTCGAGCATGACCACGACGAGCAGGTTGTCGTTGATCAGGCGCGTGCCCTCGGCCACAGGCAGCGCAGAAAAGCCGAGCTGCGGGAACGGCCCGCCGATCGACCGGTGGCCGACGGGCGGGAACCGCAGTCGATCGGCGATGACGCGGGCCTCCTCGGCGGTATCCACATGCGGCATGACGATGCCGTAGGCGCCCCCGTCGAGGGCCCGGGTCGCCATGTCGAGCTGACCCGCCGGCACGCGAACGATCGGACTGATGCCGCAGGCGTTGGAGGTGACCGAGATCTGCACCGCCATGTCGAGGGACATGGAGTTGTGCTCGAGGTCGATGAACAACCAGTCGTAGCCGACAGCTTTCAGGGCAGGCGCGACATCGACCGTACGCGCCTGTCTGAGGCCCAGCCCCAGCGCAAGCTCACCCTGCTTCAGCTTCTCGCGAGCCGGATTGGCTCCGGTATAGGTGCTGCCAGCCATCGACGTCTCCTGCCTTGATGTGTCTCGTCGGCAGGAGACTAGGGCCATGACCCGCGGTCCGGCAATGATCCCAAGACGAGGGTGCTACTTCCATTCGATCTTGAGGATCTCGTAGCTGCGCGAGCCTTTGGGCGTCGTCACCTCGGCCGTCTCACCCTTTGACTTGCCGATCAGCGCCCGGGCAATCGGGCTCGAGATCGAGATCAGCCCCTCACGAACATTGGCCTCGAGGTCGCCGACGATCTTGTACTTGACCTTCTCCCCCGTGTCCTCGTCCTCGAGGTGCACGACCGCGCCGAATTTGACGGTGGTGCCGGAGAGCTTGGTCGTGTCGATCACGTCGGCACGCGAGAGCTTGTCCTCGAGGTCGGCGACCTTCGCCTCGTTCATTCCCTGTGCCTCTTTGGCGGAATGATACTCGGCATTCTCGGACAGGTCGCCGTGAGCTCGTGCTTCCGCGATGGCTTGGATGATGCGGGGGCGCTCCTCGGCTTTCAGCCGATGCAACTCGGCCTCCAGCTTCCGGAAGCCCTCTACAGTCATCGGCACCTTTTCCATCGCCATTGCTCAATTCTCCACGTCGGCGAACGGCCCATTTGGCTTCGCCTCACTCGTCATTTTCGCCCAGGACCGAAGAATTTACCAGCCCTTTGCCCACAGGGTCTCGGCACTACTGCCGACTCCACCGTCCAGGGCGGGGTCGTTGCAGGAGTTGGACAAGATCGGGCTTCAAGTCGGCAAGCATGAGGCAACTTTCAAGTCTGTGGCCTCCTGCGAAGCGCTGAAATGAGCGGCGCGTGGGCCTGGCTCTTCGAAAGGGGGGCTCCGGTCGATGGTGCAGCCTGGCACTGGAGGACTGCGGACACCGCCTGTGCCTTCCAGACGCTCGAAGCTCCCATTGGTTGCAGGTGGAGCACGAACATTGCGAGCTCACCGAGCTCACCGAACGTCCCGGCGTCTTGTTGCCACCTCGCGACGCTGTCACGCGCCGATTGGAGCTTCCCGCACGCAGAGTGTTTCCAATCTTGGGCTTATCGTTCGTGGCCAGCCCCGAGCCGTGAGGCTGCGGCATCTGTGGACCGGGAAGGCCCCGCTTCTCGGCGCCGCCGTGCCTGACGTGCTCCGGCCGTGGAACGAAAACGACTTGGGTCAATCCACGATGAACAGGCGTGCACCCTCGGGGCCAGTGCGCGAGCGGTGCGGCTCGGCGCCGTCGGCGACCTGGTAGCTCTGGCCTGGGAGCAGCGTCACGCGGCGGCCGTCGGCGAGCTCGGTCTCGAGGCGGCCGTCCAACACCAACAGGATGTGGCCCTTCTCGCACCAGTGGTCGGCCATGTAGTTCGCGGAATACTCGACCATGCGCACGCGAATCCCGCCGAACTCGCGGGTGCGCCAAGTGGCGAGCCCGGTCTCTCCCTTGTGCTCGGTCTTTGGCACGCCCGCCCAGTCCGTCGTGCCAAAAGGAATATCGCGCATCTGCATGGGGCTCTCCTAGCCGTCTCGGCCTGCCGGCGGCGCATCCGTATCCGGACTGTCGCGCATCCCGTCGCCGTCCTCGTCGTCGGCGCCGCCGCCTGGGATAACATAGTTGCCGCCCAGCCAGCGCGCGAGGTCGACATCGGCGCAGCGCTTGGAGCAGAACGGGCGGTAGCTCGCCACCCCCGGCCGGCTGCAGATCGGGCAGCGGCCATGGTCGTTGGCGGGTGTGAGGTTGTCGAGGGACTTGGCGTCGGACATGCGGCTGCTCGGCTATTCAGGCTCGGCCTCGCCGGCCTTGAGCCAGTTGAAGTGAATGGGAAAGCCCTCGCCCATGAGCATCGCTGACACCTCGGTCAGTGGCAGGCCGACAACATTGGTATAGGAGCCGGAGAGCTTCTGCACGAAGCAGCCGGCGATGCCCTGGATCGCGTAGGCGCCCGCCTTGCCGCGCCATTCTCGCGAGGCGAGGTAGCTCTCGATGTCCTCCTTGGACAGCCGGCGGAAGCGGACGCGGGTCTCGACGATCTTGAGGCGCACGCGGTCGTCCGGCGTGATCAGGCAGAGGCCGGTGAGCACGCGGTGCGAGCGGCCGGAGAGGCGCAACAGCATGGCCAGTGCCTCCTCGATGTTGTTCGGCTTGCCGAAGATCGAGCGGCCGTGGCTGACGACGGTGTCGGCGGCGAGGATGTAGGACTCAGCCAGCTCCTTGTCGTTGGCGATGAGATCGCGTGCGGCCTCGGCCTTGGCGCGGGCGAGGCGGGTGACGTAGCTCCTCGGCATCTCGGCGCGCTTCGGTGTCTCGTCGAGAGAGGCGGGGCGTAGCGCGTCGGGCTCGATGCCGACCTGGGACAGCAGCATCAGTCGGCGGGGGCTGGCGCTGGCGAGCACGAGGCGGGGCCTCAGCTCCGCGCGCCGGCCGACGGGCTTGGTGCGCGCCCGCGTCTGGCGCAGCGTCTCACGCGCCGGCGTGATCGAGCGGCCGAGCACGCCAAAAACTCCGGTCTTCGCTGTGCTCATCGTGTGTTCCGCGCGTGGGTCATGGCGGGCGCCCGAGGGCCGCATGGGCGAGGCGAGTCGGCCGCCCGGTCTGGCGGACCATGCCAAGCCAGACGCCCTGGGGGCAAGGGGGAATGTGGGGGCTCGCTGTGGCGCGTTGAAGGCACCGGCTCGGACGGGTCACGCACCGAGGGCAGCGGCGGAGGCGAGAGTCGCCGAAGCGACCATGCTCGCCCGCGAGATGTTCGCCGGAGAGGATGTTCGCCGGAGAGATGGCCGCTCGGGAGGCGAGCGTCGGGCAAACCCCGGGGGGCGGCTCGGACGACGCCCCCCGGGGCGGCGCTCAGAGCGCGAAGCCGGATGACGTCAGCAGGGTGTTGCGGCCGATCAGGAGGATCGCCATCTCCGCCGCTGCCGTGGCATTGGTGTTCATCTCCAAAAACAGGTTCGAGCCGACGATCGTCTGGCGGATCTCACCTGCCGAGAACGAGCCGTTCGTGTCGATCACGAACGCCTGATCGTTCGCCACTGTAGCGTTTGCGTCGATGTCGGTGAGCCAGATGCGGTCGCCGGTCGCGAAGTCGAGGATACGATCGACGGCGGAACCGGCGGAGTCGGCGAGGCTATTGTAGATGAAGTTGTCGTTGCCGACGCCGCTCGTCAAGTAGTCGATGCCGAGCCCTCCGGTCAGGCTGTCGTTGCCGGTCCCGCCATCGAGCCGATTGCTGCCGGCGTTGCCGACCAGAGCGTTGCCCAGTCCGTTGCCGGTGCCATTGATGTTGGCGGTGCCCAGCAATTGCAGGTTCTCGACCTCGTTGCCGAGTGTGTAGGTGATGGTCGAGCGCACAGTGTCGATGCCGTTGCCCGCTGCTTCGCCGACGAGATCGCTCGCATTATCGACGACGTAGGTATCGTTGCCGCCGTGGCCGAACATGCGGTCGTTCCCGCCACGACCGTCCAGCACGTTGGCGCCACCGTTGCCGATCAGCGTATTGGCGAGGTCGTTGCCGGCGCCGTTGATGCTGGCGCTGCCGTCGAGGATCAGGATCTCGGTATTGGCGAACAGGGCCTTGGACACCGTCGCGTGCACCGTGTCCGTGCCCTGGCCCGACTGCTCGGTCACCAGATCGCCGGCGTTGTCGAGGTAGTAGGTGTCGTTGCCTCCGCCGCCGGTCATCGTGTCGATGCCCGCACGGCCATCCAGCACGTTGGCACCGCCGTTGCCGATCAGCGTATTGGCGAGCTCGTTCCCGGCGCCGTTGATGCCGGCACTGCCGGAAAGAATCAGGATCTCGGTATTGGCGAACAAGGCTTTCGATATCGTCGTGTGGACCGTATCGGTGCCCCGGCCGAGGATCTCGGTCACCAGGTCGCCGGCATTGTCGACATAATAGATGTCGTTGCCGTAGCCGCCGACCAGCGTGTCGATCCCGAGGCCGCCGATCAATGTATCGTTGCCGCCATTCGCCTGGAAGGCGCCGGCGCCCACCGAGACCTGGAGCTCGTAGATTGCGCCGTTGGGAATGGCCACCGCACCAGGGTAAGCACCCACTTCAATATAGAAGGTTCCGGCTGTGAGCGTCGTGTAGGTCAGGAACGAGTCGAGGCCGCTGGTGCTGCCGCCTGCGCCTTCGGTGGTTCCGCTGTCGTCGTCGGACACGATCAGGTTGCCCTGCCCATCGAGAAGCCTGACATAGGAATCGAAGCTGGTGGCACCGCTTCCCGCATAGTCGATGTCCAGAGTGAGCTCGATGCCGGGCGCTGTCGTCACCAGCCGGTAGAAATCCACTGCCCCGTTGGCCGTGGCAGTGATCGACACGTGGGGGTTCGTCGTGGCGTTGGCGATATCCGGATCCGCAGCGAGGCTGAAGAGGCTCGAGATGTCGACGGCCTGGGCGGTCGAGTTGTTGCCCGTGGCTGCCGTCTTCGTGAACGTGCCGGAGCCGAGCCCGAGGCCGGAGTCCGGGCTGTCCCCGTAGATGATGTCGTTGCCGTCCCCGCCATTCATCGAGTCCGCGCCGCCGCGGGCCTCGATGCGATCGGCACCGCCCAGTCCCGCGAGGACGTTGTTGCCGGCACTCCCGTAGATCGTGTCGTTGGCGCTGCCGCCGACGACGTTCTCGATGTTGAAAAGATCATCGACGCCGGTCTGCGTGCTCGACGCCTGGTCCAGGGGGGCGCCCAGGTCGATACGCATCGAGACCGTCGCGCTCGAGTAATAGATCGTATCGCTTCCGGCTCCGCCGTCGTAGATGTCGTTGCCGCCCCCCGTGCCGCCGACGATCTGGTCGTTGCCGCCCCCGGCAAGAACGATATCGTCGCTGTCGGTGCCCCGCAGCCAGTCGGCCGCGCTGCTGCCTTGCACGGTGAGACCACCCGTGAGGCTGATCTGCCGGCCGTCGCCGAGGGTCATGCTCTCGACGATGTTGGCGCCGCCATCGAAGAAGTCCTCGATGGTGATGACGTCGATGTCCTCGACGAAGATGTCGAGGTCGTTACGGTCCGTCTGGTTCGGCCGCAGATCGTAGTCGACGAGGTCGGCGGCGAGCACCACGCGATCCGCGGCGCCGCCCGTCTCGATGATGACATCGCTGCCGAAGCCCGCGCTGAAATTGTAAACGTCGTTGTCTGCGCCACCACGCAGCTCGTCGTCGTCGGAACGGTTGGCCACCGTGACCGATGTGGACGCGGTCGTGCTCGCCGGGTTGCTCATCACGACGCGCGCCGTGATCGTGTCGGACGCCGTGGTGCTCAGGCCGGGAACCGTGGCGGTGAACTTGAGACCGTCGGAAGTCGCCTCCAGCTGCGACGGCAATAGGGTGGCGCGGACGGTGCCATTGACGAGAATCTCGACCCGGGCAATGGAGCTCGCGATTTCGGTGCCGATGAGGCCGGCCGTGAGCTGTCCGGGTGACAACGCGATCTCGGCGCCGCCGGTGTTGTCCAGCTGGTTGAGCTGGGCCAAGCTGGCGCCCGTACCAAGGCCGATCGCCCTGATCTCGGCATCGATGCCGGTCTCGTCGATGAGCGTCTGGACCTCGTCGAGGAAGCTGCCGCCCGTGTTGTTCTCGCCATCGGAGACGAAGAACACGCGATTGATGCCGGCTCCCGCGCCCTGAAGGAACGTGACAGCCTGCTGAAGTGCCGCCTCGAAATTCGTATTGCCGCCCGCGCCCAAGGCTGCGAGGGCCGCCTCCACGCCTCCTGTGGCAGGGCCGGTGTAGACTGTGGAGGCGAAGCTGTCGAAGGCGATCAAGCCGACGTCGGAAGCCCCCGCACCGCTGTTCACGACGGATTGGTTGAGGCTGCGAAAGGCCAGGATGGCGCCGTCGATCAATTCGTTGGACAGCCCGTTGCCGTTGAAATCGCCGATGGCCGCGTTGCCCCCGAAGAGGGAGGACATCGAGCCCGATCGGTCGAAAACATAGGCGATGTTGTAGTTCTGAGCGGTGCCGCCGGTCAGCCTCACCACGCCAGCGACCCTCGCTGAGGCGTCGTCTGTTGCCTGTGGTGTCTCGAGGCTGATCGCGAGCGTCTCGCCTGTTACGGGCACGGTCACCGATGCCGAGTTGGTGACGTGCGGGCCGACCGTCCCGCCGTCGAGCGTGTCGGCCCCGGCGCCGCCGAGGAGGGTATCGTCATTCGCACCGCCGGCCAGGGAATCGGCCCCATCGAAACCCTCGACAGCGTCCCTCTCACTTGCACCCAGGATGACGTCGCCATCGGCGGAGCCCAATGCGTAGAGAATGGAACCGCCCGTAGGTATCCGCGACAGCTCGACATTCTCTGGTGTGAAATCAAGAACGATCCACGAGTCGGGGGTCATCTGATTGGAAAAAGTCGAGACGCTGATGCGCTCTACTGCTTCGATATACTCGTCGACGTCGTGGGCGTACCAGGGGGGTAGCGAGATGATATCGTCGAACGCATCATCGTAGTTTATCAAATGGTCGGTCGCGGAGGTGGCTGTCGTGGCAATCTCGAAAACGATATCATTCTCGAAGCCGATGTTCAAGATATTCTGTTGGTTCGTCAAAAGAGGGGAGGCAAAACCGATGAATTTGGAGCTAGAGAAGAATCCGCCAAAATCCGTAGCGGCGACATTGGCCAGCTGATTGGCTGCTGCGGCACCCAGGCTATGTCCGGTGAAGCTGAACGTAGAGCCCGACGGAGCAAACGTGCGCAATGCCTCCAGAAGTGGTCGGAAGGCGTTGACATAATTGTTGGCTATCAGATCAGGGTAATTGAGATAATCTCCGAAATTATCCGTGCCTCGAAATGAGACTATGAAATTATTCCCTTCCCGGAGGACGATGGCTTCTGCGGACGACCAGAGAATGTTGCCTTTGAAGTAATTTCCGTTTTGATAAAGTGGATCCAACCCCAGCGTTCCTGGGCTGACGACAGACCACCCTACCGGCACCGGTTGTCCCAAATAGGCGGCCCTTGCCGCCTGCGCGAGGATTGGCAGATCGGCGAGAGCTACGCTGTACCCGCTTACGAAAGACATGCTGCCCCACTGCAATTACGGTCGTTGACTAAACTACTTTCCCGTCTGATACGATTACGGCTGAAGAAACGCGATCGGAACGCAATTCTCACGCTTGCGACTCTATGGCACACATCACTGCGTCTGTATTGAGCCTCAAGGGAAGCGAACCCGGCCATGCTGCTTGATGGGCCGGGCCTCGAGTGTCAGGTCGGCATGTCAATACGCACCGCAATGGCCGCGCTCGCGATCACCGCAGGGTCGTTGTTCTCGGGGCCGGCAACATCGAGGCCGCCCTTCACCGCCTTCACCGTCACGTTGCCGACGGGCAGCGATGCCTTCACCTTCTCGAGGTCCACCTTCTCAGGCTTCTGCACACCAATTGTGACATCGACGTCGAGCTTCGACTTGTCGATCTTGAGGGAGCGGATGAAGGCGAGCGACGAATGGTGGAGTGCGTCCTGCACGGCCCGCATCGCAGCCTTGGTGTAGTCCGAGCCATGCAGGTCGTTGCCGCTGCCGAGCTCGAGGATGACGCGTGTCTTGGGCATGGGGCACTCCTTCAGGCGATGTCGAGGCTGACGATGGCGCAGCAGTTGGCGATGAGGGTCGCATCGGTGCCCGCATCGTTGCGGATCTCGAGACCACCCTCGACCACCGTCACCGTGCCCTTCCCGTAGGGCAGGACCTTCAGCACCTCGGCCTTGTCGACGGTCTCCGGACGCGGCACGCCGATATGCACATCGACCTGCATGGCCTCGAGCGGCTGGCCGAGCGCGGTCGCGATCGAGAGCGAATTGTGCCAGAGCGCGTCGCGCAGCGCGCGGCACGCGGCCTTGGTCGGATCGGAGCCGCGGATATCGGTGCCCATGCCGATCTCGAGCACCATGCGTTTCTTTGACATCGGTTGTTCCGGGAGGAGAGTTGGAGGAGACTGTCGCGAGAGTGCAGGTTACAGGGATCGGGGCCGGATGGAATAGCCTGCGATGCGGCGACCCATCGGCTCGCCGCATCGGCCCGTTCGTGTCGGAGCCTGGCTTCACCGATCTCCATCTGGCGCACGTGCGTCGTCCCTCAGCCGGTAGCTCCGCCATGAGTTTCACAATTCTCGCTGCCTACGTCGCCACGTGCGTGCTGCTGGCCGTGACGCCGGGGCCCAACATGGCACTGATCATCTCGGCGACCCTCAGCGGCGGCCTCGGTGCCGGCATTGCCACGTTGACCGGATGTCTGACCGGGCTCGCCATCCTGGTCACCATTGCCGCCGTCGGCATGACGTCGGTCATGGTTCTGATGGCCGAGTGGTTCGATCTCGTGCGCTGGATCGGTGCGATCTATCTCGTCGTGCTCGGGGCGCGTCAGCTTCTGGGGTGGTGGCGCTTGCGGCGGAGCATCGCGACGGCCAGTGCGATGCCGGTGCAGCCGGCGCGCCAGGCATCGGCACGTTCCCGCTATCTGCAGGGCGTTGCCGTATCCGTGTCCAATCCCAAAGTCCTGTTGTTCCTCGGCGCATTCTTTCCTCAGTTTGTCAGCCCCGATGCACCGCCGGGGCCCCAGCTCGCGCTGCTGGCCGGCCTCTTTGTCGTCGTGCTGACGGCGGTCGATCTCAGCTACACCGTGGCCATCGCCAAGGCGCGGTCGACCGTCGACATGACCAGGCTGAGGATGCTCGACATGTTGTCTGGGGTGCTGCTGGTCGCTGGCGGGCTGGTGCTGGCGGCGGCACGGCGGCCGTAACGTGCTCGACATCGGCGCACGGATGGCGTTGCAGGTCGGCACTGACGCTTGCTAGTGTCCCGCCCCATGAAACGCATCGGCTTCTATTCTGGGTCGTTCGACCCGGTCACCAACGGCCATACCGACGTGCTCCGCCGCTCGGCGGCGCTCGTCGATCGCCTCGTCATCGGCATCGGCATCCATCCGGGCAAGACGCCGCTCTTCTCGACCGAGGAGAAGACGGCGCTGCTTCAGTCGGAGATGGCGCCCGTGACCGCCCGCTACGGCACCGAGATCCTGGTGATCACCTTCGGTGGCCTGACCGTCGACGCCGCACGAGAAGCGGGCGCCACCATGATTTTCCGGGGGCTGCGCGATGGCACCGATCTCGACTACGAGATGCAGATGTCCGGGATGAACGGCGCCATGGCCCCCGATATCGACACCGTCTTCCTGCCGGCCAGCCCGGACGTGCGCCACATCACGGCGACGCTGGTCCGCCAGATCGCCATGATGGGGGGCGACGTCACGTCGTTCGTATCGCCGGCCGTCGCTGCGGCGCTGAAAGCCAAGGCCGCTGCCCGCAAAAGCAGCTGATCCGGACTGCGGCGCCGCCCGAATGCCGCCACAAGGCCACGCCAATTCGTCCGCGCCTCGCACTCAATCGCTCATCCAAGGAGCTGCCCCTTGAAGACCATCCTGGCGAGCCTTTTGCTCGCGCTCGTCGCGGTCATGGTTCCTGCCGCGGCGCAGACCCCGAAGCTGGATCCGGCGAACACGCTCGTCATCGAGCTGAAGACCGGCAAGGTGACCATCCAGCTTCGCCCGGATCTGGCCCCGAAGCATGTCGAGCGCGTCAAGACGCTGGCCAAGCAGGGCTTCTACGACGGGATCGTCTTCCATCGCGTGATCAAGGGCTTCATGGCGCAGACCGGAGACCCGACGGGCACGGGCACCGGCGGCTCCAAGCTCGGCAACCTGCCGGCCGAGTTCACCCCGACGCCCTTCGGCCGCGGCACCATTGGCGCGGCCCGCACCAACGACCCGAATACGGCCAACAGCCAGTTTTTCATCTGCTTCACGCACACCCCGTTCCTCAACGGCAAGTACACGGTGTGGGGCCAGGTGGTGGACGGCATGAGCCATGTCGACCAGATCGCCCTCGGCGAGCCGCCGGCGAACCCGGACAAGATGCTGAAGGTTTACGTCCAGGCGGACGGACCGAGAAAGTGAGGAGGACGGGATAGAGAGTGGGCAGCCGGGAGCAGCGGATTGGAGGCGAGCCCTTCGTGCCTCTCCTATCGCCGTCGGTCCCGAGCTATTTCATCCCTGTCCCTGCTCCGAATTCCCATCCCCAATCCCCGAAGGAACTCACAATGGCCATCAAAGACCCCGAGAACACCATCGTTATGGAGACCACCCAGGGCCGCGTCGTGATCGAGCTCAGGCCCGATCTCGCGCCCGGTCACGTCGAGCGCATCAAGCTGCTTGCGCGCGAAGGGTTCTACGACGGCATCGTCTTCCATCGCGTCATCGACGGCTTCATGGCTCAGGTCGGCTGCCCGCATGGGACCGGCACCGGCGGCTCGAAGCATCCTAATCTCAAGGCGGAATTCAACGCCGAGCCGCACGTCCGCGGGGTCTGCTCGATGGCCCGCTCCTCGATGCCGAACTCGGCCAACAGCCAGTTCTTCATCTGCTTCGACGACGCCCGCTTCCTCGACAAGCAGTATACGGCCTGGGGCAAGGTGATCGAGGGCATGGAGAACGTCGACAAGCTCAAGCGCGGCGAGCCCGTCCAGAACCCTGACAAGATCGTGTCGATGAAGGTGGCGGCGGACGTGAAGTAGCCGCGTCGGACATGCCGGACTTGAATGCAAGCGCCCAAGCGCCTACGGTGATCTTACGGTTGTCTTACGCTTGTGGAGCTTTTGTGGAAAAGACGCGCTTGTCTAGCAAAGGCCAGGTCATCATCCCCAAGGCCGTGCGAGATGCGCACGGCTGGAAGCCCGGCACCTCATTTGTGATCGAGAATCATGCCGACGGTCTGCTCTTGCGGCCCGTGCCGCAGGTGACACCGACGACACTCGACGATGTTGTCGGTTGCCTCAATTGGGCGGGGCCGCCCAAGTCCCTGTCGGACATGGAGGCTGCCGTGCTGCGAGAGGCGAAGCGGCGGGCGGGGCGGTGATTTCGCTCGACACCAACGTGATCGTCCGCCTCCTCGTCGCCGACGATGCCGACCAGGCCAGGCGCGCGCGCGACCTGCTCGCGAACAGCCCCGTGCTCGTAACGACGACCGTCATCCTCGAGTGCGAGTGGGTATTGCGCGGTGCCTACGCATTCAAGGAGCACGAGATTGCGGACGCCTTCAAACGTCTGTTCGGCTTGCCGCAACTGACGCTCGCCGAGCCGAATATCGTTCTGCCGGCTCTGAACCAACTCGGGCAGGGCATGGACTTCGCCGATGCCTTGCATCTATCAGGCTCGACCGACGCCGAGCAGTTCGCATCGTTCGATCGGTCATTGCGCAAGCGCGCCGCTCGGATGGTGGGCCTGCCGACGGTGATCGAGCCATAGCGCAGCGAATGTGCGAGTGCCGTCGGGTCGCCGCCGTTTCCGCGCGACGATTGCAGTCCATCGTCATCGAGGGAGCCGCCGATGTCGACTGATCGCACCGGGGCGGCGCCGAAGTCGGTGGCGTCGCGGCGAACGCTCTGCAAAATGCTGCCTTCACTCCTGGTCGCATGCTCGACAACGGCGGGGGCACAAGTGGAGGGCAATACCAAGCCAAACGTACGGACCGGCGCCGCCCAACTCGCCGCAGACGGCTGTGCGACGCTCGCCGGCCGCCGCGTCGGGCTCCTCACCAACCACACCGGCCGCGTGGGGACCGAGCGTCTCATCGACGTGTTGGCGCGGGCAAAGGGCGTCACGCTCGCCGCCATCCTCACACCCGAGCACGGCCTCTCCGGCACGGCTGAAGCCGGGGCCAAAGTCTCCGACGGCATCGATGCGGCGACCGGCGTCCGGGTGCACAGCCTCTATGGCTCGGGCTATAAGCCCACCCGCGAGATGCTCGCCGGCCTCGATGTGCTTGTCTTCGACATGCAGGACATCGGCACGCGCTTCTACACCTACATCTCGACGATGGGCCTCGCCATGCAGGCGGCGGCTGCGGCCGGCCTGCCGTTCCTGGTGCTCGACCGGCCCAATCCGCTCGGCGGCGACTACGTTTCCGGCTTCGTGCTCGAGAAGCCGTTCGCGTCGTTCGTCGGCCGCTTCGAGATCCCGATCGCCCACGGCCTGACCGCCGGCGAGCTCGCGGGCATGATCAAGGGCGAGCGGCTGCTTTCCGGCCTCGACGGTCTCGCCCTCGAAGTGGCGGCCATGCAGGGGTGGCGCCGCCAGATGCGCTGGCCAGCCACCGGCCTGACGTGGATCGCCACGAGCCCCAATATCCCGAGCTTCGAGACGGCGCTCGCCTACGCCGGCACGGGCCTGTTCGAGGCCACCGTGGCGAGCGAGGGGCGGGGAACGCCTGAGCCCTTCCTGCTACTCGGCCACCCCGCGATCGAGGGCGCCGCGGTCGCCGATCGGGTCAACAGGTCGGCGCTGCCCGGCGTGCGCATCGAGCCGCGCCGGTTCCGGCCGCGCGCACTTCCCGGCGTCGCCACAAATCCGCGCTTCAGGGATCGCGACATTCCAGGTGTGCGCCTGGTGATCACGGACGCCGATGCTTTCGCGCCTGTCGAGACCGGGGTGCATCTGCTGGCGGCGTTCGCCGAAGCCTTGCGGGCCAAGGGCGAAGCGCCGCTGGTCAACGATACCAAGCCGTTCAACCGTCTCGCCGGCACCGGCCGCCTTGCGGCTGCGATTGATCGCGGCGCCATGGCCGACGGTATCGTCGAATCCTGGTCGGCCGAAGTCGCCCGTTTCCGCGCGCGGCGCGCGCGCTACCTGCTCTACTGAGTCGCCGCCCTCTCATCACATTATTTTGTACCGGTCGATATAAAATGTCCGCTACAGTCCGCCCGGTCAAAACCCGGAGCGAACGAACGCAGCGTGGCACGACCCCGCACATTCGATAACGATACGGTGCTCGACGCAGCCGTAGGTTGCTTCTGGCGCCACGGGCTCGAGGGCACCAGTGTGCGCGAGCTCGCCCACGAGATGGGCCTCAGCGGTCCGAGCCTCTACAACGCATTCGGCGACAAGCGAGCCCTCTTCATGCAGGCGTTGGAGCGCTACGCCTCGACGGTGTTGCGGGAGCGTATCGGACGGCTCGAGGCGATGACCTCGCCGGCGGCCGCGATCGAGGCGTTTTTTGAGGAGCTGATCGACCGCTCGCTCGGCGATCCCGAAAGGCGGGGCTGCCTGCTGATCAACTCAGCGCTCGAGGCGGCGCCGCACGATCCGGAGATCGCCAAGGTTGTCTCAACCTATTTCGCAGAGATCGAGAGTTTTCTGCGCACGCGGATTGAGGTGGCGCAGATGGCCGGCGAGGTGCCAGCGACCCTTGATGCCGCCGACATGGGACGCCTGCTGCTCGGCGTGCTCATCGCGATCCGTGTACTGGCGCGGACCGGCGCGGAGCGCAAGCAGCTCGCAGGCATGGCGCGGCCGGCGCTAGACCTGCTCGGACGACGCGCCTGGGCTACGCTCGGCGCCGGCGGCGGTGCGACCGAAGGCTCTGCCACGGTAATGCCGGACTCATAGAACGACAACCACCGGGCAGCCCAGTTCCGTGCCGCCCCCAAACAGGAGTGAGAAAGCCCATGATCAAGTTCTACTTCTCGGGTGCGCCCAATCCGATGAAGGTCGCGCTCATGCTCGAGGAGGCGGGCATCGCCTATGAGGCGATCCCGGTCGACACACGCAAGGGCGACCAGCACAAGCCCGAGTTCCTGAAGATCAATCCGAATGCCAAAGTGCCGGTCATCGTCGACGGCGACGCGACAGTGTTCGACTCGAACGCGATCCTGCTCTACCTCGCCGAGAAGAGTGGGAAGTTTCTGCCCCCGGCCTCCCCTAAGAACCGTGGCGAGCTGTTGTCATGGCTGATGCTCGTCGCGACGGGTGTCGGTCCGTTCTCCGGACAGTCAGTGCACTTCCAGCACATGGCGCCGGAGAAGATCCCCTACGCGGTCAATCGTTACCGCTTCGAGGCGATGCGGCACTACGCGCTGCTGAACGAGCACCTCGCCGGCCGGAAGTACATGGTCGCCGGCACCTATACGATCGTCGACATGGCGGTCTGGGGCTGGGCGCGCATGATCCCGTTCGTGCTCGACAAGGATGCCTGGGCGAAGCTGCCGGACCTGAAGCGTCTCGTCGACGAGATCGAGGCCAGGCCCGCGGCGCAGACCGCGCTCAAGCTCAAGGACAAGTTCACGTGGAAGACCGAGATGGACGACGAGGCGAGACGCGCCATGTTCCGCCATCTCGCGGTGCAAGCCTGACGCGCATACACCACTGATCTCGCGGGGTCCAGAAGAAGCGTTCGAGGGACGCGCCCCGGCCCGGGGGCCGATTGCATGGCGGGCGCGAATGAGCCGTCGAGCTCTCAGGAGGTTCAATCATGCCCGCCATCCGCGTCAAAGCCTGCGTCTTCGACGCCTACGGCACCCTATTCGATTTCGCCTCGGCGGCCGCCGGCTGCCGGGACGTGCTCGGCGACAAGACGGCCCAGGTCACGGCCATGTGGCGCGACAAGCAGCTCCAGTACACGTGGCTGCGCGGCCTGCAGGGCCGCCACGCGGACTTCGCCCAGGTCACCGGCGACGCCCTCGACTACACACTCGAGACGCTGGATCTCGCGGACCCGGCGCTACGCGAGCGGCTGATGGGGCTCTACCTGCGACTCGCCACATTCCCGGAGGTTCCAGGCGTGCTGCGGCAGCTGAAGGCGGATGGCTATCGTACGGCCATCCTGTCGAATGGCTCGCCGTCGATGCTGGCCAGCATCGTCGACAGCGCCGGCCTCGCCGGCCTGCTCGACCATGTGGTGTCGGTCGAGGAGGTCGGCGTCTTCAAGCCCCATCCCAGCGTCTATCAGCGCGCTGTCGATCGTCTGGGCGTGACGCCTGGCGAGATCGCCTTCATGTCCTCGAACTCGTGGGACGCGTGGGCTGCCTCGGCCTTCGGCATGCGCGTCTTCTGGTGCAATCGCTACGGACAGCGGCCCGAGCGATTGCCGGGCAGGCCAGACGCCGAGATGCGATCGCTCGCCGAGCTTCCGAGGCTGATCGCGCGCGGCTAGCCCTCGAGCCAGGTGGCGACAAGCTGGGGCGTGCGCATCCGCCGGCTTGTCGCTGACACCAAGCGAGGCGACATTAGCCCTCATGAAATTCGCTCGCTTCCCCCTCTCCGAGGCGCAAGGCGCCATCCTTGCGCACTCGATCTCGCTGCCGAAAGGCGTGCTCAAGAAGGGCCGCGTCCTGTCGCTCGACGACATCGCTCGCCTGTCCGCAACCGGCCACGACGAGGTGGTCGCGGCGCGACTGGAGCCCGGTGATGTCGGTGAGGACGAAGCGGCCCGGCGGGTCGCCATCGCTGCCGTCGGAGCCGGCACTCACGCTGCCGCGCCCTTCACAGGCCGCGCCAACCTGATCGCCGATGCGACGGGCCTCGCCGTCATCGAGGCGGGTCCTCTCGCGCGCATCAATGCGCTCGACGAGGGGCTGACGATCGCCACGGTCCCGCCGTTCGAGCGCGTCACGGCCGGGCAGATGATCGCCACGGTGAAGGTGATCACGTTCGCCGTGCCGGAGCGGGTGGTGGCCGAGGCTGAGAGTATTCTTCGCTCCGGGCCGCCACTGGCGAGCGTCAGGCCATTTGCCGCCCGTACAGCAGGACTCGTGCTCACACGTATGGCCGCGACCAAAGCCGGCGTGCTCGAGAAGCGCCGGCAGGCGATCGCCGACCGCCTCCGTGCTCTTGGCAGCCGGCTCGGTCCGGTGGAGACCGTGGCTCACGAGGAGGCGGCCGTTTCGGCGGCGATCCGGCGCATGCAGGCGGCGGGCGCCGAGCCCATCATCGTGTTCGCCGCGTCGGCCATCGTCGACCGCGGAGACGTCATTCCGGTCGCGCTCGAGACTGCCGGCGGCGAGATCGTACGCCTCGGCATGCCGGTGGATCCCGGCAATCTGATGCTGCTGGGCCGGCTCGGCGGGACGGACGTGATCGGCGCACCGAGCTGCGCTGCATCGCCCAAGCTCAACGGTTTCGACTGGGTGCTGGAGCGGCGGCTGGCGGGCCTCGAGGTGGGCTCCGCGGATGTCGCTGCAATGGGGCTCGGCGGGCTGCTCAAGGAGATCGCGACCCGGCCGCAGCCGCGAGAGGGTGGCGGCGACGCGGATGGCGGCGAGCTGGCGGAAGCGGGCGGCAATGGGGCTCGGCATGCGCCGCGCATCGCGGCGCTTGTGCTGGCGGCGGGCCGTTCGACCCGTTTCGGCTCCACGAACAAGTTGCTCGCGGACCTCGACGGCAAGCCTGTCGTGCGGCGCACGGTCGAGGCCGTGCTGCAGAGTGCGGCGAGGCCGATCCTGGTCGTCACCGGCCACATGGCCGACGAGGTGCGGGCGGCACTTGCCGGCCTCGACGTGACCTTTGCCGACAGCCCGCGCTATCGCGACGGCCTCGCTGCCTCGCTCAAGTCCGGTTTGCAGGCGTTGCCGGGCGGCGTCGATGGCGTGGTGGTTGCGCTCGGCGATATGCCCGGTGTTCTCGGAAGCGACATCGACCGGCTGATCTCCGGCTTTGCTCCAAAGGAGGGTCGCGCGATCGTCGTGCCGACGTTCCAGGGCAAACGCGGCAATCCCGTGCTGTTCGCAGCCCATCTGATCCCCGAAATCCGAGACGTCGAAGGCGACATCGGCGCCAAGCCGGTGATCGGACGTCACGCCGACGAGGTGGCCGAGGTCGATCTCGGCTCACCCCGCATTTTCGTCGATGTCGACACGCCCGAGGCCTTGGACCAGGTGCGGCGCGGCGAGTAGCTTGGCGCAGCGCCGCCCGGTGTGCTCCAATCCGGCGAGGCAAGAGGCTGCGCGGGCGCCGTGTGGCCCCGGCGAACGGGGAATACGTCATGAAGAGCCTGAAGGAGCTTTTGGATCTGCGCTTCGGCGACATGGGCACCGTTCCCGACGCGATCGCCGACAACCCGGCGCTGATCACCATGGCCGGCCGCGGCGTCGTGCGCCGCTTCAAGCCGGAGCCGGTGCCGGCGGCCATGCTCGACACGCTGTCGGCGATCGCCCTCTCGGCGCCGTCGAAGAGCGACCTCCAGCAGCGCGATATCCTGATCGTCGAGGATGGCGCCATCCGCGGGCGCATCAACGCGCTGCTCAAGGACCAGGACTGGGTGGCGAGCTGCCCGCACATCCTCGTCTTCCTCGGCAACAACCGGCGTCAGCGCCAGGTGCACCAGTGGCGCGGCCATGCCTTCGCGAACGACCACCTCGACGCCTTCTTCAATGCATCTGTCGATGCCGCCATTGCGTTGCAGGCCTTCGTCTTTGCTGCGGAGGCGGCGGGGCTCGGCTGCTGCCCGATCAGCGTCATCCGCAACCACGCGGAGGAGGTGAGCGGGCTGCTGGGGCTGCCTGATCACGTGTTCCCCGTGGCGGGGCTCGGCGTGGGATGGCCGTCGTCACCGGCCTTCGTCTCGGCGCGACTGCCGCTGGGCCTCACGGTGCATCGCGACCGCTACACCGAGGCGACGGACGAGACGGTGCGCGGCTACGATCGTCGACGCAATTCCATCTTCCCCTATCGCGCGCAGCGCAACGTCGCCAAATTCGGCACGGCCCTGGACTACGGCTGGAGCGAGGAGAAGGCGCGCCACTATGCCGTTCCCGAGCGCGCCGATTTCGGCGCCTACGTGAAGCGGCGCGGTTTCAGGTTGGAGTAGGGTCAATCCTGGATGTCAGCCGGAAGCGGGGGCAGGCTTTGCGGCTTGACACTGCGGTCGCCCGGCTGTCCCATAGCAGCGCGGCTCGCGCCTCGCCACCTTGCCGCGATCCGGAGGAGAATTGGTCCCGGTGGGCCATCCGGACTTCAAATCCGGAGAGGGTCGCAAGACGGCTCTTGGTGGGTTCGACTCCTGCCTCCTCCGCCACTGTAACTTATTGAAAAATAAAAAAATATTCTCCAGGGAGCAGTGGATTGGGCACCAAATTGGGCACCCGCTGAGGCTCAAGGATTGTTGGGGCAGCTGGCCTCGCTGAACGTCACCCTGATCATGGCTTTCTGCCGCTACCGGAAGCGTGGATCAGGGATCACGGTTGCCGATCAGGCGAGTTGGCGCCGCTCAAGCGCTGATATGGCCGTGGCCGCCAAGATCACAGTCTTGCTGTGCATTCCATTGCGCACGGCGAACTGGACATTGACGGCCCAGATTGTCAGTTTGGTGAGCCCTCATGGGCCTCTGTCCGCACTCTCTTGCGAGCAATTGTTGAAAGCTGCGGTACCTCGCCAATAGGCAACGGAGAAAAGCGCAATGCGCGGAATTTATTGGGCCGGCGGCAGGGGACTTCTGGCGGGGCTCGTGACCGTCTGGAGTATGGTGACCGCGGCCCTGCCATCGGACAGGAGGTCGACAGCGTGCTCCGAAATAGACGCCGACGTCGAGGCGACTGAGCAAGAGCCCGTGAAGCTTGTCTGCCGGGCGGCAAAGGACGCGGTTGCGACCCTCGCGAGCTGTGGCCTTCAGCAAACACGGCGCATTGTGATCCGCATTGCGGTCGCCGCCGATGACCCACCCACAGATCAGAGCTATGGCTGCTACGATCACACCACCGGCCTTATTACATTGGCTGGTCTTGCTGCATGCACCCAGAGATTGAGAAGAGACGAGAGCCGCGCTCATATAGATCCGGACGAGTATTATCGCAGTGTCGTGATCCATGAGGTAACGCACAGTATTCTGCTTGCTCACCCAGCCAGCGATCACCTCTCTCGCCCAGCCCAGGAGTATCTTGCATACGCCCTGCAGATCGATGCTTTTTCGGATGCTTCGAGGGCCGAGTTTCTGAAGCCCTATAGGGAAAATCGTGCTCTGCGCACGTTGATGCCTGACGAGATACTGCTCCACATGAACCCGTCGGCCTTCGGTGCGATGTCATATCTCCATTTCAAGATGCTGGGCGAAAGGTGCGATGCGATCAAGCGCGTATTGAAGGGCGAGATCGAATTTACGAGACCTTACGAGTAATAGGCGTGTAACAGGCTCACCGCCGCCGCTGTCCGAAGGGTTTGAACGCCCCCCCTTACTGAGCTGTTCGGCACGACTCCGTTCCGTCACCTCGCGTGCAGGCCGGCGGAATCGCTTCGTGGGGTTGGCACACCTCTGGGAGCGGCGCGTTGATCTCGGGACACCGCGATGAGCTGGCTGCTTGTCAGCGGACGGGAGCGGGACGGGCGCGGGGTTCTGGCGACACGGCCGCGACGGCACCAATGTGGGACAGTGAGCCGGCTCAAGGCCGTTCCCTGCGGGCAAGGCGGCCGTCGATCATGTCGATGACGGCCTCGAGGTCAGCGACGCTGTCGATCACGTAGTGGGCGCCGGCGCGCGAAAGCTGACGGGTAGCACTCGTCCGTCGCTCTTCGATTTGGGCCCGGCCGAGGGCTGACAGCTCGTCACGTGACAGGCCCGTGGCATTGCCGGAGAGCGCCACGCCGACCGTCCAGCAGCCGGCAGCGATGCCTTCTGCGATGCCGGCCTCCGTATCATCCACCTTGACTACGGTCGCTGCCGGCCAGACGTCGAGATCGACGAAGCACTTGTACATCATCAACGCTCCTGGCCGTCCGGAACTGAGATCGCCGGCACAAACCAGATTGTCGGTGACGAGGCCAGCTCGAGTGGCCACCGGAAGCAACCGTTCCATAATGTCGCGCGTATAGCCGGTCGTCGATCCGATCTTGACCCCACGTGCTCGCAGGGCCGCAAACGTATCCAGAGCGCCCGGGATCACGTCGGCGAAATCGGTGACGACGGCGGCATTCAACGGCACGAACACCTCGAACACGCGGTCGACGTCGCGGTCGGTCGGGGCTGCGCCATGGACCGACTGCCAGCGGGCAGCGATATCAGGATGCGTGAGCAGGGCCTTGATGTGGTCCCACTTCGGCAGGCCCATCGGCCGGCGGGCCTCGGCGACGCTGATCGGCACCTGGAACTGGGCCAGCACCTTAACGAAAGCTCCCATAGGCGCCCGCGAGCCGTGATCGATGATCGTCCCTGCCCAGTCGAAAACCACCGCCTTGACGGTCATGCGCGTGCTCCCGCGTTGGTGCTGCTGAAGAGGTCGGCGATGACCTCCTCGCCGATGGCAAAGGCGGTCGATGCACCCGTGCCGCTTGTGATGAGGACGAGGCGAACGCTGTCGCTCGGCCTGTCGATTAGCATCAGGCGGTCGCTCGCGGACGCATAGGTGCCGGTCCAGCGCTCGATCACGGTGCGTCCCGGCAAATCGAGGACGTGGTCGAGCTCGTCGATGATGAGGTCGTCGACCGCTGAGGGTGCGAATGGATCGACGGTCTCGCCGTAGTGGTGGCTGTCGCCGACGACCAGCGATCCATCGGCCGACTGGACGGCGATGAGATGCACGCCGTTGGCGAGATGATCGGGTTGCTCGTAGTCGAGCTGGACCTTCAGAGCCGCGGCGTCCGGCAATTCGGCGTAGCCGAGGTAGCGCACGAGGCCGAGGTCGGACATGACGGCAGCGCCGAGCCGCCGGCCGGGCTCGCTCGACCTGATGCGAAGCATATGCAATTTGCAGGTCGTGAGCCCGTAGGCCGCGATGCGCTCTGGATAGAGAGTGAGAAAATCGTGGCCCGGGCAGACGACGACGGCGTCAGCGTGGATCGGCCCGCGCGTCGTCTCGACTCGCGGTGGGGCAATGGCCTTCACCAGCGCCGATCGCATGAACGTCACGCCGTGGCAGGCCTCGAGCCAGGAAGCGAGCTGTGGCACTGCCACGCGGCTTTCGACGCGCAACTCGTGCGGTGACCAAAGTGCTCCCGCAAGGCCGCTCGTGCGCAGGGCCGGCACTTTTTCGGCTGCAGCGGCAGGGGAGAGCAAGCTGCAAGCTCGGCCCATGTCGCTCTCCGCGAACGCTTCAAGGACGCGGCGTGATTCGGGCCGGCGGGCGGCGACCAGCAATCCGGCGTGCTCGACACGAATGCCCGCCTTCGGCGCGACCTCGGCCCACACGTTGCGCGAGCGCATAGCGCGCTCCCAGCAACGGCCGGCCTGCTGTCCCGTGACCGTGACGAAGCCGAAGTTGCGAATTGACGCGCCGTTGGCTGCC
Source organism: Hyphomicrobiaceae bacterium (assembly GCA_033764055.1). Taxonomy (GTDB): domain Bacteria; phylum Pseudomonadota; class Alphaproteobacteria; order Rhizobiales; family Hyphomicrobiaceae. The sequence continues at coordinate 46,477 of JANRJI010000055.1, forward strand.
GAGTCGCGATCGATCACGACGACGCGTTTGCCGAGACGCGCGGCGGCAAGTGCGTGGGCGAGGCCGACAATGCCGGCACCGACCACAGCGAGGTCATAAGTGTTGTGACGTGCTTGCATACCTGTCGGGGTTCCTTCGGTCTCGCTCGACGTTGGTCGACCTACAGCGTCGCCAAGCCTCAGTCCGGCTGTGGACGCCCTTGGCCAGCAGCGTGTACACGACCCGGACGAGCGTTGCAGCGAAGAAGATCGTCATGGCCATGCTGCGGCTGGCGACACGCTGTCGGCGGCGGCCATGTATTGCACGGTGATCGAGGCGAGCGTGGTCTGCTGTGAGTATCGGAAGACCACAGCTGGAACTATCGTGAGCGCATTGAACCGTGAGGATGCCGAGGTCTGCGATCACCAGCGCGAAGAGATTGCACGCTGCAAGACCGTCTTTCGGCAGCCAGACGGTACAAGGAGCGAAACAAGACCTCCGCTGCTACTGGCGCGCCGCCACTCGACGACGTGCTCTGCATCCACTCTCCGACGTCGTCGGCTGCCGACGACGTCTGGCCGACGGGAATGCGTTCGGCGTCCACCCTCAGCCGGCGCGTCGGACGCCCACCTTCTTCTTCGCCGGGCGCCCGGCAATTGCCTTGCTTGTTCCCTTCTTCTTTGTCGCACCGGCCCGTCGCGCCGGCCGCTTGGCAGCGGGAGCGGCGGCTGCGACGGCGGCTCTGACTTGGCCTCCATCGGGTTGCCCCTCGAAGACGTTCGCGATCGAGCGGGACAGCCCTCCGAGGCTAGACTGGACCACATCGCCGGCCTTGCTGCCGATGCCGGCGCCGGCATCGAACGCTCCCTGTGCTCCCGAGGCGACCAGTTGAGCGACGTTGGCACCGGCCTCGGTGCCGGCCTCGACGAGGCCGCCGATCGCGCGCCACGCTGCAGCAGTCATGTCCGTGCCTGTCTCGGCCGCGGCCTGGACGATCGCCCTAACCGTGGTGAGCGCCGCTGTGGCGATATCGCCACCAACGTCCGAGATGCCGAGAATGACGCCTTTCGCAACAGCCTTCACGACGACGAGTACGCCGCTGCCACTCGCCATCGTCGCCTCGAGCGAACCGCGAACGGTCTGCTCGACGACGCCGACGGTGTCGCCGACCATGGCACTGCCTGCTCGAAGCGAGCCAGAGACCGAATTTCGCACCTCGTCCACGACGCGGGTCTCGTAGCGGTCGATGTTCTTGACGGTATCGACGATGCGGTCCCGCAACCCGGCGGCCTCGGGGCCGAGCGGCATGGGCTGCTTGCGAGGCGCTCTGGTCGGAGACTTCTTCACGGCATCCTCCTGGCCTGACGTCGGCCCCGATGTGCAAATGCGATCGATCCGGGTCGATGCTGGAAACTACGCTCCTACATGAGCCCCAAGAGGTGGACCTTCTTTGACGCGGCGCAATGGAGTGGGCTTCGGATGCAGCCAACCTGTCTGGGACCATTCCGCGGGCGCGCCGGCACCTGCGCATGTCACGGAGCTGCCATCCAGCGGGCGACCTTTCTCCCGCAAGCTCCGCCGCAGGCTTGTTGCACATCGGTCCAATGAAACCAGAAACTGCGATACCAAGCGCGACGAAGCATGATCGCGCGGCGAGCCGGCACGGCACCGGTGTCGAGCGGTTCGGCGTCGTTCATGCCTGCGTGCCGGGGCGTCTTAGGCTCTCGGTCCCCGGCCTCTTCCGGGACCACGCCCTTTCGGCCGCGCTGGAGCTTTCGCTAGGTCGCATCCCTGGCATACGAAAAGTGACAGCCAGCAGCCTTACCGGACGGGTTCTGATCGAGTTCGACCCTTCACTCGAGCATCCTGCAATCATCGATAGCGTTGGTGGTGCTATCGACTTGCCGGCGGGTCCTACAGCCGCCACGTCCCGTGCAACCGGCTCGAAGTCCGACCGGAGCAAGAGCTTACGCAAGACATCGCGTGCCGCGCAGCACCGGTCGCCTGCCGCGATGCACGCAGCGAGCGTGGCCGCCCGCGACGAGCAGCATCGTCACGGACCCCGTCGACGACGCGGCGAGGAGGCGTCGCCAGCCGAGGGCGATTGGCACGCGATGTCAGCCGGCTCGGCACTCATGGCGCTGGCCACAGATACTGCCCGCGGCCTCTCAGCGGAGGCTGCGCGCGAGCGGCTGCGCCGACTAGGTCCGAACGCCATCGAGGCTAGGCCCCCGACCAGTGCGCTGGCCATGCTCGCCCGCCAGTTCACTGGCCTGCCGGTCGGCATGCTGCTCGGCGCTTCCGCAGTCTCGGTCCTGACCGGCGATCTGCTCGATGCCGCCGTTACGGTTGCCGTCGTCGGCGGCAATGCGAGCATCGGATTCGCCACCGAAAGCGGGTCGGAGCGCATCATCCGCAGCATGACGGTGCCGCAAACGAGCCTGGTCCCCGTCGTGCGCTCGGGACTCGGCACCCTCGTCCGCCAAGAGGACATCGTTCCGGGCGACATTCTCGTCTTGAAGCCCAACGTCGTGGTCGCCGCCGATGCCCGGCTGATTGAGACCGAGCAACTCATCGTCAACGAGGCCCTGCTCACCGGCGAGAGCGAGCCTGTCGAGAAGTCCGCCGAAGCCGTCTGCGGTCCGTCGACACCACTCGCTGAGCGGCGGAACCTGGTGCACAAGGGTTCCTTCATCGTCAGTGGCGCCGGCAGGGCTGTCGTCGTGGCGACGGGAGCACGCACGGAAGTCGGTCGCATCGACACCGAGACGAGAGCCATCGAGACGCCGCGCACGCCGCTCGAGCGCGACCTCGACAATCTCGGCTCGAAGTTGGCGCTCGTGTCGCTGGCGGCGTGCGGCGCCTTCTTCCTGACGGGCTTCATCGGCGGACGTCCCCTGATCGGCATGCTCAAGAGCGCGGTTGCCCTCGCGGTCGCCGCCGTGCCCGAAGGATTGCCTGTCACCGCCACCACGACGCTGGCGATCGGCCTTGGCGAACTACGTCGCAAAGGCGTCATCGTCCGCCGTCTGGAGGCGGTCGAGGGCCTCGGCTCGATGCAGGTGGTTTGCTTCGACAAGACGGGCACGCTGACCGAGAACCGAATGCGGCTAGAGCACTTCCATGCGGGGCGGGCGGCAAGGTTGATCGGTGCGCACGAGACCCATCGCCACGTCGAGATGGCACCGGTCATCGACCGGATGATGGAGGTTGCCGTCCTGTGCAGCGAGGTGGTGTTCGAGCGGCAAGGAGACCGGATAGCTCCGAAAGGCTCTTCGACTGAGGCGGCACTGGCACAGGGTGCCGTCGATCACGGCATCGATCCGTTCGCGCTACGCAAGCGGTGGGGACTAGCCGACATCGCCTACCGCTCGGAAACCGACCGCTTCATGCGCTCCGTCCACCTTGATCGCGCAAGTGGCCGTAAGCTCATTGCCGTCAAGGGTGATCCCGTCCAGGTGCTCTCGATGTGTCGGCTTGCCATCACGGATCGGGGAAAGGTCAGCCGGCTCCATGCCGACGATCGGCGCCGCATCCAAGGCGCGACAGACGAGCTGGCGGGACGGGGACTGCGTGTCTTGGGCTTTGCCATTGCCGAAGGCAACGACAGGGGCCGAGCAAATGGCGCGCTCGTCTGGCTCGGGGCTGCCGCTCTCAAGGACCCGGTGGCGCCCGGCGTCAAGAGCCTCGTGACACGGCTGCGCGGCGCGGGGATCCGGCCGATCATGATCACGGGCGATCAAGCCGCCACGGCGCACGCCATTGCCATGGAGATCGGGCTGAATGGCGATCGACCGCTCCGCGTCCTCGAGTCCCGCGCGCTCGAGCGCCTCCGCCCCGAGCTGCTGGCGGCGATCGCCAGATCGACAGACGTGTTCGCCCGCGTACCGCCCAGTCGCAAGCTCCGAATCGTGGAGGCGTTGCAGTCGTCGGGGCTGATCGTCGGCATGAGCGGCGACGGCTTCAACGATGCGCCTGCGCTCAGGGCGGCCGACATCGCCATCGCCGTCGGCCGCGACAGCGCGTCCGCCGCCCGCGACGTGGCGGATATCATCGTCGACGGTCACGACCTCGGTGCCATTGCCGACGGCGTCGAGCAGGGACGCACCATCCTGTCCAATATCCGTAAGGCCGTCCACTATCTGATCTCGACCAATCTCAGCGAGATCATCGTGCTCGTTGCAGAGTCGCTGATTGCGGGCGACCAGCTCGAAACTCCGATGGAGCTATTGTGGCTCAATCTGATCACCGACATCCTGCCGGCACTAGGACTTGCATTCGAGCCACCCGAGCCGGACGTCATGAGCCGGCCGCCCAGGTCGTCGCAAGAGCCGTTGCTCGCCATGTCCGATCTTAGGCATGCGGCGCTGGAGAGCGCCGTCATGGCAGGCGGCGTGATAGGAGCCCACGCCTTTGGTCTCGCGCGATATGGACCTGGACCGCAGACGCGTACGGTCACGTTCCTGAGCCTCGTCACCACCCAGCTTATGCATGCGCTGGCCTGTCGGCATGACAGGTTCGAGCCGCTCGGCGGCCGCACGCTCTTTGGCAATGGCACCCTGAACGCGGCCCTTGTCGGCGCGACCGCGCTCCAGGCCCTTGCCGTCGCATCGCCGCCGCTACGCCGGCTGCTCGGCATCTCGGCGCCGAGCCTCGTCGATCTCGTGGTCGCGGGGGGCACCGGGCTTGCCGCCTTCGCCGCCAACGAGGCCATGCTGGCGGCACGCCTCCGGCGCGCGAGGGATCTGGAAGAGGTGGCGCGTGCGTAGGTCGACACGCGCCGGCGTTGCCCCAGGGAGGAGCCGATGCAGAACTTCGTATTGACGTCGACATCGGTCACGGATGGCCATCCGGACAAACTTTGCGACCGGATCAGTGACGCCATCGTCGACGCCTATCTGGCCCGCGATCCCGCCGCCCGGGTCAATGCCGAGTGTGCCATCGCCTCGGGGATCGTTTTCCTCGCGACACATGCAGTTAGCTCGGGCCATGTCGATTTCCCTGGCGTGGTGCGCTCGATTCTCGACGAGACCGGCTATCGCGAGCCCGACTTCAATGCCGAATCGGTGACGGTCCTCTCGTCGGTGGCGCCGGGGAGGGCCCCCGCGTCCTCTCCGCGTGGCAAGGGCGAGGCGTCGACGATGGTCAATGCCACCCTGTTCGGCTACGCGTGCCGGCACACGGCGGAGATGCTGCCGATGCCCATTGCGCTGGCGCACGACATGGTGCGCCGGCTCCGCGACCTCAGATGCGGCGAGCTCGATGCCCTCCATCCTGACGGCCAGGCCCAGGTCGCGGTCCGCTTCATCGACCGCAGGCCCGTCGCCGTCGAGTCCGTCACCCTGTCGTCGGCGTTCCGACACGATGCGCGGATCCCAGCCGGGCTTTTCGAGGAGCTGCGTCGGCGGGTCGTCGAGCCCGCGCTCGCAAAGGCCGGCATCGGCCTCTCCGCAGAGGCGCCAGTCAGCGTCAATCCGGAGAACGGATCCGCGATCGGCGGCCCCCTGCGCCATGCAGGGCTCACCGGGCGCAAGACCGATATCGATACCTACGGCGGCTTTTGCCGCCATGCCGGAGCGGCCCTCAGCGGCAAGGATCCGTCCCGCATCGATCGGACAGGGGCCTATGCTGCTCGCCTTGCAGCACGAACGGTCGTTGCTGCGGAGCTCGCGACGGAATGCGAGGTGCAAATCAGCTACTGCCAGGGCCGGACGCACCCGGTGAGCGTCGAGATCGACACATTCGGTTCTGGTCAAGCGCCGGACGATCGGATCGGCGCTGCGGTACGGGCTGCGATGGATTTCGATGCGAACTCCATCAGGGCCGGGCTCCGGTTGTTCGAAAGGCCGGCAGCAGGCGGCGGACGGTTCTTCACCAATCTCGCCGCCTTCGGCCATATGGGACGGATGGAGCTCGACCTGCCGTGGGAGGCCTCAGGATCGGTCGACGCGCTGCTCAGCTGCATCAAACGATGATGCTTGCCATGGACGAGCGCGCCTCAGGTGCTGGCGCCAGCGTCTCCACCGCCGGCATCCGGCGCCTCGCGGCCTAGCAGCAGGCTCGCCGCGTACCAGAGCGCAGTCGCGGCTGGCGGCAGGATATTGCCGCGGCTCGCCTGCACCAGAGCCATCGCGACGAAGGCCAGCGCCGCGCCTCCGCGGGCGACGCCGACCGGTCCGCTGAGTTCCCTGAGCGCCGCACTGACCGTTGCCTGCCAGTCATCCTCGGAAACACCCGCTCCGGTCTCGTCGGCGGCTGGTGGCTCGGGCGTGCGAAAGACACGCGCCGCGATGGCGGCCTCGACGAGCCGCGCCGCCGGGCCCTCGTGCGAAACGATAAGGCTGCCTGTCGTCGGTCGCCCCTCGACACGGTGCACGCCCGGTAGGCCGAGCACAGCATCGCAGAGTGCGGTCAAAGTCGCGGTGTCACCCTTGTGAGCGACGAAGCTCAGACGTGTGCGGCCGGGGCAGGTGTGTGCGATGCGGCCAACCGGCGGCTCATCACCGCGGGCGCGTCTTTCTTTTCGGCTCGCCACCGTCGGCCTCCTCGGCTGCCAGCACGGCCTCGTCTGCGGGGCGGGGCTCCGCCGGGCGGCGCTCGCTGCCCGTCGCGGCCTCCTCCTGCAGCTCTGCCAAGGCCTCCGCGTAGGCGTCCTCGGCTAGCTCCTGCAGCTCCGCAAGCGTCTCCATGCCTTGCGCGTAGCCTTTTACGGCGACCTTGATCCCGCGCCTCACGATCGGCTTGGCGCCGGCTGCAATGCTCGGCGCGAGCAGCACGAGGGCTGCCGCGCCGAAGATCCCGACGGCCAGGGTCTTGAGCAGGTTCTCGTTCATAAGGCCTCTATGCGCAGCTGGCGCCAGTTCTTCTGCTGCCGTGCGACGGCGGCACTGTTGCGTGACGACACCGCAGTAAGCCAAGCTCCGATCGGCGGGTGGGTAAACCCGATGCCGCAGCCTGGCCCGGCAGGGCTCAGAACCAGCTCCTGAGCAGCTTCATGGCGCTCGGCTTCACCACGACCGATGCGGCCGATCGGGTGATCGGCCCATGACAGACGGCTTCGATGGCGTTGCCGTCGGGGTCGCGCACCGTCGCCGAGTAGTAGTAGGGGTGGACATTGCCTCTTGCGGGCGGGCTCTCCTTCTTGGCGCCGGCGTCGAGTGCCGCCTCGTAGAACCTATCCACCGTCACGTTGTCCCTGGCCTGGAGCGCGATGTGCATGCGACCGGCGCGCTTATTGGTCGTGGTGGCCACGACCATCAGCTCGTCAGCGAGGAACCAGCCGTCACCTTCGCGCTCGATCTTCACACCGAGTACGGCCAGCACTGCCCCATAGAACTCCCGGCTTGCCTCGATATCCCGCGACTGAAGCCGGATGTGGTCAATCAATCGCCCCCGGTGGAATTCCATATCAGCCTCGCGCTCGCATGCTCGTCGTCTGGCAAGCGATCCCGTATCGTGGGTCAACCGAATTTCCCTGTGATGTAGGCCTGGGTGATCTCGTGGCCAGGCGTGACGAATATGTCGGCCGCATCACCCTGCTCGACGACACGACCCAGATGAAACATGGCCACTCTCTGCGAGACGCGGGCCGCCTGTTGCATGTTGTGCGTGATGATCACGATCGCATAGCTCTCGCGCAATTCGTCGATCAGCTGCTCGAGCCGGGCAGTGGCCGTCGGATCGAGTGCCGATGCGGGCTCGTCCATCAGGATGACCTCGGGATCGTAGGCAATGGCTCGTGCCACGCACAGACGCTGTTGTTGTCCGCCAGACAGGTCGGTGCCCGGCTCCTGCAACCGGTCCTTCACTTCGTCCCACAAGCCGACCCGGCGCAGGCGATCCTCGACCAGGGCGTCCGTAGCGGCCCGGCTGGAGACCAGACCGTGGAGCCTCGGCCCATACGCCACGTTGAAATAGATGGAGAAGGGGAAAGGGTTGGGCTTCTGGGCGACCCATCCGAAGCGCTTCCGAACGGATGTGGGGTCGAGATCGGGGGCATTGATATCCTGTCCGTCGAGTAGGACCTGGCCGGTCATTCTCGTCCCCGGAACCAATTCGTTCGTCCGGTTGAGGCAACGCAGCAACGTCGACTTGCCACACCCCGACGGTCCGATCAGCGCCGTCACCTCGCGGTTGTGGATCTTAAGGTCGATGTCGGTCAGCGCATGTTTCGCACCGTACCAGAAATTGACGTTCCGCACTTCGATTTTGACGTCATTCTGCGGCGCATGCCGTGGAACCTCGCCAAGTCGCAGACGAAAATCAACGAACTCTGACTCTCGCTCGTGCAGCATGACTGACCCTCCTGCCAGGCACAGGAGAAGCGCCTGTCACCGCAGACGGCATTGACCGGAAACAAACAACCGGACGCGGAAACGGGATCGTCAGGCACGGTGCGGGGGAAGGGCAATACGTCACATTTCGGCAAGTCATTGGCGGCGCTGCTGGCAGTCTGGCGTGCCGCGTCAATCAGAGCCGTGTCGAGGGGCAGGACGAGTACGGCTTCGAGCTTCGCAGCGCAATCATGATCGAAATGACCGCGTCACTGTGCCGGGATGAGCCCCGCCGCCCGTCAGGGCACCGCGTTCCAAATCGGCCGGAAGGAAAAAACGGCGGGATCCTCGGAGTCGATGCCGACTTCGACGGCGTGCATCTGGTCGGCTCCGAACACCTCGAGGGCCAACAGCTTCGGCGCGCGCTTTCGAAACGGGGTATGGACCCGGAAATTATGGCTGTCCCCGTAGATGAGCAGCACGGGCCGCGCGAAGGCGTTTGCCTCGCGCACCAGCAACTCGGCTACATTGGTGAAGCCGGAATGCGTAAGGTGTCCGTCTCGGCCGAAGTGTCCGAAATCGAACTCGAACATGTCCGCCTGCATGGCCACGACGACTGCCTTGGCGTTGTCGCGACGCGCCTTGGCGAAGCTGTCCGAGAGCCATGCGAGATTGGCCGCATCCCGATCGAAGAAGGCATTCGTGACCCGCCGATCCCGAGGCTCCAGAGCGTTGTTGGAGCCGACCACGTGGACGGTGACAAATTCGATGCGAGCCCGCGTGAAACGCGAATTCTCAACGAACGCCTTGTGGGCGGGCATGAGATCGCCTTGCCGCTGGAGCGGCACCGGCGACTTGCCGAGGCTCGCCGGCTCGGCGAAGAACATTGCGCGCAGCTTGTCGAGGCGCTCCAGCGGATCGAACCGGCCGGCCGGCTCCCGGTGACAGTCGGTCCACTCGTTGTCGCCGGGCGTATAGATCAGCGCCGAGGCGAAAGTCTGCATGAGCCCGAGTTGCAGTCCGAGAACAGCGTCGCTGCAAGGTTCTCCGCCGCCCTTGATGTCGCCGACATGAATCGTGAAGGCCGGCTTGCGGGCATTGATGACGCCGATCAACGCCTGAAACTTCGGATGTGAAATGGCCTTGTCGCCGTAAGGCATATCGCCGATCGCGGCGAACGTGAACGTTTCGGCCCGCCCTGCCGGGCCTCCGATGCATAGCCCCAGGGTCAATCCCAGGATCAGTGCCGCCACGCGCATCTGGCTCTCCCATGAGTGCAGCCGTATCGAGCCGCAGTCTACACCTAGACACACGCCCTTGACTGTGACGTGACACGGCTCGGTGCCACGTGAGCTTCGTCACACACCTGAAACAGCATCGACCTAGAAGCGCTCGTGATCCGTGCCGTTCGGCGCGCGATATCGTCAGGGACGCAATTGGCTGATGGCCACAGGACTCGAGCTACGTGCCATTTCCAAGTCGTTCGGGGTGAACCGTGTCCTCGATGGCGTTTCGCTGCGCGTCGAGCCGGGCGAGTTCCTGTCTCTGGTCGGGCCGTCGGGCTGCGGCAAGTCTACGCTGTTGCGGGTCATTGCCGGTCTCGAGCGACAGGACCGGGGTGCGGTGACCATCGGCGGTGTCGACGTCGATCATCTCGGTCCCCGCGCGCGCAACATCGCCATGGTGTTCCAGAGCTACGCGCTTTATCCGCACATGAGTGCAGGCGACAACATTGCCTTACCGCTCAGTGTTAGCCGCCTGTCTCTGGCCGAGCGCCTGCCGCTGATCAAGCATCTATCGCCTCGACGCCGCGGGATTGTCCGCGAGATCGCCGCCGACGTACGTGCCGTCGCGGCTCAACTTCAGATCGAGACACTTCTTGCAAGGAAACCCGGTCAGCTGTCGGGCGGGCAACGCCAGCGCGTTGCGCTCGCTCGCGCCATGGTGCGCCAACCGACTGTGTTCCTAATGGATGAGCCGCTCTCGAACCTCGATGCCCAGCTGCGCGTCCACATGCGCGACGAACTGGCGGATCTGCACAAACGCCTCGGCGCGACCTTCGTCTACGTCACGCACGACCAGGTCGAGGCGATGACCATGTCGGACCGCGTTGCGATGCTCGATGGTGGGCGTCTCGCGCAGGTCGGGCGTCCCGCCGAGCTCTATGCGGCTCCCGCCACTCTGACAGTAGCGCGCTTCATCGGCACGCCCACGATCAATGTTCTTCCCGGTCGAATAGGCGATCACGGTCAGGTGATGCTGGCCGACAGGGCACTGCCGATCACGACGGCGCTGGCTGCGGGTGCACCCGTTTCGATCGGTCTACGGTCCGAGGACCTAGTGCTTGGCTCCAACCTTGGTAGTGCCTCAGCCAGCTTGCTGGCACGCGTACGTCGCGTTGAGCATCACGGCGCCGAACGCCTCGTGTTTGCGGACTTGTCGTCTCCGACGACCGGTGCGGTGATCGCGCGGATCCCGAGCGTGGAAGCTCCGTTCGCGGCAGTCGCGCCGGGCGATTTGGTCCCGCTAACGATGCGGTTCTCCGCCTTGCACATCTTCGATACGAATGGGTCGCGCATCACCGCATCCGTGCCGCCGGCTGCAGGCAAGCCCGCAGTCACTCCTGCTATGGCCGAAGAGGCCGCTACGTGATCATGTCTATGGCCGATGCGAATGGTGAGCATGCGCTACCCGAGGCTCGTCGTGCCGTCGCCCGGAAGCTGAGATGGAGTGGCGCACTTTTCGTTTTGCCGGCGGCGCTATTGCTCGCGGCCTTGCTGCTGGCTCCGCTGCTCTGCCTCTTGGTCCTGAGCTTCACTGACTACGAGATCGGCGCGGTGACCATCAAGTGGCTGGGCTTCGACAACTTCAAGCGCGCGATCCTGGACCCCGTATTTCGCCGGGCGGTTGCGAACACACTGCTTTATGTCTCGATCGTGCTGCCAGGCGGTGTGCTGCTGGGACTGCTCATCGCGATCCTGGTGCATGGCCGCACCCGCACGCGCGGCTTCTACGAGGTAGTGTACTTTCTACCGGTTACCACCACGATGATCGCCATGGCGACGGTCTGGCAGTTCGTCCTGCATCCGAGTCTCGGGCCTGTCAACGCGGTGATCAAGGTCGTGGGCTACCCAGAGCAGGCGTTCATCTCGAACCCTAAGCTGCTGATCCCGACTCTCGCCGTGATCGGCCTGTGGCAGGTGATCGGCTTCAACATGGTGCTGTTCCTCGCCGGGTTGACCGCCATTCCTCGTGACCTCTACGACGCTGCCGAGGTGGATGGCGCGGGAGGTCCAATCAACCGCTTCCTGACCGTGACGTGGCCGCAGCTCGCGCCGACAACGATGTTTGTCGCCGTCACGACATCGATCACGGCCTTCAAGGTGTTCGATACTGTTGCGGCTCTCACGCAGGGCAAGGACGGTTCAGAGGTTCTCCTCTACGCGATCTACCTCGAGGGCTTCCAGTATTTCAAGATCGGCTACGCCGCCGCTTTGACCGTGATTTTCCTCCTGTTCATGTTGGCGTTCTCGCTGGTGCAGGCGTTTCAGCTCGACCGGCGGGTGCACTACTGATGGCGCGCGCAGCCCCGAAGCTTGACGCCACGTTGGCTGGTCGCGCGCCAAAGCTGCTCAGTGCCGTCGCCGCGCACATCGTTCTCGTGGTGGGCGCCGTGTTCGTCCTGCTGCCATTCGCCTGGATGCTGCTGACGGCGGTTCGCGCGCCTGAGGAAATCCTGAGCGGGTCGCTCAGTCCGATTCCGCAACGCTTCTATGGCATCGAGAACGTCACGCAGGCTCTGACGCTCGCGCCGCTGCACCTGTTCATGCTCAACGGCGTGATCGTCTGCAGCGGGATCCTCCTGGTCCAGCTGCTGGTGTCCATTCCTGCCGCCTATGCTCTCGCCAAGCTTGATTTCCCGGGACGCACGCTGCTGTTCACACTCGTGATCGCGGGTCTGTCAATCCCGATCCAGGTACCAGCGCTTCCCCTCTATCTCGGGCTCGCCAACCTGAAGCTGCTCGATACCTACTTCGCGATGATGCTGCCGTTCTTTCTGTCGGTATTCGCAACGTTTCTCTTCCGACAGGTGTTCAAGCAGTTTCCCGACGAGATCCTGCAGGCAGCCCGCGTCGACGGCCTGAGCGAGGTCGAGATCCTCTGGCGCATCGTGGTGCCCAGTGCCTGGCCGGCCATCAGCGCCTTCTCGATCTTCTCGATCGTCGCTCACTGGAACGATCTGTACTGGCCGATGATCGTCATCCAGCGGCTGGAATACGCCCCGCCACCACTCGGAATGCTGTTTTTTGCCGGCTCAGAGCTCGGCACCAACTACGGAAGCCTCATGGCTGGCGCTGCGATCATCACGATGCCGCTCGTCATCCTGTTCCTCATCGCGCGACGAAACTTCGTCCAGGGCATCACCATGACCGGGATCAAGTAGCGCCGCCCGTCCATCTCAAAGCCAACTACGCCTTCCGGCAGGTCCGGCTGCCGGCAATGTCGTTCGAGGTTCTCAGCGCAAGGAGCATGAGCATGAAGTCACGTAGAGGGGTTCTGGCCGGTACGGCCGCTGCAACCGTCGCCTTGGCGGCCGGCCTGCCATTGTTGGCCCTCGCTCAGGACAAAGAGGTCACCCTCGATGTCCTCTATTGCTTCCCGAGCTTCGCGCGATTCCACGAGCCGGTCGCTGCCGAATTCATGAAGGCGAACCCGAGCATCAAGGTCAGGTTCCGGGCGCCCTCTCCCAGCTATGACGAAGGGCACCAGGTGATCCTTCGTAGCGCGCTGACCAACCAGTTGCCGGACGTCTTCTACTCGGGCTTCCATCTGTTTCCCGAGCTGGTGCGCACGCTCGACAAGCGCAAGCAGGCCGTGGCGCTCGACGATCTCCTCGCCAAGGAAGGCAAAGATTTCCGCAAGGCCAACTACTCCGATAGCCTGATGGCGCTCGGCACCGTCGAAAAGAAAATCTACGGCATCCCTTTCAACGCCTCGAACCCGATCGTCTATTTCAACAACGACCTTGTGAAGAAGGCCGGCGTCACACCGGAGAGCTTCCCGCAGACCATCGAGGGCATCATCGAGCTCGCCGCCAAGATCAAGGACCCGGCGGCCGGCATCAACGGCATGGCCTACGACGTCCACGGCTGGCCCGACAGCTGGCTGTTCGAGGCCATGATCTCGCAGGCGGGCGGCCGCCTGCTGACCGAGGACGGCGGGGACATTGCCTTCGACGGACCTGCCGGTCTCAACGCGATGAAGCTGTTCCGCCGCATGATCACCGAGGGTGGCATGCAGATGATCGACTGGGAGCAGAGCCGTCAGGCTTTCGGCGCCGGCAAAATCGGCATCTTCTTCACCACGCCGGCGCATCTGACACAAGTGACTGGCCTCGTCGCCGGCAAGTTCGATCTCAAGACGACGACGTTCCCGATCGGCGACAAAGAGAAGGGGCGTATTCCAACGGGTGGCAACGCGGTGATGACGTTCACGCAGGATCCCGCCAAGCTCGCGGCGGTGTGGACCTTCATCAAGTACGTCACAGGTCCGGTGGCCCAGAGGACGGTGGTCGAGATGACCGGCTACCTTCCGACCAACCTGCGTGCATCGGGGCCTGAGTTCCTCGGACCGTTCTACGAGAAGAACCCGAACTATCGCACTCCGATCCGGCAGATCGAGCGGGCCGGTCCGTGGGGCGCCTATCCCGACGGCAACACCGTGCGCATCTGGCGCGCGCAGCGCGACGTCATCGGCAAGGTGATGCGCGGCGATGCGGCGCCGGAGGCTGGACTTGCCGAGATCGTCAAGACGACCCGTGAGATGATGAAGGCGAAGTGACGCGAATGCGGGAGAGCGGTTCGGCCGCTCTCCTGCACACGCAGCTGTACTGCGACGACGAGGAGCGACCCGTCATGAAGATCATCCACGTCACCGATCCCCACGTGCGTCCGCGCGGGCAGCACATCTACGGCGTCGATTCCGGCGCCCGGCTCGCGGCCGTCGTCGCCGACATCAACGCGCAACACAGTGACGCGGCCCTCGTCGCAATAACAGGCGATCTTACCCATTACGGTGAGCCGGACGCCTACGCTCGCGTCGCGGAGATCCTGGCGGACCTGCGCGCCCCCTATCGCTTGATGCTTGGCAACCACGATAACCGGCCGGCCTTCCGCGCGGCCTTCAAGCGTCACCCGGTCGACGACAACGGCTTCGTGCAGTGCATGATCGACGCGCCGGGCCGCATCGGCCGCCTGCTGTTCCTCGACACCCACGAGGAGGGTCGTATCGGCGGGCACCTGTGTGGCGCTCGGTTGGCGTGGCTGAAGGCCTGCCTCGAGCAGGCGGGCGAGCGGCCGGTGGTGATCTTCCAGCATCATCCGCCGCTGCCTGTGAGCGCGCCGCACTTCGACGCCATCTGCATGGCGACGCCCGAGCCCTATCTCGCGGCGCTACGCGCGCACCCCGGCGGCGTGCGTCACATTTTCCTCGGCCACATACATATCCCGCTCACCGGCGTGTTCCCAGGCGGCTTGCCGTTCACCGCGGGCCGCGGCTGCTCGCATCAGATGGTGCTGGACTTCAAGAGTCCCAATGCGCCATGGGCTGCCGGCGCGCCGAATTACAACGTCATCTTGCTCGGCGCCGACGACCTCTACATCCACAACTTCGACTTGATCGGAGCCGAGCATATCGGCACGGCAGAGGCTCCAGCCGGCCCGTGACTCGTGCCGGGGCTCATAATCGTTGCTCCGATCTGGTATAGTTCAGTGAAACGTCAGGCAGCGTGTCGCTCGGCCAGTGCTGCCAACGCGGCGACTGCCTCGCTTGGCTCGAGCCGCTTGCGATAGTCGGGATCGACGAAGGCGAGCGCGATGCGGCCACCCTTCTCGACGACGTAGGTCGCCGGCATCGGAAGCGACCAGCGGTCGTTGCCATTGCGTGAGGGCAGATCGTGGCCGGCCTTGACGAAGTAGGCCTTCACGGCGTCCGACAACTCGAAGCGTATGCCGAGCGCATCGGCGAGACGTCCGTGCTCATCGGAGAGAACTGTAAACGCGAGGTCGTTTTTCTCGGCGGTCGTGAGAGCGTTATCCGGCGTCTCGGGCGTCACGGCGATGAGGCGCGCAGCGAGCCGGGTGATGTCTGGAACCAGTTTCTGGTAGGCGCGCAGTTCGAGATTGCAGTAGGGGCACCAGCCACCGCGATAGAAGGTGATCAGAAGTGGCCCCTCGCCCGCCAGCGCCGCGATATCGACGGGGCGCCCGAGCTGATCGGGAAGCGAAAGCGCGGGAAAATTGTCGCCAACTTTCAGAGCCGTTGCGGCCTGTGGCTGCAGCGCTGCGTTGTCGTCGGCCATCATTTTCGCGACGTCGGGGCCGACACGCCCGGTCCAGGTGGCCTTGAATGAGTCGAGCTCGGCTTGCAGGGACATTTCGCTCTCCTTGAAACGGCGGGCGTGCTCTCGCCAGCAGGATCAGAGATGCCCCAAACGACCTCATTGCATAACTGGGTCGAGTCTCATATCGTTCATACATCTTGCGTATGGATGCACATGGACCTCCTCGGACCGATGCGCACGTTCGTCCGCGTGGTGGAGGCCGGCAGTTTCACGGCTGTCGCTGCCGAGCAGAGCACGACGCAGCCGACCATCAGCCGGCAGGTGGCGGCGCTCGAGGAGCATCTCGGTGCCCGTCTCCTGACGCGCACGACACGGGCTCTGGCACTCACGGATGACGGCCGCGCCTTCTACGAGCACGCGCTGCGCGCCCTCGAGGCCGTCGGCGAAGCGGAGAACGCCGTCGGGCGCCGGCAGGCGAAGCCGACCGGTATGCTCCGGCTCGCCGTGCCGGTCGTGCTCGGGCGCCGGCACATCGTGCCGCGAATGGCGCGGTTTCTCGCGCGCTATCCCGAGGTTGCAATCGACCTCGCCATGAGCGACGGCTTCATCGATATGGTCGAGCAGGGCATTGACTTGGCAATCCGCGTCGGCGAGATCACCGATCAGAGCCTTGTCGCCCGCAAGATCGGCATGGTGAGGCGCTTGACGGTCGCGTCACCGGCCTACCTCAAGGCCAACGGCACGCCCCGGACTCCCGATGACCTGAAGCAGCACGACTGTATCGTCTACACGCGGCTCGCGACCGGCAACCGGTGGCATTTCGAAAGCAGTCACGGACCGCTGTCGGTGACCGTCGCGGGCCGCTATCGTGTCGACAACTCCGAGGCCGTGCGCGAGGGCGTGCTCTCCGGTCTCGGCATTGCCGTCATTCCGGCCTTCGCCTTCTCCGATGAGATCACGCGTGGCACCGTGAAAGTCCTGCTCAAGGCCTATGAGCCCAAGCTGCTGCCGCTCAACGCCGTCTACCCCTCGCGCCGCTACGTGCCGCTGCGCGTACGCGCCATGATCGACTTTCTCGCCCATGAGCTCGAGATCGACCCGGTGTTGAGCGGTTCCTGAGCCGGTGGTAAAAGTGTCTGAACGAAGCGGGCGCAATTGCTGCTGCCGATGGTGCGCCCGCTCCAAACTCCGTCGAGCAGCAATCATCGCCTGATCGGGTTCGGGAACCGCATTCGTTTCTGATAGGAGCCATGCCTCGGCTTGATCAGATTGAGAGCACCGACACTTGAGCGTCCCTATCACGACGCTACCGCTCTAGCCCGATTGCGCCATTGCTGGAAGGACTTGTTGGTCCCAAACCGCGCCCGTCGCAGCATTGCTTATCTGGATTTCGTCTCGTCCCAGGCGGGTCGCTCGCCGAAGCGGGCGGCCAGGAAATCGATCAGCAGGCGGGTCTTGGCCGCGAGGTAGCGGTTCGGAGCATAGAGCGCGAACACACCGAGCTCCGTCGGTGGGTTTTCCGGCAGAACGACCACCAGCCGGCCGGCCTTGATGTCCGGGCCGACCAGGAAGGTCGGCAGCTTGGTGATGCCCTGCCCGGCGAGCGCGGCAGCGCGCAGGACGTCGCCGTTGTTCGAGCACATCACGGAATTGATGGCGACGCCGATCGTCTGTCCGGCTTGCGTCAGTTGCCAACGCTGCAGTGTCGTCGTGTGTCCGTAGTTCAGGCATCGGTGCTGCGCGAGATCGTCCGGCGTCCTCGGCGCGCCGCGTTCTTTGACGTACTTGGGCGCCGCCACCAGCACACGGCGCGCCGGCGCGAGGCGACGCGCGATCAGGCTCGAGTCCGCGAGGATGCCGATCCGGATCGTGACATCGACGCCCTCCTCGATCGGATCGATGAAGCGGTCGTTCAGCGTCAGCTCGATCTTGAGATCGGGATACTGGGCCATGAACGCAGCGATCAGCGGCCCGAGATGCAGCACGCCAAACGAGACCGGCGCGTTGAGCTTGAGAACGCCCTTCGGCTCGTCGTGCAGGCGTGAGACCTGCATCTCGGTCTCCTCGACGCGCGCCAGGATATCGACGCAGCTCTCGTAATAGGCGAGCCCGGCCTCGGTCGCGCTGACGCGGCGTGTGGTGCGGTCGAGCAGGCGCGCCCCGAGCAGTTGTTCCAGCTCCATCACCGCCTTGCTGACGGCGGAACGGGTGAGGCCCAGGGTGCGCCCCGCCTCGGCGTAGCTGCCGAGCGCGACGACCTTCACGAACGCAGTCATGGCTTCGAGCTTGTCCATGGACCCATTGTAGCGATTTTGGATGCAGATTGCGCGAAATCTGGTGGATTGCCGCTGGTTCGTGAGCGTTCTACCTCTCTCCCATCAACCGGCGGTCATCGCCGCCGGCAAGGAGACGAGCCATGACACTGACGGTACGGAAATCAGAGGAGCGCGGCCGGGCCAACTTCGGCTGGCTCGACAGCAAGCACACTTTCTCGTTCGGGCACTACCATGACCCGAAACACATGGGCTTCGGCCCGCTGCGCGTCATCAACGACGACCGCGTGGCGCCGGGCGGCGGCTTTCCCGCGCACCCGCACAGCGACATGGAGATCATCTCCTATGTCCTCGACGGCGCGCTGGAGCACAAGGACAGCCTCGGCACGGGCTCGGTGATCCGGCCCGGCGACCTGCAGCGCATGTCGGCCGGCTCAGGCATCCGGCACTCGGAGTTCAATGCCTCGAAAACCGAGCCTGTCCACTTCCTCCAGATCTGGATCATCCCGGAGAAGAAGGGGATCGCGCCCGGCTACGAGCAGAAGACGTTCCCGGATGCGGAGAAGCGCGGCCGGCTGCGGCTGATCGGCTCGCGCGACGGTCGCGACGGCTCCGTCACGATCCACCAGGACGTCGATCTCTACGCGACGCTGCTCGGTGAAGGCGACGCCGTCGAGCACACCATCGCATCAGGTCGCGGCGGCTGGGTTCAGGTCGCCCGCGGCTCGGTGTCGGTGAACGGAGAGGAGCTTCGCGAGGGGGATGGCGTTGCCGTCTCGACCTCGGGGCAACTGCGCATTGCAGGGCTCGGAGACGCCGAGGCTCTCCTGTTCGACATGGGAGCCTGACTAGCGGCGCCAACCAACTGCATCGAGGCCGAGCCCGGCCGCGCCGCCTCCCCTGCATCACCCTCAACCAGGAGAGATAATCATGACCAACTACCTCGACCTCCTCACACCGCAAAACAGCCAGCTCATCATCATCGATCATCAGCCGCAGATGGCCTTCGGCGTGCAGTCGATCGACCGCCAGGCGCTCAAGTGCAACGTCGTCGCGCTCGCCAAGGCGGCGAAAGTGTTCAACGTGCCGACGACGATCACGACCGTCGAGACGGAGAGCTTCTCGGGGCACACGTACCCCGAGATCCTGGCCGTCTTCCCGGACAACAAGATCCTCGAGCGCACATCCATGAACTCGTGGGACGACCAGAACGTCCGCGATGCTCTCGCCGCGGCCGGCCGCAAGAAGGTTGTGGTGGCGGGCCTCTGGACGGAGGTGTGCAACGCCATGTTCGCGCTATCGGCCATGAAGGAGGGCGGCTACGAGATCTACATGGTCGCCGATGCTTCCGGCGGCACGAGCAAGGACGCGCACGACTATGCGATGCAGCGCATGGTCCAGGCCGGCGTGGTGCCGATGACCTGGCAGCAGGTGCTGCTCGAGTGGCAGCGCGACTGGGCCCGCAAGGACACCTACGACGCCACGATCAGGCTCGTCCAGGAGCACTCGGGCGCATACGGCATGGGCGTCGATTATGCCTATACGCTCGTCCACAAAACGCCTGAGCGCGTGAAGCACGGCGATCGCATCGGTCCGAAGCCGGCGAAGTAGTGTCTTTTCGGCGGTGGCGTCATTTTCCGCCGCCGCCGTCTGAAGCTTCCGAGAACGCCATGACCGCGACGTCCGACATGCACATCATTCGTGGCGGCCTCAACGACAACACGGATTTGAGGTGGATGGTGTGCGCCTGCTCGCCGATGCCATGGCGATGCTGAAGGTGAAGGCAGCCCGCACCGGCCGCGCCGAGGGCTGCACGTTCTCGGCTCTCGCCGACGATGTCCCCAGGGTTGTCGACGGTGCAGGTGTCGTTGCCGCTGGTGCCGAGATTGGCGACCTGGATGCGCGTGGATCGGTGACGGCTGGCGCACCCGAAGTGCCGACGGCGGCATCGTGATCGATGTCGAGGGCAGCAATATCGTTTAGAAATGCAAATGTCCTGGTAGTCACCGTTGGGTGAATGCTTCGCTATCGCCCGCGACTGTTCCTGCTCACGCCCGGCGTTGGTCATCGAGAAATAGTCGCAGCCCTCGGCGCGTGCGGCGGACGAAGAAGGGCCCGGCGAAGAGCAGCAGCTGCGGCAAGGCAACTACGAAATTGGCGAGCGCGGCTGACAGACGGTCGACCACGCCGGCGTCCTTGAGGCTGTATCGCGTCAGGTAGGTGACCGTTACGATCGCGGCCAGGATGCAAGCAACCTCGAGAAAGTCGAAGCTCTCGGCACGAGCTTTCTCAAGCGCGCGGGCGCGATGATGTGGAGCGATCTTGGCGAGCTCAGGATACAGCCAGCGCTCGATCGTCTGCTTGAAGCCCTGGGTCGCGTCCATGCGCGCCTCCTAGAGATAGGCGAGGATGAGATAAGCGCCGAGCATCAGCGTGGTCCACAGCGCCATCGTGCCCGTCGGCCAGGGCCGACCGAGGATCCCATCGGGGCCATGGGTTGTACGTAGGCCCTGCGCTACGCGTCGAGCGAGCGCCGCCGTGCTGCCGGCAAATGCCTGCCAGCCTCGGTCACTCGCATCATCCATGAGGCGCATCAGGCGACTGCCCAACCGGCGCCAGAGCCAGTCTGTATCAAGCGTGATCGTGAGCGTGCGCTTCAGCAGGCTGAGCAGCAGGAAGAAGGCAAGGCCCGAGAACAGCAGGAGCTGCAGCTGGAAGACGACGTGCGCGGCCGTGTACGGTACATAGTCGACCTCGTGCGGCAACAAGCCGTAGAGCCAGCCCGGCGCAATTCCAAAGCCGATGCAGAACGCCGCCAGGATGACCATCGCAGCCTGCATGTTGCGCGGTGGCTCGGCAGGCCGGAGACCCGAGTCCTTCTGGAAGAACACGAACCACGGGAACTTGATGCCGGCGTGCAGGAACACGCCTGCCGAGGCGGCGGCGAGTGCCAACCACACGTACATCAGGTGCTTGTCGACGGCGCTTTGCGCGATCATCGACTTCGAGACGAAGCCCGAAGTCAGCGGGAACGACGAGATCGACAGCGCGCCGATGATGCCGAGAAGACACGTCAGCGGCATGGTTCGGAAGAGGCCGCCGAGATCGGTGCACTTGCGCTTGCTCGTCATCAGCAGCACGGAGCCGGCCGACATCAGCAGCAGGGCCTTGTAGATGATGTGGGTGAAGGCATGCGCCGCCGCACCGTTCAGCGCCATCTTGGTGCCGATGCCAACGCCGGTCACCATGAACCCCACCTGATTGACGATCGAGTAGGCGAGGATGCGGCGCATGTCGTTCTCGAGGATTGCGTAGACAATCCCGTAGAACACCATGAAGAGGCCCACCCAGATTAGGAGCTCGGTACCGGGAAAGCCGCGAATCAACACGTAGACGGCGGTCTTGGTGGTGAAGGCGGAGAGGAACACCATGCCCGACCACGACGCCTCCGGATACGCATCTGACAGCCAAGCGGAC
Source organism: Hyphomicrobiaceae bacterium (assembly GCA_033764055.1). GTDB lineage: Bacteria > Pseudomonadota > Alphaproteobacteria > Rhizobiales > Hyphomicrobiaceae. The sequence goes on from JANRJI010000055.1 coordinate 67,821, forward strand.
AGCGGCGGCGCGCCGGCGTTGACGAGGAAGCCTGCGAGGATCAGCCAGCGTGACGGCGTGCCCGTGTCCATCGGGCCGAATGCGATCGAGCCCGTTGCCTGGATCTCGCCGGCGATGCCAGCCATGAGCAGCACGCCGCCAAGCAGGTGGACAACGTCGTAGCGGAACGCGGAGTGCTGAGAGCCTTGGCCAGCCGCGAGGATGACGAGCGTTGACCCGATTGCCATCAGTTCCCAGAACACGAACAGTGAGATCAGATCGCCGGCCATGACGGCGCCGATGGCGCTCCCCGCGTAGGCCAAGGCGGCGGAGAGCTCCAGGGTGCTCGGCTGGTAAAGGGCAAACAGCGCGCCGGCGAAGGCCATGATGGCAAAGACCATCGCAAACAGGCGAGAGAGCTTGTCGACCTTGAGGGGCGCGAGCTCGTAGCCGAGGAAGCCAAACTTCAGCGCAGCACCCTCGGGTAGCGCCCATATGAGCCATAGCGCGATGAGAGGCACGACGAGCAAGGTTGCCGTTCGCGCCGCGCCGTGCAGAAACGGCAGCGCGAAGGCGGCAACAATCAGTAGGAGGCCGGGCGGCAACAGAAGACTAGTGGTCATAGTAGGTGTCCGGCCGCTTGAGAAAGACGCCGAGCAGCTTGGCGAGCACGACCAGGACGACGCAGGCACCGAAGCCGAACCACGCGCCGAAACCGAATGTGCCGTCGATGCCGAAATGCGGATGGTGCTCGACGATGAGTTCGAGCAAGACAAGCGCGGCAAGCAGTCCCCACGAGACGATCCACAGACCGCGGATCGTGGCTGGCCGCACGAGCCAATGATCGTGGTCAGGCGGCAGGCTCGGCGCGCTCATCGCGGGCCTCCGGAAAGCATCAGCTTGGCGAGTGACAGAGGGATCTCGGGAGCCATGAACAAACCGATCGTCGCAGCTGCTGTAGCGGTCAGCGCGAGTACCATCGGCCAGGGCGCCTCGCCGTGCTCGCCGTGGGGCAAGGCGGCCGCTCCGACGGCGTGAGCGTGGACTGGCTGGACGATGAACGCGCGGAAGATGATGGGCAGGAAGTATGCGGCGTTGAGCACGGTCGACAGGATGATGACACCGACCGGCAGCCACTGGTGCGATTGCAGCGCGCCAGACAGCATGAACCACTTGCCAAGGAAGCCGGCGGTCGGCGGCAATCCGATCATGGCCAGCGCACCGACGGCGAAGGCGGTCATGGTCCACGGCATGCGCCAACCGATGCCGTCGAGCTCCGACACCTCGGTCTTGTGGGCGGCGGTGTAGATAGCGCCGGCAGCGAAGAACAGCGTAATCTTCGCGACTGCGTGCGCAGCGATGTGCACGGTTGCTCCGATCACCGAGATCGGAGTGAGGATCGCGGCAGCCAGCACGACGTAGGAGAGCTGCGACACGGTGGAGTAGGCGAGCCGCTTCTTCAGGTTGTCCTGGCGGAGGGCGACGAGAGACGCGAGGAGCACTGTGGCGCCAGCGGCCCACACGAGCCATGCGGCAGCACCTGTCGCAGCAAGGCGCTCCACACCGAACACATAGACGATGACCTTCAGCAAGGTGAAAACGCCGGCCTTCACAACAGCGACAGCGTGCAGGAGGGCCGAGACCGGCGTCGGCGCCACCATCGCTGCCGGCAGCCAGAAGTGGAGGGGCATCAGCGCCGCCTTGCCCGTGCCGAAGACATAGAGGGCGAGCAGTGCTGCGAGCATGCCGCTTTCGAGAGATGCCGGAAGGATGCCACCCACCTTGAAGTCGAGCGTCCCGGCGAGAAACCCCGTGGCGACGATGGCCGGCAACAGCAGCAGCATCGATGTGCCGATCAGCAGCATCAGGTAGATGCGGCCGCCGCGGACGGCTTCGGCATTCGCCTTGTGGGTAACCAGCGGATAGGTCGAGAGCGTCAGCATCTCGTAAAACAGGAACAGCGTGAACAGGTTCCTCGCGAAGGCGAGGCCGATCGCCGAGCCGAGCGCGACCGCGAAGCAAACGTAGAATGAGGTTTGTCGAGGCTCTTCATTGGCGCGCATGTAGCCGATCGAGTAGATCGAATTGACGATCCACAATGACGACGCGACGAGAGCTAACAGCAGGCCGAGGGGCTCGACTTTGAAGGCAATGGTGAGACCGGGCACCACATCGAGCAGCCTCGCCTCTGGCTGCTTGCCGGCAAGCACGTGCGGCAGCAGGCACCAGACCGCGACCGCGAGCTTGGCGGCCGTCGCGAGCGTCACCGTCTCGCGCAGGTTCGGCCAGCGGTGAAACAGCGGGATCAGCGCAGCCCCGACGAATGGGAGCGCGATCGCGAGCAGCACCAGGGCCTCGGGTGACACCGGCAACATCACTTGAGCCCTCCGAGCAGGCTTTCGGCGATCTTGCGCGCGATCGCGGCAGAGGCCTCCGTGTCGATGCCGAGGTAGATCGTGGCCGCCGCCAGGGCCAGCAATGGCATCAACATGGACCACGGCGGGTCCTTGGCCTTGGCGGCGATCTCGGAGGGCTCGCGGAACCAGGCCATCTCGACGACGCGACCGATATAGACGACCGCGAGCAGCGATGAGGCGAGGATGAGGAAAACGAGCGGCCACCAGCCCCGGTCGAAGGCGCCGACGGCGAGATACCATTTTGAGACGAAACCAGCCGTGCCCGGTACGCCCATCAGCGCAAGCCCGCCAACCACGAATGCCGCCATGGTGAGCGGCATCTGCCGCCCTATACCGGCAAGGTCATCGAGCTTTGCAGAGCCGATGCGATAGACGACGGCTCCAAGCGCCAGGAACAGCGCCGTCTTCATCAGCGCATGGTTCAACAGATGCACGATGCCGCCGGTCAGGCCGGCGACATTGGCGAGGCTGATGCCGAGCGTGATGTAGCCGATCTGGGCGAGCGAGGAGTAGGCCAGCATGCGCTTGGCATTCATCTCGAAAACCGCGATCAGCGAAGCGATGAGCATGGCCGCAGCTGACAGAACCAGCATGATCTCGGAAACGGGCAGGCTCCTGAAGCTGATCGCAACGCCGAACACAGAGAAGAAAAGCCGCAACAGAACATAGATCGCGACCTTGGTTGCAGTCCCGGCAAGAAATGCCGTCGCGACCGAGGGGGCGTACGCATAGGCACCGGGCAGCCAGACGTGCAATGGAAACAGCGCGAGCTTCAGGCTGACGCCGACGGTAAGAAAGGCGAGTGCCGCCATGACGGGGCGTGACGATTCCGCTGCCGCAGGTCCGAGCCGCGCCGCGATGTCGACGAGGTTCAGGCTACCCGTGACGAGATACAACAAGCCGACACCGATCACGTAGAACGTCGCGCCGACGGTGCCGACGATCAGGTACTGGAAAGCCGAGAGCAGCGCGCGGCGGTCCTTCCCCATGGCGATCAGCACATAGGTGGAGAGCGACGAGATTTCGAGGAACACGAAGACGTTGAAAGCGTCGCCTGTGATGGTGATACCAAGCAGGCCCGTCAGGCACAGCAGGTACATGGTGTAGAACCACGCCTGCTTGTCGCCGTCGATCTCGTGCGCGACGCTGCGCCGTGCGAACGGCAGGATGGCTGCACCAATGATCGAGATCAGCACAAGCACGAATGCGTTGAGGAGATCGACCCGGTACTCGATGCCAATGGGCGGTGCCCAGCCACCGAGATGATAGGAGATCGGGCCCGAGCGGAGCACCTGAAGCATCAGCGCGATCGAGATCGCGGGCAGCAGCCAACTCACGATGAGGGACATCGCCCAGGCCGACGTGCCACGTCGAAGCAGTGCACAAAGCAGCGCGCCCAACAGTGGCACGACGACCTGGAGCGCGGGGAGGTGGACTGTGACGGACTTCACTGCTCCCCTTCCTTTGCGAAGATCTCGTCCTCCTCAATGGTGCCGTATGCCTCGTGGATGCGGACAACCAGTGCTAGCCCGAGCGCCAGCGTCGCCACGCCCACGACAATAGCCGTCAGAATCAGCACATGCGGGAGCGGGTTCGAGTAGACTTTGAAGGACGGATCGAGGATCGGCGCCGTGCCGCCGATGATTTTCCCCGGCGCGATGTAGAGCAGGTAGACCGAGGTCTGGAAAAGCGAGAGCCCGATCAGTTTCTTGATCATATTGCCGCGGGCAATGACAACGTAGAGCCCCGCCACCATCAGGAAGATGGTGACCAGATAATTGTAATGCTCGGCGAAGCGCTGGATGGCGGTCGGGATCTGCATCACCGCCCCCGCTCGACGAAAGCGTAGAAGATCGCCGTCATGGTCGAAGAAACGGTGACGAGCACGCCGACTTCGACGGCAAAGATGCCGTACTCGTGTCCATGCTGGCTATCGTGGCCGAGGCGCGAATAATCGAGATAGTTGACGCCGGTCAGCAGCCCCGCGATGCCAGTGCCGGCGTAAATCAGCACGCCGAGCGGAATCAGGTGCTCGACGAGGCCCTGCGGCGCAATGCGTTTGGCTTCGCGCACGCCAAAGATCAGCGCATAAAGTATGATCATTCCGGCCGTGATGACACCGGCCTGGAAGCCGCCGCCGGGGCCAAGCTCGCCATGGAACTGCACATAGAGCGCAAAAAGCAGGATGAACGGCAGCACGAGCTTGACGCCGATGCGCAGGAGGAGGTCCGTCCTCATACGGCCTCTCCCTTTGCCGGCAGATCGTCGCCGGCTCTGGCCTTGCGCCGCCGGGCGGCACCGCGCAGCAACAGCATGACCCCGATGCCGGCGGTAAAGATTACCGTCGTCTCACCGAGCGTATCGTAGCCGCGGTAGTCTGCGAGCGTCGAGGTCACGACATTCGGCACCAAGGTGTCCTTCAGGCTATTGGCCAGAAAGTAGGGTGCCACGTGCTTGTGGATGATGGCGTCGGGTGTGCCGAAGGGGGACAGGCCGATGGTGCCCCACACGAGCGCCCCGCCGACCCCGAGCGAGACAATCAGCGGCAAAACGGGCGCGTGATGAGGCCGTTGCTCCAGGCTCTTGGTGTGGTGCAGCGCCGCCAGCAGGAATGCGGTCGAGACGCCGGCACCGACCGAGGCTTCCGTCATCGCCACGTCGACCGCATCGAGCACGATCAGCACGCTTGCCATGAGGAAGCTGTAGATGCCGGCGAGCACGATAACGCCGAACATGTTGCGCTGGCGCACGATGCCGACAGTGACGACCGCCAGCAGCGTCAGCAGGACCATGTTTATCAGGGCTTCCAAGAGCCAACCTCCTACTGTGCCGCTTCAGCCGGGGCTGGCTCGCGCGCCACCTTGTCGGACGACCAATCCGTGCGCTCACGACGATCCTCGTCGAGCTTGGGCTCGACGCCGGCGTGAAGCGTGGCTTGCGCCAGTGCATGCGTCACGACCGGGCCGATGAAGAAGAGCAGCGCCAGGATGAAGACGAGCTTGGCTGTCACCAGCGTCAGTCCGGCCTGCAGCATCATCCCGCTGCACAGAAGGCCGGCGCCGAGCGTGTCGATGACGCTGGCCGCATGCATGCGCGTGAAGACCTCGGGCATGCGCACGAGACCGATTGCGCCGACAATCGTGAAGAAGCTCCCCCCGACGATGCAGGCCCAGCTGAGCAAGTCGGCGACGAGCGTCCTCATGCGTCCTCCTCCACATCGTGCGCGAGATCCCCGTGTCGGAAGAACTTCAGGATCGCCAGAGTGCTGATGATATTGAGGAGGCCATACGTGATCGCGATGTCGAGCCACTCGGGACGGCCGGTCAGGAAGCCAACCACGGCGAGCAAGAGGATCGCCAATGTTCCGACCGAATTTCCCGCGAGGACGCGGTCGAACACTGTCGGCCCAGCAAGCGCCCGGAAGATGGCAAGAGTCAGGGCAGCCAGGATGGCGAGGGTTGCGACGACGAACATCAGCGTCCCCCCTCGAATTGGGTGACGCGCAGGTCCATGCCGCCACCTTCGAGATCGATGGCGCCATCCCGGACCAGGGCATGCACCGTCAGCATGTCGCCCTTGACTGCTGTCGTAATCGTGCCGGGCGTCAGTGTTATCGAGTTGGCATAAGTCGCCAGTCCTACTGTCGTGCGCTGGCTTGCCCTCACGCGTGTCATGGTCGGTGAGATCGGCAGTCGCGGGTCGACGATGATTTTCGTCACAGCCCAGCAGGACTTGCAGATCTCCCAGATGAGCCATGGGAAATAAGTGAGTGCGCGGCCAAACAGCTGCAGCGGATGCGCTTCGCCGTCGGCCGCGCCCATGCGGTGCGCCGCCAGCACGCAAACAGCCGAGCACATGACTCCCGCGCCGATTAGAAATGGAGTGTAATGGCCCGATAGCGCCAGCCAGAACAGAAAGTGGGCAATGAAAAGGCTCAGGAGGCGCATGGAAGCTGCTCCACTTGTGTGCGATCCTGGCAGGCAGCGATGACGTTCGCCCGCCTGAGAGGCCAAGGCAGAATCACGTCTGCTCCGGCGGCGCGGGCGAGCGCTGCATTGTCCGGCACGCCGTTGTCGAGAACGGCGACCTTGATTTCGGCAATAGCCTTTTTCAGTGCCGATATGCTGTCTAAGCCGGGCCAGGGCGGCAGCGCTCGATCAGTGACCAGCATGCGCGTGCCGGCGACTGAAAGCAGCGCTCTCGCCTGATACCCCGACCGCGCAATCACGGCGCTGATGCCCGACGAGTTGAGCCAATAGGCCAGCGCATCACGAGCCGCCTCGTCGGTGCACAACACGACGACGCTCGAAGGCGGCGAACCTCCAGGGACAAGTGTCATTGCGGCGCCGCTTGCTTCAAGATCACCACTGGAATGCCGGACATGTCGGCCACCCGGGCCGCCAGCGAACGGGTAGGCAGGACCGTCGCAATTCGTCGATGCAATTGCCCGAGCGGCTTTCCCACCATAACGATCACGTCTGCGCGCTCCTCGCGTGCGCAAGCCACAATGTCCTCGGCGCCATCGAACAGCTCGATGCGATCGCGATGGCTCATCCCGGCACGCTCTACGGCAGGCGTGATCGCGGCGATGCGGTGCTGACCCGCCACTCGGAGCTGCTGGCGGACCGTGTCGATCAGGATGCCGCGGGAGCGGACGGCCTCTGGCTTCGGCAGGAGGCCGAGCAGGACGACCTCACGGGTGGAGGAGCTCGGCAATGTGAGCAGCCAATCGATGATCACCGCACCAGCAGCGTCGTCATCAATGCAGGCCAAGATGCGCTCGGCCCAGCCCTTGCCTTCGGGTCGCAGCACAGGATTGGCTTCTGTCGACGTCTGCACAGCCATGCTCACCTCCGTCGGTCGAAGCGGAAGCGGCAATGGATGGCCAAAGGCGCGTGGCGACAATTCAGGTCGAGACCTTAAGGTGCTATCCTCTCAGGAACATTCCTTACGGCAGGACCCTAAAGTGCCTACAGCAGGCAAGACATCTAAGACCTCGGCGGACGAGCACGCGACGAAGCCGAGAGCCCGTCCGATGGCATTTCCGAGACTGCTGACGTTGCCGTCCCACGTCATCGCCCTGGGGTTCCTGGTCGGCTACGTCACGCTCGACTGGATCAGTTTCGTGCATCCCTTCGGTCCGTTCGGCATTACGCCCTGGAATCCGCCGACGGGCTTGAGCTTCGTGCTGATCCTCTTGTTCGGCCAGCGGCATCTACCGCTGCTGTTCTTGGCTCCGCTACTCGCGGACCTGATGGTGCGTGGCCAAGCTGCGACATGGCCCGTGAGCCTGCTGACGTCCGTCATCATCGGTTCGGGCTATTCGACCGTTGCTCTGGCGCTGCTTAGGCCGGCTGTCAGGCTCGATGTGTCGCTGTCATCCATGCGCGACCTGGCCCTGCTGCTGCTCGCTGCCGTCGTCAGCGCCGCGGCCGTCGCTGTCGGATGCGTTGCCGTCTACGTCGTAGCGGATCTCGTCGCTTGGACCGACGCCTCGGTCGCTGTGATTCGCTTCTGGGTCGGCGATCTGATCGGCATCGCCGTTACGACCCCATTCCTGCTGATCCTCCTGACACGTGGCCGGCCGGTGCATTTGACATGGGAGACATGGCTCCAGATCGCCGCAATCGGTATGAGCCTCCTGCTCGTCTTCACGCTCGGCCAGAGTCGTCCGCTGCAGCTCTTCTATCTGTTGTTTCTGCCAATTGTCTGGATCGCCGTGCGCTCCGGCCTCGAAGGCGTGACCATGGGACTGGTGCTCACCCAACTCGGCCTGATCATCGCCATGCAAGCCTCGGCGCCGAGCAGTGCTGACGTGACGGCGTTTCAGGCACTCATGCTCGTCCTTGCCTTGACCGGCCTCGCCGCCGGTGTGCTTGTCACCGAGCGTCGGCGGGCCGAGCTGCAATTGCGACTTCAGCAGGATGCACAAGCGCGTCTCACGCGGCTTGGCAGCATGGGTGAGCTGGCATCGGCCCTCGCTCACGAGATCAATCAGCCGCTGATGGCGGCGGGGACTTACACCCGGCTTGCGGCCGAAGCCATTGCGGCGGGCGGCTCACCTGAGAAGGCTGGAGAAGCCGCCGCAAAGGCCGTCGCCCAGGTTGAGCGCGCTTCCGAGGTGGTACGGCGCCTGCGCGACCTGATTCGCCTTGGACGCAGCGAGCTGGCGCCGGTCGGCGTAGCGCGCATCATCGATGAAGCGCTTGAGCTGCTCCGCCCCGAGATCGAGCGCGGCGGCGTGCGGGTCGAGCGACAGGTTCCGGCCGACTTGCCGCTCATCATGGCGGACATGCTGCAAGTCGAGCAGGTTCTACTCAACCTCGTGCGCAACGCCATCGAGGCAATCCGGGATGCAGGAATGGAGCGCGGAACCATCACTATATCGGCAGTACGGGCTGGTTCGAGCTCGATCGAAATCCATGTCGCTGACTCAGGACCGGGGTTTGCCTTCCAGGCCGCAGGCGCCATTTCACAACCATTTGCCACGACCAAGCCCGATGGCCTCGGTGTCGGGCTCTCGCTCAGCCGTTCCATCATCGAAGCGCATGGTGGTCAACTCATCCTTGGCAAGGCCGAGCAGGGGGCACTCGTGCGGTTCACACTCCCGGTTGCGGAGGCGGCATGACCACGGTTCTGGCTACTATCCATTTGATTGACGACGACGCTGCCGTGCTCGATGCACTCGGGCTTTACCTCGAATCAAAGGGCCATGCCGTGCATCGCTACACCAGAGCCGAGCCCGTTCTCGATCGAGTTCGTGGCGGGGCATGGCCAGCCTGCATCGTGAGCGACGTGCGCATGCCAGGCATGTCCGGGCTCGACCTGCAGCGTGAGCTGGCGCGGATCGGCTGCCGCCTGCCCTTGATCTTGATCACCGGCCATGGCGATATCGAGATGGCCGTCGCTGCGATCAAAGGCGGCGCGTATGACTTCCTCGAGAAGCCATTCGACGAAAGGCGGCTCCTCATCGCAATCGAGGCGGCACTCCGTGCGGCCGATGCGCAGCATGCCACCGCGCAGGAGCTGTCTGATCTGATGAAGCGGAGGGCCGAGCTTTCGGAGCGCCAGCAGCAAGTGATGGATCGCGCCGTGAGGGGCTATACCAACAAGGAGATCGGCGCCGAGCTCGGCATCAGTCCCCGTACCGTGGAGATCTACCGCGGCAAGGTGATGGAGCGGATGGGCGCGGCAACGCTGGCCGATCTCGTTCGGATCTCTGTGAGGTTGGCGAGCTCGTGAATGCGCACGTCGCTGTCGAGCGACTTGTCGTGGACGCGGTGACTGTACTTGCTGGGCGGAGCGGCTACTTGCTGGGCCGAGCGGCGCGGCTGACGCCGGGTGTCTGGCCGGATGCCCACACTCGAATCCGCCGACGCGACCTGATCTCCGTCGCGGCCCCTGAACGTCACCCGGAGCCGAATCCGTGCCACAGATAGTGTCCCGAAAGCCAAGCACTATTCACAATTTTCCAACAGGATCAATAGCAAATGGCGGAGAGAGTAGCCGCCGCCATCGCCGTGGCGCCCTTTCTTGGAGAGCCTTGCCACCTGTAGCGCATTCAGCTTGTGCAGCGCCTTCGCCATTTTGCCCTCGCTCACCTTTCGGCCCCAACAAAATAGCTGGTTTTCGGTGTCCAAGGAAGGACGGCAACGGACAAAAATCAGATAAAATGCCGTTAATTCAATGCTCGTTGTGGCTGAGCATGGGCCTTGGCAGCACGCCGACAGGGCGATCGGTCTCATCGGGCGTTTCGCCGCCCTGCTTCCGCGACGGTCGCAAGTCCTGCTGTCTGCGCTGAGGCGCATCGGGCTTCGAGGCACGGCCATGGCGCGCGACCTGCGACACGATCCGCTGAAGCTACTGAAGGTCGGCGCCCAGGTCACCCGCAGTGTGCGCCGCATCCGGGTGGCGATGGCCTCGTCCTGTCCCCAGGCCGGCATCCTCGTCGCGGCCCATAGAAGATTGCGCGCCGCCGCCTGAGCCCGGCCTCCCGACCGAACGTCAATCGCAGAGGATCAGCCCCGAAGCGACACCGCCCGACCCGATCCGGTCGCACCACCATGCGCCAACGCCTGGGCCGTCCGCCGCCAAGGCTTCATCCGACGCTGAGTGAAACACGGTGAGAAGGACAGGTTAGACTGCCGGGTATGAACGAGCTCGGAAGTTACCTTTCATCATCAGCATATCGAATGATCTCACTCGCTACTGGGCAGGTAAGAGCACACTGGGGGCTATTCGTTCCGGGTTAACACGCTTGACGCCAACTACTTTCGCAAACGTCGTGTAAGGGCCGGCAGGACCAACGCGAGAAGAAGCACAAGCGCTAGCCCGGCTTTCTCACACTCGATAGCGACATCGGGGTGCCGACTCAGCGAAAGTTCTTCTGCGACAAAGACTTGCGCCCGAGCCGGAGAACACCCCGAAGCCGACAGAGTGTATCCAGGATTCGCTCGATTTCGGAACCGTTGAAGGCCGCCGGGTTGTGGGCGCTTTCGACGGCGGCGCGATCACCTCGGACGGCGGCGCGCTGCTTCTGGGTGCCACCGACAAGGCGATTCGGCTCGT
>JANRJI010000056.1:0-39403 GCA_033764055.1 Hyphomicrobiaceae bacterium
GGTTCCGAAATCGAGCGAATCCTGGATACACTCTGTCGGCATCGGGGTGTTCTCCGGCTCGGGCGCAAGTCTTTGTCGCAGAAAAACTTTCGCTGAGTCGGCACCCCGATGTCGCTATCGAGTGTGAGAAAGCCGGGCTAGGGCCTCCTCGCCCATTGACTGCAGAAACTTCGCGACGACATCGCCGAGCGACGGGGCATACCCCAGATCTGCTGCGAGCCGCGACCACAGTGCGAAGGGAATGTAAATCGGCAGATGTTGGTTCAATCGCGTCCTGACGGCGTCGAGGGCCGGACTGTCTGAGAGAATGTCAAGCGCGAGAAACCGCAAGAGCGAGCTCTTACCGGCCCCAGCAGGTCCAGAGATGGCGACCCTGCCATGACTCAGGATGAACGCGTCAAGGGGTGTTCGGACGGCAATGCCGGAAGGCAGGTCGCGATGCCTTGGTCGTGGGTCTGCAGCGTAGGCAGCAACATCGGAAGTCTCATGCGACGACGGGGAGGCCCATTGCGTTTCTCGTGCGCTGTCAGGCTGCAGAACTGCAGTAGTGGAACTAAGGATGATATCAGGCTGAACGTAGCGGTCCGCGAGCGGGATAGCCGGTAGGAGATGACCGCGTTGATCCTGGCCGGGCAGCAGGAAACCGGGGTCCACGACGTTCGTCCACGACTCGTAGCAGTCTCGCAGGCGCCGCCGGAGCGATGCGCGGTCGAACCGTGAGAACCGCGTTTCAAGTTTCTTCAGGCCTTCGGGTGCACAAATCTCGCGCACCCAGGCTCGGTCGAAGAAGTCGTCGATCAGTTCAGGGTGGTCTTTGAGGCCTAGAGTGAGACGAGTTGCATCCAGCGGTTCGAATGCGATGCGATTGCGCTTGAGGCGTCTACTCGCCGCTTCGACGGCCTCAACAACCGCAGTACTCGTAAGGTCGCAGGCGACCGCAAGTACGAAACGTTTGGCTTTTTCGAACCACTTGTGACGGCAGAAGATATCGACAGCAGCGGTGATTTGGGCTGCCTTGATCGAGGCGTACCGCTTGGACTGCCAGACCTCGTAGTCTCCGTTGGCGAGACGGACAAGGATGTCGATCCCGTACTGAGCCTGGCCGGGTGTGCCGTAGGTCCAGGCAGCATCCACAGTGCCTCGCGCACCGGCGAGGCGCCAAGTTAGACGTTCAAAATCTTGCCAGCAGATGTCCAGAAGCGGTAGCCGATTACGGCGAGTGCGCACGGGCGGCGCCGGCTCGCTAGTGGGGTCGAGCGACAGCCAGGCTGGATTCTCGATTGGAACTCGAAGCGTGAGTTTGCGGCGGGTCTTCCTTTGCATCGAAGTGAGTATCGGCGATCGATCGCCGTCCTGTAAACGGCCTCGTTCAATGCTCACTACATGAGCGACCCTGGACCAACGAAAGGTAGACTGCAGTGCCGAGCACATCGTCGGCCTGCAGTTCCTCTAGCCCTTGTTCGATCATCGCCGCCTGGTCGATCCAGTGTCTGCTCTCTGAGGTGCAGCGCTCATGCAATGCAGGGATCTCTGCGCTAAGCGCATCACGTGTTTGACGTCTGCAATCTCTGGAGCCTGTGTGAAAACGCAGTCTGACGAGCGAAGCGTGGTATGATTCCCCCGTTGCGAGCGGGGGCCCCATGAAGCGCTTCATCGAAGGGCTGGATCGCAGCCAGACCACCCTCTTGCCGGACTGCATCGACGACTACGTCGACGAGGACAATCCGGTGCGCGCCGTCGATGCATTCGTCGAGATGCTGGATCTCGCGGCGCTTGGCTTCGATGTCGAGCCCGAGGCAACGGGCCGCCCGGGCTACCATCCCGCGACGATGCTCAAGCTCTACGTCTACGGCTATCTCAACCAGGTGCAGTCGTCACGCCGGCTCGAACGCGAATGCGGTCGCAATCTCGAGCTGATCTGGCTGATGGGCCGCCTGAAGCCCGACTTCAAGACGATCGCCGATTTCCGGCGCGACAATGGTCCCGCGATCCGCAAGGTCTGTCGGCAATTCGTGGCGCTCTGCCGCGACATCGATCTTCTGGATGCGAGCCTCGTCGCGATCGACGGCAGCAAGTTCAAGGCCGTCAATGCCAAGGCCAGGAGCTACACGCGCGAAAAACTCAGGCGGCGTCTTGGTGAGATCGACGCAGCGATCGACCGATATATGGGCGAGCTCGATCGTGCCGACGAGGTTCTGGAAAAGACCGGCATGCACCCGGTCGAAGCGCGGATGTCGCGGGTCATCAAGAAGCTCGCGCATTACCGCAAGGAAGCGCGCACGCTGCGCACCATTGAGGAGCGCAGGGATGCGACCGGCGAAACGCAGGTGTCGCTGACGGACCCGGACTGCCGGGCGATGGCGACGACCAGCAAGCAGCCGCGCGTCGTCGGCTACAACGTGCAAAGCGTCGTGGAAACCAAGCATCATTTGATCGTCGCCCATGAGGTGACGAACCTCGGCTACGATCGCGAGGCCCTGGCGATGATGGCGCAGGCAGCGAAGGATGTGATGGCGAGCGGCGAGATCGAGGCTATTGCCGACAAAGGCTATTACAGCGGTGAAGAAATCGTCGCCGCCGAGCAGCAGGGGTTGCCGTCACGGTGTCGAAGCCGAACACCTCGAACGCCGGGGCCGCTGGCCGCTTCGACAAGGCTGACTTTGTCTACGAGGCAGAGCGCGATGCCTACCGCTGTCCTGCTGGGAAATGGCTCACCTATCACTTCACCAGTGAGCTGGACGGCAAGACGATGCGCTCATACTGGACGAATGCCTGTGAGAGCTGCGCGATCAAGCACAGGCGGCACGTAGCGACCGAGATGGCGTTGCACGTGCTCGCCTACAACATGACGAGGGTGATCGCGATCCTCGGCGTGCAGGGGATGGTAAAGGCGATGAGGGCATGAGGGAGGCGGATTCTTGCGTCGAGACTGCCGTGATGGTCGACCAAGAGCCGAGAAAGAAGCTGACAGAGGCCCGACAGTCCCGATTCCCTGCGAAATGCCATTGATGACCGCCATGTCGTCGATGGCCGGCCAATCGGCGCGTTCTCACACAGCCTCTCCGCATTCAGGACCGGCCGTCACGGTCACTTGTCCCGGTCGCGCCGTCTCCGCCGGGACGCCCGCTTCCTCGGGCTGGTTATCATCGATCTCGGGTGCGCTGCGGTCGGCGTCCAGCACCTGCTCGGCGCTGCGACCGAGCGAATACTTCATGAGGCCGATGATCGGCTCGTCGCCGAGGTCGTCTGCCAGCTTGGCCAAGCCGTTCCACCCGTCGGGACCGAGATCGTCCGGCGCGTCGAGTGCGCGGTCCAGCGCCACCTTGGCGGCGGCCGTATCGACGGCGCTCTCGTCGGTCAACCCCTGCTGCCCTGGAACTGGTCGTCACCGGCGACGCAAAGCGTCGCAGCCTGAGCCGGCACACGTCAAGCGATCCATGCCGCAATCGCGAGCAGACGCTTACGCCCTCGCCGCAAGTCGTGCCCCGGCAATCTGCTCGAGACGGGCTTTGCTCCAGGTCATGGTCGCCGACCTCCCTCCTTCGTGGCGGCGTCGCGCAGGGCAACATCCAAGTAGCTCAGATTGCCGCCGCGCTGGCGGAGCGGGATGCCGGCGTCCCGGGCGAGTGCCTCGAACGCCGCGGTGAACTCGCCCTCGCGCAGCGCCACGAGCCCCTGGCGGCCTCACCAGGACCGGTAGTCGGCGAAGACTTTCGAGCAGGTGACCTGCGAGCCGGATACGGGGACGATACGGGCCATCGCGTATGCCTCGACGGAGCCGAGGCGTGGCCCAGCGTGCGCGTGATCAGCCATGCCCTGATCCCCCATCGGCTCCCAACGACTCGTCCTGCAACTCGAACGACCGCGCGCAGCTAAGGAAGAACTACTCTCAGGCTAAGTCAACCAAGCGCAGAGCCGATTTCCAAAGCTGCTTCCCATCGCATGTGTGCGACAGGTTGGCGCGTGCCGAGCCTGCACTTGTTCCCTAGACGTTACCTCAATCTCGCGAGGCAGGAGAGCCGAAGGCGCAAATCATTGATTTACTTGGTGGGTGATGAAGGACTCGAACCTTCGACCCGCTGATTAAGAGTCAGCTGCTCTACCAACTGAGCTAATCACCCGAAGCGCTATCGTGCGCCGTCGCCAAGGACGGTGTCTCTATAGCAGTTGCCCGGTAAAGTCCACCGACCACGGCGGCGCTACGGGGTAAAATTCGTCGCTGCCCCGCGCGCTGCACTCGTCGGCGGCGGCGCCGGACCGCAAGCCCCGTCTGGCGACGCTCCAGTCCGTGAGCCCGCCCACGGTGCTTGAGGGCGTAGCCAGGGTCGGAGGCCCCCAGCAGCGTCGTCCTGCCAATCAGCAGATCCGACATCGCGGCGGCTGCCGTGGCGTTGGTGCACATGTCGAGCAGCAGGGTGGAGCCGACCCGCTCCCGCGGAGAACGAGCCGTTGCTTCGAGGGCGACTGCCCGATCGTTGGCCGGTGAAGGTCGTGTCACCGCTGGTCGACAGCGATGCCCGAGGCGATCGCTTCCGCTCAGGGCGCCGTCAAGCGTCCTCGTTCGGGCTGCCTTTCATCCGGGCCCGCGGCAGCGGCCCTGCCGCCAGTCCCTCGAGCAGATGGTCCGGCGCCGGCTCCAGCAGCTCCAGGACCGATACCGCCTCGCCCGACCGGCAATCCAGCCAACGGTCGTAGTCGCCCGGCGCGAGGATGACCGGCATGCGATCGGTGACCGATGCCACGACGGCGTTGGCGGCGACGGTCAGCAAGGCCATGGTCTCGAGCTCGCTCCCGTCGGCTCCCAGCCAATGGTCGGCGATGCCCGCCAAAGCCATCGGACGACCGCTCCGCGCGCGGAATTGATGACAGGTCCGGCGCCCCGTCTCACCGCTCCACGCATAGAAGCTGTCGGCTGGCACCAGACAACGGCGATGACGCAATCCGCCGCGAAACGACGGTTTGTCTGCAACGGTCTCGGCCCGGGCCGTGAACAGCGCCGCCTTGCGGGCGGGATCCTTCATCCAGCTCGGGATCAGTCCCCAGCGCACCAGATGAAGCTCGCGGCTTCCCCGGAGCGTGCGGCGCACGATGCCGACCGGCTCCGTCGGAGCGACGGCGATGCGCGGCGGGAACGGATCGATGGTGTGCAAGCCGAAGGCCTCGGCGACGACCTCGGGCGGCGATGTCAGGCTGTAGCGCAAGGTCATTGGTGCGCGCGCTCCCCTCCGGCTCGCCGAACGGCCAAATGCCGCCGTTGTCGCCGGCAGCGGTCCGGGCCATCCTATCAGACGGCGGCCGCTGCACCGACTGCGAGCCGGACGATGCCGAGGGAGCCCGATGAGCCATCCGCCCGAAAGCCGCCCGATCTGGCCCCGCCTTGCGGCGAGCGCTGCGATTTTCCAAGGCAATGCCGTGCTCGTCGGCGAGCGCGGGAAAGGCGCAATGGCGGGCTTCTGGAGCCTGCCGGGCGGCCACGTCGAGCCGGGAGAGATCGCACGCGATGCTGCCCGCCGCGAGGTGCTCGAGGAGACCGGCGTCGTGGCCCGCATCCTCGGCCTCGTCGACCTGCACGAGGTCATCCACAGGGAGGGCGGCGCCGACGCCGAGACGACAACAGCAACGGTGAGCTGGCACTACGTCATCGCCGTCCACTACGGGGTCTGGGTCGAAGGCGAGCCGGTCGCGGCCAGCGACTGCCGGACCGCGCGCTTCGTGCCTCTCGACGAGATCGATGCCCTGCCGCTGACCGAGGGAGCCGCCAGCCTGATCCGCCGGGCCGCGAGACTGGTGGAGACGCACGGTGTCTGAGCCCCGCACGATGCCTTCCGCCGCCTTGCCTCGGCCCGAAAGGAATGCCACTGGAGCATCGGCCCGCCGGCCCAGACAGGCGTGATTCGCTGGAGCATTCGGACCCGGTCGTGCCCGCGTCCATGGGGAGGCATCGGATGGTGCGAGAGGCGGTGCGGCTGGTGTCGGGATCACGGCAGCTCTTGCTCGCAATGGCGGTCTGCGCGGTCATCGCCGAGACGCTCGCCATCGACGCACGCGCCCAGGGCACGACCGGGGGCGATTCGGGCGCACCGCCGGCCGGCCTCTCGCAAACGCCGCCCAAGCCGGGCGACACCAAGCCCTACGACGATAAGCTCATGCGGCTCGCCGAAATCCTCGGCGCCGTGCACTATCTTCGCGAGCTGTGCGGCCAGGACGACCGTCAGCAGTGGCGCGAGCGCATGCGCGAGATCCTCGACGCCGATGGCGGATCGGCATTGCGCAAGGCGATGCTGACGCGCGGCTTCAACAACGGCTATCGCAGCTATGGCCGAACCTATCAGTCCTGCAGCCCGACCGCCCAGACCGCCATCGGCCGCTTCCTCGCCGAAGGCGCCCAGATCGCCGACGGGCTGGTGAAAACGGTGCCTTGAGGGGAAAGCGCCTGTTCGCCTCGACCAGTTGAGTCATGCTGCCACTGCCGGCCGGGCTTGCCAGTGGCCACCTGGTGCCGTTGAGCCACAGTCATCGCAAGCACCTGCCGCTAAACTGCGCCGCTCCTCAAAGAATTTCCACTGGAGGACGGCAATGGCGGACGACGAACGGGACGAAGCGCCTCCCAAACCGCATTTGCCGCTCGGCAATCGCGGTCGGGTGAACCTGATCGACGGTCGCGCAGTCTATCATGCGGCGTCGCCCTACCCCGAATGGGACACTATGGCCCCGAGCGGTGAGGTGCAGGCAGTCAAGCCGTTCTTCAGGATCGACACCTACCGCTTCAGCCACGAGAGCCACCGCCTCGGCGATGGGCGACATGAGCCGGTGACGGTCCGTGAGGTGATCGAGCGCGGCGATGCCGTCGGCGTACTGTTGTACAATAGCGACACTAGGAAAGTCATCGTGGTCAAGCAGTTCCGCCTGCCCGTGCTGGACCGCGGGGGCTGCGATGGTTGGATCATCGAGACGATTGCCGGCGTCGTGCCGCGGGACGGCTCCAAGACTCCCGAGCAAGTCGCTGTCGAGGAAACGCTGTGCGAGGCAGGCTATCGGATCAACAATCCCGAGCCGGTGGTGTCTTTCTTCTCCTCCCCTGGTGGTCTTTCAGAACGCATCCACGTCTTCTTCAAGGAGGTCTCGGCAAGTGACAGAGTCAGCAGGGGCGGCGGCGACCCGAGCGAGGACATCGAGGTCGTCGAGCTATCGACGGACGAGTTGACCAGGAAACTTCGCAACCGTGAGCTGGTCGATCCGAAACTCGTCATCGCGAGCTACTTTCTCGCCGTCCGGCTCGGCTTGAGGCTTTCGGCCCCAAGCCAACTCCCTGACAGCGAGCATCCAATCCATTACGCGCATCAGGACTTCGACGGACTCAAGGTCCGCATCAAGACCGGCGACATCCTATCCGTGAAGGACGTCGATATCTGGCTCAACCCCGAAAACAAATACCTGATGATGGCGCGCATCATCGACCGAAGCATCTCGGCCAGCATCCGCTGGGGTGGCGCCGAGAAGCGTTGGGGAAGACAGGTCGCTGTCGACACGATCGGCAATGCCTTGAGGCGTGGCATGAATGGGCGGAGCGAGGCCACCGACAACGAGATCATAGAGACAGAGGCAGGGGAGCTCCGGTATTCGAACAACGTGCGCCGGCTCCTGCATCTCGCCGTGGCCAGCGCGCAAGGTGACGACAACGCGCGGGCGGGGGTGGCGGTGTCGAGCAGTGACGTGCGTGTCGTCGTGCAACGCGCACTGGCCGAAATACACCGCGGCAACACCTCGGTCGAATTCTACCTGCCACGCCTGCGCGACTGGATCGCTCGACGCGGCGGACGCTACCGATCGGTGCTGGTGCCGCTGATCGGAGCCGGGGAAGGTGGCCTCGGTGCCCACGCTTCCGTCAAGGCGATACTCGGTGGGATCCTCAGCTATTGCAGGTCCGAGGGAGAAAAGAAGCTGCCAGAGATCTATCTGTTGGCGTTCACCGACAAGGATCTCGAGGCTTGCACCGACGAGTTGCGTGAAGCCGGCTTCCACCAGTCACGATAACGGCAGGAATTGATGAATGAGCTTTTGGAGCCGTTGCCTAGCGCAATTTCTGCGCCACTTGATGCAACTGACCTGGTTCTGGCTGAGCCGCACGGCCTATGCGGTCCATTACGCGCCGATCACTCTCGCCGCTGCCATCTCGGCTGCGTTATGGCTCATTCCCCAATTGCAGGAACTCTACCTGACGCACCTCGAGGTTCTGCTCGGCTACAAGGAGCCCATCGGATGGCAATGGCAGCAGATCCTATTTGCCGCTCTCAGCATGGGGCTGCTCAGCGCCTCACTGGCTGCCGTAAACGCATTTCTCGGCCGGACCGAGGAAGAGATCGTCTTTCGCGATCACCACGACGCAAGCGTCGATCCATTGCTGGCGAACCGGGTTGCGATTGCTGGGTTGCTAGCGGCGGCACTCCCCTGGATCGGCCTCGTGGCGGGAATGCGCGAGGCGGTCCGCCAGCGCAGCGAGCAATTGCAGCGCCTTCTCTATAGCGAGACGCACTTCGGAACCGATAGCGGGTTCAACCGCCTTCCGGTGGATGTGGAGAATATGAGGCTGGTCAGTGAGCGCCTCGAGGCTTTCGGCCTCCTACTGAACAAACTGCCGAGCGCCGGATGGCTCGCCCTGTGGACGTTCGCATTTGCCCTGCTGATCCGCAGTGCCTTGCGCATACGCATCCTTCGTCGTGCCGTGCTGGAGGCGGGTCAGCATTTTCGGCCGGGATGGTGGATCGGTCGGCTCACTGCAGCACTGATGATCTGCTTCACCTTTGGCAATCTCTTCATTCCACCCTTGGTCGAATGGAGCGAGGCCTGGCGCCTGGCCCGACTGGACAAAGGCGATCAGTCCTTCGTGTTTGGAAGGCTGTGGCCTGGCTGGAACACGATTCACGGGTGGTTCGGAAATATTGCCGGTGATGCCGCAGCCTTCTGGGAGTTGACCGTCGCTTGCCTCTCCTTGGTGGCTGTCTTCGTCTTTTGGAGGAAGCGGCAGCTCGAGCGCCAGGGACCGATCGGCTCGCCGCTGCGAGCGATCATCAAGATCAACTACCTAGTCGTCGGGTTATCCCTGTGTCTCGCGATCGTGTCGGGTTTCCGGGAGTTCGCTTGGGTGGACATCGCCCGATCCTTCGGACCGCTCGCCATGGCGCTGCTGTTGTGCGTGGTGCTGGTCACTCTGGTCGGTGCGTTGGCCGCCTTCCTTCAGCGGACCCGATTGCCATTCCTGCTCGGCCTAGCAATGGTGCTCGCCGTCATCGTCGCCAACAAGCTCGAGTCGTCAGACTTGCTGGTGGTGCTCAGCGTCGGACTTGCGGCTCTGTCGCTAGGATTTCTGCTGGCTCGGCAGCTGGCCCCGTTCGGCTTTACAGCGTGCCTGATGCTCATCTCATTGACGAGCGTCTACTCTTGCACCTACGGGACTGGATGCCCTGGCGGAAAGACGGCAGCCGCGTCGAGCGGGGATGAGCTTACGCGGATCAGCCGAGGCGCTGCTCGATCGCCGACAGCCCCGGTCGCCCTGCACTTCTCCGATTGGCTCAAGAGGCGCGAACCGGGCTGGCGCGACTATCTCGCGGCACGCGGGCTGTCGCCCGACAGACCTTTTCCCGTATTCATCATCGCGGCAGAGGGCGGCGGCATCTATGCAGCGTCGGCGGCGGCCGCATTCCTGGCCAGGCTGCAGGAGCGCTGTCCATCGTTCGCACAGCACGTTTTCGCCATCAGTGGGGTCTCCGGTGGAGCAGTCGGGGCAGCTGTCTTCAACGCCGTCCTGGCCGAGCCGACTGCACCACCGCTCGCTGCTGAGGGCTGCATCGACGAGGACGATGCTACCACCACGCCGCAAGCCTCCAGCACGTTCCAGCGCGTCGTTTCCAAGATCTTCAGCCAGGACCATCTGTCCCCAATCGTCGGACTGCTCGTTCCGGATATCCTCGGCACCACGGCCGACCGGGCCTGGGGACTGGAGTTCAGCATTGCCGATGCCCTTGGACTGGGAAGCCCGGCTAGGTCGGTCCGTTGGCGCAATCAGAGCTACGCGCAGCACTGGACGCCCGAGTCGCGGGGGCCGGCGCTGGTGCTGAACACCACTTGGGTGAACGTCGGAAAGAGGGTCGCCTTCTCGCCGTTCGGACTGGCATCCGAAAAGTTTGCGACCCTGGAAACGTTCGCGGAGCTCGCGCAGCGCAAGGACGGCGGGTCAGGCCTCGCGAAGCGGCAGCTCGTCGAGGAGGTCGCAAGCGTTGGGCTGCTCCAGGCAGCTGTGGCCAGCGCCCGCTTTCCCGGCGTCCTCAAAGCACTGGAGTTGAAGAATGTCCAGAACCGTCGCTGGTCCTTCGTGGACGGCGGCTATGTCGATGCCTCTGGTGCCCTGACCGCGCAAGAGATCTACCGAAGCCTTCTCGACGCCGTCGAGGAGAACCGCGCGGCATCACGCAAAGCCGGCTCCGAGCCTTGGAGCGTCGACCTGCGCGTCGTGATTCTGACAACAGTCCAATCAAGCGATGTCGAGGAGGGCGTTCTCGGTCCTCAGCTCAACGACCTTCTGGCCCCGATCCAGACTCTTTTCTCTGTTCGCGGGCTGTTGTCCCGCATCGCAGTCCGCGAGACGATCACGAATGTCACGCTGGCAGCCGAGGAATTCAGGAGGAGGCAAAGCCCGATGGTTGCAGGCGGCAGCCGCGCCGGCCTCCTGGGGGACACGACGGACAGCATCACCAAACTCGCCGGCCGCGCCCAACGGGGCGATCCCGACGACTGGGACGTGACCACCGTGGAGCTCAATCAGGACGACGTGCGTCTACCGCTAGGTTGGAAGTTGTCTGGCCTGACGTACGACCTAATCTCATTGCAGCTCGGGCAGGCCGATCTGTGTGCCTCAGCCAAGCCAGATGCGATGGAACCAAGACATACCGGCAAGGCCGAGGAGCGTAAGCCCGTCGTAGAGGTGGGGAAGACGATCAGGGCGAACAGTTGCGTGATGGCGGCCATCGAGAAGCAGTTGACCGGTATCGGTGACATCGCCAGCGGCCACCGGCGGCAGGAGGCATCCCAGCCCGTCCGGCCGTGACACGGAGGGGGTCGCGAATTATCAGTCCACTTCCGTTGTTTACCGGCGTTTACCCTTATCGTTGCAAGTCCCACACATCGCGAGCGGACATGCTACCAGCGATCCAGAGGGAAGGAGCCGAGGCGTACGCGCATTCGGCCAGATATCGGAACGGGATCGGCCATGTCGGGGCTCGGCCTCAGCGACAGCGACGACGAGAGCCTGCGCGCACTCGATTTCATATTGGAAGCCTGGGAGACCGGCGCCACGAGCGGCATCCGGCCCGAGCTGATGGCCTATGCCGCCATTTACGCCGCGCTCTCGGACCTCGTCGCCTCCTACGGCGAGGACGCCGTCGCTGATCTGGCCGGACGCCTCGTCGATCGCGTCCGCTCGGGTGAGTTCACCCTCTACCGGGTCCAGCAGTAGTCGGGAGCGTTCGGCGTGCAGGCTGGGCCCGCCGCTGATCCGGCACTGTGATTGGCCCGTGACCGCTGCCTCCGTTAGCCTGCGCAAGTCGCAGGCCGTCCGCTCTGCGTCGATGCCGATGCCGACGGGACCCACTCATGCAACGCGAGACCCAGACCAACCGCGCGACCTACCGATCGTCCTGCACGCCCGAGCAGATCGCGGCGCGGGGCGCGCGTGCGCCGATCAATCTCGCGTTGCAGGGCGGCGGGGTGCATGGCGCGTTCTGCTGGGGGGTGCTCGACCGCCTGCTCGAGGACGACCGGCTCGCGCTTGACGCCATCAGCGCGACGAGCGCCGGCGCCATGAATGCGGCGGTCATGGCGTGGGGTGTCTCGCAGGGCGGACGCCAGGGAGCGCGCACAAAGCTCGCCGAGTTCTGGCGGGAGGTCAGTCGGCGCGGCGAGGTCTGGGGCATGCCGTGGCCGCGCCTCATGGATGGCCTGATGGCGACCAACGGGTGGCCCGCAGACCTCTCCCCGGGCTACCTCATGTTCCAGGCCGTGACGCACACGCTGTCGCCCTACCAGCTCAATCCACTCGACCTCAACCCGCTACGCGACGTCCTGGAGAGCGTCGTGGATTTCCGGGCGCTCCAGCGCTGCCCGCGCGCCACGCGGCTGTTCGTCAGCGCAACCAATGTGCGTACGGGCAAGATCAGGGTCTTCGAGAATCACGAGATTACGGCCGATGCGGTGCTGGCCTCGGCATGCCTGCCCTACATCTTCAAGGCCGTCGAGATCGATGGCGAGGCCTACTGGGACGGCGGCTTCATGGGCAATCCGGCGATCTTCCCTCTGATCTACTCGGGGGCCTCGAGAGACGTCATCATCGTCCATATCAATCCGCTGGTTCAGGATCGCCTGCCGCGCACGGCGCCCGAGATCTTCGACCGCATGAACGAGATCACGTTCAACTCGTCACTGATGCGTGAGATGCGCGCCATCGCCTTCGTCTCGCGCCTGGTCGACGAGGAGCGGCTCGACCCTGCCCGCTACCAGCGCATGCTGGTGCACGCCATCGCCGACGACGACGAGATGCGCAAGCATGGCGCATGGTCGAAGCTCAACCCCGACTGGGCGTTCATCACGCACCTGTTCGAGCGGGGACGGGCGGCAGCGACCCGATGGCTCGATGCACATGCCGGCGATGTCGGCAAGCGTGCGACGGTGGACATCGGTGCGACCTATCTCTAGGCGGAACTCGAGTGTCGCGTCTTGCCTAAGCCAGCCGGCGCGCCGCTTCCGCCACGGCCTCGGCGCGCTCCGACTGCCGCTGAGCGGCGGATGCCCTGGCCTTCGCCACCAACTCGGGCCCGGCGCCCTCCGGCGAGCCCGCATCGAAGGGCGGATGGGGATCGTACTCGATGCCAAGCTGGATGGACTTCGCCAGCTCTGGACCGAATGCCTCGGCCGCGACGCGCAACGCGAAATCAATGCCAGCCGTAACGCCGCCACCGGTGATCACGTTGCCGTCGACCACGACCCGCTCGGCGACCGGCGTCGCGCCGAACGCAGAGAGCATCTCGCGGCTCATCCAGTGGGTGGCCGCGCGCCTGCCCTTGAGGAGACCCGCCGCGCCGAGCACGAGCGCGCCCGTGCAGACGCTGGTGACGTAGCGGGCGCCGGCCCCCTGGCGCCGCAGGAATTCGAGCGTCTCGGCGTCATTCAGTAGAGGGTTCATACCGCCTCCGCCGGGCACGCAGACCAGGTCGAGCTGCGGACAGGAGGCATAGGTCGTCGTCGGCAGGATGCGCATGCCGCCGTTGGCCGTCACCGGCTCGAGCGATTTCCAGACGAGGTGCACCTCGGCGCCGGGGAACTTCGTGAAGACCTCGTAGGGCCCGGTCATGTCGAGCTGGGTGATCTCGGGAAACAGCAACAGGCCGATCCGAAACGGCGACGGTGACGACGACATGGCCGGTGCCCCTCTATGCGTGGCAGAGCCGCTCTTGATGGCAGAGCCGCAAGGCGCCAAGAGTACGGCCGACAAGCCCTGCAACCAAGCGAGAAAACGCCAGATGGCCAGCACCCTCGAGATCGTGAGGCGGGAGACCCGCACGCTCGTATTCGACCAATACGGGACGATCGTCGACATGCAGGGCGGCCTCGTCGCGGCCGCCACCCCGTTCCTGAAGGAGAAGGGCTGGATCGGAGATCCGAACCAGTTCGTCACGTGGTGGCGACGCACCCACTACGAGGACAGCATGATCGACGCGCTGCTCGATCGCGGCCACACGCCCTACCGGCAGATCGGGCATCGGGCCGTGTCGCAGGTCATGGACCGCTGCGGCATTCGCCACAGCCAAGCCGAGGTCGAGTGGCTCGTGTCGCAGATCGAGAGCCTGAAGCCGTTCCCCGACGTGGTCGCGGCGCTCGAGCGCCTTTCGAAGCGCTACAAGCTGGTCATCCTCTCGAATGGCGACCGCGACATGCTCGAGGCGGCCAAGCCCCACATCGGCTTTGCCATGGACATGACCATCTCGGTCCAGGAGGCTGGCTACTTCAAGCCGCACTGGAAGACCTACGCAACGGCCGAGCGACTGATCTCGGAGCGCTGGCCGACCATCGAGCGGTCGGGCTGCCTGTTCGTCGCCAATCACGCCTTCGATTGCATCGGCGCGAAAAGTCACGGCTTTCGCGCGGCGTTCGTCGACCGCAGGAAGCGGCCTTACGGCCAGTCACCGAACCAGGCAGACCTCATCGTCGCGGACTTCAATGAGCTGGCCGCCGTTCTGGGTGCAGAGTAGGCCGGTTCAGCCGCCTGCCGCGGGCCTCGCCGCAGCTGAACGGGCGGGTCGCGGGCCGACCAGCAGGCCGCGGTCACGAACGAAGCGGGCGATGCCCTCACCGACGAGCCTGTTGGCACGCACGTTCCAATGCCAGTCGTAGGCGAACTCGAGGCGCTGCCCGTGCCTTGTGTAGTCTGCGAGGAAGGTGTCGTAGAGATCGAGATACGGCAGGCCGAGCTCGCGGGTCAGCTCAGCGGCGATCTCGTTGAGCCTGCCGACGGCGAAGTCCGACTGTGGCTTGCCGGAATAGACCGCCTCGCGCACACCATCCATGGCGAATAACAGCCCGAACCCGTCCTCCTCCGCGATCCGCTTCATCTCGGCCATGACGTAGCGGGCCGCGAATCGGTTTCGCTCGTGGTCTGCGATCTTGCGGATATCGACGGCCGACTGGATGTGCTCCGCGCTGAACTCCTCGTTGCCACCCCAGACGTAGCGACTGACGAGACTCTTCAAGCGCAGGTAGGCGTTGGTCTCGTAGTAGAGGTAGCGGAAGCTCGCGAGATTGCGCAGCAGATCCGCCTTGCCAGCCTGGAACTCCGATGGAGGGATTTCGACCGGCCGGCCATCGCTGCCAGTGCCGATCTTCATGAAGCTCGACGCGTAGCGGGTCTTGATGAAGCGCCAGCTTTCGTCGAAGTCGTTATGGATGAGCGGCACCACCACGAGATCCGGCTTGAAGGCCCGGACCTCACGGCGGAGCATGTGCAGGTACTGCGACAGCGGCGCGCCGTCCATCCCGAAGCGGAGCACCTCCGTCCTCGTGCCGTTGCGGTTGAGCGCGGCCTCGAGAACCTCCGGGAAGCCCTCGGCCGTATCGACGAAAGCGCCATGGACGTAGCTGTCGCCGATGACGGCAATGCGCTTCACGCCCGGTGATCGCTCACGGCGATACGACGAGCGCGTCGAATTCCACCCGTCCGCATTGATCGTGACCTGCGTGGTCCGACCGTCCGGGTGACGGAACGTCGCGTGCACACCAGGCTGGTAGCGGACAACCTCGTTGACCGAGACGTTCGGCAACAGGTCGTCGGGCACAAGTATGAAACGGAACACCAGCAGCTCCAGCACCGCAAAGCAGAGCAGGAGCGTCACAAAGCTGATGAGACAATTCTGGGCGATCTGACCCAATCGGGCACGCATGACGCTCTTCGGTCCTCGTCGGAGGCATTGACGAGGCTTCGTGAATTCAAGTCCCGTGCCACGAGGCAGATCGGCCGTCTCGCGCGTGGCGGCGAGCGACATCTCGCTTGAGGCGCGCAACTGGCTGTTGCCAGCTGACCGACGTCCTCTCACCCACGCCGCGAGTTGGAGCATGGTCCGCTCGAGCCCGCGCCGTCGAGCTCACTCGCGTCGTTCAGAACGGGATCTCGTCGTCGATCTTCTTGTCGAACGCCTTGCCGCCAGCGCTCCCACCTCCGCCGCCCCGCGATGCGCTCCCGCCACGACGCCCAGCGCCGCTCTCGCCGCCTGCTCCACCGTAGTCACCGCCACCGCCACCGTAGCCCCCACCCCCGGCACCGGCGCCTGCCGAGTAGCCACTGGCTGAGCCGGCGTCGTCGTAATCGGCACCACCCTCATGCATGCCGGCGCCGGCCGCCATGCCACCCCCACGGCTGTCGAGCATGGTGAGCACGCTATTGAAGCCCTGCAGCACGACCTCTGTCGAATAG
The DNA here is from genome assembly GCA_033764055.1 of Hyphomicrobiaceae bacterium. Classification (GTDB taxonomy): domain Bacteria; phylum Pseudomonadota; class Alphaproteobacteria; order Rhizobiales; family Hyphomicrobiaceae. The sequence goes on from JANRJI010000056.1 coordinate 16,013, forward strand.
CGCTCCTGGCCCTGCTGGTCCTGCCACTTGCGGGTCTGCAGCTGTCCCTCGATGTAGAGCTTGGCCCCCTTCTTCACGTACTGCTCGACGACCTTGCACAGACCCTCGTTGAAGACCACGACGCGGTGCCATTCGGTCCGCTCCCGCCGCTCGCCCGTGCTCTTGTCGCGCCACGTCTCGCTGGTCGCGACACGCAGATTGGCGATCGGCCTGCCGTCCTGAGTCCGGCGGATCTCTGGATCGGCCCCGAGGTTGCCGACGAGGATGACCTTGTTCACGGACCCAGCCATGGTGCCGTTCCTTGTGCTCTTGCCGGCGCCGGCGTCCTGCCGTGCCCGCCGCCCAAACCTGTCGCGCTGCCACACCGGCCACGCCGACTCGATCTTCCCAACCTAACGCGCCCGATGCCTGGGCTGTTCGCTTGAACGGCGTTGTCCACCGGAATCGAGTTGCAGCAGCCGCGCGTCAATGTTCTTTATATGTTCCCAACCTGCCCGTCAAGGCCCCACACGCCGGCGACTTGCCCCCTGACGCGGTTTCGTGATCGATTGGCGCGACGCCGTGCCCGCGGGGGCGGCCATCAATCCCTGGATCGGAGGAGCGCCGCTCATGGCAACCAGCAAAGTCGCGATCATCACCGGCGGCGGCACCGGCATCGGACGTGCGGCGGCGCTGCATCTGCAGGCCGACGGCTGGGACGTGGTCGTCGCAGGCCGCCGCAAGGAGGAGCTCGACCGGACGGTGGCCATGGCCAAAGCCGGCGGCGGAAGGATGCTCGCGGTGCCGACCGACGTGACTAGGCAGGATCAGGTCAAGGCGCTGTTCGCCCAGACGAAGACGGCATTCGGCCGCCTCGACTTCCTGTTCAACAATGCCGGCATGGGGCTGCCGGCCGGGCCGATGGAGGACATCCCGCTCGAGCGGTGGCAGGCCGTCGTCGACCTCAACCTGACGGCCTGCTTCATGTGCGCCCAGGAGGCAATCCGCATGTTCAAGGCGCAGTCGCCGCAAGGCGGCCGCATCGTCAACAACGGCTCGATCTCGGCCCATACCCCGCGGCCGATGTCGGTCGCCTACACCTCGACCAAGCACGCGATCACGGGCCTGACCAAGTGCATCGCGCTCGACGGCCGGCCGTTCAACATCGCCTGCGGCCAGATCGACATCGGCAACGCGGACACGAACATGGGCGGCCGCATGAAAGCCGGCGTTCCGCAGCCGCGTGGCGACATCATGCCCGAGCCGGTGTTCGACGTGGAGCACTGCGGCTCGGCCATCCGCTACATGGCGAGCCTGCCGCTCGACACCAACGTGTTCGAGATGACCATCAAGGCGACCAACATGCCCTACGAGGGCCGCGGCTGAGCCGAGACGTGCCGACCTCGAGCCGGCCCGCGCGTCCTCTTTGACCGCCATCAATCCGGCTACGGTGCAGTGCGGCTCAATTGGAGCGCATGCGCTACGCCGGACATTCCCTGCATTACCGCCTCGTGGCGCTCGTCATTGCCCTGACGCTCGCCGTCCAGGGGGGTTGCCATGTGCCGACCGTCGCGTCCGAGCGAAGCGGCGACGACGTGCTGGCAATCGCCTCGGCCGAGATCTGCCATGGGGCGGCTGGCACGTCGGACAAACTCCCATCGTGGCCGTCCGATGGCTGGGGCTGCTGCGGATACTGTGTGTGCGTGCCGCTCGCCACTTCATCTGAGCCTGCCGGCTCGGCGCAGCCGGCTGCCAACGTCGCTCCCGGCGATCGACGGATGGCGCCCATCCTCGTCCTGCGCGATGCGCTGAGCGACCGGACAACAGGGCCCCGAGGCCCGCCGGCCCAGCCGACCGCTACGGCTCAATCGCACCACAAATCGTCATCCGCCGTCGTCCGCGCCAAGTCGCCCGACGTGCAGTCTCGAATGAGAGTCTCATGAAGACCATGAAATCTGCCCTGCTCGTCGCTGTCCTGACGCTGGCCTCGTTGGCCGAGGTGAGCGCCGGCAGCAACGATCCCTTGTTCGTCAATCTCCTGACGAGCGACGCACACCGGGCGCGCATGGCCGTCGTGTTCAGCAAGAACCAGCTGGAGCGCGGCCACCCCGTCACGTTCTTCCTCAACGACAAGGGCGTTCTCCTGCTTTCCAAGAGGAACGCGAAGAAGTTCGCCGAGCATCAGAAGCTGCTCGGCGAGCTGATGCAGAAGGGTGCCGTCGTCCTCGCCTGCCCGATGTGCATGCAGCACTACGGCGTCAAGGAGACGGACTTGATCGAGGGTGCGAAAGTGGGCAACCCGGAGCTCACGGGCAGTGCCCTCTTCAAGGACAACACGAAGACCCTGACCTGGTGACAGGCAGACCGGCGCCGGCACGAGGCGGGAGCCCGATCCCGCCTCCATCGGGCGGCTTCAGGTGCGCGGCGCCTTTGGACCCGGCGTCCGCAGCTCGTCCTGGCCGCCGCTCACTCGGGAATGATGCCGCCGTCGACGTTATAAGTCTGGCCCGTGATGTTGCGGGCCCCGGGCGTGGCGAGGAACACGACCATGGCGCCGATGTCGGACGGGTCGTTCGCACGGCGCAGGGGAATGGCCTCGGCACGCTTTTTCTCCATGGCCTCGATCGACAGCCCCTCCTGCCGGGCGCGGACGGCAAGGTTCGCCTCCGACAGCGCCGACCGCGTGACGCCGGGGCAAACCGCGTTCACGTTGATGTCGTGGCGGGCGAGCTGCTGGGCGGCCGTGCGGGTCAGGCTGATGACGGCGCCCTTGCTCGCGGCATAGGCGGCGTTCGAGGTGCCGGCGTAGCCCTTCCCGGCGATCGACGCGATATTGACGATGCGCCCGGTCCGGCGGGGGATCATGACCCGAGCCACGGATTGCAGGCAGAAGAACACGCCTTTCGCATTGACGCGGTGGATGCGGTCCCAGTCGGCCTCGGTGATGTCCATGATGTCGGCGCGTCGGGTGACGCCGGCGTTGTTCACGAGAATGTCGATCTGCCCATAGGCCACGATCGTTCGCTCTACCATGCGCTGGATGTCGGCGACGTCGCCCACGTCGGCCTGCACGGCCAAGGCGCGCCGCTGAAAGGCTTCGATGGCGCCAGCAACCCGCTCGGCATTCGGACCGTCGATGTCGGCGACGACGACGGTTGCACCGGCCTCCGCAAGCATGGTGGCGCAGGCCTCGCCGATGCCCTGCCCCGCGCCCGTGACGAGCGCGACCTTATTCTCGAGCAGCATGGTGACGTCCTCCTCGTTTCCCGTTCTTGACAGCGGTCGGCCAGGTGGCTTCCGGCCGGCCTAGCGAAGGTGGATCTCGACCGGTCCCAGCGAGCCGAAGTCCGCGACGACATGGTCTCCCGCGCATACCGCGTCGAGGCCGGTGCAGGTGCCGGTCGAGACGATGGCGCCCGCTGCGAGACCGCGGCCGAGGCGAGACTGCTGGTTCGCGAGCCAGACAAGGACGTTCATCGGGTCGCCGAGCGCGCGCGCTCCGGTACCCGATCCCTTGGAGACGCCGTTGATCGTCATGCGGACCGTCTCTGCCGGCAGGTCGAGCGATCGCCAGTCCGCCGTCCACGCGCCGGTGACGAGCGCAATGTTCACACCGCCGTCCGCCGTGGTGAGAAGCCGGCCTTTGCCAGCGAGGCCGCCGGTAAAACGCGTGCCGACGACCTCGATCGCTCCGCCGACGGCGGCGACTGCGCCCGCCACCTCCTCGCGGCCGTAGGGCTCCTGGCGGGGCGGCAGGGACTGTCCCATCCGGAAGGCGATCTCGCCCTCGATGCACGGCATGTGCGCAGCGCGGACGGCGAAGGCGGCCGGGCTCTCGAGAACGAAGGGCGCGAGCAATGCCGCCGACCCCGGCTCGTCGGTGCCCAGCAGACGCTGCGCCTCAATGCTGGTCGAGCCAATCTTAAAGCCAACCACCGTATAGCCGGAGAGCCTCACGATCTCCCACTGGATTGCGTAGGCTTGCTCGGCGGTCCGTGGCAGCGCCACGCCCCCAGCGTCGATGGTGCTGCCGGTACGCCGCGCCGCCCAAAGGCGCTGTGCCAGGTCGCTGGGTGGCATCCTGTTTCCCCTTGTCGGTCTGCCTATAGTGTGACGGCGAGAGACGGCGGCGGCAATCATCGCCGCCGACAAGGTGTGCTGGAGCCGTGTGTCCGTCGCCCGTTCTCCGGCTGCGTGCACACCACACAACAGAGCAAGCAGCGGAAGGAAACTCGATGCCGACACGCGACATGGCGAGCTGGGAGACGGCCATCTCCAAGGTGGTGAGCGAGGGCGACACCGAGGAGATCGTCGTCCGTGGGCGCCGCATGAGCGAGCTGATCGGCAAGCTCTCGTTCGCCGAGATGATGTTCCTGATGCTGCAGGGACACCTGCCGACGCCCGCTCAGGCGCGGACGCTCGACGCGCTGCTGGTCGCCTCGATCGAGCACGGCATCGCGCCGCCGTCGATGATCGCACGCTGCTATGCCTCCTACGGCACATCGATCCAGACGGCCATCGGCGCAGGCGTCAATGCCTTCGGCGACCGCATGGGCGGCCTCGGCGAGCAGATGGCGAGACTGCTGGTGGAGCGACTCGGGCCTCATCTCGGCGCGGTCGTGCCCGACGATGCGCTGCTCGCCCGGATCGCCGGAGAGATCGTCGCCGACGCCAAGCGCGCGGGAGCGAGGGTTCCAGGCTACGGCATCCCGCTGCACGCCATGGACCCGCGCGCTCCAAAAGTGCTGGAAGTCGCGCAGCGCGAAGGCACCTATGGCGCCTATTGTCGTCTCGGGGCGGCGATCGAGACGGCGCTCGCTGCTGCACGCGGCGGCAAGGCCGTGCCGATGAACGTCGATGGCGTCAGCGCCGTCGTGGCGCTCGATCTCGGCTTCGACTGGCGCGCGACGCGGGTGTTCCTCATCACGCCGCGCACGGTCAGCTTCGCGGCGCACTACCTCGAGGAGCAGGACCAGGACACCACCTGGCGCCACCTGCCGGCCGATGTGATCACTTACGTCGGTGACGAGCCGGCGGCGTGAGCAGAGGTATCACCGCGCGACGAGGCCGCCGTCGAGCACGACCTCGGAGCCTGTCATGAAGGACGAGGCGTCCGAGAGAAGCCACACCACCGCCTCGGCGATCTCGGCTGGTCGCGCCATGCGGCCGAGCGGGATGTCGGCGGCCATGCGCTCGCGGGCGCGGGCCGGATCGCGCGCGGACGCGGCGATGGCGTCCACCATGTCGCCCTCGACGAACGCCGGGTGCACCGAGTTGCACCGCACCTTGGGCACCTTGCGCGCGCCCGACAGGGCCACCGACTTGGTGAGCAGCCGCACCGCGCCCTTCGATGCGTTGTAGGCGGCGAGGTTGGCGCCGCCGACAATTCCCGATACCGACGACAGGTTGACGATCGACGGCGCCGTGGAGCGCGCCAACAGTGCCATGGCGTGCTTGCAGCCGAGGAAGACGCCATCGACATTGACGGCCATGACGCGGCGCCAGTCGGCGAGCTTCGTTGTCTCGACATCGCCGATGAGCACGATCCCGGCGTTGTTGACGAGCCCGTCGAGGCGGCCGAAACGGGCCTCGATGTCAGCGACGGCTCGCGCCCAGTCGGCTTCCGACGTCACGTCGAGCGGGAGGTCCTGGCCCGGGCGGCCGGTGAGGTCGGAGCGGACGGCAGTGCCACCGTCCGCGGCGATGGCCTCGCAGATGGCGCGCCCGAGCGTGCCTGCCGCGCCGGTGACGAGGACGATCCTATTGCTCAGTCGATGCGTCAACGGATAGCCTCATTCGTGCGTGTCGGCCCGAGCGCCGCCCGGGTGGCGAGCCCACGCCCCGCCTGCCTGAGGGCAGAGCCTTCCGGCCCCCCTTATCAGCGCTTGCTCTGAAGCCAGTCCATCATGATACGGTTGAACGTGTCGGGGTGCTCGACGTTCGGGAAGTGCCGCGCATTCGGAATGCCGATGTAGCGGCCGCCAGGGACGAGCTCGGCAATCTTCTTGTTGCCGGCTGGCGGGGTGCCCTGGTCGTCGTCGCCGCAAACCACCAGTGTCGGCACTTTCACCGAAGGCAGCTTCGGCACGAAGTCAAAATCCAGGATCGCCGCGGCGCAGCCGAGATAGCCGGCAGGCGTCGTGTTGGCGACGGTGGCACGGATCTCCTTCCAGCGGGACGGCCGGCGGGCCTTGAAGGCGTCCGTGAACCAGCGCTCCATGGTGCCGTCGGCCAGCGGCTCGAGCGAGACGGCCTTTTTCACCGTCTCGATGCGCGGGCCCCAGGCCTCCTTGCCGCCGGGCGGCGTGCCGGGGGCCGTGTCGCACAGCATGGCCGAGGCCAGCCGATGGCCGTGGCCGATGGCGAACGCCTGGCCGATCATACCGCCGATCGAAAGGCCGACGAGATGCGCTTTCTCGATGCCGAGGAAGTCGAGCGCGAGCGCCACGTCGTCGGCGAGCGCGGCCATGGTGTAGTCGCCCGCCACCGGATCGCTGCCGCCGTGACCGCGCATGTCGAGCCGCAGCACGCGCCAGCCCGCGGTCAGCAACGGGCTCATCTGCTCGGCCCACATGCCACCGTCCGACGAGAGCGAGTGCGTGAAGCACACGACGGGGCCCGTGTCCGGCCCGACGAGATCGTAATAGATGCGGCGGCTGCCGGCCTTGATCAGCATGGGCGCTTCCTTTGGCTTACTCGTGGTCCTTCGTCCTGGGTGGTGACTGTGGGCCCACCGGCGGTGCCTTGGCAACATGCGATGTGGCGCCCCGACGGGAGGCTTCGCCCCCGGGGTGGAGATCTCGAGCGCGCTTGTATCGAGACACATGTCCTGCAACCCTGGAGCAGGAAACGTCACCGACCGACAGGACCACCCAATGACCGCACCGCTTCCGCTCGCCGGTATTCGTGTTCTCGACATCGGCACGCTCATCGCAGGGCCGTTTGCCGCCACCATGCTCGGCGATTTCGGCGCCGAGGTCATCAAGGTCGAGCAGCCGGGCCGGGGAGACGCGCTGCGCGGCACTCCGGAGCAGAGTGGCAAGGCGGCCCGCTCGGGCAACTGGCTGGTCGAGGGTCGCAACAAGAAGTCGGTGACGCTGGATCTGCGGCAGCCGGCCGGCCAGGCGATGCTGAAGGAGCTGATTGCAAAGGTCGACGTGCTGGTCGAGAATTTCACGCCGGGTACGCTCGAGAAGTGGGGCCTCGGCTGGGACGCCGTACATGCGATCAACCCGCGCCTGATCATGACCCGGGTCTCGGGCTACGGCCAGAAGGGCCCCTACGCCAAGCGCTCCGGCTACGACCGGATCGCGTTGGGCTTCTCCGGCTACATGTATCCGACCGGCTTTCCCGACCGCTTCCCTGTTCGGCCGGCCTTCCCGACCGCAGACTACAACACGGGCACTTTCGCGGCGCTGGCCACCATGCTCGCGCTCTACGCCCGCGACGCAGCGGGTCATGGAACGGGCCAGGGCCAGCTCATAGATCTCGCTCTCTACGAGGCGCCCTTCCGCATCACGGCCGACATGATCACCCAGTTCGCCGAGAACGGCGCGATCCGCGAGCGCATCGGCAATCGCAATCCGACCTTCTCGCCAGCCGGCACCTTCGAGACCAGGGACCGCCGCTACGTCCAGATCGCGGCTGGCGGCGACGGGGTGTGGGCAAGGCTCGCGGCGGCGATAGACCGCCCGGAGCTGGCGGAGGACCCGCGCTACAAGACGAGTCGCGAGCGTATCGCCCGGGCCGACGAGCTCGAGGGGCTGCTCGCCGAATGGATCGGCCGGCACGAGTTCGCCGACATCGAGCGCCGCCTCGTCGGCGCCAACGTGCCCTTCGGCGGCATCTATACCGCGGCCGACATCGCCGCGGACCCCCACTACAAGGCCCGTGACAACATCGCGACCATCGACGACCCGGAGCTCGGGCCCGTCGTCATGCCGGGCGTGATCCCTCGCCTCGAGGGCACGCCGGGCCGCATCGCCCATGCCGGCCCGCCCATCGGCGCCCACAACGACGAGATCTACCGGGGCCTGCTCGGCAAGTCGGCCGAGGCGCTGGCCGCTCTGGCGAGGGACAAAGTCATCTGAGCTGCTGGCCGAGGGCAGGTCACGCCCGCTCGCAATGCCTTGAGCGAGTGTGATTGGACGATGGTCAGTGCTGGCTGATAAAGTGCTCACGAATCTGCCAGGAATTGATACCGACGATTGGACGCCACATGCGCCGCATCATCTCCGCCTCCCTTGCCACCGCGATCCTGCTCGTTGCAGCAGGGGCTTCCGGCACCGCCTACGCCCAGCGCCAGCCAACGGCCGCAGAGATCATCGAGCGATTGAAAGACCAGAATGCCTCATCCCCCGCCGCCGCGGCTCCGCAGCGGCGCACGCGCGGCCTGTCGGCGGGGCCGGGCTCGGTGGCCGCACCGCCGCCGGGTAGCGCCGTCGCCCCTGCAGCCGCCGATCGGCCCGCGGTCGACAAGTTGTTCGCGGTGGCCCCACGGGGCTTGTCGACCGGCGAGCGCGTCGAGGCGGCCAAGATCGCCCGCGCCAAGCCGACCGTCGATCTGGTGATCTATTTCGACTACAATTCGGCCGAGATCAGCCCGAAGGCGGTGCCGACACTGGTGGAGCTGGGCAAGGCGCTGTCGTCCGACGTGCTGGCCGGCCGTCGCTTCATGGTCGGCGGCCACACCGACGCCAGGGGCGGCGATCAATACAATCTGAAGCTCTCCGAGCGCCGAGCCGAGGCCATCCGCCGATACCTCGTCAGCAATTTCCGTATCGACGAGAAGCGCCTCCTGTCGATCGGCTTCGGCAAGGAGCAGCTCAAGAACGCCGCCGATCCGACCTCGGGCGAGAACCGGCGGGTCCAGGTGGTGAACCTCGGCGACTGAGAAAGGGCTCGCATGGCTACCGATCGCATTCTAACCACTCACGTCGGCAGCCTGCCCCGATCCGAGATGGTGAGCGACGTGGTCGAGGCCGAGGACACGGGCTCCCCCGTCTCCGACGAGCTGTTCGATGCCGTCATCAGCGAGGCGATCGATGTCGAGGTAGCACGTCAGAAAAGCCTCGGCCTCGACATCGTCTCGGATGGCGAGTTCTCCAAGCTCACTTATGCCAGCTACATCCAACACCGGTTGACCGGCTTTTCAGGCGACAGCCCGCTCGTGACGCCTGCCGATCTCGACGAGTTCCCGGGTGCGGCGGCAGAGGCGCGACGGCGACGCGCGCAGAAGTTCCACCGGCCGATGTGCACGGGGCCAGTCGCCATCCGGACGCGAGCGCCGCTCGATGCCGACATCCGGCGCATGAAGGCGGCGGTCGAGAAGCACAAGCCGGGTGGAGCATTCCTGACGGCCGCATCGCCAGGGCTGATCGCCATCTTCCACCCGAATCGCCACTACCCGACGCACATGGCCTACCTGGAGGCCCTCGCCAATGCGATGCGCGTCGAGTACCAGGCCATCGTCGCGGCTGGCTTCGACCTGCAGATCGATTGCCCGGACCTCGCCATGGGGCGGCACACGATCTTCAAGCATGCGAGCGACGCGGCGTTCCTCAATCACGCTCACGAGCAAGTCGAGGCACTGAACCATGCCCTGGCTGGCCTGCCGCCTGAGCGGCTGCGCATGTACGTCTCGTGGGGTAACTACGAAGGGCCGCATACCCACGACATTGCCCTCGACAAGATCCTGCCGATCATCCTCAAGGGTCGGCCGAGGCAGATCCTGATCGAGGCGGCGACGCCCACGCACCAGCACGATTGGCGCGTCTTCGAGCGGATCCGGCTGCCGGACGACAAGTTGCTCGCGCCGGGCGTGATCGACGTCACCAACAACTATGTCGAGCACCCGGAAGTGGTCGCCGACCGGCTGGAGCGGTTCGCCTCCGTCGTCGGCCGCGAGCGCCTCATCGCATCGACGGATTCGGGCTTTGCCGCTTTCGCCGGTGACCGCATGGTCGACCCCAAGGTGGCATTCGCCAAGCTGCAGAGCCTGGTCAAGGGCGCCGCGATCGCGTCCGGCAGGCTGTGGGGAAGCCAGAACCGGTAGCACCGAGGTATTACCGGGGACTCCCGCCTTCGCCGACGACGACGAAGGGCGCCCACGTGCCGGGGTAGGCGTTGACGGGTGCAGACGTGTCGCTCAGCAGGGTCAGCATGGCCCGGCGCAAGGCCTCGGCCCGGCCGATGCCCGGCTCCGAGGCGAGGGCCGCGAAAGTCCCGGTGGTCAGCCGGACGGCGGCCTCCGAGTCGACCGCCCAGTGGGTCACCAGAAGGGCCCGGGCACCGGCATAGAAGAAGGACCTCGCGAGGCCGGAGAGCGCCTCCGCACCCGCCTCGCTGCCGGCGGCGGTATTGCAGGCCGACAGAACCACCCAGTCTGCCGCGAGCTTCAAGGCGGCGATCTCGGTCGCCGTCAGCAAGCCGTCGTCGGCCGGCGTCGGCGAGGGGGGAATGGTTAAGGCGAGCGCCGGCTCGCCGAAGCCGCCGAGCTCGCCGGCGACGAGGCCATGGGTGGCAAAATAGACGACGCGATAGCGCGACAGATCGAGGCCTTTGACAGTGGTCTCGCTCGCTGTTGCGCCGAGCCTCAGGCTCGTGGCCGGGGCGCCGAGCCGCCGGGCCACCTCACGCACCTCGTCGGCGGTTTCCGGTAGCGGGACGAGGCTCTGGCTCAGCAGCGCCGTATCGGTGTTGGCGCCACGGAAGTAGCTGCCGTAGGCGCGGACACCACGCCCTGGAGCCGATGGCGGCGACGCTGCCACTTGCGGCGCGCTCTTGCTCCCGCCGGGTCCCGCCTTGCGACGGGCTCCCGCCTTGGTCTCTGGTGCTTTCGGCTGGAACTGCGGATCGGCAAATCCGATCAGTGGCTCCGGTGCGGCTGTGGCGCCCCCGAGGCTCCGCAGCGCGGCGAGGCTCGCGACGGTCGGCAACACGGTGGTCGCCTGGCGCTTGAGCAACCAGGAGACGTCGGAGTAGCGATAGGTGGCCCGCGTGCCCGGCGCGACCGGAGGCGGCGGCTCCGTCACCAGAAGATGAAACGGCACGCTGGTAAGAGAGCCGGTCGGGACGACGAGCAGGTTGGCAGCCCCGCCGGCAATGCGATCGACCGGCCCAAGGAGCAGCTTGAAGAGGTCGTGCGCAACGCCAGGGTCGAACACGGCATGGGCACTGCCGCCAGATGCGAGTGCCCCAGGATCGGTCTCGAGGCCAGCTCGGAAGCGGACGACCAGCTCTGCGAGCTGCTGCCGCCGGATCGGCACGCCGTGCCAGGCGAACTCGGTCGGCGACACCGCGAAGACTGTCGTCTGCTCGCGGCCGACGTGGAGGAAGAGCAGCGCCTCGCTGGGAGCGAGCAGCCGCTGCAGGTCGGCGACGGCGACCGGCGAGGGGCGCGTCAGCGCGGCGTATGTCGGGAACTCGCGCTCGATGCGCGTGCCGACGGCGGCCTGCTCCCGTTCGATCGCCGCCATCTCCTCGCGTATGCCCCCCGGCGTATCGCGCGATCCCGGCGAGGCGACGGCTGTTCGGAAGCGGGTCTCGGCGGCGAGCCAGCGAGTATCGAGGTCCTGCGAGGCGCGCACGAGGCGCGCGAGCGTCCCATCGCCCTCCGCGAATCGCGCCGCCATCTGCTGGATGGCGGACCCGGCCAGCGACTGGGTTGGCCACTGGGCCGCGATGAAAGCCTCCCGTCCGAGCTCGGCCCTCGCCTCGCCCTGCGAGGAGGCCGCTGCTGCCGCGAAGTTCTTGAGGGCTCGATCGAACACGTAGCTCTGTTGCACCAGGGGCGAGGCAGCGACACCGCGTCTGCGTGCACCCGACGTCGCTGCCGCCCTGGCCACGACGCCCGCCGTCGCCTCGCGATCGAGCCGCACGGCGCGTGCGAGGTCGCCGCGCGCCGCCGCAGCGTCCGAGAGGGTGGACAGCGTCTGGGCAACGCCCGGATTGGCATCACCGAGCGCGGCTCGCCTGAGCTCGAGCGCCCGGGCGAGGATCGGCTCGGCTTCCGCGGACCGGCCGAGCTTCAGGACGACGTCGCCGAGGTTCTGCAACGGCAACGAGACATCGCTATGCCGTGGGCCGAGCACGGTCTCGAAGATCCGCAGTGCCTGCCGGAAGCGGGGCTCCGCCTCGGCGAGCTGGCCGAGCTCGACCTCGATCGTGCCGATGTTCATGAGCGACGACGCCACGTTGCGGCTTTCCCTCCCGTAGGCCCCTTCCTCGATGGCGACGGCACGCTTGAGGAGCGCAATCGCCTCCCCCCGGCGGCCGAGCTTGGCGACGGCGTGCGACAGATTGGAAAAGCCGAGCGCGACCTCCGGATGCGTCTTGCCGTAAGCCTGCTCCTTGAGGGCGAGGCTCCGCGCGAGCAGTGGCTCTGCCTCCGCATACCGGAGCTGATGCAGGTAGACCGATCCGAGGGTATTGAGAAGGTTGGTGGTCAGCGACCTGGATCTCTGGTCGGATTTCCCCGCGATCAGTGCGAGGCTCTGGCGCAACAGATCCTCGGCTTCGCCAAAGCGAGCCTGATTGGTCAGCAGGATGGCAACGTTGTTGAGCGTGCCGATGATCAGCGGATCGTCGGGACGGCGGTGCTTGCGGTCGATGGCCAGCGCCCGCTTGTAGGCGGCCTCCGCGTCCGACTGGCGATCGGTCTGATCGTAGAGCGTCGCGAGGTCGCTGACGACGTCGGCGATGTGGGGGTGCTCGGCGCCGAGCAGCCGCTCGCGGATTTCGAGCGTCCGGCGGTAGTGGCCCTCCGCCTCGGCGAACCGGCTGAGCCGCTTTGCGACCGTGGCGAGGTTGTGGAGCGTATCGGCGTGCTCTTGGCTGCCGGCGCCGAACGCTGCAATCGAGGCAGCCTCGAGGTCCTTGGCCAGCGCCGCGGCCTCCTGCATCCGCCCGGCCTCGAAGTGCTCACTCCAGCGCAGCTGGAGGCTCTTGTAGGCCGATGACTGAGCAAACCCCGGCTGGTGTGGCGCAAGGATCGTCAGGAGGATCGCGAGAAGCAGGCATTCGAGCCGCGCCATGGCAAGAGCTCCGGCATGTACACACGACGACGGCGACCCGGGAGCCGCCGAGGGGTCGACTTTCGTCCAGCTCCTGGACGTCCGGCAACTGACTTCGTGGTCGGCCGCTTAATGAGGACCGGTCTTTTCGGCTTGTGCGGCATGCAAGGTCGGCTCAATCGTCTAGCTCGACTGGTGACGATCCGGAGCAGCGGACGTGCAATTCATGCAAAGCCTCGGCCAGCGCCTCGGGTGGGCCGGCGCCGGACATACGATGGCCGACGGGTGGCGGGAGGCGATGACCGGCATCGTGGCGTCGCTGGTGACCCTGGCTCACTGCCTGTCGTTCAGTGCGCTCATCTTCGCCGGCGAGCTGAAGAGCGGCTTTCCGTCCGCATTCTGGGGCTTCTTGGTGGCGACCGTGGCCGTAAGCCTGCTCGCTGGCACGGTGACGACTCTGCCGCCGATGCTGGCGGGACCCCGCAACCCGGCGATCGCCGTCATGAGCGTCCTCGCGACCACCGTCTCGGCTGCAGCCGCGACGGCAGGACTCGACGCCGCGGAGGCCGCCCGCCACGTCCTGATCGCGCTGGCCATCGCCGGCCTGTTGACAGGCATCGGCATCTGGGCGCTCGGCTATTTCAGGCTCGGCCAGATCGTCAGGTTCGTGCCGTTTCCAGTTATCGCCGGCTTCCTGGCAGCGTCGGGATGGCTGCTCATCGTCGGGGGCGCCCAGGTCGCGATCGGCAGCCCGATGCGGCTCGCGAGCGGCATGCCCGCGGTCGCCGCGCCGGAGCTGGTGCGCCTCGCCGCCGCGGTCGCCTTCGCCGCACTGCTGATCGGCCTCAGGCGGGCACGCGGCGGGACGGCTCTGCTGCCGGTCGCGATCGTCGGAGCCACCATCGCTCTGGGCGTCGTGCTCTGGCTGACTGGCTCGCATGACGGCTGGTATCTCGCCTCGGGCGGCGGAGCCACGGTCGGGGCATGGTCACCGCTCGCCTCGCTCGGCGGGCTGGATTGGAGCATCATCGGCGGCGCCGGGGTCGAGATCGTCTCGATCGCGGCGGTCTCGATGGTGGCGTTGCTGCTCGACATCACGAGCCTCGAGGTGCAGCGTCGCGCTGCCGCCGACATGGACGCCGAGTTTCGCTCCATCGGCGCGGCAAACCTTGCGGCTTTCGCCATCGGCGGTCTCCCGGTGGGCCACGCGCTCAACCCGAGCCGGCTGATCGACGCCCTCGGCGGACGGGCCCGCATCGCCGGGCTCGCGGGTGGGGCTGCAATGGGGCTGGTGCTTGTGTCGGGGATCGACATCGCTGCCATGGTGCCGCGGCCGGTGCTCGGCGGACTTCTCTTCTTTCTCGGTCTCGGCGTCCTCGCCGAGGCATTGAAGGCACCGGGCCGGCGCTCCTGGATCGAGCTCGCGCTCAGCCTCGCCATCATGGCCGCGATCGTCTGGCTAGGCTATCTCACCGGCATTGTGCTCGGTCTCATCGGCGCGTGCCTCCTCTTCGCGGCGAGCTATAGCAGGATCGGCGTCGTGCGACGGCATGTGACGAGGGCATCGTTCGCAGCCCCTGTCGAGCGGGCGCCCGAGGCCCTGCGCCGGCTCGCCGAGGAGGGCGACCGGATTCACGTGCTGTGGCTCGCCGGGTTCATCTTTTTCGGCTCATCGAACGGCCTCTACGAGGAGATCCGCAGGGTTACCGGTCGTGGATCGCCGGGGCGTCCGCGCTGGGTCGTGCTCGATTGCGGCCGTGTGAGCGGCATCGACGCCTCGGCCCTGTTGTCACTGGAGAAGCTGGTGAACTGGGCTGCGGCGGCCGATGTCGTCCTCGTCTTCGCTGGCCTTTCGCCGACCCTCGCCGCCGAGCTGGCAGAGGCCAGGATCGCCGACCCTGGCAAGGGTATGCCGGTCTTTGCCACCCGCAACGAGGCGCTGGAGTGGTGCGAGGACGGGCTGCTCGCCGGGGACGGAGCGGTGCCGACGGCCGACGGACCGGCCGAGCTCGAGGGCTGGCTGTCGATCGAGCTCGGGGGTGACCAGGCACGGCGGCTGATCGACGGCTACCTCGAGCGGCGTGACCTTGCCGTCGGCGAGGTCGTCTGCGCGCTCGGCGCGCCATCGGACACGATCGAGCTGGTGGCGACAGGCTCGGTTGCCGTCATGGTGCCAGGGCACGGCGAGCGGCCGATCCGGGTCCGCCGCATGACCGGCCGCACTGTCGTCGGCGAGATGGGCTTCTTCCGCGAGTTGCCGCGCGCCGCCTCGGTGGTGGCCGAGGAGCCAACCGTCGTCTACCTCATGACCCGCTCGGAATACCGGCGGCTCCAGGCGGAGGAGCCCGAGTTGTGTGCCCGATTCCTGGAGTTCGTCGTCCGGGCGCTCGCCAATCGGGTGGACGTCGCAAACCGGGAGATCACGGCACTGATCTGAGACCCCGCCGGCCGGCCGCCGCCTCAGCCGTTCAGGGCGATCCCCTTTGGGTGCGCAGGAAGATGCTCTGCACGCTCGGAGCGGCCGTATACCGGTAAACCGCCGCCGGCCGCTGCACGACCCTCGCGGGCGGGGCGAGACGCGGCCGGGGAGGCAGGCGCCCCACCCGGCTGGCTGGCGGCGGAACGAATGGGGCTACGAAGCGGGGCTTCGTCGGCGGCGAAGCCGCGGCCGCGCCCCGGGGCGCTTCCTCCTCCGTCCTCGGCTCGGGAGCGGCTGCATCGGCGGCAAGCGCCGCGATCGAGGCGCCTTCAACCGGCCGCGGCTGGTCCACCGGCCCAGCCGTCGGTCTCGTCCCCGACATCGATGTCGATCGCACCTCTACTGGTCCACCCAGCGCAGACGCTCCTGCAGGCAGCGCTGGTCGGAGCGGCACAGATTTGGGCTGAACGGCGCGCGCCGCCAGGGCGATGAGCTCCGCACGTCGGCGCGCCTCTGCCTCGATCCGGGCAGTCTCCGCCTCCGTCAGGCGCCGCGCGCGTTCGGCCTCGGCATGCGCCTGCGCCATGGCCGTCTGCTGGCGCTTGCGCTCCTCCAGCGCAGCGATGCGTGCCCGCTCCGCCGCAGCTGCAGCACGTGCCCGCTCGGCCTCGGCTACGGCCTTCTCGGCGGCAGCCCTGCGTTGGACAAGTGCATCGGCGGCTCCTCGCGGCATCGACTCTTCGGCGAGCCGGCGTGGCTCGCCAATGCTGCCTGCGACCGCCCGCTCGGACTGCCGACGCTCGTCCCGCGCGGCAAGCCCCGGCCGCTCACCATCGGCAGCACCTCCAGCCTGACGCGAGGAGGCCACGGCCTCGGCAATGGCCTTCGCCCACGGCGCGGGATCGCTGTCAGGGGAGCCTTTGCGCTCCTCGGCCTGAAGCGCGCGCGGCCGGCAGGCTCCGTCGGCGCCCATAGCATGCCCGAGTGGGCAGACGTCCCCACATGCTCGTGGCGTGTGCCCCTGCAGGAGCGTCAGCAGGATGTAGTCGGGCCGCTCGGTGGCGAGCGACGCTCTCACCCGTCGATTGAACTCCTGCATGGCGCGACGCGTGGTGGCGGTCCAAGCGCCATCAACCTCACCATCATAGCAACCGACGCGCTTCAGCTCGACCTGGATGGATCGCGCGAGCTTGCGGGTGGCGTCATCGGGCCGGGACGGCGTCCCCGACGCCTCGCTGTCGGCATCCGTCCGCACGACCGCTGGCGAAGGCGCCCCGATGCGCCCTCCCGACGAAGTCGCCTGCGCCACGCGAACCTCCGGGGCAGATGGCGACGACCCGGCTTCGCCGCGACCCGTCAAGGCAGCATGCCAAGCCGGGGCCTGATCCGGGGCGGCTGCCAATATGATCCGTCGCAATGACGGCGCGTCGGGACTGACCAGCCACAATCCCGCGACACTCCCGGCAACGACGAGCAGCAGGCGGTTGCGCAGCCAAGCCATCGTCTACTCCATGAACTGGAACTGTGGCGCGTGGCGCCGGTACCGCTACGCTCGTGCCAAATGCAACATGAGCAATTGCACCCCATCTTACTCCGGCCACGTCGCCGAGCAACCAAAAAGGCCGCCAGACCACCCGCACCAGCCCGGGTCCAGCCCGGCTCTCCGCGCCCCAGGGGACCATCTCCGAAACGCATTCACGCCCCGCTGTCCGGCTTCGAAGCATGAAACGCGCCTTGTCACCATCTTAGGCAGCCCCCATCACCGCCCGATCGGCACACAACTCTATATCTAGGACATCAGCCACGAGCCCACCCCCACCATCTGGCATCCACCGCGCGACGCCCGCAGCATGATTCGGAGCAGAAAGCAGTTTCTGTTGAAAACCGCGTCTCACAACCGCCACACTTTGACTTTCACACCGAGCCCCACGCGAAGCGCGCTGCGCCGATAGAAGACTGACTCGTTTACGATTCCGCGCGAATCACCTAATCCTTGGCACAGCCGAGAGGCCTCGTTCGCGTTCAGCCAGTGTATGCCGATCGCATTTTGACTGTGCATAAGTTCCTGCCGAGCGGCGGCAGAAGCCAGCGCCAGTCCATATGCCGATCGAGCGCTTTCTCGCAATCCGCACAACTCGACCTGCGGTCGTCCGGCACTCCCGCTCAGGAGGTCGTCGGAGCTCAACGATCGATGTCGCTCGTCCCCGGACAACCGAGGGCGGCGGATGCAAGGGCCATGTCTCGCTCTCGGTGTCGTGCTTGCGTTTCCCGAAGCTGCCGGTGTCGTCGAGAGGCGGGGCCGGCGAGGGGTTTAGGGGGCCTCTAGAAAATGCGACACGTACTAGGTGTGCTAGGCGTTCTCGCTGCTGCGGTGCTTCTCGCCGTATCGGCAGCGATGAACTGGCGCTTTGGCTATACGCTCGGCAAGACCGAGATGGATGGCGTGATCTACGGGGCTGCGAGTGCCGCCGCGGATTGCTTCAAAGCGCTTGTGCCGTTCTTCTTCTTCGCCGCTATTCGTAACCGCATGTGGTCGCAAGCTGCGGCCTCGGCGGTGGTCTGGCTGGTGGTCACCGCCTATTCGCTGACGTCTGCGCTCGGCCACGCCGCGCTCAATCGTCTCGATACGACGGGCCAGCGGGCCGCCCAGGCTCAGTCCTATCAGGACCTGCGCGCCGACTTGAAGCGTGCAGAAGAGCAGATGGGGTGGATCCCGCAGCACCGTCCGGCCCAGACCGTCCAGAGCGAGATCGACGGCCTGAAAACCAACCGGGCCTGGGTCTGGAGCAACGGCTGCACCGACACCAAAGGCAAGCAGAGCCGCGAGTTCTGCCAGCAGCTGCATGGTCTGACCTCGGAGCTCGCCTCCGCGCAGCAGGCAGACGTGCTGGGCAAGCGGATCGCCGACGTCAAGGCGAAGCTGGCCAACGCCAATGCCAATGGCGGTCACGGCGCCCCGGCCATGTCCGAGGCGGACCCGCAGGCTGCCGTGCTGTCCAAGCTGGCGGCGTTCGTGGGCGTCAACGTGAAGGTCGAGGACGTGCAGACCACGCTCGCGATTTTCGTGGCGCTGCTGCTCGAGGTCGGCTCCGGATTTGGCATGTTCGTGGCCTTCTCCAGCTGGCGTCTCCACGACCGCAAGGCGCCGTCGGTGCCGCAGATGGCGCCAGCCGTCTCGCCGACCGTTTCGGTCGCCCCCGTCGCGATGCGCATCGCCGCCACCCCGGCCGCTGCCGTCGCTATCGCCAACGACAACAGGAACGTGCCAGTTCAGAAGCTCGTCGCGCCTGAAACCGACGTCGAGCGGTTCAAGAAAGAAAGGATCGATACCACCGATGGTTCCAGTCTTACCGCCACGGCACTTTACGAGGATTACTGCGCATGGTGCGAGGAACAAGACAAGGAGCCACTGGCGCTGCCAACCTTCGGACGGGAGTTCGGTGAGCTCGGGGTTCAGAAGGCAAAGATAGCCGGGAGGGTTCGCTACATCGGTGTCTCACTCAAGTCCGGCCATGCGCTGGACGAGGAAAGGAGGGTGCCGATAACAGCACCTCCAGCGACACAGGCAGCATAGAGCCTGCAACTGGAAATCACGAAAGGGCCGCCCATCCGGGTGGCCCTTTTGCTTTGCGCGGCCCGCGTCAGAGAATGAGGTCCGTGGCGTCGACCAGGGTCGTGCGCCCGGCCAGCAGGATGGCCATCTCCGCCTCGCTGTCGGCATCCGTATTCATTTCCAGAAGCACACCGCCGACGACGAAGGTCTGGCGGATCTCACCCGCGGAGAACGAGCCATTTAGGTCGAGCGCGAAGGCGCTGTTGCCAGCCACGAGGCTGTTGGCGTCGATCGCGCTGAGCCAGATCGTGTCACCCGACAGGAAGTCCTCGATACGGTCGCAGGCGCCCGCGGCCGACTCCGCAAGGGCGTTGAAGATGAACCGGTTGTTCCCCGTTCCGCCGACAAGCGTATCGGCACCGAGGCCGCCAGTCAGATTGTCGACACCGTCGCCGCCTTCGATCCGGTTGTCGCCGTTGTTGCCGACGAGCACGTTATCGAGCTCGTTGCCGGTCCCGTCGATGTCAGCCGACCCGAGCAGAAGAAGCTTCTCGACATTGGCCGCGAGCGTGCAATCGAGGGTGGACTTGACCGTGTCCGTGCCATTGCCAGCAGTCTCGCCGACCACGTCGCCGGCGTTGTCGACCATGTAGGTGTCGTTGCCGCCGTGACCGAACATGCGGTCGGCGCCGGCGCGGCCGTCGAGGACGTTGTTGCCGCTGTTGCCGATGAGGGAGTTGGCGGCGGTGTTGCCGGAGCCGTTGATGTCGGCAACACCATCGAGAATGAGGTTCTCGGTGTTGCCGAAGAGGGCTTTCGAGATGGTCGAGCGGACGAGGTCGGTACCTTGTCCGGCACCTTCGAGGACGATGTCGGCGGCATCGTCGATGAAATAGGTGTCGTTTCCGATCCCGCCGCGCATGGTGTCGGCACCCTGGCCACCGTCGATCGTGTCGCTGCCGTCGTTGCCGAAGAACGAGTCGGTTCCGGCGCCCCCGCTCAGATGGTTGTTGGCCGCATTGCCGTGGACGGTGTCGGCGCCGGACCCGCCGACGGCGTTCTCGATCGTGGCGCCGAACGCGATGGCGATATTGCCGTTGAATCCGCCGATATGGGAGTAGGTGCCGTCACCCAGGTCGAGGGTCTGGGTGCAGCTGAAGCCCGAGGTGTCGAGCGTATCGGTGCCGCCGCCGTCCCAGATGGTGAAGATCGGCGCGCTGTTCTGTGTGAAGTCGAAT
Source organism: Hyphomicrobiaceae bacterium (assembly GCA_033764055.1). Classification (GTDB taxonomy): domain Bacteria; phylum Pseudomonadota; class Alphaproteobacteria; order Rhizobiales; family Hyphomicrobiaceae. Next base: position 36,215 of record JANRJI010000056.1, read on the forward strand.
ACGGCGCGGCCGGCCGTGCTGTTGAACCCGTAGACGGTATTGCCGGCGCGGGTCGTCATGTCGGCGCCGTAGAGGGCCTGGATGGCGGCGACGTCGTAGAGCATGGGCGTCGACGAGTAGAGCGAATTCGACCATGACTCATCCTGCATCCAGGTGCCGGTCGAGGTGTCGTATCCCCCGAAGTAGGACATGACCGTGTATTGGCGGTTGTCCTGAGCGAACTCGGCGCTGGCGGCATAGGAGATGGCGCCGCCGCCGGCGTTGTACGAGCCGGGATGCGACAGGCCGAGGCTGTGGCCGATCTCGTGCAGGTACGTCTGCAGGCCATAGCCGCCGAAGCCGAGGTCGCTCGCCTCGTCGTGGGTGCCCCACGTCGAGCTCATCCAGATCTGTGATCCGGCGAGGAGGCGGTCCGGCGTCGTCAGGTAGTACGACGACTTGGCATATGTGCCTCCGCCCGAGGTCGCCGACGAGTAGTTCATCGTAATGTCGGCAGACGTGTTGCCGACGCTCTCGTCGAGCGACGTCGCGATCAGGTCGTCCCACAGCTCGAAGGCGAGGCGGGCCTGGGCTTTCATGGTGTCGTCCATCACCACGAGCCCGGAGGCTTCCGAAGGCGTGCCGCCGAGGTTGGTGGGCGCCGTGTTGGGCAGGGAGTAGCTTACCGTCGCGCCCTGCCAGCGGTGGATGTAGCCTTCCTCGCTGCCGCTCCACTGGGTCTGCAGCTGCGTGATGATCTCCGCGAGGGAGAACGACGGAGCCGTGCCATCCACGGAGCTGCCGACGCCGTCGCCTGCGTCATGCTCGAAATACCCGCACGCCACGCACATGGCCTTGTCGCCTCCATCCGCTCACAGGAGGCCGGATCTCAGCAAACTGACCTGAATAACAGATCACCTCGGCAGGCTTTCGCTGCAGTATGCCTAAGAGAGTGTTGCGCCTCGCTCGCCCCGAGCCGGTCAATCAGTGAGGTCGCGGGGAGTGACGTAATGGACGACGCGCGCCCCGGCTGGGCGGATGCGGCCCCAGTCGGTCCCGTCGAGGGCGAGGACGAGCAGGGCCGTCGTCGGCAGCTTGTCGGCGAGACGTGCGTGCTCGGGCGGCGGCATCCCGCCGATGAGCTGCAGCGCAAGCTCGTGCAGCCCCGGGTTGTGGCCGATCAACAGCACGCTCCTCGTGCCCCGGGGTATGCGGTGCAAGCGCTCGAGCAGCTCGCTGGCGGACGCCGCGTAGAGCTCCCGCTCGTAGGCGATGGGCGAGGACAATCCAACCAACCTCGCCGTCTCTCGCGCACGCACCGCGCTCGAGCAGAGCACCAGGTCCGGCTGCAGCCCGATATCCCGCAGGTGCCGCCCCATGCGCGGCGCCGCCTCGCGGCCGCGGGTCGCCAGCGGTCGCTCGAAGTCGGCGAGCCCCTCGTCGTCCCAGCTCGATTTGGCGTGACGCAGGATCGACAGGATGAGCATGGCGGTCCCTTCCGCTCGTGCGACAGCTTACGACATGCATGGCATGAATTACGACATGCATGGCATGAAGCCGCGCTGGCCAATGTCCGGACAGCGAGCTAACGTCCGCGTCGGATCGCAGGGCGGCCGAGCGCGGCGCCACTGCAGCTTATCACGAGAGGGAAGCACCTGATGGCGCACAAGGGTCTCATTTTCGGCATCTTCCTGGCCCCGTTCCACCGCGCCGGCGACAACCCGACACTGGCCATCCGGCGGGATATCGAGCTTATCGAGTGGCTCGACGGGCTGGGCTACGACGAGGCCTGGATCGGCGAGCATCACTCGGCCGGCTGGGAGCTGATCGCCAGCCCGGAGCTCGTGATCGCTGCCGCCGCGGAGCGGACCAAGCACATCCGGCTCGGCTCGGGCGTGACGAGCCTTCCTTACCACCACCCCTACATGGTTGCGCAGCGGTTCGTGCAGCTCGACCACATGACTCGCGGCCGGGCCATGCTGGGCTGCGGCCCCGGCGCCCTGGTCTCGGACGCCTACATGCTGGCGATCGCACCCGATACGCAGCGCCGCCGCATGGACGAGAGCCTCGATGCCATCACGCGTCTCCTGAAGTGCGAGGAGCCAGTGACGATGAAGACCGACTGGTTCGAGATGCGCGAGGCACGCCTGCATCTCGCACCCTATACCGACCCGCACTTCAAGATCGCCGTCGCCTCGACGCAGACACCTGCCGCCATGCTGGCAGCCGGCAAGTACGGGCTCGAGGTGCTCTCGCTCGGCGCCGGCCTGCCGGGTGGCCCCGAGGCGCTCAAGAACCAGTGGAAGATCGCCGAGGACGAGGCCGCGAGGCATGGTCGCGGGATGAGCAAGAAGGGCTGGCGCCTCGTCGTCAACATGCACTGCGCCGAGGACGACGAGCTGGCGCTGCGCCAGGTGCGCCATGGTGAGCGCGAGGAGACGGTCACCTACTTCGAGGACACGCTCGGTCGGCCGCCGGGCCGCTCCGACGACCCCCTTCGCGAGGGCGTCAAGATGGGGACGACGCTCGTCGGCAGCCCTGACACCATCGCCAGGGGCCTGCGCCGCATGATCGACACGGCCGGCGGCGAGATCGGCGGCTTCATGTTCCGTGCGCACGAATGGGCGAACCGGGCCGACACGTTCAACAGCTTCGAGCTGCTCGCCCGCTGGGTCATCCCGCAGTTCCAGGGCTCGACCGACACCGTCATCGCGTCGCGCGATTGGGCCCGCGCCAACCGGAAGACGATCTTCGCGCCCGTCGTCTCGGCCATCAAGAAGGCTTACGACGACGCTGGCCGGGAGGCGCCGGAGGATTGGCGCAAGCGCGTCACGGGCGCACGCGACGTCGACGAGAACTAGTGTTCCGGTTCCGACATTTGCTTCCCGTTGCGGCTGAGCTACGAGCAAATGTCGGAATCATAAGATATGATTCTAGTGCAGCTTCTGCATCTGACGTTCGATTGCATAGCTGGCCGCAAGCGGGTATCGAACGTCAGATGCGCTGCTCTAGGAGCCTGTCCGAGTAGTCGGTGGATTTTCCGGTGCGAGTCGGATTCTGTCCAGGGGTATGAGCAAACACTATCGCCCCTGGAAGATCGACCAGACGCAGCTGCTGCCTGCGAGCGTCGAGGATTATGTGCCTGAGGACCACTTGTCGCGGTTCGTCGTGGCGCTGGTCCGCGAGAGTCTCGACCTTGCGGAGATCGAA
>JANRJI010000057.1:0-5622 GCA_033764055.1 Hyphomicrobiaceae bacterium
CGCCCGGCCGGTGGGAGGGCGGCAAGATCTACAATCCGGAGGACGGCAGGACCTACGAGGCGAGCATCCGCGTGGCCGGCCCCGACGAACTGTCCGTCGAGGGGTGCTTCCTGTTCATCTGCAAGAAGCAGGTCTGGCGCAGGCCAAGCGCATTGTGTGCGCCGCGCTGAAGGGTCGCTCATCCGGCCGTCTGTTCGACTGGCAGGCCAGCCGCGTGCCATTCGGGATAGCCATCTTCCAGCCGACGGACCTTGAACCCCCGTTCGCGCAACAACGCCACGGCCTCGAAGGCAAGCACGCAATAGGGCCCGCGGCAGTAGGCGACGACCTCCTGACCTTTGGGGAGTTCGCGCAAGCGCCGCGCGAGCTCCCGCAACGGGATATTGACGGCATGGGGCAGATGACCGGCCGCGAACTCGTCGGGTGGGCGGACGTCCAGCACCGTCACCAGTCCGGTCCGCAGCCGTCGGGTTAGTTCCTTGCGCGACACCGGCTCCATGGCGTCGCGCTTGTTGAAGTAGCCGTTCAGCACCGCCTGCACCGCGGCGACCTCCCGCTCGGCGACCTGCCGTAGCGAGGCGACGAGATCGAGCACAGCCGGATTGCTCAGCCCGTATAGGATGCGCTTGCCGTCACGCCGGGATGCGAGGAGGCCGGACCGCCGCATGAGGCGGAGGTGCTGGGACGCGTTCGCAATCGACAGGCCGGCGCGCTCGGCCAGCGACTCCACGCTGCGCTCGCCCTGCGCAAGGAGTTCGAGAATCTCGAGCCGACGGCCGTGGCCGAGCGCCTTGGCCACCTCGGCAAAGTGCGCGTACAGGAGCTGCTTCGGACCTTCGCTTGACACGGCACTTGCTCTTGTTGTTACGTTCAACAGAACAATTGAATGAGTTCATTCGAGCGGATTGTCAATATCCGAGAGGCCGTCGCCAGCGCATGCCGAACCTGATCCTCGATCATGAAGCCGCAATCCGGCTGGGGCTCTTTCTCTGCGTGCTCGGTGGCGTCGCCGGCTGGGAGGCGCTCGCGCCGCGTCGGAAACGTACCCTCTCCCGATGGAGGCGTTGGCCCTCGAATCTCGGGATCGTGACCCTCAACACCGCCCTCCTCCGCTTCGCCCAGCCCGTGGCTGCGATCGGCCTCGCGGCGCTAGGCGAAGAGCGCGGCTGGGGTCTGTTGAACGGCATCGATCTTCCGCTCTGGGCGCGGATCGTGCTGGCGATCCTGCTGCTGGATCTCGCGATCTATCTCCAGCACGTGATGTTCCATGCGGTGCCCGCCCTTTGGCGGCTGCACCGGATGCACCACGCCGACCTCGACATCGACGTCACCACCGGCGCGCGGTTCCACCCGGTCGAAATCCTGCTCTCCGCTGGCTTGAAGCTCGCCGTCGTTGCCGCCATCGGTGCACCGGCCGTCGCCGTGCTCGTCTTCGAGGTGCTGCTGAACGCCACCTCGATGTTCAATCATGGCAACGTCGCGTTGCCATCGGGCATCGACCGCGTGCTTCGGTGGATCGTCGTCACGCCCGACATGCACAGGGTCCATCACTCCATCGTTCCCGCCGAGACCAACAGCAATTTCGGGTTCAACTTGCCGTGGTGGGACCGGTTGCTGGGGACGTATCGTGCGCAGCCGGCGGCCGGACACGAGGGAATGACCATCGGCATCACCTCTTTCCGCGACCCCAAGGAGCTTCGGCTCGACCGCATGCTGATCCAACCCATCTTGGGTGCGACCGAGTCGTATCCGATCGATCGCCGGAATGCGTCGGCATGATCTCGAATGCGATCCGTCGATGCGGCATGCCGGCGGAGGAGGCACCAAGGCCATGAGCGATTCTCCCGATCGAAGGATATGGCTGCCGGGCGCCGCGACGGCGTTGGCCGCCCTGTCCTGCTACGGCACGACGGCGTTGATCGCGGTGCTTTCCGCGCTCGGAGTTTCGCTGGCGCTCGACGAGCGCGTTTGGGCAGGTGCGATCAGCGTCTTCGCCTCGATCGCCGCCGTGACGATTGCCGCGTCATATCCGAGGCGTCGCGCCATCGGTCCGCCGATCATCGCCGCGATCGGCCTCGGTCTCGTCCTCTGGGCCATGTACGGATCCTACAGCCGGCTTGCCGAGCTGGCCGGCTTCGCCTGCTTGGCCACCGCAGCCGTTTGGCATTGGCGGATCGGCCGGGATCAAGCCCGAACCTCCGAGCGCGCATGAGGTCGCCGTCCATGGCACCGATCTATCTCGACTACAACGCGAGCACTCCGATCGATCCGGCGGTCGCCGGGGCCATGCGGCCGCTGCTCGACGCGGCCTTCGGCAACCCGTCGAGCGGCCACTGGGCGGGCACGCAGCCGAAGGCGGCTCTGGAGAGCGCCCGCGGTCGTGTCGCAACGCTGCTCGGCTGCGCGCCGGACGAGATCGTGTTCACCAGCGGCGGCAGCGAGGCGAACAATCTGGCACTCAAAGGTTCGTTCTTCGCCCTCCGTCATAAGGGCGAGCATGTCATTACGACGGAGGTCGAGCATCCCGCCATTGTCGAGCCCAGCCGGTTCCTGGAGCGCCTTGGCGCCTCGGTCACGTATCTGAAAGTCGACGGCACCGGCCGCGTCGATCCCGACGAGGTCCGCCGCGCGATCACCCCGCGGACCATCTTGATCAGCGTGATGCACGCCAACAACGAGGTCGGGACGATTCAGCCGATCGAGGAGATATCCGCCATCGCACGCGGGCACGGGATCGCCTTCCATACCGACGCGGCGCAATCGGTCGGCAAGATCCGGACGGATGTCGATGCGCTCGGCGTCGATCTCCTGACGATCGCCGGCCACAAGCTGTACGCGCCGAAAGGCGTCGGCGCGCTCTACGTTCGCCGCGGTCTCATGGTCGAGCCGCTGATCCATGGCGCCGGGCATGAACATGGGCGTCGCGCCGGCACCGAGAGCGCGCTCCTCGCCGTCGGGCTCGGGACGGCCTGCGACCTGTCTCGCAACCTCGCGTCGATGGACCGCATCCGGGAGCTGCGCGACCGTCTCTGGCAGGCCTTGCGGAGGCACTTGGGCGACCGCATCGTCTTGAACGGCCATGCGGAGCACCGGCTTCCCAACACGCTCAACGTGTCGTTCGTCGGCCAGGTCGGCGCCGAGATGCTCGCACGGCTCGAAGGCGTCGCCGCTTCGACCGGATCGGCCTGTCGCGCCGGCCGGATAGAGCTGTCGCCCGTCCTGAAGGCAATGGGCGTACCGCCCGAGATCGGCATGGGCGCCGTCCGCTTCAGCCTCGGCCGGTGGACCACGCAATGCGAGATCGACGCCGTCGTCCAACGCGTTGCGGGCCTGCTCGCCCCGGCCGGATGACCACAGCGCCAGGCAACCGATCCATGCACCCGATCCTTCGTCACAAGAGCCACGCTCGGCCCTCGGTGTTCACGCCGGAGGCCTTGCTCAGGGAAGCCCGACGCCAGAAAGGGATCGCGCCGGGTACCGTTCCCGACGTCTGCATCCTCGATCCCGATGGCGACGTCGTCCGCCACCTATTGGCGGCTGGCAGCGCCCGCAAGCATCCCGCGTGGGCCTGTTACCATACGGATCTACATGCCTTCATGCATGAAGGCGTCGAGTACGGCATCATCGGCTGTGCCGTCGGCGCGAGCTTTGCCGTGCTCCTCGCCGAGGAGCTGTTCGCGTCCGGCTGCAAGCTTCTGATCAGCGTCACCTCGGCTGGACAGATATTGCCGGTGCGACCGCCGCCGTACTTCATCGTGATCGATCGGGCACTGCGCGACGAGGGGACGAGCTATCACTACGTGCCAGCCTCCGATTGGAGCCATGCAGACGAGGGCCTTGTGCGGCTTGCCGCGGAAGCGCTCGCGGCCGAAGGCGCCGACGTCCAGATCGGACCGGCATGGACCACCGATGCCCCGTTTCGCGAGACGGAGGACGCGATTGAGGCTGCGCGGCAAGCCGGCATCCTCGCCGTAGAGATGGAGTCCGCCGCCCTTTACGCCTTCGCGACGGCACGTGGGCGTCCGGTACTGTGCCTGGCACATGTCACCAATCAGATGGCGCAGTCCGAAGGTGACTTCGAGAAGGGCGTCGTCGACGGTGCCGAGGAGTCGCTGAAGGTGGTCCATGCAATCGCTCGACAATGGTGCCGAAGTTGCTGACGACCCAGCCTCCAATTCCTAGGACGGCCGCACTCGCCGCCACAGCCGCCGGATCTCGCGTCCGATAGGGCCGCGCGACGTCTCCAGCGCCCATCCGCCGGCGAGCACCACGGCAGGGTTTACGAACAGCGTCAACGCCGCGGTCAGGCCGATCGCCGGCCAGCAGTCTGGGCGGGCATCGAACATCCGTCGCGACAGAGCCAGATCGGCTCCGGCCACCAGCAGCAGCGATCCTACCGCCGCGGGGGGGAACCATGGAGAACAATGCCGCGGCACCGTCGGGCAGGCCGATCGCAAGACCGAGAAGCGCGGTGCCTAGAAGGACCGTTGCCAGTCCGAAGCGGGCGCCGAAGCGATAGTGAGCCTGCAAGCCTCCCGCGCCGTGGCACATCGGCATTGCGCCGAACGGCGCGAGCACGAGATTCGCAAGGCCGGTCGACACGGTCAGATTCCGTTCGTTCGCCCGTCGCGCGACGTCGGGGTACAGCTCGCGGGCCAGCACCGCCGTGATGATGACGGCATTGGTAAGCGTCAACGGAATCTGCGGGACCACGAGGCGCTCGATCGCCCGCAGTGCGTCGGCCCATGAGGGCCAGACGACGGCAGGCCACCGCCAGCCCAGCGCAACTCTTTGCGGCACCGTGACGTCGTCGATGGCCTGGCGCTGCCTATGCGCTTCTGGCGGCGTCGTAGTTCGGCGCCAGTACGCCGTTTGCGAAACTGCTGCTTAGATCGGTCGATCCCTGGATGCTCGCGGCGCTGCTCTATCTCGGATCGGGGACCGGCCTCGGCGCGGTGCTTACCATTCGTCTCGCCCGCTCTCCGGATGCACGCCGCCAGTTGAGCGCAGTCCGCCCGGACCTGCCATGGCTGCTTGGTGCCATTTTGGCCGGCGGCATCGTGGCTCCAGTCCTCATGATGTTTGGCCTCACATCCACTTCGGCCGCCAGTGCCTCGCTGCTCTTGAACCTAGAAGCGGTGTCGACGGCGCTCCTGGCCTGGTTCGTTTTCAAGGAGAAATTTGACCGGCGCATCGCGCTCGGCATGCTGGCGATCGTCATCGGCGCCGGTGTGCTGAGCTGGAGCGGTGAAGGTTCCCTCGAAAGCCTGATCGGCCCCTTCGCCATTGCCCTGGCCTGCCTCGCCTGGGCGATCGACAACAATTTCACGCGCAAGGTGTCGCTTGCCGATCCCATGGTGGTGGCGGCCAGCAAAGGTCTCGTCGCAGGGCTGGTCAATCTCGGCATCGCCCTCCTGTGGAACAGTGCCGTGCCGGACGTGGCGCCCGCCCTGGGCGCGATGACCGTGGGCCTGTTCGGCTGTGAGCCTCCGGTGAGTGCCGCCTTGTGGCGCAGCGGTTTGGAGGCGAACGTACGCCCGTAAGGTCATCCTTATGGACGTCGGGCCGATGCGAGTTGAAGTTCTGGAGGACGCGGGTCGCCGTCGTCGGTGGTCGGTTGAC
>JANRJI010000058.1:0-28667 GCA_033764055.1 Hyphomicrobiaceae bacterium
CGAACTTCTCCATCCTCCGGTCCTCGTCACACTTGGCCCGGCTCATCCCGTCCCCCCGATGCTTCCCGCATCGGTTCGATCACGGATGACCGGACAACTCGTGTGCTACTGGAACCGGACATATCGTGTGCTGGCGACAGCATTACGTTCGCGAGGCGTTACGTTCGCCTGGCAACGCAGATCGTGCCGCCGCGAGCTGGCCAGCCGCAGTCTATCGCGTACGGCCGCTTGTGCCGGCTCGTGCCGGCTGCCTTACTGAGGCGAGACATCCGCGCCGGAACCCCGCCCATGACAGTCGCCGAGACGCTTGCCGAATTCCTCCTGGCCGTGAGACCTCAGGATCTCCCCGAGCGCACCATGGATCTCGCGGCGATGATCGTCGCCAGCACGCTCGCCAGCGCGGCGTGTGGCCGGCATATCGATTCGGCCCGGATCATCCGCGACATCGAGGTCGAGCGCGGCGGGAGGGCCGACGCCTCGGTCTGGTTCGAGCCTCGCCGGAAGCTGCCGGTCGTGGCCGCGGCGCGCGTCAACGCGCTGATGAGCGATGCGGCCGCCTCCGACGACAGCGATCTGCGCAACATCGTCCATTGCGGCACGCCGCTCACCGCCACGTCGCTGGCCATCGCCGAGCCGGTCGGCGCGCCTGGCACGGCCGTGCTGGCCGCCATCGTCGCCGGCTACGAGGCGGCCGGCCGGATCGGCGAGGCGATCATCCCGCGGTTCGACCATCGCGGCCATCACGGCTGCATGGGGGCGACATTCGGGGCGACCGTCGCGGCGGCCCGCCTTCAGGGCCTCGACGCCCGGCAGGCGGCGCATGCGCTGGCCCTGACGGCGACCTCGATCGGCGGGCTCGCCAAGGCGGCGGCGACCAGCGTCGCGCGCGAGTACCACGCGGGCCTCGCGACCATGCTGGGCATCGAGGCGGCGCAGGCGGCCAAGCGCGGCTACACGGGCGAGCTCGCCATTTTCGAGGGCGAGCGCGGCTTCTGCCGGCTGTTCGGCGGTGCCGAGGCGGACTGGTCCGGCATCACGCGCGACCTCGGCAGGGATTGGGACATCGCCACCGACATGGCCGTCAAGCTGGTCCCGGGCGGCCACCCCTTCCATGCCTTCGGCGAGGCGGCTGCCAATGCGGCGCGCGAGGGCGATATCGCGCCCGGGCAGATCGCGGCCATCATCGTCTCCCGGCCGGGGCTGACGGCGCTTCCGGGGCCTGCGCATCCGCGCGACCTTATCGACATGGCCCACAGCCCCGCCTACTTCACGGCTGCCGGCGCCCGTGACAAGCACTTCGGCTGGGAGCACGCCAGCCCCGCCAAGATCGCCGACCCGGTGATCCACGCCCTGATCGACAAGGTCCGTGTGGGCCCGCCGCCGACGGAGCGCGTCGCGGACTACCGGCAGGGCGCCACTGTGCGCATCGAGACGACCGATGGGCGCGCTGCGGCCAGCACCGTCCACATTCCGAAAGGTGCGGCCTGCCTCGGCCTCGGCTGGGCTGACATCGAGGCCAAGTTCCGCGCACTCGCGCAGAACGCGCCGATGACACCCGCGCAGGTGGAGGCGAGCCTCGCCGCCATCCGCGGACTGCGCGAGGCACCCGATGTAGCGGGAGTGTTGGCGGGCATGGCGTGAGTTTGCGACCGATCGGGACGGCAACGGTGTCGAATGTCGGCACCGACGGCTCGGGCGGGGATCTGACAAGCGGTGTTGCTTATCTGACGAGGTAAGAATGCTTCGCTTTCTTCTCGGCATCGCATTTGGCGCAGCGATTTCGTTTGGCTACGTGAAATGGGGTGGCTCGTTCTTCGACATGATGGGGCTGCCGGATAGACTTCGCGGCAACATCTTTGCAAGCGCGTCCGAAGGGCCTCTCTATGAGCTTCAGCAGGATGCCGACACGCGTCGCCGTGCCCTGGAGGTCTTCTTTGACAACCAGGCCGAGATGGCGGCGCGGATCGATGCAGAGGCCGGCCATCCGTTCTTGACGGTCTTGCACGTCCGGCGCGCCGCGCGCGAAGCCGGGCATTTGCACGCACAATGGCAGGCTTTCGATGTCGCTCTCGACCAGCCCGCGCTGCGTCAAGCGCTGGAAAGAAGGCACGCGACGATGGACACAGTCGCCCTCAAGCGAAAGATGTTGGTCGAGGCGCTGGCCAAGCAGCCTTTTCTTCAGGACTGGATCGCAAGGCATCACCCCGGCACTGCCGAGGAGGGGTTGGTCGAGCTCTTGGCGCAAATTACCCGCCGCCGGGTACGTTCGTAGCCTCGTGCACGTGTGCGCGGCACATCCCGTGCTTGTGTGAAAACGCCAAATCAGATTCCGCTGAGCGACGCATCGCGGGAGGCTGATGATGGGCAGGTTCATCGAGGGCGAGGAGCGCGGGCAGCAGTCGCTGATGCCGAGCGCGCTCGACGATTTCGTCGATCAGGACAATCCCGTTCGCGTCGTCGATGCCTTCATAGCAGAGCTGGATCTTGGGGCCTTGGGGCTCACCGGCATTGTTCCAGGCGCGAGCTGAGTCTTTTCGGTGTCCGCTGACTAAGGCATCGCGACCACGCTCACTCTCCAATCTGCAGGCTGAGCAGCGGAGGCAATCGACGGCAGCTTCCTCTGCTGCGCGTATGAAAGCGCATCGCGGATGCTGCACCTGCTCACGACCGCTCCGGCTCACCGCCCCTCATCCCCGCCCGAAATACCCCTCGATGAACCGCTCGTAGATGTCGGTCAGCTTCACGAGGTCCGAGACGGGGCAGCGCTCGTCCACGGCGTGGATGGTCTCGTTGACGAGCCCGAACTCGATGACGGGGCAATAGGCCTGGATGAAGCGGGCGTCGCTGGTGCCACCGCCGGTGGTAAGCGCGGGCTCGCGGCCGGTGAGGCTCCCGACGGCGCGGCGCATGGTCTCGACCAGGGGGCCGGGCTTCGTCAGGAACACGTCACCGGTGCCGGAGAATGACACCTCGAAACGCGCGCCGACCTCCCGCGCCGCCATCGCGCACTGCTCGCGCACCCAGGCCTCGACCTTCGGCCGGCGCCAGAGGTCGTTGTAGCGGATGTTGAACTTGGCACGGGCCTCGCGCGGAATGACGTTCGTCGCCGTGTTGGGCGCAGAGATCACCGTGACCTGCAGGCTCGACGGCTGGAAGTCCGGGGTGCCGTCATCCAGCGGCGTGGACGACAATCGATCGATGAGGCGGGCGAGCTTCGGCACGGGATTCTCGGCCAGTTCCGGATATGCCGCGTGGCCCTGCTTGCCGTGGACGACGAGCTCGCCGTTGAGCGAGCCGCGCCGGCCGATCTTGATCTCGTCGCCGAGCGCCTTCGGGTTCGACGGCTCGCCGACGACGCAGGCGTCCATGCGCTCGCCGCGGTCCTGCATCCAGTCGAGCACCTTCATGGTGCCGTTGATGGAGGGGCCCTCCTCGTCGCCGGTGATGAGCAGGCTCAGCGAGAAATCCGGGCGGTGACCGTGGCGGTCGATGAAGCGTAGCGCCGCCACCACGAAGCAGGCGATGGCGCCCTTCATGTCGACGGCGCCGCGGCCGTAGAGCAGGCCGTCGTGGATCTCCGCGCCGAAGGGCGGGCGCGTCCAGGCCGCCGCGTCGCCGACGGGAACCACGTCCGTATGCCCGGCGAAGCAGAGGTTCGGCTGGCCGTGGCCGAAGCGGGCGTAGAGGTTGTCGACATCGGGCGTGGCCGGCTCTGTCATCAGCAGGCGATGGCAGGCAAAGCCGGCGGGCTTCAGGATCGCCTCGAGCAGCTCCAGCGCGCCGCCCTCCGCCGGCGTCACCGACGGGCAGCGGACGAGGGCCTGCGTGAGGAGGACGGGGTCGCGGGAGATGTCTGACATGAGGCGGGCTCGGAACGGCGCGTTGCAAAGATCGGCGGACGTTACAGGCTCGGCCCGGCCTCGAACAGGCCGGCGCCTCGTCGCCCCCCGCTCGGGCCCCGGCGCTCGGGTCGTATTGCGGCCGGCCAGCAACCCGTCGCAGACTTCACGCGCGATACGCACCGGAGGAACGCGCCCCATGACGAGCTTGCCCGAGCACGAGATCTACGCCATCCGCTATGCCCGCCGCGACGCGTGGCGGCGCGATCACTTCATCGGCGGCGATCCGCACGAGCTGCCGATGGCGATGGACTATTTCGTCTGGGTCATCATCGGTCCGACGGGGCCGATCGTGCTCGACCTCGGGTTCACCGCCGAGATGGCGAAGCAGAGGAAGCGCGAGTTCCTGCGCTGCCCGATCGACGGCCTGAAGCTCGTCGGCGTCGACCCGCGTGAGGTCAAGGACGTGATCGTCAGCCACATGCACTACGATCACGTCGGTAATTTCGACAAGCTGCCCAACGCCCGCTTCCATCTGCAGGCGCGTGAGATGGCCTTCGCAACCGGCAAGTACATGCGCTACGCGAAGCCCGGCCACAGCTATCATGTCGAGGACGTGGTCGGCATGGTGCGGCTCAACTTCAAGGGCCGGGTCGAGATGCACGAGGGCATGGTCGAGGTGGCGCCAGGGATAACGCTGCATCCCGCACCGGGCCATGCCGACGGCCTGCAGGTGGCGCGCGTGCACACGCGGCGCGGCTGGGTGGTGCTGGCTTCGGACGCGACGCACTACTACGAGAATTTTCTCAAGAACCGCCCGTTCGCGACCGCCTTCCACATCGGCGAGATGCTCGATGCCTATCGCACGCTCGAGCGCCTTGCCCCGAGTGCGCGCCACATCATCCCGGGCCACGACCCGCACGTCATGCAGGAGTACGAGCCGCCGAAGCCCGAGCTGGCAGGCGCAGTGGTGCGTCTCGACCTGGCGCCGACGGGGCCGGCGCCTTCGTTCCCCGCGCCTGCCGGCCATTGAGGACGGGCTGCGGCGGGCTGCCGGCTGCCGGCTACCAGCCGACAGCCCACGTCGCGCGGCGCGGATCGGCAGCGGCCGTCTTCACGCCGGCTTTCGTGTCGTGCACGACGCTCATGACGGTGCCGGCAAGGCGGGTCCAGTCTGGCCACGCGAGCACGTCGTGCCCGAGGGCCTCGAGCGCCGACGTCGTCGCCGACGGCACGCGGCCTTCGATGGCGAGGCGGTTCGGATAGGCCTCGTGCGGCTCGAAGCTCGACGGGAAAGCATAGCTGGCGAAGCGCGGCGCCTCGATGGCCGTTCGCAAGTCCATGCCGAACTCGGCGACGTTGAGCAGCACCTGCAGCATGGCCTGGCTCTGTACGTCGCCGCCGGGCGTGCCGAACGGCATCACAGCTCGGCCATTCTCCAGGATGGCAATGGCTGGATTGGGCGTCAGCCGCGGACGCTTGAACGGCGCCACCTCCGAGGGATGACCGGCGACCGCCCACGACTGGCTGCCGCGTCCCGACGGCACGAGGCCGGTGCCGGGGATCAATTCGGCATCGGTCGAGGCGTCGCTCGGGGTGGCCGAGAAGGCATTGCCGTCCTTGTCGATCACCGCGCAGTAGGTCGTGTCCGGCGACAGCCCCGGCGTGCGGGCGCGCGGTACATCGTGCTTCAGGCGCGGATAGCCGGGAATGGCGCCGGCCACAGGCAATCCGGGCTCGGACCGCGCAGCATCGATGAGTGCACGGCGGCCGGCCTGGAAGTCCGGCGACAGCAGCGTCGCCAGCGGCACGTCGATGAAGCGCGGATCGCCGAAATAGGCCTCGCGGTCGGCACAGGCGAGCTTCACGGCCTCGGTGACGAGGTGGATGTACGCCGGCGAGTTGTGGCCGAGCGCCTTCAGGTCGTCGCGCTCGAGCATGCGAAGCAGCATGGCGAGCAGTGGCCCTTGGCACCACGGGCCGCAGGTGAGCACCTCCATGTTGCGCCATCTGGTGCTGACGGCCGGCTCGAGGCGCGCGCGGAATGCACCCAAGTCGGCGCGGGTGAGCCAACCACCGTTGGCAGCATGATAGTCGCAGATCGCCTTGGCGATATCGCCTGCATAGAACGCGTCATGGGCAGCCTGCAGGCCCGCCCTGCGACCGCCTTTGGCGCCTGCAGCCCGCTCCTGGTCGACCATGTACTGCAGTGAGCGGGCCAGGTCCGTCTGCCTGAAGATCTCGCCCGGCAACGGCGGCCGACCGCCAGGCAGGAAGACCTCGGCGTTGCCCTTGAACCGGCGGTACTTGGCCTCGTTGAGGGCGAATGTCTCGCAGAAGCGGGGGTCGGCGGGGAAGCCGTCGCGGGCCAGGCGGATGGCTGCCGCTGCCACCTCGCCGAAGCTCATGGTGCCGTAGCGCTCGAGCGCCGTGATCCAGGCCGAGGGAGCCGCAGGGACGACGGCGCGGAGCAAGCCCTCGGGGATGTGGCCACCGTGATGCTCGCGGAAATAGGCGGACGAGGCCTTTGCCGGCCATACCCCGAGGCCGTCGATGGTGACGACCTCGCCGGTGGCGGCGAGACGGATCATGATTGGCGCCACTCCGGCGACGTTGACGAGATCCGAGCACGTCACGCCGAGCGCCAATCCGGTCGCAACGCCCGCGTCGACGGCGTTGCCTCCGGCCTCGAGGATCAGGAAGCCAGCATGGGCAGCGGCCATGTGGCCGGCGGCAACCATGTGCCTCGTGCCGGTAAGGACGTTGCCGTGGGTGGTGCCTCCTCTGAGGCCAATGACGTCGCCCTTGGTGACCGCGGTGGGACCTTGCATGGTGATGCTCCCGAGCATGAGAGGCTGTCGCATTCGGCACAGGCATTGGCGGCGAGCATCGGGCCGCGGCAGGGGGCCCGCAAGCCGAAAAAATTCTCACTGTCGAAGCCCGATTGCTACCTCCGACAATCCCCGGACCGCTGGACGGCACTTCGAAACGTGCCACACTCGCCGCCGAGATTGTCCCGCTGTCCCATCCTCGAGGTGTGAAGCCATGCATATTGCAGCCAGCAGCACGCAAAGCATCGATCTCGCCGCAGGCAAGACGTTTGCCGACGGCTTTCCGCACTCGCACTTCACGTGGGCACGTGCCCATGCCCCGATCTACTGGCACGAAGCAACGGAGAATACCCCAGGCGGCGAGGGATTCTGGGTGATGACCCGGCACGAGGACTGCATGGCCGTCATGACCGACCCGGAGACATTCTCGTCGGACAAGGGTGGCAGGCGGACCGGCGGCGGCACCAGCCTCAACGACGACCGTCAGGCCGGCGCCATGCTCAATTTCATGGACGATCCTCGCCACAAGCGGTTCCGCTCGCTGGTCAACAAAGGCTTCTCGGCCCGCGCCATTCTGGCGCTCGAGAGCGAGCTGCGGCGCCGGGCCGTGTCGCTCATCGAGGCGATGCCGGAGAACGAGCCGTTCGATTTCGTCGCGAGGTTCTCGCGTGACCTGCCTCTGCAGGCGATCTGCCTGCTGCTCGGCGTGCCGCAAGGGGATCGCGCCCAGCTCGCCGAGTGGGTGGATGCCGGCATCGCCGCGCCGACGCAGGAGGTGATCGCTCGCGAGTATGCGCTGAAGCTGCGCGACTACGGCCTCCGGTTGATCAAGACGAAACGCGGCAATCTCACGGACGACGTGCTGTCCGCCATCATCAAGGCGCGTCTCGATCCGGGCGAGGAGGGCGCCGACGGCGGACCACTCACCGATAACGAACTGGTCAACTTCTTCATTCTGCTGTTCGCGGCCGGCGCCGAGACGACGCGTAGCGCCATCGGCGGAGGGTTGCGCGCGCTGATGGACAATCAGGACCAGATGGCTCGGCTGAGGGCGGCAGATGTGGCCCAGCTCCGGGTCGCCCTCGAGGAGATCCTCCGCTGGACGACGCCGTCGATCTACAAGCGGCGCACCGCAACGCGTGACGTCGTCTACAAGGGGCACAGGATCCGCGAAGGCGACAAGATTACATACTGGGAGATGTCGGCCAATCGGGATGAAAGCGTATTCGAGGAGCCGTTCCGCTTCGATATTGCCAGGTCGCCGAATCTCCACATCGCATTCGGTTTCGGGGCGCACGTATGTCTTGGGGCGAGCCTCGCGCGGCTCGAGATGCGGATCGCGATCCAGGAGTTGCTGGCACGGATCGAAACGTTTCGGACGGAGGGGCCGATCGACTGGATGCCGTCGAACAGGTTGCTCGGCATCCGGGGCATGCCGATCAGCATCCGCAGACGTGCCTCGCATTCGCCGGGAGCGACGGCCTGAGCGTGAGTTGTCACGCGAGGGTGCACGTGCCGGCGATCGCCGCGCTTGTGGCACCCCACCGTCTGCGTGCTAAGACTTCCCGTCTCACTCTGGAGGATCCCCCCAACATGGCCATCACGCGGCACGAGCAAAAAGGCATTCTCTCGCGCGTCGTCGAGGCGAACGGCTTCGTCTTCACGGCGGGCATCACGCCCGACAACACCAACCAGGACGCCACCGGGCAAGCACGCGACGTGCTGAAGGAGATCGATCGTCTCCTGAAGCTTTGCGGGACCGACAAATCGAAGGTGGTCTCGGCGACCATCTGGGTGCCCGACATCCGTCATCGCGACAAGATGAACGTCGCCTGGAACGAGTGGACAGGTGGGCAGAACCTGCCGGGCCGCGCCTGCATCGAGGCCAAGCTCGCCGACCCGGCGATCCTGGTCGAGATCGCGGTCATCGCGGCGAAGTAAGCGCAGCACGGCAGTCGCAGGCCAGTGGCAGCAGCGCGCTCGACCGCTTCGGCTGAAGGGGTGCGCGCTGCTCGTGGCAATTCATTTGTCGGGTCCCGGCCGTGGCATCCGCGACAGAAGAATGCGGCGAGCCGGGACCACGTCATCTCGATCACGAGAGCGCCGGAGTTGCGTCCGGCGCATCCCCGCTGCTGGTGTGCTGGCTGCACAACCGATCAAGGAGAAACCGATGGCGATCGTGCGGCGCGTGCTCGAGCCCATTCTTGCCAATGTCGTCGAGGCGTCGCCGTTCGTATTCACGGCGGGCGCGATCGCCGACGACCTGACGCTCGACATCGAGGGGCAGGCGAGAGAAGCCTTTCGCGACCTCGACACGTTCCTCGGCATGTGCGGCTCGTCGAAGGCACACATCCTGTGGGCGACGATCTGGCTGGCGGACATCAGGCTGCGCGACCGCATGAACACACAGTGGCTTGCCTGGATCGATCCGGCAAACCTTCCGGCGCGCGCCTGCATCGAAGGCAAGATGGCGGACGCCGAGTGCCTTTTCGAGATCCAGGTGATCGCGGCCAAGGCCTGATGGCGGCCACGACCCGACCTCAGGAAGCAACGGAACGAGCGATCATGAGCAGCGAGCGCCCGACCGTCGGCACCCGCGCCGACTACCGCCATTTCATGGCCATACCGACACGCTGGATGGACAACGACGTCTACGGGCACGTCAACAATGTGGTCTACTACTCGTATTTCGACACGCTCATAAACCGGTATCTGATCGACGAGGGCGGGCTCGATTTCCACGCAGGCCCAGTGATCGGCCTCGCCGTAGAAAGCCTCTGTCGCTACTACAAGTCGTTCGCCTATCCCGAGACCATCGACGGCGGGCTGCGCGTGGGCCGCCTCGGAACCACCTCTGTGCGCTACGAGATCGGCCTGTTCGGCGGCGATGCGAGCGACGTCCAGGCGCGGGCCGAGGGGCACTTCATCCACGTGTTCGTCGACCGTGCGACGCAGCGTCCCACGCCGATCCCCGCGCTCATGCGGGCGGCGCTCGAGCGGCTGCTGATAAAGGCCTGATGCCGATCAGGGGGCTGGTGCGAATCTGCCATGATCTCGACCAAATTGGGCCCTGCGGCGGCAGCGCCTCTCGTCGAGTATCCCCCAAATCAGGCATGTCCTCGAATCGGCAAACCATGCAGATTTGAGGATGACGCATGTCGATCAGGCTGTCGCTGCCGCTGTCACTGTCGGTGGCATTGAGCTTTCTGTCGGTCGCATCAGTGCCCGCGGCCGCGCAGGGCTTGTCCGACCTCCATGAGAAGGTGAGGGTCGGCGCGAAGGTCTGCTTTGTCGATCATTTCCACTCGGGCAGCAGTGCGGGCCACAGGTCCAAGAAGGAAGCCGAGATCGCCGCTATCAGATCATGGCAGGACTTCACTGGCTGGGAGTATGGATCAGCCTGGGGCAACTTCAGGATGGCCGAAAGTCGCGGCATCAAATGTGACGGTGGCGGCAGCAGTTGGGGCTGCAATGTACAGGCGAGGCCTTGCCGCCGTCGCTGACGGCAAGGCGCCGGGGTGGATGAGGCGCATGGTGAATGAGCGTCGTCATCGACCGAGCACGAGCCGGCGCAGAATGGTCCAGCCCCATCGCATCACGACGAGGCGGACCAGCCAGCCGATGAAACCGCTGTTGCCGAAGCCGAGTGCGCCGCCGAGCGCATTCCTGACGATGCTCCAGAGGTTGCTGTTCGCTCCCGTGGGGAGGCTGCTGCGATTGCGGCGAAGAATGTCGGACAGGTCGCCGCGGGATTGTCGGCAGAAGGGCCGGGCAGCGGGAGCCGCGGGGTGTGTCCATCCCGGCCATCCGAACGGGGTGTCGGCTCGCGGTTGTCATCCTCGGATGGTGGCATCGGTGGCAGCGGATAGCCGCCAGCCGGTGGCAGGTCGACCTTCGGCAGCTCGAAGCCTCCACCGGGCTCCTGTTCTTCCTGGCGCGAACGAGTGTCCTCACCGCCACGCCGAGAACCCGGCCATGGCAGCCCGAAGCCGCCTCCCGGCTCCGAGTCGCGCGGCGGAGACGGGCTATCGGAAGGTGGCATCGGTGGCAGTGGAAAGCCCCCTCCGGGCGGGATCTCCACGCGCGGCAACTCGAAGCCGCCCGACGCTTCCTCCCGCGGCCAGCGGCCCGTCTCGCGCCGGGGGGCGCGCTCGCCGGGTTCGCCTGAGGCATTGCCGCCCGGTATCGGCAAGCGGGACAGGATGTCGCCCAGACCGCCTTTCATGTAACGGGAGAGCGCCCCCATCAATAACTGAGCGAGGATGGGCAGCAGCGCCTCGATGATGCCGCCACTGAGGCCCGATGCCCGCTGTGCCTTGGCCGCGATCGCACGGGCTTTGTGCTCCGATCCGAGGATATGGACGACAATGGCATTGCCGTCCGCCGCCACGTGCGGATCGCTCCAGCCTCGGGGCGAGTCGAGGACCGCCTCGTGATGGCCGTCGCCCAGGGCGCGTACGAGGTCGGCGAGCCCGCCGCGCGACAGAGTATTGCGCTCGATGGCCAGCGCCAGCTCCGGCAGCACTGCGTCGGCGGCCGCGCGGACCTGATCCTCACCGACGCCCAAGGTCGACGCGAGGTTGGCCATGACCTGCCCCGACTGGGCACTCTCGATGACCGCGAGGACTTGCATCCCGTCCGTCTCCCTCTCGCCAAGCCCGACCAGAAGGACCATATCGAAGGAACGCGCGCGGTCAATTTCCTGGAAGCTGCGTGGATCGCGACGTCTCCCGTGATCGCGAATGGGATTGCGCCATGCATCGTTCTGCCGTTGTCGAAACGCCCGGTCCAAAGCTGCTCGCCGTGGTGCTGCTCATGCTCGTGCTCGTCTCGACGGCGGGGATGATCGTGGCCGCCGGCTCGGCAACGGCGCAGACCGCGGTGGAGCAGCTGGTGTCTGGCGTCGTGCGGATTAGGGCGTACATCAATCCGGACGGGCGAACGGTCGGCAATCTCGGCGCCGAGCGTAGTGGCACGGGCATCGTCATTGGCAGCGATGGATTGGTTCTCACCATCGGCTACCTGATGGTCGAAGCCCAGGCCGGCGAGGTCGAGCTCAACGATGGACGTAAGGTGGCGGCGGAGATCGTCGGCTACGACTACGACACCGGCTTCGGCCTGCTCAGGGCAACGATGCCACTCGGCGTGGCGCCGGTGCCCCTCGGGCGATCGGCCGATCTCAAGGCGGGCGACAGAGTGCTGGTGGCCGTAGGGGGTGGCGTCGAGCGGCTCGGACCGGCGCGAGTCGCTGCGCGCCGCGAGTTCGCAGGGTACTGGGAGTATCTGCTCGAGGAGGCGATCTTCACCTCACCACCCTATTCGGACTGGAGCGGAGCGGCGCTCATCAATCGCGAAGGGCAGCTCGTCGGCGTCGGCTCGCTGGTGGTTGGCGACACGTCCGGCAAGGGCGCCGGCCCGCCCGGCAACATGTTCGTGCCCATCGACCCATTGGAGCCGATCCTGGCCGAGCTCATCGCCGGCGGGGCGGTATCGGGACCCGCCCGCCCATGGCTCGGCATCACCACCGATGACCAGGGCGGCACGCTGGTCGTCCGGCGCACGACGCCCGGTGCGCCCGCCGACACGGCCGGCGTGAGGAGCGGCGATCGCATCGTGCGGGTCGGCCAGACCGAGCCGCGGTCGCTCGCCGAGCTCTACCGGGCGATCTGGGGTCTCGGAAACGCGGGCGTCGCCGTGCCGCTCGAGGTGGAGCGCGACGGGAAGCGCCGAGAGATCGAGGTCAAATCGGTCAACCGGCGCGAGCACCTGAAGCTTGATCCGCGGCTTTGACGCCCGGCCGATGTCCGGGCGCTCACCAAGTGTTGTACGGCTGCTGCGCTAGGCTGGCGTTGTAATAGCGGCGGTCGGCAGTGATTTCCTGCCCGACCCATGCCGGCAGCTCCGGACTGGCCCCGGCCGCGGGAAGCTCCACCTCGGCAATGATCAGCCCGGCATTGTCGCCAGCGAAAACATCGATCTCCCAAGCGTAGCCGGCGTGCGGCACGATATGGCGAACCTTGTCGATGACCGCCCCTTCTGCCAGCGGCACCATCGCCCGTGCGTCGTCGACAGGGATTGCATACTCGAACTCGTCGCGCGCCAGGCCGCTCTCGGCAGACTTGATCGTCAGCCAGGCGCGGGTCTCGCCGTCGATGCGCACGCGCACGCTCGAGCGGCGGTCGCGCGTGAGGTAGTACTGCTGCAGGCGACGGCTCGAGGTGGCGGCGTGGCGCCAGCTGTCGCTCGTCACCAGGAATTTGCGCTCGATCTCCCGTGCCATGCCCGCTCCGCCGCCGTTTCCGTCGCTCTAGGGTCTCGATAGCAGCTCAATCGTGAGCAATTCTGACAGTCGGTTGACTGGGCTGGGACGGCTCGCCTCGCCACAAATGGGGGTCACTTGGCGCGCGCGGCGATCGCTTTCTCGAGATCCTCGCGCTCCTCGCAGCCGAGCGGACAGAGTGACTCCAAGCGTTGCAGGTTGGCCTTCGCCCTGTCCAGCTGCCCGGTCTCCAGGAAGAGCTCGCCCTGGTACTCGAGCGCACCCTTGTGGTTGACATCGAAATCGAGCGCCTTGGCGTAGAACGTGGTGGCGCGCGGATAGTTGCCCATTTTGCGGTAGGCGAAGCCCATCAGGTTATAGACGTCGGCATGCTGCACGCCCTTGATGGCCATAGACCGAGGACGGCCGCACACGCTTGTGCTGGACCGGGACGCCAGCTAGGTTCCGCCGGAATTCCCGTTGACCCCTCGACCGAAGGAGACCTCCGGTGGCATTCACGCTTCCCCCCCTCCCCTACGCTTACGATGCGCTCCAGCCCTTCATGTCGAAGGAGACGCTCGAGTTCCATCACGACAAGCACCACAATGCCTACGTGACGACGGGTAACACCATCGCCGGCGACGGCAGCAAATATGCCGGCAAGTCGATCGAGGCGATCTGCGTCGAGGCGTTCAATGCCAAGGACCAGCCGGTCGTCAATCAGATCGGCCAACACTACAACCACATCCACTTCTGGAACTGGATGAAGCAGGGTGGCGGCGGCAAGAAGCTGCCCGGCAAGGTCGAGGCGTTGGTCACGGCCTATGGCGGCTATGACAAGATGCGCACCGACTTCATCCAGGCCGGCGTCACCCAGTTCGGCTCGGGTTGGTGCTGGCTCGCCGTCAAGGGCGGCAAGCTCGAGGTGATGAAGACGCCGAACGGCGAGAACCCGCTGATGCACGGCGCCCAGCCCATCCTCGGCTGCGACGTCTGGGAGCACAGCTACTACATCGACTACCGCAACCTCCGTCCGAAGTACCTCGAGGCCTTTGTCGACAGCCTGGTCAACTGGGACTACGTCGAGGACATGCTCTCGAAGGCGAAGTGAGCCGGATTGCTTCGATCGAGATGAGCTGCGGGGGCCCGCTTGGGCCCCCGCAGTCGTTCGTGCTCGACCGCTGGCTGTGGTTGTGCTCGCTGGGCTTGCCGACGGTCGGACCAGAGCATTGCCGTTTCGGCAGATTCGGCTAGTTTGCCGCTGACTTGGGGGGCCGGGACGACGCGATGAGCGGAGGACGGGTGGGCTTCAGAAGGGGACAGCTCGTCTGGTTGAGGCTCGCCTACGGCATGCTGGCGGTAGTGCTGATCGCCGGATGTGCGGCGACGGTGCCTCGAAACACGCCCACGTCGGCCCTGGCCGCCGACAAGGCCGTCGTTCCGGGCATTCCGCACGCCCGTATCTGGGGGGATGTTGCGCCGGTCGATCTCGTGGCCGAGATCGACAAGCATATGCCGAGCCTGAAGCGGCTGGCCCAGTCGGCCCGGATCGTCGATGGGCGGCCCCACGTGACCATCATGGCGTTGTCCGGTGGCGGGCCCGGCGGTGCGTTCGGAGCAGGATTGCTCAAAGGCTGGACGGCGCATGGCACAAGGCCGAAATTCGACGTCGTCACTGGCGTATCCGCGGGTGCCATCATCGCGCCCTTCGCGTTTCTCGGGCCTGCGTATGATGCTCAGCTCGAGCACATCTGGACGCGGTACGAGACGAATGAGCTCGTCGTTGCGCAAATTCTGCCCGCGATCCTGGGCGGCCCTGCGCTGGCCGATACGGGGCCGTTGCAGCAGCTCATCGAGCACTATGTCGATCGCCGCTTCCTGCGGGCTGTCGCTGCCGAGCACGTCCGTGGGCGCATGCTGCTGATTGGCACCACCAACCTCGACGCCGAGCGGCCGGTCTACTGGAACATGGGTGAGATCGCCGCCAGCCGGCATCCCAGGGCGCTGGAGCTGTTCCGCAAGGTCATCATGGCCTCGGCCGCAATTCCCGGTGCATTTCCGCCGGTCACGATCGAGGTTGAGGCCGAGGGCCGCCTCGTCGAGGAGCTCCACGTCGATGGGGGCACGACCCGCGACGTGTTCGTGGCGCCGGCGCAACTCAAGCTCAGCGCGCTCGATCGCCTCTACCCGAAGCCGCCGAAGCGCCACATCTACATCATCATGAACGGCAAGATGACGCCGGAGTTCAAGCCAGTGAAGGCCACTGCGGTCGCCATCGGCGCGCGTGCGATCTCGACGCTCATCAAGTCGCACGATTCCGGAGATCTCTACCGTATCTCGCAGCAGGCTGCCGAGAGCGGGGCCACGTTCAATTTCGTCTCGATCCCATCCTCGTTCACGGTCGAGGCGAAGCAGGCGTTCGACCCCATCTACCAGCGGGCGCTGTTCGAGGCAGGCGAGGCGCTCGGGCGGAGTGGAGGTGGATGGCGAGGGGGACTGTCAGAGCATCCGCAGCCCGCGAGCGCGCGTTAGGCCTACGGACGGCACCTCTTGGCTCTTGGGGGCGCTTTTGGCTCCTGCCGATCGCGCAGCCGGAGGGGACGCTAACAACGCTCGCGGCCTAGGCTCGCGCCGGCGGCTGGACCCTGCTCTTATGATGAGCAGGGTCGGCCCGCCGGGCCGCAACTCGCTCGAACCCTGTCGGCAGTCCAATGTCGCCCCCGTTCCATCGTCCAGTTCTGACTCGCACCGGTGTTTTCGCCGATCTCACCGCCGACGAGCAGTCGGCGCTGGAGGCCGAGCTGGATCCGCTTCCGCTGCGCCGAGGCGAGGTGCTCGTGCGGCAGGGGGAGGAGGCGGACGCCCTCTATGTCGTGGTCTCAGGGCGCTTCGTCGTGACCATCGCCGGCCGGAACCGTCCGGTGGCCGAGATCGGACCCGGCTCTCCTGTGGGAGAGATCGCTTTTCTGGCCGGAGGCCAGCGGACGGCAACCGTGACCGCGGTGCGAGACAGTCTCGTGGTGCGGCTCGAGCGGGCCGACTTCGATCGGCTTTGCCAGCGGACACCGAAAATCTGGGAGACATTGACAGTCGCCCTGGCCCGTCGCCTCGCTGACCAGACGGCAGGCCGCTCGAGCCCGGCCGGGCAGAGCGCCCCGCGCACGATCGCCGTCATAAGAGCGGGTCCCGAGCCGATTCCGGCCTCGTTCATCGAGGATCTGGCGCGCGCCTTCGCCAGGGCCGGGCGATCGATCGTCGTCAGCAGCTCGACCGTCGCGGCAGTCATCGGCGGCAGCGACCTTGCGAGCGGGGCAGCGACGGAGGCGCTGAATGCGCTCGAGGGGGCTCACGATACGGTGCTCTACGTGGCCGACCCTCTGCTCACTCATTGGTCCGAGAAAGCGATGCGGCAGGCGGACCTCGTGCTGCGCGTCGGCTTTTCCCCGAGGCACGCGAGCGGTCCCGTGGACGAGAACGTGCTCGAGCGCTTCGCCGCCAGCCTGGTCGGACCGGCCCAGCAGCGGCTCGTGGTGCTGCATCCCCGCCGGGCCGCTCCGCGCGGAACGCGGCACTGGATCGGATCGCGCAATATAGCGATGCATCATCATGCTGCGGTCGGCGATGCCGGCGACGTGGCGCGTCTCGTTCGCTTCGTCAAGGGCGAGGCCATCGGGCTCGTCGCCTGCGGTGGCGGGGCCTTCTGTGCAGCTCACGTCGGCTTGTTCAAGGCACTGCTGGAGGCAGGGGCTGGCGTCGATATCATGGGCGGCACCTCGGGCGGCAGCGCCATGGCTGCAGCCTTCGCGATGGGCCTCGGAGCGACGGAGATCGACGACGCCATCCACGACATCTTCGTCAAGCGACGTGCCCTGAGGCGCTACACGTGGCCGCGGTACTCGATCCTCGACCATACGCGGTTCGACCGGCTGCTCGAGCACTACTACGGCGGGATCGACGTCGAGGACCTGTGGGTGCCGTTCTTCGCTGTCTCGACCAATCTGTCGCGATATGGCACCTGGTGCCATCGCTCGGGGGACCTGTTCTCGGCGGTGCGCGCGTCGGGATCGATTCCGGCACTGCTCCCCCCCTGCTATACGGCCGACGGCCAGATGCTGGTCGACGGCGCGCTCGCCGAGAATGTGCCGGTCGCGACCATGCGCGAGCTGAAGGCGGGGCCGAACTTGGTCGTCGCGTTCGAGGTGCCGCAACTCCAGCGTTTCGATGTCGACTACAGATCCTTGCCCTCGCGCGGGGCGCTGCTTAGACGCATGTTGTTGCCCATCGGTGCCAAGCCGCTGCCGGACGCGCCGAGCCTCGGCAGCGTGCTGATGCGCAGCCTGATGGCCAATCGGCAGGAGTTCGACCGGCACCTGACGGTGGACGACCTGCTGCTGGTGCCGCCATTGCCGCTGGACATGACAATCCTCGACTGGGGCCGGCACGCCGCGCTTCTGGAAAGCGCCCGCGTGTGGGCGACCAGTGAGATCGCGCGCCAGAGAGACGCTGGTCACCCGGCCATGCTCGCCGCCTGCGCAGCCGGCGGATCCAGCATCGTCCGGGCACGGTCCGCAATCGAGAAGATGTGACGAGACGTGACTGTCACGTGGCGGCCACTCGGCCTACTACAGAAGCGCCGAGAACGGGACTGTCCCGGTGCGGGCAGCGCAAGCCACGACTACGGGGGCTTCCCCGGGGTCGCAAGCGCGACTACTTGAGAAGCGAGAGCGGAGCGATGAGAATGTTTACCCGCCGTACCTTCACTCTAGCGTCGGCGATTGCGGCAGCCGGTGCAGCATTGGCGCGTTCCGCTGTGGCCGACGACAGCTCGAAAGGAACCTTCCCCGTGACCAAGACCGACGACGAGTGGAAGAAGATCCTCACCAAGGAGCAGTATTACGTGCTGCGCCAGCATGGCACCGAGCGCGCCTTCACCAGTCCGCTCGACAAGTCCTATGCCAGCGGCGAGTACCACTGCGCTGGCTGCGGCTCGCTGCTGTTCACGTCGGACACGAAATTCGACAGCGGCACAGGCTGGCCGAGCTTTTTCAAGCCGGTCGAGAAGGCCGTTGGAGAGACGACGGACCGGAGCTTTTTCATGACACGCACGGAGGTGCACTGCGCCACCTGCGGCGGTCATCTCGGACACGTGTTTCCGGATGGCCCGGCGCCGACTGGACAGCGGTATTGCATGAACGGTGTCGCCCTGAAATTCGTGCCGAAGCCCGAGGCGGGCAAGAGCGAGACGAAGTCCTGACGCGCGGCTCACTCGGGGAGATGTTCATGAAACGTTCGTTCGCCGCAGCGGTCACGATGATCGCTGCGCTCGCCGCAGTGCTTTCGTTCTGGACCATCTCAGGCTCGGCCCAGTCGCCCGTGCCGACCGCCGAGGCGAAGGGTGAGATCGCCACGTTCGCCGGAGGCTGCTTCTGGTGCGTCGAATCCGATTTCGACAAGCTGGACGGCGTGCTGTCGACTGTCTCGGGCTTCATGGGCGGTACGACGGCCAGCCCCACGTACAAGCAGGTGACGGCCGGTGGCACGGGTCACCTCGAGGTCGTCCAGGTGACGTTCGACCCGAAGAAGGTCAGCTACGAGAGGCTGGTCGACCACTTCTGGCGAACGATCGATCCCTATGATGCCGGCGGCCAGTTCTGCGATCGCGGCGAGAGCTACACGACTGCGGTTTTCACCCATACGCCCGAGCAGAAGCGCGTTGCCGAGGCGGCCAAGGCGACACTCGAGAAGAGCGGCCCGCTGCAGCAGCCGATCGCGACGAAAATACGAGAGGCGGGCGCGTTCACCGCGGCCGAGGAGTATCACCAGGACTACTATCAGAAGAACCCATTGCAGTATCGCTGGTATCGCTACGGCTGTGGCCGCGATGCCCGCCTAGAGGCCGTCTGGGGCAAGAAGGCGGGGCACTGACCCGGGGGGCATAGGCATGGAGTGCTCGCCTCAAACCGGCGGGCTCTCCTCGGGGCATGGACGAAGAGACAGCCTAGCCGGACGTCTGACGCCTATGCCGCCTTCGCCTCGAAGCCCTCGAACGGAACCGGAATCCGATGGATCTCGGCCACGCACCTTGCGAGACGCTCGACGTCCTCGTTCGGCCCGATCTGCAGCAGCACCGTGTCGGCCGAGCCGCCGTAGCGCTTGGCGATCGCCTCGGGCAGCTCCTCATAGCTCGAGACGGTCGCGAACAGGTCGATCAGCTCCTCGGGGATCTGCTCGGCCATCTCGCTCCAGCGGTTCTCTCTCGGTAGCGGGTTCACCCTCTCGCCGAGCCAGACGAGATCATGCAGGCGAAGCACGTCCCAGTAGGCACGTGTCGAGCAATAGAATGCGATGCGGAAGCGCACGTAGGCACGCGCCTTGGCGACCGCCTCGGGTGTGGGGCCTGTGCCGATGAAGCCGTAGCCGCCGGCGATCACCTCCACATTGCGGCGATGACGCCCCGACTTCGAAAGCCCCTCGGAGATGCGGGCGATCGAAACCTCGTCGAGGTAGCGCCGGGTCGAGAACGGGTGCAGCCGGACGCCGTCCGCCACCTCGCCGCCGAGCTTCAGCATGGCCGGTCCAACGGCTGCGATCGAGATAGGAATGCGCGGCAGGCCGTTGGGGCGCGGCGAGAAATTTGGCGTCACCAGCGTCAGATTGTAGGTGTCCGAGTGGAAGTCGATCGGCGTCTCGGTCTCCCAGGCGTGCCAGACGGCCCGCACGGCGGCGATGTAGTCGCGCATGCGTGGTGCCGGCGGCGACCACGGAACGCCGAAGCGGCGCTCGTTGTGCTGTTTCACCTGGGCGCCGAGGCCCAGGTAGAAGCGGCCTTGCGAGGCGAGGTGCACGTCCCATGCATTGTGCGCCATGATCGTCGGCGAGCGCGGGAACGCCATGGCGACGGCCGTCCCGAGCTGGATGCGGTCGGTGACGAGCGCCGCGGCGCCGAGCGGCAGGAACGGGCCGTGGGCGTTCTCGGCGGTGATGATCGAGTCGAAGCCGACCCGCTCGGCAATCTGCGCGAGCTGCTGGGCAGCCCGGAGGTCGTTGTTGGGAATTTGCGTGATGACGCGCATCGCCGGGCTCCTCTCAGAACCGCCACTGCACTGGCTCCGCGCCGGCGACCGGCGACCGGAAGGTCGGGATGCTCTGGCCAGCTAGATTGCCGAGGTAGACCGTCTTCAAGTCTGGCCCGCCGAAGGCGACGCTGGCGATGTTCTTCAACCCACGCTTGCCGCCGATCTCGACATGCGCTCGCCCGCGCTTTCCGGATTTGAAATAGTCCTCGGCCCATGCCACGTCGGCCGGCTCGGCATCGTCCAGGATCAGTGTGCGGCGTCCGCTGGTCTCGATGCGGATAAGGCGGTTCGAGCAGACGCAGGCGACCCAGACACCTCCCTCGCAGTCGAAGGCGAAGCCGTCGGGGAACTCGCCAGGGCCGAACTCGTGCACTGTCTCGCGCTTGCCGAGCGTGGTGCCCTTCACAGGGAAGCGCGACACTCGTTTGGCGCAGGTCTCATTGACATAGAGCCAGCGGCCGGTCGGGTCGACCCGACACTCGTTGGTGAAGCCGATGCCGTCCGCGACGATGTGGGCGCCGTCCGCGTCCCTGCGGACGATGAAGCCGTCGGCGTGGGTCGGGTGGAACGACAGCTCGCGCGGATAGGCGCGCGTCGAGACGGAGATCCACTCGGTGCCGGCCTGGTCGACGCCGACGAAATTGCAGACACGGAGGAGCTCTCCATCGGCCTCGAACAGGTGCGGGAAGAGCCGCCAGTCCCTGTCGAGGCGCCAGACGCCGCCGGGAGGGCCCAGGTTGGCGATCAGAAACTCACGATCCCGGGTCATGGCGACGCCGTTTGGCAGGAAGCCGGGTGGCGCGCCGACCACGTGCCGCTTCGGCTTGCCGATCTCGGCGATCCCCGCGTGGTGGTCGCCGACGAATACCTCGCCTTTGGCCGTGGTCAGCACGCATTCCGGCCTTGCGAGCCCCTCGCCGATCCAGGCGATTGCGGAGAGCGGGATGAGCGGGGTCTCGGCAGGCATATCTCGGAACCTCGGGTGTGGGATGGCGGCACCAAGGATGGGCCATGGTGTCGGCACGCGTCCAGTGGGAAGGCGAGCAGCGGGAAGGGGACCAGTGGGAAGCAGACCAGCATCTCGCGGGTGGAATCGCGTCGCACTCCCGCGTAGGCTCCTGCCGCGCAAACCCGGAGAGTCGTATGAGCGCCGACCAGTATCCTCGCTTCGACACGCTGGCGTTGCATGCGGGCCAGCAGCCGGACGCAGCCAACGGTGCGCGGGCCGTGCCGATCTACCAGACGACATCGTTCGTGTTCGACTCGACCGAGCATGCGGCGGGTCTGTTCAACCTGGAGCGGGCCGGGCACATCTATAGCCGCATCTCCAACCCGACCGTCGCCGTGTTCGAGGAGCGGGTGGCGGCCCTGGAAGGAGGTGTCGGCGCGGTGGCGACAGCCAGCGGACAGGCGGCGCTGTTCCTTGCCATCTCGACGCTGATGGGACAGGGCGGGCACATCGTCGCCTCGAGCCGGATCTACGGTGGCACGCACAACATGCTGGTGCACACGCTGCCCCGCTTCGGAATCACGGCGACGCTGGCGGACCCGGGGAATCCGCAATCGTTCGCACATGCCATCAAGCCGCAGACACGGCTGCTGCTCGCGGAGACGCTCGGAAATCCCGGCCTCGAGGTGCTCGACATTCGCGCGGTGGCGGACGTGGCTCACGCCGCAGGACTGCCGCTGATGATCGATTCGACGTTTTCGACGCCCTACCTCAACCGGCCGTTCGAGTGGGGCGCCGACATCGTCATGCACTCGGCAACGAAGTTCATCGGCGGGCATGGCGTCGCCATCGGCGGCGTGGTGGTGGACAGCGGACGCTTCGACTGGGCGGCATCGGAGAAATTCCCGACGCTGACCGAGCCATACCCCGGCTATCACGGCCTCGCTTTCGCCGAGGAGTTCGGACCCGCCGCCTTCATCATGCGGGCGCGCGCCGAAGGCCTGCGGGACTTCGGCGCGTCGATGGCACCGCAGACGGCCTTCTACCTGCTGCAGGGCCTCGAGACGCTGCCCGTCCGCATGGCCCGGCACGTCGAGAACGCCGGCATCGTGGCGCGCTTCCTCGAAAAGCACCCGGCCGCTGCCTGGGTCAAATATCCGGGGCTCGAAAGCCATCCGGACCATGGCCTGGCGAAAAAGCAGTTCCCGAAAGGTGCCGGCGCGATGATGAGCTTCGGTGTCAAGGGCGGCCGTGCAGCGGGGGCGAAGCTCATCGAGCGACTGAGGGTATTCTCGCATCTTGCCAACGTCGGCGATGCCAAGTCGCTGGTCATTCATCCCGGCTCGACCACGCATCAGCAGATGAGCGCGTCGGAGCTCGCGGCCGCAGGCATCGGCGAGGAGCTGGTGCGTTTGTCGATCGGGCTCGAGGATCCCAAGGATCTGACAGAGGATCTCGACCAGGCCCTCAAGGCCTCGCAAAAGGGGTGAGTGGCATGGAGCTGAGCATTCACGGCAAGATCGCCTATGCGGCAACGGACGGCAGGGCCTTCGATGCAGCGAGGCCGACGATCGTATTCATCCACGGCGCCGGGCTCGACCACACGTGCTGGCAGCTGCAGAGCCGATGGTTCGCCTGGCACGGCTGGTCGGCGATGGCCGTGGACCTTCCGGCCCACGGACGCTCCGAAGGCCCGCCGCTCTCGAGCATCGAGGCCATGTCGGACTGGGTGCTCGCTGCGACGGATGCAGCCGGCGTCGAGAAGGCCGCGCTGGTCGGCCATTCCATGGGTGCGGTCATCGCACTCGAGACGGCGGCGCGGATGCCGGAGCGTGTCACCGGCCTCGGCCTGCTCGGCATCTCGTCGGCGATGCCCGTGCATCCCGCGTTGCTCGCCGCGGCAAGGGACGCGCCCGAGCGCGCCTACGACATGATGACCGGCTGGTGCTTCGCCAACGCCGCCAAGCTCGGCGGCAACACGGCGCCGGGGATGTGGATGACGGGCGGAGCGAGAGCACTGCTCGGCCGGGGCCGCGAGACTGCGCTCGCCGCGGATCTCGCCGC
Organism: Hyphomicrobiaceae bacterium; assembly: GCA_033764055.1. Classification (GTDB taxonomy): domain Bacteria; phylum Pseudomonadota; class Alphaproteobacteria; order Rhizobiales; family Hyphomicrobiaceae. The sequence continues at coordinate 23,019 of JANRJI010000058.1, forward strand.
CTGCAACGCCTGGACGAGCGCCACGCAGTCGGCGGCAGCCGTGAAGGCGCCGACCGTGCTCGTGCTCGGCGCCGAGGACCTGATGACGCCTGCGCGTAAGGGCCAGGAGCTTGCAAAGCTCATTCCCGGCGCCGCGTGCGTGACGCTTCCCCGGTGCGGCCACATGATGATGCAGGAAAAGCCCGATGCGACGCTCGATGCGCTGATCGCGCATTTCGGCGCCCGGGATTGAGGCCGAAACTTGCGACAATCGACTGAGACGGAGCCCTCGATGCCCACCGCCCGCAACCTCTGCTCGCCCAACGTCTCGCTGAGGCGAGCAGTCACGAAGCCGTCGACACGCTCGAAGGGCGGCATCGTCGTCACGCAGAACCGGGCAGCCTCCGTGGTGGGCGCGCGTGTCCTCAAGGAAGGTGGCAATGCCGTCGATGCGGCCATCGCGGCGGCCTTCGCGGTGGGCGTGGTCGAGCCATGGATGAGCGGCATCGGCGGCGTCGGCGCGATGCTCCACCGTCATGCCAAAACCGGCAAGGTGACGGCCATAGACTTCGGCGGGCGCTCGCCGAAAGCTCTGCGCATGGAGGACTTCAAGCTCGCCGGCGGGTCCGATGAAGGCAATATGTTCGGCTGGCCGGCGGTCGTGGGCAACATCAACACCGTCGGGGCCAAGGCCATCGTCGCGCCGACCGAGCCGAAAGGGATGGCGCTCGCCCACACCATGCTGGGCTCGAAGCCCTGGAGCCGGCTTCTGGCTCCGGCGATCAAGCTCGCAGAGGACGGGCTCGTGGTCGACCATCACACGACGCTGATGGTCGCCAACGCCCTCGCCGATCTGCAGAAGGACGCGGGCACGAAAGAGCGGTTCCTCCGCGGCGGGTTGCCACCGATCGCGCCGGCTCCGCAAACGGGTCTCGAGATCCTGCGGCTGCCGTGCCCGGCTCTGGCGCGGACGCTGAAGGCGATCGCGGCGGACGGTGCCGAGGCCATGTACAAGGGGCCGCTGGCCCGTGCCATCGCCGACGATGTGCAGGCGCTGGGCGGGTATCTCTCGACCGAGGATCTCGCCGCCGTCCGCGCCGTCGAGCGCGAGCCGCTGTCGCGCAACTACCGCGATCACACCTTCACCGTGCTGCCGGAGCTCAACGGCGGGCCGACCCTGCTGGTGGCGCTGGAGCATCTGGCGCGGCATGGCGATATGCCGGGCGCGGCACCGGACGGCGCACGTTTCGTCGCCTACGGTCGAGCCCTGGAGCACGCCTGGGAGGATCGCTTCCGCCGCATGGGCGACGCCGGCGAGCGCAGCCTGCCGACCTCGACCACGCATCTCTCCGTGATCGATGCCGACGGCAACATCGTCACGCTGACGCAAACGCTTCTGTCGCTGTTCGGCAGCCGGGTGGTCCTGCCGCAGTCCGGCATCCTGATGAACAACGGCATCAACTGGTTCGACCCTCGTCCCGGCGGCCCGAACGGTCTCGCGCCCGACAAGCGGGGGCTTTCCAACTACGTGCCGACGCTGATGGTGAAGGGAGACACGGCAGTCGGCATCGGCGGCTGCGGCGGGCGGCGCATCATTCCGGCGGTGTTCCAATTGCTCGCCATGATGGCGGACTTCGGCTTCGATCTCGATACCGCGTTCCATACGCCGCGCATCGATGTCTCGGGAGGCGCGGCCGTAACGATCGATCGCCGGCTCGCCGCGGAGACGAAATCCGCTCTGTCACAGGCATTCGATACGGTGGAGGTCGATCCGCTGCCGCATCCGACGAGCTTCACCATCGCAGGAGCCGTACGACGCCACGGCGGATACAACGAAGGTGCGACCGAGCCGCAACAGCCCTGGAGCGAGGCGGTGAGCGAGGACGACGTCTAGGCCGCGGCGCACTCGCGCCGTGAGGTCGTGCGGGGCTCGCGTCCCGGTTCAGTGCGCAGATATACCGCCCGTTAACTGATGCAAGACTAGTCTGGCGCATCTGACGTTCGGTCTCCACGTGAGGCTGATCTCAGAACCGGGGCGTCAGAAGCAAAAGCTGCACGAGAAGCGCGAGGTAGCTGGTGTACCTCGTTGCTCAGACTTTGCTCTCGGGCGTGCCGCAACGGGAGGCAGAGGCCGGAACCGGAACACGGTCTGGCGTCGCTGAGGCGCAGCCGTCCTTCTGGCGGGACGCCCGAGCTGGAACTGCAACCAACGCGACGCGAAGGGCGCCCTTCTGTGAAGCTCCGAGTGCACATGGCCTGGCTCTTTGCCGGCGTGGCCTGCATCTCTGCGGTCGACGGCGGAGGCGCACGTGCCCAGGACCGGCGTCGGGATGAGCCGGTCGCGCAGGTGGACGCCGGGCTCCGCGGCAGCCAGCCCGAGGCTCTGGCTCTCCCCGCCGATACGCTGCCGGCGCTGCCATTGCGGCGGATCGAGCCAGACGTCGCAGACACCGGTGATCCATGGGAGCCCCGCGTCGCGCCCTCATACGGTCGCCCACCGGTCGTCGATGGCGACGTCTCGGGTGTCGCGCCCGAGCCCGAGGCGCAGGACGGTGTTCTCGTCGACGCGGAGCCGCCCCGGCCGGTGGATGGCGTCGATGGTGCCGTCGATACGCGCCAGGAGGAGGAGGCCGCTGCGTTCGAGCTGCCGAGGGCTGGTGACGATCAGTCAGCTTTTTCCATACCGATCGAGCCCGATCCGACCAGCGACCGTCGCCCGGCACGCCTGTTTCGTTTCGAGCCCTATGATCCGCTGGGCATCAGGGTCGGCACGTTCGTGCTCTATCCGGAGGCCGAGGTCGGGACGGCGGTCTTCAACAACGTCTTCCGCTCGGCGGCCGGTGCCCGCAGCGACGTGGCGCTTGAGACCCGGCCGGCGCTGAGGGCCGTGTCGGACTGGGGCGTTCACGCACTGGAGCTATCGACGCGTGGTCTGGGCTCCTTCCATGCCGACAATCCATCCGAGGACGATCGCGCCTGGTCCGCCGAGGCACGCGGGCGACTGGACGTCACCCGGCGCACCAGGCTCGAGGCCCTCGCCAGCCACGACGTCAGCCAGGAGACCCGGGGCTCGATCAATACGCGATCCGGCTCGGGCAGCCGGGCGGACATCTCTACAGACCGGGCCGACCTGTCCCTGACGCATCGCTTCAACCGGCTCTCGGTGCAATTGAGGGGAGGCGTCGCCGAGCGCGACCAATCCCCGACGATCGATGTAAACGGGGCGACGGTGTCCAATGAGGACCGCGACTCGACGCAGCGCCAGGCGGCCTTGCGCACCGGTTGGGAGCTCAAGCCCGAGCTCGTGGCCTTCGCCGAGCTCGGCATCGACGACCGCTCCTACAAGGCCGTCTCGGCCAGCGACGGCATCGCGCGCGACTCGACTGGCGAGCGCTACCGGGCTGGCGTCTCGTTCGGCGCCACCAGCCGAACGTTGCAGGGCGAGGCTTCGATCGGTACGGCCCGTCAGCGCTTCGACGATGGCCGCCTGCCGGCGATGCGCGGCGTCATCGTCGACGCCAATCTCGCCTGGCGCATTTCGGGCCTCACGTCCTTGCGCCTGACAGCGGCCACTGACATCGGCGACTCCACCGTTGCCGGCTCCGGCGGAGCCTTCTCGCGCACGGCCGGGCTGGAGGTGCGTCACGCACTCCGCCGCCACCTCATCGCCACCGCAGGGATACGCTATGCGCGTGCGGATTACGCGGGCGTCGATCTCGTCGAGGAGGAAACGACGACGTCGGCCGCCATCGAGCACTACGTCAATCGCGAGGTGACGCTCTTCGCGCGCTACGCCCACGTCGATTTCGCGACGACGCAACCCGCCGCCAACTACGGCGCCGACGAGGTCCGGATCGGGGTGCGGGTCAGGCGGTAGACTGCCGTGCCGCTTTCGAACACGCGCCAAGCTGGCCAGCTGGCCTGCGCACCCTCAGATCAGGCCGGCGCCGTCATTCTCGCCGGTGGCGCGTGTCGTCAATCGTGCCGAGGTCGGCCGCGGTCAAGTCCGGAGGTCAAGTCCCTTGACCCTCGCGTGCGGCCTCTGGCAGCCTCCGGACCTGGGAGGCACCTGCCGATGCCGATAGACAAGCGTGTCAAGACAGCAGCCGACGCGCTTAAGGGCGTGCGCGACGGCGCCATCGTTTTCATCTCGGGCTTCGGCGGCGCCGGCTTCCCGAACAATCTCATTCGCGCCCTCCGGGAGCTTGCACCTCGCGACCTGACGCTCGTGGTCAACTCGGCCACGCATCGCTACGCCTTCACCGGCGACCTGATCGAGGCCGGCCTCGTGCGAAAGGTCATCTGCAGCGCGGCGCGCGGCCACAGCAAGGACCTCTCGGCCTTCGAGCGACTGTGGTCCGAAGGCAAGATCGAGCTCGAGTGCCTGCCGCAAGGCACCTTCGCGGAGCGCATCCGCGCCGGCGGCGCCGGCATCCCGGCCTTCTACACGCCCGTCGGCGTCGGAACCGACCTGACACGAGGCAAGGAGGTGCGGGTCTTCGACGGCCGTGAGCACGTGCTCGAGACGGCCATCAAGGGCGACCTCGCACTCCTGCGCGCCGATACGGCGGACCGCTACGGCAACCTCGCCTTCAGCTATGCTCAGGCCAACTTCGGTCCCGCCATGGCGACGGCCGCGGGATTGACCGTTGCCGAGGTGAGGTCGATCGCCGAGGACCCGATGGGCCACGAGCAGATCGATCTGCCCGGCATTTACGTCGACCGCGTCCTGCAAACTCCGATGGTGTGGCCATGAAGCCTTTGAACCGCCGACAGATGGCGTGGCGCGCCGCCCAGGACGTCGAGGACGGCCAGCTCGTCAACCTCGGCCTCGGCATGCCGCTCGCCGTCGCCGACTACATCAGGCCTGGCCTCGACGTGTTCATTCAGTCGGAGAACGGGGTGATCGGGGCGGGGCCTCTCGCCGCGCCCGACGACGTTGATACGGATCGCGTCGATGCCGGCGGTCGCCGTATCACGTTGCGCCCCGGCGCCTCCATCGTCGACTCCGCCTGGTCGTTCGCGATGATTCGCGGCGGGCACATCGACGTCACGGTTCTCGGGGCCTTCGAGGTGGCGGCCAACGGCGATCTCGCCAACTGGGACATGCGCGTGCCCAACAAGGGCCCGCTCGTCGGCGGCGCCATGGATCTTGCCGCCAGTGCCCGCGCCGTCTGGGTGATCATGGAGCACACGACACGCAAAGGCGTACCGCGCATCATCCAGCGCTGCACGCTGCCTTTGACGGCGCAGCGCTGCGTGAAGCGCGTCTACACCGACCTCGCTGTCGTCGATATCGGGACGGACGGCACGGTCGTGCGCGAGCTCATTCCCGGGCTTTCACGCGCCGCCCTGCAGGAGCGCACGGGCGTGCCGCTCACCTTCGCTGCCGATTGTCGAGACCTCGTCACCCCGGACTTGCCGGACGGGGATTGAGGGACGGGCCCTTCGGCAGAACAATCGACCGCCAGCCCATCTATAGAGGTAACCGCTCGAAAATCTTAGCATTGTACGGATTTCCAGAGTGGTGCTAGCCCGGCTTTCTCACCCTGTCTGCTGAGGACGCAGTTTGGGACAGTGTGAGAGCGCAGCATCCCGGCAGGCGCGCGTTGTCGTTGCCGCGTCGGCGGCTGGGGTCGGGCGGGTGCTGTTCCTCTGCTGTTGGCGTTC
>JANRJI010000059.1:0-1781 GCA_033764055.1 Hyphomicrobiaceae bacterium
TTATCCGCTATGTCGTGCCAGGGGAGATGTTCGGCATCGCCGTCCAGATCGGACGTCAGAGCTATCCGGCCACGGCCCAAGCGGTAATGGACAGCCTCGCGCTCGTCTGGCCGTCCTCGGCCTGGCCGACCCTCGTCGCCCGCTGCCCTGCCCTGGCGGAGAGCGCGTTGCACATAGTTGGCACGCGATTGGACGAGGCCCATGTCCGGGTGGTCGAGTTGGCCACCGAAGAGGTCGAACGCCGCGTGGCGCACGCCCTTTTGCGGCTTCTCAAGCAGGCGGGCCGAAAGGTCGATGACGGCATCGAAGTGGCATTCCCGATCACACGAGAGGACGTCGCGCAGATGACCGGCACGACGTTGCACACGGTCAGCAGGATCCTGAGCGCCTGGGAGACCCGGGGTCTTGTCGAAGGTGGACGCCAGCGCATCGTGGTGCGCGATCCGCACGGGCTCTTCGCCATTGCCGAAACCCCCAAGGCGTAGTCTCTCATCTCATCTCTCGGCATCCGCTTGTCCGACCGCCGCCTTTTCGAGGCATGTCATGAACGACGCCAGGTCGTGGCTGTGCTCCCGGCAGGCGTCCTCGACCGAATGGAAAGCGCCGACCGGACATCCCACGCAGAGAAAGTCGTGCTCGAGGAAGATGCGGATCGTCTCGGGCCACGTCCGCATGACGTCGTCGACCGGACAGTGGGGCTGGATGGTCGCCATGGGGAGCAAGCCTCCTCGCTTCCAGCTAAGGCCTCGGGCGAAGCTAGTCTTTGCGCCGGGACAAGGACCTGTCGTCCGGATCGCCTAGGGTGGAGCCGTCCAGTCGCCGGCATCGCGTGGCCGACGCCACAAGGGGCGGGTTGCCATGCCTTCGTTTCTGACCGCGCTGTCGGCCTTCCTGCTGTTCCATCTCTTGCCGGCCGCCCCGGCGATCCGCGGTCGACTCGTCGCGAAGATGGGCCGCAGCGGCTACCTCACGACCTATTCCATCCTCTCGCTCGTTCTGCTGGCCTGGGTCGTTGTGGCGGCGCGCAAAGCTGACGACGTCATCCTGTGGGATACCGGACGCTGGCATTACCTGACGCCCTTCGTCGTGATGCCCTTCGCGCTCTTCCTCATCATCGCTGGAGTGATCCAGCCCAATCCGCTCTCACTGAGCCTGCGGAGCGGCGCCGACATTCCCGCGATCGCAGCCGTCACGCGCCATCCGGTGCTGTGGGGGCTGTTGCTGTGGGCTCTCGCGCATCTGCCGCCGAATGGCCGGCTGATACCGGTCCTGCTCTTCGGTGCGATGGCGGCGCTCGCCGCCATGGGCTTCCACCGGCTCGACACCAAGGCGAGGCGAAGGATGGGGCCGGAGCGCTGGTCCGAGGCGGCGGGCCGAACCTCAATCCTGCCCTTCGCCGCCATGCTGGCCGGCCGGGCCGTGCCCGGTGCCGGCCGGGTGCTCCTCGTCCAGGCAGCCGCAGCTGCCGTCATCTACACCTGGTTCGTCCTCTACGGCCACGCCTGGCTCATCGGCCCGAGCCTGCGACATGGCCTTGACGCGTATCTCTGACCGATGGATCGCCCCGACATGTCCGCTCTCGCCGAGTCTGCCAGTTTGATCGCTCGCATCTCCAATGTCCTGACAGAGATCGACCTCAACTGTGAGTGCCGAAGCCGGGTTCGCGACGCGATCGCCCGCTTCGAGACGCTTGAGGACACCCGCCAAGCCCATCATGCGCTGGCCCAAGCCCGTAACCACCGGCACCGTATCGGCGCACTCATGGCACTGCTCGCCGACCT
>JANRJI010000060.1:0-1773 GCA_033764055.1 Hyphomicrobiaceae bacterium
CGCCCTGGTTTCCGCCCTAGCAAGGCGTCCCGATTTGCGTGGCCGATGGTGGACAGTCACGGATCGTCTCGCGCATTTTGAATCGTGGGATGCCTTGAGCGCGGTGACCCTGTCCCTCAACGGGTACCCGGTCTGATGTAGTGAACCGCCCCGAGATTGCCGGAGGCTCCAACTCTTGAGAGACTGGAGCCATGACGAACCAAGCCAAATCCCCGAAGTTCTCGCCGGAGGTGCGTGAGCGCGCCGTCCGGATGGTGGTCGACCACGCGGGCGACTACCCGTCCCAGTGGGCGGCGATTGCCTCGATCGCGGCCAAGATCGGCTGCACGGCGCAGACGCTGTCCAACTGGGTCAAGCAGGCCGAGCGTGACGCAGGCAAGCGCGCCGGTCTCACCACCGACGATCGCGAGCGATTGCGCCAGCTCGAGCGTGAGAACAAGGAGCTGCGCCAGGCCAACGAGATCCTGCGCGTCGTGGCGGAGCCACGCTCCGCGTGGACGCAAGCGCATATTTTGCGCAGGCGGAGCTCGACCGCCGGTCGAAGACATGACGAGGTTCATCGACGAGTATCGGTCAGCGTACGGGGTCGAGCCGATCTGCGACGTCCTGCCGATCGCCCCGGCGACCTACTATGAGCACGATATCCGCCGCCGGGAGCCCGAGCGGCTTCCGGCGCGTGCCAAGCGTGATGCCGCCCTCATGCCGGAGATCCGGCGCGTGTTCGACCAGAACTTCCAGGTCTACGGCGTGCGAAAGGTGTGGCGGCAGCTGCTGCGCGAAGGGCATGAGGTGGCCCGCTGCACGGTGGAGAGATTGATGCGGAAAATGGGCCTCGAAGGCGTCATCCGCGGCAAGCGCGTGCGCACTACCGTGCCCGACAAGGCGGCGCCGTGCCCGCTCGATCACGTCAACCGGCAGTTCCGCGCCGAGCGGCCGAACGTGCTGTGGGTGTCCGACTTCACGTATGTCTCGACGTGGACCGGCTTCGTCTACGTAGCGTTCGTCATCGACGCCTTCGCGCGCAAGATCGTCGGGTGGCGAGCATCGCGGACGGCGCACGCCGGCTTCGTGCTTGATGCACTCGAGCAGGCTTTGCATGATCGCCGTCCGGTCGGCGGCGGTCTCGTCCACCACTCCGATCGCGGCGTGCAGTACGTCTCGATCAAGTACACCGAGCGGCTTGCCGAGGCCGGCCTCGTGCCGTCCGTCGGCAGCATCGGCGACAGCTACGACAACGCGCTGGCCGAGACCATCAACGGGCTCTACAAAGCCGAGGTCATCTGGCGCAAGGGCCCGTGGCGCTCGTTCGAGGCCGTCGAGCTGGCGACGCTCGAATGGGTCGACTGGTTCAACAACCGGCGGCTCCTGCAGCCCATCGGCAATATCCCGCCGGCGGAAGCCGAAGCCGCATACTATGCAGCCCTGGAGGAGCCTGCCAAACTCGCCGCCTGACTCAAACCAAACAGCCTCCGGAGAACCCGGGGCGGTTCAGTCCGCAGAAACTTCAGTCAGTCAACAAGATGCGACGGCTCTTTCCCCTGTCCGGATCAGGCCTCGTCGACAGGTCTTGAACGTCAAGGCGACGGGGCGATCGCAGGCGCCGGCCCGTCAATACGCCCCTCGGGCCACGGCAATGATGAGGCGTTCCGGCCGCAGCAGTTCAGATGCAACGCGGTTGACGTCATCCCGCGAAACCTTCTCGATCGCGCGACGACGCATCTCGGGATAATCGCGGCCCAGACCCGCCTGGGCGATGGCAAGAAGGTTGCTGGC
>JANRJI010000061.1:0-43870 GCA_033764055.1 Hyphomicrobiaceae bacterium
TTTCGCCTTGCGGGCCGCCTCGAGAGCGGCGATGCGCTGGCGCTCAGCGGCCTCGCGCGCCTGCTTGTCGGCCTCCTCGCGCGCCTTGCGGTCTGCCTCCTCTTTCGCCTTGCGGGCCGCCTCGAGAGCGGCGATGCGCTGGCGCTCAGCGGCCTCGCGCGCCTGCTTGTCGGCCTCCTCACGCGCCTTGCGGTCTGCCTCCTCTTTCGCCTTGCGGGCCGCCTCGAGAGCGGCGATGCGCTGGCGCTCGGCGGCCTCGCGTGTCTGCTTGTCGGCCTCCTCGCGCGCCTTGCGGTCTGCCTCCTCCTTGGCCTTGCGCTCCGCTGCTTCTTTGGCTCTTCGCGCTGCGTCCAGGGTGGCAGCCCGCTCTTGCTCGGCTGCCTCCCTGACCCGCCGAGCCTCGTCTTCCCGGGCCTTTCGTTCAGCATCGAGGGCGGCGATGCGCTTGTGCTCGGCCTCGAGCCGCCTCACCTCGCGCTCCGCGTCAATGCTGGCCGAGCCGCTGAGACCCGCGGTCGAGACACTGCTGCCGCGCCCGCCATCGAATGCCAGCAGCATGCCGCCGCCGAGCAACAGAGCGCCGACGCCGAGCACCATGGCTCCTCGCGGTGTGGTTGCGAACTGGCGGGCGCGCTGGGACAGCGGCTCCGTGCCTGCAGCGCCCGGCGGCGAGATCGGCTCCGACGGGCTCTCCGGCGGAATCTGCAGGCGCGTAGACGGCTTCGGCCCGGTCTGCGGCTGGCGTTCGCCCGGCCGCGAGGACGGCCGCGGTTGCGACGTTTGCCGAGACTGTGACGTGACCCGTTGCGGCGCGTTCGCTCGGCTGGGGGACTGGGAGCGTGTGCCCGTTCGGGGCATCGACGACGGCCCCCGGTCGCTGGCGTAGCCCGATCCGCCCGTGAGATAGCCTTCCCCGCCGTCGCTCGGGAAATCCGAGTCGGCACCGAAAAACAGCATATCACGCCACTCGCCCACCGTCTGCGGGCGGTTGCGCGGATGCAGCTGCATGGCTGCATCGATCGCGGCCAGGAATTCGGGCCTGTATCCGCCGTGGGCGCTATCGAGGGCCGGGTTGAGACCGTCCTCGAGCATGCGCGCGGTCGCCTCGGTCGGCACGCGTCCCGTGACGGCGAGATAGAGAGTTGCGCCGAGCGCATAGATGTCGGTCCACGGACCCTGCACGCGGACGTCGCTGGAGTATTGCTCCTGGGGCGAGTAGCCCTGCTTGACCACGCCCGTCAGCGTGCCGCTCATGTCGGTGTAGACGCGACGCGAGGCGCCGAAATCGAGAAGCACGGGGGTGCCGTCGGATCGCACGATGATGTTGTCGGGCGCGATGTCGCGATGCAGGAAATCGGCACGATGCATCGCCTCGAGCGCGTCCAGCAGCGGCCATAGCAGCCGATCGAGCTCGCTCTGGCGCGGTGATCGCCCAAGCCCCTGCAGCCAGGCCTTCAGGCTCGGCCCACTCTCGTACTTCATGACCATGTAGGCGGTGCCGTGCGACTCGAAGACGCTCAGCACGCGTACGATGGCCGGGTGGTCGAACTGTGCGAGCGTCCGCGCTTCACGCAGGAAGCTCGCCTTGAGACGGTCGAACAGCTGTCGGTCGCTGTCGGAGCGTGGGCGCACCGACATCGACGAGTCACGCACGCCGAATTGGGACGGATAGTACTCCTTCACGGCGACGGGTGAGGCGAGGCCGAGGTCGAACGCCTGATAGGTGATGCCGAACCCGCCCGCCCCGATCACGCGATCGATGCGGTACTTCCGGTCGAGCACCGTGTCGGTTTTCAGTACCTCGCGGTAATCCATTCCATCCGCTCTTTGAAGGTGGCCCGCTCATCATCTAGGCGGCAGCACCGCTTCTGCGAGAGCCACTATACGCTTCCGGCGTCGTTCCTGGAGGCTATCAACCGCAATTGAACGCCCGTTATTGACTGTGTGGTGTAGGTGATCCTGCATTCCCGAGAGGTCGGGTCCCGCAAGCCGTCACATTACACTGGACGGATGCACAAACGGTTTCCCCGCGCGGCGAGCCGGCCGTCGGCCTTTTCGTCGCCGGGGCTGCCTCGCCCGGCAGCGGACGGGGCGTGAAAATGCAGGCCAGTCCCCTGGAAACGGCACTTGCGCCGGAGCCCGCCGCGTCTGGTAGGATCGCACACGCGAAAGGGAGGCCCGAAAAACTCCCCGGCTACCCGAGGAAACGCCAGCCCATGACCTCCACCGCCGATCAGGGCGGCATTTTCACCATCAGCGGTCGTCAATGGCTGATCCTGCTGATGGTGCAATTGTCGAACCTGCTGTTTGGCATGACCATCACGCTCGCCAACCTCGTCTTGCCGCAGGTTCGAGGCACGCTCTCGGCGACGCAGGACGAGATCTCGTGGGTCATCACGCTCAACCTCGTCGCGACCGCCGTCGCAACACCGCTCACGGGCTGGCTGTCGAGCCGTGTCGGCTGGCGCAACATGATGTTCTTCACCGTGCTGGGCTTCACCCTGTCCTCAGCCCTGTGCGGCCTTGCCAACAGCCTCGAGACGCTGATCGTGGCTCGCGTGGCACAGGGCGCCTTCGGGGCACCCATCATGCCGATGGGGCAGGCCATCCTGCTCGCCACGTTCCCGCCGCACCTGCAACCGACGGCCCTCGTCATGTGGGGCATCGGCGCCGTGTTCGGGCCCGTCGTCGGTCCCATCTTGGGGGCAATGGCGACGGAGGCCTCCAACTGGCGGGCGGCGTTCTTCATGATCGTGCCTCCCGGCATCTGCGCGCTGGTCACCATCTGGCTCGCGCTCGCCGACCACACCGAGCGCCGGAAAGTGCGCTTTGACTGGATCGGCTTCATCGCGCTCTCGATCGCCGTCGTCTGCGCTCAGCTGATTTTCGACCGCGGCCAGCGGCTCGATTGGTTCGATTCGAGCCTCATCGTCACCTGCACGTTCCTGGGCATCCTGTCGTTCTGGATCTTCGCGGCTCATTGCGTTACCGCCAGTGATCCGTTCCTCAATCCCCGGTTGTTGCTGGACCGCAACTTCGCCGTCGGCACGCTGCTGGCGTTCATCATGGGCATGCTGAGCTTCACCAGCCTCGTGCTGTTTCCGAGCCTGCTGCACGACTTGCGTGGATATCCCGACAGCGTCATCGGCACTCTGATCGCCTCGCGGGGCCTCGGCAACTGGACCGCCTTCTTCTTCATTGCGCGCCTGACGCGCGTCGCGCCCAGGTTCGCCATCGGGGCGGGGATGGCGATCCAAGGTCTCGGCGGCTATTGGATGTCGCACTTCGACATCAACGTCTCCGACTTCGACGTATTCTGGAGCCATTTTCTGATGGGACTGGGCCAGAGCGTGGCCTTCACGCCGATGACGGTAATGGCCTTCAAGACGCTGCCGCGGGCCCAGATCACGGAGGGCTCGGCCGTCTTCACGATGATGCGGAACTTCGGCTCGAGCCTGTTCATCTCCATGTCGGTCATGGTGCTGGTGCGCTCGACCTCGATCAACTACGCCCAGCTGGTGGAGCTGATATCCCCCTATCGCAGCGCCCTCATGCTGTCGGGCCTGCCTGTTTCGTGGAGCATCGAGACCACGACGGGATTGATGAGCCTGTCGCGGGAGACGCAGCGTCAGGCCGCGATGATAGGCTACGTCAACGCGTTCCTGATGATGGCCGTCACGGCTGCGATCGCCGTCCCGCTGGCGCTGCTGCTGCGCAATCCGCGGCCGGGAGAGGCAGCGGTGGGGAAGTCGTAGCGGCCAGGCCTCGCGCGCGGGTTGACAAGGCCCAGCCGCGGCCGTCTCGTCTCGCCAGTCCGCAAGCTCGAAGGGAAGGACCCCAATGCAGTTCGATTTCAAAGGCAAGAAGGTCGTGGTTTGCGGCGGCAGCCGCGGCATCGGCCGGTCGATCGCCGAGGCGTTCGTGCGCGACGGTGCGGCCGTTGCCATCTGCGCGCGTGGCAAGGACGGCCTCGACAAGGCCGCAGCCGAGCTCGGCCGTGGCGGCGCAAAGGTCTATGCTGGTGTCTGCGATCTGGCCGACGGCACGGCGGTGAAGGCCTACGTCAAGGCGGCCGGCGAGTCGCTCGGCGGTATCGACGTGCTCGTCAACAATGCCTCGGGCTTCGGCCATCGCGACGACGAGGCGGGGTGGGCCGCCGGTCTCAACATCGACCTGATGGCGACGGTGCGGGCCTCCCACGCGGCCATTCCGTTCATGGAGAAGGCGGGCGGCGGTTCCATCATCAACATCTCGTCGATCTCTGGCTTCGGCGCCTCGGTGCGGAGCGCGCCGTATGCAGCGGTCAAGGCAGCCGTCAACAACTACACCTCGAGCCAGGCGCTGACGCTTGCCCCGAAACGCATTCGCGTCAATGCAATCGCCCCCGGCTCGATCGAGTTCCCTGGCGGCGTCTGGGACCAGCGCAAGACCTCCGACCCCGCTCTCTACAACGGCACCCTGAAGTCCATTCCGTGGGGTCGCATGGGCAAGCCGGAGGAGATCGCGAGCGTCGCAGTCTTCCTGGCGAGCGACCTTGCCGCCTGGGTGACCGGACAGACGATCATGGTCGACGGTGGGCAGATGCTCTGACGGACGGGCCCGTCCGTCTTTCTAGCCTCGGTCGAGCGGTCGCCTCGCCACGACTGCCAGGAGCCCTCCACGATACTCGGAGGGCTCGATTTTCTCGAGACGCGGCTTTGCTGCCGATAAGATGACAGCTGCCTGTTTTTTGTGCGCCGAAATATCGAGCAGAACCTTGCCACGACCTTGCGAATGCCGGAACTTGAATTGCGTCAGGCGTGCGACGGTTGCTACGCGACGCGGTTCAACGGGCTCTCGGTCATGGAAGCGGCACTCTCCATCGCAGGCTATGATCCGGCGCCGTTTTTCTGCGAGCTCCTGCACCAGACGAAGTCCTCACGCAGACAGCTCGAGCTTGTCCGGCGCCGGCTGTCGGAGTCGAATGTGGCGACCTTGGTCTCGCGGGCACGAGAGGCCGAGAACGAGCTGTTCAATCTCGGCATCACGTTCACCGTCTACAGCGACAAGGACGCCATCGACCGAATTCTTCCGTTCGATGTCCTCCCCCGCATTCTCAGCGCCGACGAGTGGCGCATCGTCGAGACCGGCGTGGCGCAGCGCGTGACGGCGCTCAATCTGTTCCTCTGGGACGTCTATCACGACCAGAGGATCCTGAATGACGGCGTCGTGCCGAAGGCGCTCGTGCTGGGCAATTCCAACTACCGCCCGGAGATGGCGGGGCTCGATCCGCCGTGCGGCACCTACATCCACATCAATGGCACCGACATCGTCCGTGATCGAGAAGGCACCTTCCGCGTGCTCGAGGACAACGGGCGGGCGCCCTCCGGCGTCTCCTACGTCGTCGAGAACCGCCATCTGATGCAGCGCGCGTTTCCCGACCTGATGCGAGGGCTGAAGGTGAGGCCGGTGTCCAACTACGGTGACCAGCTGATGGCGCGGCTGACCGAGGTCGCCCCGGCGGGGATCTCCGACCCGTGCATCGTGCTGCTGTCGCCCGGTGTCTACAACTCGGCCTATTTCGAGCACATTTTTCTCGCCCGCGAAATGGGCGTTCCGCTGGTCGAGGGACGCGATCTGGTGGTCGAGAACGACCGCGTCTACATGCGCACGCTCGCCGGGCTGGCGCCCGTGCACGTCATCTACCGCCGCATCAATGACGATTTCCTCGATCCCGAGGCCTTCAATCCGACCAGCATGCTCGGCGTGAAGGGTTTGATGCGCTCCGCCCACGCCGGTCACGTGACGTTGGCCAACGCCGTCGGCACTGGCGTCGCCGACGACAAGGCGGTCTACGCCTACGTGCCGGCGATCATCCGCTATTACCTCTCCGAGGATCCGATCATCTCCAATGTCGAGACCCACATCTGCGGGACGCGCGATGGGCTCGCCTACACGCTCGCTCATCTCGACAGGCTGGTGGTGAAGCCGGTCGGCGAGTCGGGCGGCTACGGCATCGTCGTCGGGCCGAAGTCCAGCCGTGCCGAGCTCGAGCTGTGCCGGCGGCAGGTCGAGGCCAATCCGGACAACTTCATCAGCCAGCCCATGATCGACCTGTCGGTCTGCCCGACCCTGGTCGACGGCAAGGTCGCGCCGCGACACGTCGATCTCCGGCCCTATGCCGTCACGGGCCGCGAGACGTGGGTGCTTCCCGGTGGCCTCACTCGCGTCGCGCTGAAGGAGGGCTCGATCATCGTCAACTCGTCCCAGGGCGGCGGCACGAAGGACACGTGGGTGCTGGGGGAGGACGGCTCGTGAGCCTGCTCGCCCGCTACGCCGATCACCTGTTCTGGCTCGCCCGCTACCTCGAGCGCACCGCGAGCCTCGCCCGCATCATCGAGACTCATCTCGCGTTCGACCGTGGACGCGACGAGGATGTCTCGTGGGCCTGGCTCGTCACGCTGCACAACGACGAGGAGCGATTCCGCAAGGCGTATGACGAGGCGTCGTTCAAGAACGTCATCCGTTTCTATCTGGCCGATATGGACAACCACGGCTCGGTGCGCTTTGCCCTGCGCGCGGCACGCGAGAACGCGAGGGCGCTGCGTGCCGTCATCCCGACCGAGATGTGGGTCCATCTCAACGAGTTCTACAATCGCTACCTCGTCATGACCGAGGCCGACCTCGACCCGATCCGCATCGCGCGCACCTGTGAGCAGATCAAATCGGGCTGCTACGCGCAGCTGGGTGTCGCCGAGAGCACGCTCTATCGTGACGAGGGCTGGCGCTTCTTCCGGCTCGGCCTGATGATCGAGCGGGCCGACCAGACCAGCCGCCTGCTCGACGTCAAGTTCGCGCAACTGGCGACCGGGCTCTCGTCACCCGCCATCTCGAGCGCCCAGGCCAAGGCGGACGACGACACGTTCTGGTCGCTGGTGCTGCGCTCGGCTGTCGCCTACCAGGCCTTCCGCCGGTTCGAGCCGCGTGGCGCCGACGCCGACCGCGTGGCTCGTTTCCTGCTCGTCAACTCGAGCCATCCTCGCTCCGCGGCCTATTGCCTGATGGAGGTGCAGCGTCTGCTCGGGGAGTTGCGCTCGGGCTTCGGCCTCCGTCGGGTCGGCACCGCCCAGGAACAGTCCGAGGCGCTGCTCGAGTTGCTGCAGGCGGCGGCTGCCGATGCCAGCCTGGCCACGCGCCTGCACGCCGTGAACGACCAGCTGCAGCGCCGGCTCATCGAGTTGACGGCCGAGCTCGGCCGGACCTTCTTCGGCTACCCCGAGCCGGCGATGCAGTCGCAAAGCCAGGAGCAATCATGACGCGCCCGCCTGCCCTGGCCCCTGCCGGACGGCGAGCGTCCCATCCGCACAAGCTGGCTCAACGAGGCTCATGACCCTCAACGTCGCGCTGACCCACCGCACCACCTATACCTACGACCGCCGCATCGGCGTCTCCCCTCAGGTCATTCGCCTGCGACCGGCACCACATTGCCGGACGCCGATTCTGAGCTACGCGCTGTCGATCGAGCCGAAGCAGCACTTCCTCAACTGGCAGCAGGACCCGTTCGGCAACTTTCTCGCTCGCGTCGTCATTCCCGACAAGACCGAGGTGTTGTCGGTCACGGTCGACCTCGTGGCCGACATGGCCGTCATCAATCCCTTCGACTTCTTCGTCGAGGAGAGCGTCAAGGATTGGCCGTTCGTCTACGATGCGGCGCTGGCGCGCGAGCTCACGCCCTATCTCGAGCCCGATCCCGCCGGCCCCCGGCTGCAGGCCTATCTCGATCGGCTCGACCGGCACCCGCGCTCGACCATAGATTTCCTGTGCGACCTCAATCGTCAGGTGCAGCAGGACATCAAGTATCTGATCCGCATGGAGCCGGGCGTGCAGACGCCGGAGGAGACGCTGGCCAACGCCTCCGGCTCCTGCCGCGATTCCGGTTGGTTGCTGGTGCAGGTCGCGCGCCACCTGGGCCTCGCCGCCCGCTTCGTGTCCGGCTACCTCATCCAGCTCGCGCCGGACGTGAAATCCCTCGACGGGCCGTCGGGCACCGACAGCGACTTCACCGACCTCCACGCCTGGACCGAGATCTACGTTCCCGGCGCCGGCTGGATCGGTCTCGACCCGACCTCGGGGCTGCTCGCCGGCGAGGGCCACATTCCCCTTGCAGCCACTCCGCAGCCCTCGAGTGCCGCGCCGATCTCAGGCAGCCATGAGAAAGCCGAGGTCGCGTTCGGATTCGAGATGGCGGTGAGGCGGATTGCCGAGAGTCCGCGTGTCACCAAGCCCTATACGGATGTGGCATGGAACGACATCGTCGCCGCCGGCTACGCCGTCGACCGCCGCCTCCAGGCAGGCGACGTGCGGCTCAGCATGGGCGGCGAGCCGACCTTCGTCTCGATCGACGACATGGATGGCGCCGAATGGAATACGGCCGCCGTCGGTCCCACCAAGCGACGCCTCGCCGAGGACCTGGTCCGCCGCCTCCGCCAGCGCTTCGCTCCTGGCGGCATGCTGCATTACGGCCAGGGCAAGTGGTATCCCGGCGAGCAGCTTCCGCGCTGGTCATTCGCCATCCACTGGCGCACCGACGGCCAGCCGCTGTGGGAGGAAGCCTCGTTGGTCGCCTCCGAGGTGGTGGTGACGCCGCCGACCGCCGCTGACGCGGAGCGTTTCGCCGCGACGCTCTGCCAGCAGCTCGGTCTGCCGAACGACAGCGCCATTCCGGCGTACGAGGATGCTGGACACTTCGCCCTGATCGAGCAGAAGTTGCCACTCAACACCTCGCCGGGGGACAACAAGCTGGCCGACCCGGCCGAGCGCGCCCGGCTCGTCAAGGTGTTCGACCGCGGCCTGGAGACACCTGCTAGCTATGTTCTGCCGATCCAGGTCTGGAACACGCAGGATCGTGGCCGTCGCTGGGTCACCGAGCGATGGGCGCTGCGTCGCGACAAGCTGTTCCTCATGCCCGGCGACTCGCCGGCCGGATTCCGCCTGCCGCTCGGCTCGCTCGCGTGGCTTCCCCCGACCGCCGTGCCGCAGATGCAGCCGCGCGATCCGTTCGAGCCGGCGCCGCCACTGCCGGAGCGCCATACCCTTCTGCAGCGCCGCCGCGCCGTGACCCTTGAGGCCCCGCCGCCGCCGGCGAGCGGTCCGAGCGAGATCTACGGCTCCGTTCGCACCGCTCTTGCCGTCGAGCCACGTGACGGCCACCTCTGTGTATTCATGCCGCCCCTCGGCGACGCCGAGGATTATGCGGCTCTCGTCTCGGCGATCGAGGAGACGGCGCGCGAGACCAAGCTCGCCGTTCATGTCGAGGGCTACCCACCTCCGCCTGACCCCCGCCTCAACGTCATCAAGGTGACACCCGATCCAGGCGTT
Organism: Hyphomicrobiaceae bacterium; assembly: GCA_033764055.1. GTDB lineage: Bacteria > Pseudomonadota > Alphaproteobacteria > Rhizobiales > Hyphomicrobiaceae. The sequence goes on from JANRJI010000061.1 coordinate 9,358, forward strand.
ATCGAGGTCAACGTCCAGCCCTCGACCACCTGGGACGAGGCTCTGGCGATCACGACCACGCTCTACGAGGAGGCCCGCCTGTCGCGGCTCGGCACCGAGAAATTCATGCTGGACGGCCGGCATACGGGAACCGGCGGCGGCAACCACATCGTGCTCGGCGGCCTCACGCCGGCTGACAGCCCCTTCCTGCGCCGTCCGGACCTGCTCGGCAGCATCGTCGCCTACTGGCAGAACCATCCTTCGCTCTCGTACCTCTTCTCCGGCCTGTTCATCGGCCCGACGAGTCAGGCGCCGCGCGTCGACGAGGCCCGCCACGAAGGCCTCTACGAGCTCGAGATCGCGCTCTCCGAGGTGCCGCTGCCGCCGGATGCCGGCCACGTGCCGCCGTGGCTCGTCGACCGCCTGTTCCGCAATCTCCTGGTCGATGTCACCGGCAATACGCATCGCGCCGAGATCTGCATCGACAAGCTTTATTCGCCGGACGGCCCGACCGGCCGCTTGGGTCTCGTCGAGTTCCGCTCGTTCGAGATGCCGCCGCACGCGCGGATGAGTCTCGCCCAGCAACTGCTCCTGCGGGCCTTGATCGTCATGTTCTGGGAGCGGCCTTATCGCACCGGTCTCGTGCGCTGGGGCACGGCGCTGCACGACCGCTTCATGCTGCCGCGGTTCGTCTGGGCCGACTTCCTCGATGTCGTCGGCGACCTGCAGGCCGTCGGTCTGCCGATCGAAGCGGAGTGGTTTCATCCGCATCTCGAGTTCCGCTTCCCGCGCCTCGGCACGATCGAGGCCGCCGGTCTCGAGGTCGAGCTGAGACAGGCTCTCGAGCCCTGGCATGTGCTCGGCGAGGAGGGCGCCGTCGGCGGCACGGCGCGCTATGTGGACAGCTCGCTGGAGCGCGTGCAGGTGACGGTCAAGGGCCAGACGGGCGAACGCTACGTCGTGACCTGCAACGGGCGGGCTTTGCCGCTCGCCCCGACCGGAGCGTCGGGGGAGGTGGTGGCCGGCGTCCGCTATCGGGCCTGGTCGCCGCCCAACGTTCTGCATCCCACCATCCGGCCGCACGTTCCGCTGACGTTCGATGTGCTCGATGCATGGTCCGGACGTTCGGTCGGAGGCTGCCGTTACCATGTCTCGCACCCAGGCGGGCGGAACTTCGAGATCTTCCCGGTCAACGCCTATGAGGCGGAGGGGCGCCGGCTCGCCCGCTTCGAGGCCATGGGCCACACCCCGGGTCCGATGGCGCCGACGAGACCCTCCCGCAACCCAGACTATCCGATGACCCTGGACCTCCGCCGCCCTGAGCGCTGAAGTGCCCGCGGGACGGGGTGCACCTGCCGCAACAATGGCCCGAGAGCGAGGAACGGCGGACCAAGCGCTGCGTTGACGAAAGGAACGAACACGGCGAGCTTGCCGCCTGAAATGTGTGCATCCGATCGGACACCCCCGAGATGACCTCCGAAGCCCGGCCCGAGAACGACCCACTGGCCAGCCTGCTCGCTGGCTACAGGCCGGTGCCGGGGGCGTTCGACGAGCTTGTCGACGCCAGCGGCAAGCCCCGGGCACATTGGCAGTCGCTGCTGGCTTCGCTCGGCCGGATCGCTCCGCGCGACCGGTTGGCCCGGGCGGCCCGGCTCGACCGTCAGGTTCGCGAGACGGGCCTCGTTCACGATATATTCGCCGATCCGGATCGACCGCTGCAGCAGTGGCGGCTCAATCTGATGCCGCTGATCGTCTCCGCCGGAGAGTGGCACTGGTTGGAACGTGCCATCGCTCAGCGCGCGCGCCTGTTCGAGGCCATCATCGACGATGTCTATGGGGCGCAGCGCCTGATGCGGAGCGGACTGATCCCGGCCAGCGTCGTGCTTGCCGATCCGGCCTTTCTCCGCGCTTGCCATGGCATCCGGCCGAGTTGGGGTCATCTCCAGTTTTACGCCGCCGACCTGGCCCGCGGTCCGGACGGGAGCTGGCGCGTCATCGACAACCACGCCGAGACGCCGGCCGGCGTCGGCTATGCCGTCGCCAACCGGGTCATGCATGCCGATGTCGCCGACGACCTGTTTCTCGAATGCAACGCGCGCCGCCTGTCGAGGCATTTCATGGGTGTCAAGTCGGCGCTGGCCGACCGATCCGGGCGGAGCGATCCCAACATCGTGCTCTTGACGCCGGGTCCGGACCACGACGACTACTTCAGCCACGCCTATCTGGCGCGATACCTCGACGTCGGCCTCGTCGAGGGTGGCGACCTGCGTACCGTCGGCGACGAGCTGTTCCTGAAGACGCTCGAGGGCCCGAAGAAGGTCGACGCCGTCATTCGTTGCATCGAAGGAGGCAAGTGCGACCCTCTCGAGCTCGATCCCGCCAGCTTTCTCGGTCCCTCGGGCCTCGTCCACGCCTGCCGCAAGTCGCCCGATCTGGTCGTCAATGCAATCGGCTCGGCCATTGTCGAGAATCGGGCACTCGGCACCAGTCTTCCCGAGCTGGCGCAGGAGCTTCTGGGGGAGCAGTTGATGCTGCACGATGCCCCCCGCTGGTGGCTAGGCGACGAGGAGGCGCGCCAGCACGTTGAGCAGCACCTCGACGATATGGTGATCCGTCCCGCCCGCGAGGGCACCGCGAGGCCCGGCCGGGCAACGCACGGGCGCGCTGCGTCAGCCATGAGTGTGGCCGAGCGCGAGCGCCTGCTTCTGGATATCCGCCGCAATGGTCATTCTCTCGTCGCCGAGGCGCGTGTCGGCTTCGGCACGATGCCGTCTCTCTCGGCTCAGGGGCTCGCACCCCGGGCCATCGCCGTCCGGCTGTTCGCGGCGGCCGGGCGGGACGGGTTCCGTGTCATGCCGGGAGGGCTGGCCATGGGGGTCGATCCGAACTCGGCGGTGGCTCTCAGCGCGGCGGACGGCGAGACGCACGATGTTTGGGTGCTCGGAGACGCGCCGGAAGCGCAGCACGCGAGCCTGTGGCGTCCGCGCCTCGAGACGGCGCTGGTGCAGCGCTCGCAGCGAACGCTGCAGAGCCGCGTCGCTGACAACCTGTTCTGGCTCGGCCGGTATCTTGAACGCGCCGACTGGACCATGCGGGTGATCCGCGCCAGCCTGGGTCGCCGACTCGAGTACCTCGATTCCGCGCCCACCCGTCATGCCGGCGACCTCGTCCTCGAGATGCTGATCGCCAAGGGAGACGACATGACGGGCCCTCCGGCACCTCGACCGGCGGCCCGCCGCGCACTCGCCCTGTCGGGCCGCCTCGCGACCCGGCGCGACGGGCACTACGGCCTCATCGGCAGCTTCGATGGCGTCTACCGTGTGGCGAGCCTCACGCGCGACCGCCTGTCCCTCGAGGCTTGGCGCACGCTGGCTGCGTTCCGCGTCGACGACGGCTGGCGCCGGCGCATCGCTGAGGCGAGCACCAGCGAGCTGCAGGACGAGATGGAGGACAAGCTCTCGCTCGTGGCGACGTTCAACGGCCATATGCACGAGAATATGACGCGCAACTTCGGCTGGTTGTTCATCGATATGGGACGGCGGCTGGAGCGGGCTTACAACCTTTGCGACACGCTGGGGCTGCTGTTCTCGACGCCTCACGCCGAGGATGACGACAACGAGCACCTGAACTTCATTCTGCGCCTCGCCGACAGCTACATCACCTATCGCTCGCGCTACCGCCTGCAACCTATGCTGCCGCTGGTGCTGGACCTGCTGCTCATGGACGAGACCAACCCGCGCAGCGTGGCCTTCCAGCTCGCGAGCCTGGAGCATCATCTGGAGGCTCTGCCCCAATCGCGTGAGGGAAATGCCTTGACGCGCGAGCGCCGCCTCGTGCTCGGCCTGCAGACCGCGATCCGTCTCGCCGACGTCAACGAGCTGTCGGCCGAGCCCGAGAGTGGGCGCCGCTTGGCCCTCGCCGAGCTCCTCGACAAGGCACGGGCCGAGATCCCTCACATCTCCGAGGCGATCTCTCGCCGATACTTCCGCCTCGTCGAGGAAGCGCCGCACCGTGTCGCCATGCGCCAGGAGCGGCGCCGATGATCTTCGAGATCGTGCATCGGACCGCCTACCGCTATCAGTCGACGGTAACCCAGTCGCAGCACCTCATTCACCTCGCTCCGCGTGAGGCGAAGTGGCAGGACATTCTACGCCACAGCATCATCATCGAGCCCGCGCCCAGCTGGCGAAGCGACTTCACCGACTACTTCGGCAATCCCGCTTCCGTGATCGGCATCGAGGAGGAGCACCAGGAGCTCGTCATTCATGCCCGCTCGACCATCGAGGTGCAGCCGAGGCCCGTGCTTCCGGTCGACCGCGGCGGTCCCTGGGAGGACGTGCTTGCCCGCCTCACGCGTGGCCGCAGCGAGGTCGATCTCGACGCCCTGCAGTATGCCTTGCCATCCGCCGCGACGCCGACCAGCAATGCCATCCTGGCCTACGCGTCGCCCTCCTTTCCGCCGAGCCGACCGGCGCTTGCCGCAGCTTGGGATCTCACCTGTCGCATCTATGACGAGTTCAAGTTCGACGCCACCGCCACCGACGTATCGACTCCCGTCGAGCGCGTGCTCGCCCTCAAGCGCGGCGTCTGTCAGGATTTCGCCCACTTGGCGCTGGCGTGCCTGCGCGCCATGCGCATGCCGGCCCGCTACGTCAGCGGCTATCTGCTCACCCGGCCGCCACCGGGGAAGGAGAAGCTCCAGGGCGCCGACGCATCCCATGCCTGGATCTCGGTTTGGATTCCCGACACGGGCTGGGTCGACTTAGACCCCACCAACCGAGCGATGCCGAGCGAGGAGCACATCGTGTTTGCCTATGGCCGAGAGTACGGGGACGTCAGCCCCGTTTCGGGCGTGCTCCTCGGTGGCGGCAGTCACGCGGTCGAGGTCGCGGTCGACGTCGATCCGCGTGAGGGCAGCTAGGCCTGCAGCTGACCTTTGTGGGAGCAGTCCACCTGCCGATGTGGGTCTCGCGCCGCGTCCATCATGGAGTGCCGCGCCGGGATCGTTACCCCTGGGCGGCGGCTGCGACCGTGATCGCGATCACCGTCGTATTGTCCTGGTGCGGCTCGCCAGCCGCATCGACCGCTCGAACGAGTGCCTCCGCCACGGCCACCGGCCCGTCGCCACAGAATGCCGAGATGATGCGCCGGATATCGTCCATCTCGAGCGTGTGAATGCCGTCGCTGGCGATCAGAACGACGTCACCTGCCGCCAGCGAAAGCGGCCTCTCGGGCGCGTCCACCAACTCGATTTCCTCACCCGTCACGGCGGATCTGAGGAAGTGTCGGCGCGGGTCGTTCCGCGCCTCCTCGGCCGACATGCGCCCTTGCGCGACGAGGCGGTCGATGACCGGTGCAAGCGAGTGGTCCTCGTTGAGTTGGACCAGCTCGTCCTCGCGAAACAGGTACATCGGGCTGTCGCCGACGCTGATCCACGACAGACCACCAGTGCCGAGGGCAGCGCCCACGAGCGTCGCTCCCATGCCGGACAATGCCGGGTTGGCTCGAACCTGGGCGCCGATCGCGTCATTGGCGGCTGCGAGCGAAGGCGCCAACCGTGCCTCGCCCGGTCCGCCGAGCCTGGCGAAGCTCTCGATGAACACGCCGCAGATCGTGGACGACGCGAGGGAGCCCCCGGCATGTCCGCCCATGCCGTCGGCAAGCACCGCAATCAGCGATGTACCCTCTGGTAGAGGTGGCACGCTGCTCGGCGAGACCGTGCTGTCTCCTGGCCAGACGGCCGCGGAGTCCTCCTGGTATGGCCGCGCTCCTTGGCTCGCGCGGCTCGCATGTTTGAACTCGAGCATCAGCCCTGCATCTCGGTGAGCTCACCCCAGTCGAACTCGCTACCGCAAAACGGCACGAACACGAGCTGCGTGCGGCCCATGGTGATGACGTCCATCGCGGCCAGCTCGACCGCAGCGGTCGGCTTGCGGTCATTGACGGCCACGATATTGGTCTTGGCCAGATTGGGCACGAGGAGGAACCGTCGGTCAACCGAATCGTAGCGGATATACGCCTGCTCTTCGTTGGAGATCGTCTCGTCCCCGAAATCGATGGGGATCCGCTGTCCCGGGGCGCGGCCGATCGTATTGTTGCCCTCGAAGATCGGACGAAATGCGCCAAGGCCGGCGCCGCCCACCACCACCAGCCAGCCGACGACCGGATCCTGATGGAAATCGACACGCTTGGCGGGTGCCTTGCCGCGCACGAGCTGAGTGCGGGCGGGCGAGGCGCCGCCGCCGCGGGGGGCCGAGGCGCGCACGACGCGCGTCGACGGTGTCTCGCCGACGTCTGCCGTGGCTCCTCCACGCGCCTCCATCGCCGCCTGGGATGCGCTCGGCAGTGCCGGCTTGCGCTCCGTCTCGGCAGACGTGGACGCGAGGGGTGTCGGCGGTGGAATGGCCGGCGGCACCCGTTCATTGGCGCCGACCGCAGCGATCGCGACGGCCGCGGCCGCTGGCGGCTCGCTCCGTGCCGCGGCCGCGAGCGCCTCCCTCAGCGAGCCTGCGGGTCGGCGCTCGCCTCCTTCGTCTCCCGGTTTGCCTGCCATGGCCCTCTCCCTCTCCGATGTTGTTTTCCGTCCACTCGTCACGCCGTGGCGGCCGCCCCCTGCCGCTTCCAGCCGACGGCCGGTTGCCGGAACACCAGGCGGCAGTCGCCGAGCTCGATCCGGTCTCCGTCTGCCAGCCGCCCGGACTCGACCAGATGCCCATTGACGGCGATTCCGCAGCCTTCGTTAGCACTGACGTCGATGATGAAAAACTCGCATTCGCTGCGCCGCTGGATGAGGGCGTGCGTCTCGGCCAGCCCGCTGTCGCCCAGTGCGACGTCGCAGTCGTCGCTCCGGCCGATGCGGGCGAGCTCGCCGAGAGCGATGCTGCGTGCCCCGCCGCGATCGAGCTCGATCCAGGCCGAGGACGCTCGTGCGCCGTCCTCGTCCGGTGCTGCAGCCAGCGCCTCATGATCGCGGCGCATCCGGACTGCGGAGGCAATGCACCGTCCGAGAGACGCAGCGATGGCGATCACGGGTACCACGCCGACTCCCGCGAGGGCCACCGTCGCAGCGGGCTGGCGCACATAGCTCGCCTCTGCAACCGTCAGAACCCACCGCAAGGCTTCGGTGGCTCGGGCCAGGATCAGGCCGTCCCCGAGAAACGTGGACAATGCAGCAACCAGAGGCACCGGAACATTCGTTTCGTATGCCAACAGCATGGCGGCTCCGGCGACGGCCACCGCACCGGCACCGATCGGTCCGGGCGCAGTCCACGCGCGCTGCTGCAAGGCTTGTCGAGGTGCCATGGCCGAATCCTTTGCCGGCACGGTCGCGCGCGATGACGGCTACAACATGGCTCGCGCGTGGCCTCCCCATGGAGAAACGTCCTCGATTGCCACGCGGTCGGATGACATTGGGTCGTGACTTCACGTCCGCCGGCCCATGCTTTCGCCACATTATTGGCGAGAGTTCATCCAAGGGGAGAAAGGGTGCATGGCCGTCCGTCCTGCGTTGCGGATCGTGCTGACCTGACGTCGCCGAGACGGCCTACGTGGGAGGGGCAGCGTGATCCGGAAGGCGGGCAAAGGCGCGGCCGCAGGGGGGGCGTCATGAGCGACCTCGTCGCGCTTCGCACCGGCACGATACTGGTGGACGACTATCGTATCGAGCGCGTCCTCGGCGCCGGCGGTTTCGGCATCACCTATCTCGCGGAGGAGGTTCCCCTCGCCCGCCTCGTCACCATCAAGGAATATTTTCCGGTCGACTTCGCGGCACGCGATTCCGCCGAGGACGTGGTGCCTCGCTCGCGCAGCAGCGAGGGCGACTACACATGGGGCCTTGACCGCTTCCTCGCCGAGGCACAGACGCTGGCCCGATTCAATCACCCGAACATCGTGCGAGTCTACCGGTTCTTCCAGGCGCGAAACACCGGCTACATCGTCCTCCACTACGAGGAAGGCCAGAGCCTCAAGGGTTGGCTGAGGAGCCTCGCCCGTGCGCCGCGTCAGCATGAGCTGGACCGCATCGTGGAGCCGTTGCTCGGTGCCCTCGAGACCGTGCACGCAGCCGACTATCTGCACCGTGACATCGCCCCCGACAACATCATGATCCGTCGCGATGGCGCTCCAGTTCTGATCGACTTCGGCTCGGCGAGGGGCGACATCGCCAAGCACTCGAAGACGATATCGGCACTCGTCAAGCCCGGCTACTCCCCCTACGAGCAGTACGCGACAACCGCGAGCCGCCAGGGCCCCTGGACCGATATCTACTCGCTCGGTGCCACCCTGTACGAGGCGGTCACCAACCGGCGCCCGCCGGATGCGCCGTCGCGCATGGTCGCCGACGAAATGATCCCGCCGGCCGACGCGGCGCTGTCCTCCTATCGCCCGGGCTTCCTCGCCGCCATTGCGCGGTCGCTCCGCCTCGAGATCAACGAGCGTCCGCGCTCGGTCGCCGAATGGCGGGCCGAGCTGATGGCCCCACCTCCGCGCGTGGCGGCTTCCGCGCCGGAGCCGGTTGTGCCTGGTCACGACACCCAACGCCCGAGCCCTGCTGCGAGCGTGGCAGCAGCGGCGGCGCCCGTCAAGGCGCCGCTGCAGCCGCAGTCGCCAGCAGCCGCCGGAGCCAACGGCGGCCGGCCGAGCTTGGCCGGTGCTTTTCTTGCCGGCTGGCGCAAGGCCAACCCTGAAGAGGCCGTCGATGGGCCGGTCGCGCCGTCTCCAACCCCGGCAGAGCCCGCCCCTGCGCCGAAAGCAAAGCCTGGGTCCAAGGCGGCATCCGCCACGCGCGCGGCAGCTGCGGGGAGCGAGCCCGCGCCCGCTGGGTCGGTGGCGCCGGCCCCTTCGCGGCCCGAGCAGCCGGCCCGCCGCCGGTGGGGTTTCCAAGTACGACCGGAGCCGATCGCCGCACCGGAGCCCGGAGCACGACGGGCGACTCCCAGGGCGCTCCGCCGGAGGGCCGGCGGCAGCTGGCGCAGCCTCGCGGTGAAGCTCGTCGTCGGGCTGTGCGTGGCCGGCGCGGCCGTAGTCTTGCAGGACCGGCTCCCGACCGTGCGGCACGAGGGGGCGGGAGTTCTCACCAGCCAGTCCGGCGCCGATGTGCCGATAGCGGAGATCAAGGGCCAGCGGGCTGCACTCAGCGGCTTGGCCGTGACTTTCGATGGTCGTTCGCTGATCACCACCAGCGTCGACGGCAAGCTTCGGATCTGGGGCGCGCAGCGCGGCAACCTGGTGCGCACCATCGAGCTGGACGCGGCCACGGCCACATCGCTCGCACTGGCTGAGGGGCGGGCCGCCGTGGGGCATCCCGACGGCACGGTGACCGTCGTCGATTTGGCCACCGGTGCAAGGCTGGCCGGCATGCAGCGCGCCGGCTCAGGCGTATCCGCGTTGACCTTCGCTGGCCGGCCCGACCGGCTCGCGGCCGGCTCGGACGATGGCGCGGTCGCCATCTGGAGCCTCGATCAGCCGTCGAGCCCGAAGCATGTGCTCGAAGGTCACGATGGTGCGATTCGCTCTGTCGCGTTCGCGCGTCGGGGGCCATTCGTGGCCTCGGGCAGCGCCGATGGACTGGTCAAGCTCTGGAGCCTCGACAAGGCTCAGCTGGTGCGCACCTATCGCGGCCATGACGCGCTCGTCACCTCGACGGCGTTCAACGCTGATGGCACGGTTCTCGCTTCGGCCGACCGCGACGGCCAGATCCGTTTGTGGTCGACATTCACCAATCGCCTGAAGAAGCGACTGCGCGGCCACCAGGGTGCTGTCGCCGCCCTCGCCTTCGCGCCCGACGGTGACCATCTCGTCTCGGGCGGGAGCGATGGAACCGTCCGCATCTGGGATGTGGCCAGCGGCAAGGTCGTGCGCGCGATGCAGGCTGGTGCGCCCATGACGCACGTCCTCGTCGCGCCGGACGGCCGCCGGATCGTCACGTGCGCCGCGGACGGCACGGTGCGGCTCTGGGACGCCAATCTGCCGAAGCCCGGCATCTGATCTCGCTTCCCAGACCGGGCAAGCGCATTTGTCGTGTGGACCGCCACTCCGTGCTCGATGGCGCACGCGGTCCCGACGGTCACGCACGGAGCCCGGCTAAAGCAGCGGCCCGCTGGGAAAGCGGTCCCTGGTCCGAGGCCGCCGACCGTGCCGGCGTCAGACCCGCTGCTCCTCCAGGATGGCGTCGGCGATCTTCTCGGCCGTCATCAGTGTCGGAAAGTTGGTATTCGCACACGGTACGATGGGGAAGATGGACGCGTCGCAGATCCGCAGCCCCGTGATGCCGCCTCGTACCCGGCCGCGGTTGTCAACGACCGCCATGGGGTCGCCTTCGGCCCCCATCCGACACGAGCACGACGCGTGCCAGACGCCGATGGTGGCCTTTCTGACGAACGCCTCGAGCGCCTCGTCATCGGTCATGCACTGCTCGAAGGTGAATCCTTCGGTGATCACCTTGTCGATCAGGTAGCTCCGGAGCGCCGCCGGGCCGTCCATCAACCGGCCGGCCACCTGCGTGATCAGCTTGTTCTTGGCATTGACGATGCCGAGCGCGCGCACGCGGTCGGAGTAGGTCGCCGGGAACGGGTTTGACGCAACGCTATTCATGGCCGGCGTGTCGTAGAGCCTCCCCATCATGCGGAAGCCTTGGCAGAGCCGGTCGAGGTCGCGCTTGTCCGACAGCAGGTTGAACTCGACCAGCGGCTCCTCGCGCCAGTCCTTCGAGACGAGCTTGACCTCGCCTCGCTCGGAGCACGTGCGGTTGACGAAGATGAGGAAAGACGCGATCCGCTCGCCCACGGCGTGCCAGGCCGACTTCGTCACTGTCACGCCGAACATGTCGCCGGGCGGAATGCCATCGATGTTGGACGAGTAGCGTAGCCCCACCAGCAGGTGGCGCCTGGTGTACGCGTTCATGCGTGCGTGCGGCTTGACGTAGGCCGAGACCGCGATCGACGGATGGTCCATGAGCTGCTGGCCGACACCGGCGAGAGCGGTGCGGATCTCGATGCCGAGGTCCTTCAGCTGACCGACCGGACCGATGCCAGCTCGCATCAGGTGCGCCGGCGAGTGGATCGCCCCTGACGACAGGATCACCTCTTTCGCGCGGAACTCTTGCGGCCGGCCCTTCACCCGCGCCTTCACCCCGACGCACTGCCGGCCCTCGAAAATCAGCTCCGAGACCACCGTCTCCGTCGAGATCTCCAGGTTCGACCGCATCCGCGTTCCGGGATCCAGGTAGCCGATGGCTGCCGACACGCGCCGCTCGTAGGCATTCGAGATGGTCAGCGGAAAATAGCCGTCCTTGAACTCCCCGTTCTGGTCGGGAATGTACTCGAAGCCCGCCGTCTCGAACGCCTTGCCCGCAGCCCTGGCATGCTCGGTCCACAGGTCCGGAAAGATGCGCCGGACGGGAATGCGACCCTCGTTGCCGTGGAACGGGCCGTCGAAATCCATGTCGCGCTCGACCTTCTTGAAATAAGGCAGCACGTCGTTCCAGCCCCAGCCCTTGGCGCCCCGCTCCTCCCAGATGGCGAAGTCCGTCGGCGCGCCGCGATTGGCGAGCTGCCCATTTATCGACGAGCCGCCGCCGAGCACGCGTGCCTGCTCGTATTTCCTGAGCGGCGGTTTCGCCTCGTCCGGATTGTTGTGGCTGACGACCTCGGTGCGAACCTTGAGCTCGGTCCAGTGGAAGCGCGGGTCGAAGTAGGCGGTGCCCGGATAGCTGTCGAGAATCTCGGGCGGCACCTTGCCGTGCGGCGTATCGGGTCCGGCCTCGAGGAGGAGCACCTTGTTGGAGGAGCGTGCCGAAAGCCGGTTGGCGAGCACCGAGCCTGCCGATCCGCCGCCAACAATGATGAAGTCGTGAGACATGCGCCCCTCTCGGACGGAAAAGGCCCGGCGCTGCGGCCGGGCCCGGGATCGGGTTCAACGCCAGTTTTTCATTCTGCCGCGACTGGCTTGGCCTTCAAGTCCTTCGAGTACTTGATCGACACCGGGGCGTCGGCCTCGAACGGGCTGTTGAGGCCGAGCTCCTTCGACCACTCGCGCACCTGCGGGAAGACTTCCTTGCCGAGCAGCTCGATGCAGCGGAGTGAGTCCTTCTGGCTGACTTTCCCATCCTGCGCCCAGACCGCCATGATGCCCGGCCGCGTCTCCTCGAGCAGATGCCTGATCCTCGGCAGCACCTGCTTCGGCGTGCCGGCCATGATCATGCCGCTCTCGAGCTGCTGCTCGAACGTCATCGCACCGCGCGGATTCTTCGATCGGCCGACCGCGAACTCGACGAAGGCACGACGGCCCGATGGAGAGAAATAGCCGGCCGGGTTCGCCCAGACGGGGTGCGCGAGGCCGGTGAACTCACCCTGCATCCAAGTGAACTCGCGCGCGTTCTTGATCGCCGTCGCCTCGTCGTCGGCGACGTGGATGCGGGCCAGATAGCCGCGATTCTCGGGGCCCGACTGGTAGCCGCATTCCTCGGCCGTCTTGTCGTAGAGCTCCCAGATCTTCTTGGTGTCCTCGATCGAGGTGTTGAGCGCGATGTAGGGGTAGCGCTGCTGCGCCGACCAGATCACCGTCTCCTTCGAGATGACACCGGGAATCCAGACGCGCGGATACGGTTTCTGCAGCGGCACGGCCCATGGATTGACGACCCGGTGCTGATAGTGCGTGCCCTCGAATCGGAACGGGCCGGGCTGCGTCCACGCCTTCACGACGAGATCGTGCGCCTCGATGAAGCGCTCGCGGTTGTAGGCGGGATTGACGCCGGCCGAGAGCTGCTCCTGGCCGCCGCCGCGCACGAAGCCCGAGACGAGCCGGCCGTTCGAGATCATGTCGATCATGGCCAGCTCTTCCGCGAGCCGGATCGGATTCTCGGCCAAGGGCAGCGGATTGCCGAGGATGACGATCTTCACCTTCTTGGTGATGCGAGCGAGGATCGCGGCGCAGATGTTGGTCTTGGCCTGCATGCAGAACGGCGCGTTATGGTGCTCGTTGAGCATGATGCCGTCGATGCCGACCTCCTCGCAAAGAAGGTATTGGTCGAGGAACTCGTTGTAGAGGCGTGCGCCCTCGGCCGGATCGAAATGCTTGTTGGAGAACGTGAGCGCGGTCGCGCCGTACTTGCGGCCCTCGTTCTCGTCGTAGGCCGACATCGGCTGCTCGGTGAAATACATCAGATGCATTGGGGGTCTCCCTCAGATGAGAATGCCGGGGCTCACTTCAGGAATGCGCCGACGAGCGAGGCCAGCTCGCCGGGCTTCTCCATGTCGACGGCATGGCCCGAGCCCTTCACCGTCTCCAGCTTGGCGTTGGGCAGGGCCTTCTTCCATTGGCTGGCGGTAGCGGGCGGAACCACCTGGTCGTGCTCGCCCCAGACGACGAGCGACGGCGCCTTCACTGACCCGAGCAGGTGAGGAAGCGTCTGGCTGTACATGTAGGGCTTCCACGCGAGCCGGAAGCACATTTCCCGCGCGATGTCCCAAGCCTCGAGCTGGTCCGTGGTGACATTGCCGTAGTGCTTCTCGAAGCTCTTCCGGTCATGGAAGAAGGCGTGCGGGTAGTCGATATAGGAGATGATCGCCTGATCGAGGATATAGCCCTCGTCGGGCTTGATTCCCATCGGGCCGACCAGCGCGAGCCTGGCGAAGCCCCGCGGTGCCATGGTCGCCATCTCGGCCGCCACCCACCCGCCGAAGCCGAGCCCGACGAGCGAGACCTTCTCGAGCCCGAGCTCCGAGAGGAGCCCCAGCATCTGAACCGCGATGTCGCGCACGTTGCGCATCCATTCCTGCCGTGGCGACCGTCCCCAGCCGGCATAGTCGGGGACGATCACCTCGTGCGAGGCAGCGAGGGCATCATAGAAAGCGAGCTTGTCGAGCGTTCCGATATCGTGCGGAAGGACGAGCACCGGCATCCCCTTGCCGGCCCGTCTGATGAACAGCTTGGCGCCCGACACATCCACGGTGCTTTCGGACCAGCTCGGTGCTTCTGCCATATGTCTAGCTCCCCGCGCTCGATGGTTATCGTGCAACGGTCGCAAGCGTGGCAGGGCGTGTCAACATGTCCGTACATTCGCGCTAAAGCGGGTGGGCGGGGCCCGCACCACCGAGGACCGCGTGTGATCTGCTCTACGACACGCGGAGGGTTTTACAGATCGATGACCCGCCCGCCGATGCCGCGCTTCTCCATCTCCGCCTTGAGCAGCGCCAGGTTCTTCATGTTGGCCTTGAACGCCACGTCGAAGGCGTCGCCGACCAGCGGAACCGCGCCGATGGCCATGTCGACGAGCGAGTTGCCGACCATGCGCGCCATCGTCCAGCGCGAGACACCGAGCCGCCGCGCCTCCCAGATGATGTAGGATGAGATCGCCTGCGAGATGACGTCGCCGACCACCGGGACCAGGCCCAGCAGCGCGTCGACACCGATCCGGACGTTGGTGCCGGGAATGGCGACGATGGAGTCCATGACGCGGGCCAGCGCTTCGACCCGCGCGTAGGCGGCCTCGGCCTCCGCCATGTCGAGACGCTCCAAGTTCCGTCGCGGCGATTGCCAGCGCTGCTGCTTGTCGATGACGGCCAACCGATCCTCCTTCTCCGCCCCGACCGTCACATAGTGTGTCCGTCCGCGACTGCAATGCATCCGGCGAGGCCGCTTGCCGTTTGCCGAGGGCGCGCGAAAATGCTGTTGTCTCAGGGCCCGCGATGGCGGGAAGCAAACCGAGCCGCCCAACGAGCAGGATGAGCCCCATGGCCCGCATCGCCATCACCGACGACTATCAGAAGGTGGCCAGGACCTTTGCCGACTGGTCGCGTCTCGAGGCGGCCCACGAGATCGTCGTGTTCGACAAGCCGTTCGCTGGCCAGGACGAGGCGGCCGATCGGCTCGCGCCATTCGACGTCCTCGGCATCATGCGCGAGCGCACGGCCTTTCCCCGCACGCTCATCGAGCGGCTCCCCAACCTGAAGCTGATCGTCACGACGGGCCTGCGCAACGCCTCGGTCGACACCAAGGCCGCTGCCGAGCGCGGGATCAAGGTCTGCGGCACCGAGGGTGGCAATCACGCCACCGCCGAGCTGGCAATGGGACTGATCCTGGGCCTCGCCCGCAACTTCCACATCGAGCTTCGCAATATGCAGGAGGGCCGCTGGCAAACGACCATCGGCCAGGATCTGAAGGGCAAGACGCTGGGTGTGCTCGGACTCGGCCGCCTCGGCGGCGGGCTCGCCAATTACGCCCGTGCCTTCGGCATGGACATCATCGCCTGGAGTCAGAACCTCACCGACGAAAAGGCACGCGAGAAGGGCGTGACGCGGGTCGAGAAGGACGAGCTTTTCCGCCGGTCCGACTTCGTCTCGATTCACCTCGTGCTTTCGGATCGCTCGCGCGGTCTGGTCGGCGCCAGGGAGCTCGGCCTGATGAAACCGACAGCGTCCATCGTCAACACGTCGCGAGGGCCGATCATCGACGGCGCCGCATTGCTCGATGCCCTCAAGTCCGGCCGCATTGCCGGCGCCGCACTGGACGTCTACGACGTGGAGCCCCTGCCCGCGGCCCATGCCCTGCGCTCGGAGCCGCGCGCGCTCCTCACGCCGCACATCGGCTACGTCACCGCAGAGACCTACCAGCTCTTCTTTGCCGGCATGGTGGAGGCGATCGAGGGCTACCTTGCCGGCAAGCCGGTGCGCGTGATCGTGTGATGGTGCGACGCGCATCTCCACGAGCGGATTGCGCGCGGCGGGAGGCGCAGCCGCGCCGTCCCAGCCTCGACGGATGCGCCCGTCGGACAACGTCATGAGCGCGCTTGCGACCCATCACCGGACCGTTGTGCTCGCGCGGACGTTCGAGGTGCCGGTCACGCGGCTCTACGCGGCTCTGTCGCTGGCGGACGAGCGTGCCCGCTCGGCGTCGGTCGGCGAGGATATCCACGTCGTCCTCGACGAGGTCGATTTCCGCGTCGGTGGCCACGACCTGCTGCGGTTTGGTCCGTGGGGCCATCCACGGTTCACCGTGCTGTCGACCTACCACGACATCGTTCCCGAGCGCCGTATCGTCTCGTGCGACGTTGTCTCTGAGCGGGGCACGCCCGTGTCCGTGGCCGTCGCCACCATCGAGCTGAAGCCTCTCGGCCATCGCTGTCAGCTGAAGCTGACGGCTCAGCTCGTCGCTCTGCACGACCCGGATCGGCTTGAGGGGGCCGACGTCTACTACGAGACCTTGCTCGCCAACCTCGGACGCTACCTCGCCGATGTCGTGCGGCTCGACGGTCGGCCCGGGTCGGTTCGCTGAGAGCAGGGCTCGTGACCCGGACCGGCGGCTCGCAGCCGGCATCGGGGGCTGGGTCTTGGGGGATTGTGCCGGTCCGCAAGCTGCACTAAGTCGTCGCCGAGCCGCGGACTGTCGGCAAAGCGTCGTCGTCGTCTGACAGCGTGCGATTCCGAGCCTCGAGCCCCTGGGAGAGACTGACTTGGACAACGTTCTGATTATTGGCGCTGGTGCCGCCGGCTCCGTGACCGCGCAGAAGTGCGCGATGAACCGCGACGTGTTCAAGAAGGTGCATCTCGCCTCGCGCCGTCTGTCGAGCTGCGAAGCGGTGGCAAAGCGTTGCGTCACGCCGATCGAGATCAGTCAGGTCGACGCCGACAACGTCGCCGAGACGGCCGCCCTGATCCGCCGCGTCGAGCCCGACCTGGTCATCAACATGGCGCTGCCCTACCAGGACCTCCCGATCATGGATGCCTGCCTGGAGACGGGCGTGCACTACATGGACACGGCCAACTACGAGCCGCGCGACGTCGCCAAGTTCGAGTATTCGTGGCAGTGGAAGTATCAGGACCGCTACGCCCAGAAGGGCATCATGGCGATCCTCGGCTGCGGCTTCGATCCGGGCCAGTCGAACATCTATTGCGCCTATGCGCAGGAATTCCTGTTCGACGAGATCGAGACGATCGACATCATCGACTGCAATGACGGCAGTCACGGCAAGGCGTTCGCGACCAACTTCAATCCCGAGATCAACCTGCGCGAGGTCACACAGCGCGGGAAATACTGGAAGAACGGCCAGTGGATCGACATCGACCCACTGTCGATCGCCACGATGATCGACTATCCGGAAGTCGGCCCGAGGAAGTCCTACCTCATCTATCACGAGGAGGAGGAGAGCCTCGTCCAGAACATCCGCGGCCTGAAGCAGATCCGCTTCTGGATGACCTTCTCGGACAACTACATCAAGCACCTCGAGGTGCTCCAGAACGTCGGCATGACCCGCATCGATCCGGTCATGTACAAGGGCACGCCCGTCATTCCGATGGAGTTCCTGAAGGAGCTGCTGCCGCCGCCGTCGTCCCTTGGGGAGAACTACTCGGGGCGCACCTCGATCGGCTGCATCTTCACCGGCAAGAAGGACGGCAAGTCCAAGCGCGCCATCATCTACAATGTTTGCGACCACGCCGATTGCTACAAGGAGACGGGCGCGCAGGCCGTCTCCTACACCACGGGCGTGCCGCCGGTCGTCGGCGCCATGATGCTGTTCAAGGGGGCCTGGAAGAAGCCGGGCGGCGTCTACAACGTCGAGCAACTCCCCTCCAAGCCCTTCATGGACGAGATCGGCCGCCAAGGCCTGCCCTGGCACATGAAGGAGATGGCGCCGGGCGAGCAGACCGAGCTGTTCGCGGTCAAGACCTGAGACGACCTCCGTCGCGCGCGCAGGCCGCCGTCGGTCTGCCCGTGCGGCAGCACGACGACAGTGCGCCCGCGAGCGTTCGAGCCTCAACAGGCAGGGCGGCGGGGCCGAGGAACGCGATACGATGGGTCTCCTCCAGTGGATCAAGCGCCTGTTCACGCGCGTGCCGGCGGCGTCGCCCGTTGTGCTGCCTCCGCAGAGCCCGCTCGGCGCATCGCCCTTTGCGCCAGGGATGGGGCCATCGCGTCTCCTCGTTCTGAGGCACTCCGAGAAGTCCGGCGACAAGCGTGACCCGCACCTGTCGCTCCCCGGCCGACGTCGAGCCGAGCGGCTCGTCGACTACATCCCTGCGACGTTCGGGCAGCCGCAGTTCCTCATTGCCGCCCGCACGTCGAGCCGCTCTCGCCGGCCTGTCGAGACGCTGGAGCCGCTGGCGGCGGCGCTCTCCCTCGAGATCAGGGCCAAGCACGATGACGACGAGAGTGCAGAGCTGGTCGCCGCGCTCTCCGACAAGCAGCGCTACCGTGGCAAGCTCGGCGTGATCTGTTGGCGACATTCCGAGCTGCCGCGCCTCGCCGAGGCGCTCGGCGCCGCCTCAGCCACCATTCCGAAACCCTGGGACGAGAGCGATTACACCACGGTGATCGACCTCACCTACCCAGGCAACGGCGAGGTGTGGGCGAAGCGCTTCCAGATGCCGTTCTGAGCCGCCGAGGCCAGTGATCGAGCCTCAGGTCGTTGCGCTCCTCGCGGGGCTGCGGCTGTGAGGCTGGCGCGTGCGGTCGGCACCACGCATCGTCCGGTACGCTTGGCACGGTCTCTCCAGGAACAGGCGGCGGGGGCGTCGCCTCGCGGACGAGGCCGGCCCTTCCCCAATCGGGGTTCTTCACGCACATTGCACCGTGCCGGCGAGCGGTGGTCGCGCCCATAGGAGGTCGCAATGTCGGGGCAGATGTCGGGCGGGGCCAGGGCGCACAAGGAGCTCCTGCGCACCTCGACGTTTCTCGGCGCCCTGCCGGACGACGTGCTCGACGAGCTGCTCGGGCGGGCGCACGTGTCCGCATTCGACAAGGGCGAGGTCGTGTGCGAGCGGGGCGACCCGGGCGACAGCTTGATGGTGGTCGTGTCCGGCCGCCTCAAGATCTCGAACATCACGGTCGATGCCCGCGAGGTGGCGCACACGTTCCTCGGACCCGGCGAGGTGATCGGCGAGATCGCCGCTCTCGACGGCAGGGGACGCACTGCCACCGCGACCGCGCTCGAGCCGACCCGGCTGCTGGTCGTCTACCGGCGCGATCTGCTGCCGACCCTCACCTCGCATCCGGCCGCGCTGCTGGAGATCGTCGAGGTGTTGTGCGACAAGCTGCGGCTGGCGACGAGCGTCGTCGAGGACAGCCTTCACGACATGCCGCGCCGCGCAGCCAAGGGGCTGCTGCGCATGGCCGAGCGCCACGGTCGAAAGACGACCGCCGGCATCGTCATCGATCTCAAGGTCAATCAGCGCGATCTCGGCAATTTTCTCGGACTTTCGCGCGAGAACACGAGCCGGCAGCTCGGCGCGCTGCGCAGCGCAGGCGTGATCGCGGTCGAAGGAGCATTGATAACGATCATCGACGAGGCGGGGCTGGTCCGTGCCGCCGGCAACGGCGAGGCCCCGGCGTGACCACGCCCAATGGTCTGTCACGGCGAGGCAGGACGGCGGTCCAGGGCATCGGCCAGTGGCTCGTGGCCGAGCGTGCCGGTCGCCAGGCACCCCCGTTGAGGGCTGCGGTTGCCGGAGTGCTGGCCATCGCCATCTGTCTCCTCGCCATGGCCACGACCTGGTATGCCAGCCTGCGCGAGAGAGTGCTCGACACGCTGGTCGCGGCGACGACGACTCTGCCGCCCGAGAGCGAGGCGGTGGTCATCGACATCGACCGCCGCACGCTGGCGCAATGGGGCGGCCCGGCCCAGCTACGCGAGGGCCTCGCCCGCCTTCTGCCCAGGATCTCCGCGCAAGGGCCGCTTGCGATCGGGCTGGATATCCTGCTCATCGACGAAGGCGATGCGGCACCGTCGAGGCTGGCACGTCGCCTGATCGAGCGCAGCGGCAATCCGGACATCGCCCGCCTGGCACGCGAGCTTCCGGACGCTACGGGCGAGCTCGCCAAGGCATTCTCGGGCACCCGGATCGTCCTCGGTGCCGGCCTCGATCCGGATCCGGATCCGGCGGCGGCCGTGATTCCGACGACGCCTGTTCTGGCCAGAGGCAGCCTGGACACCGCCGAGCTTTGGCACGCCGCAGGGATCGTGGCGCCTGCCGATGTGCTGCGGTCGGCGGCAGCGGGCCTCGGCCTGCTGGCGCTCGACGCCGATGCCGATGGCAACATCCGCCGTGTTCCTCTGATCGCGGTGGGCGGCGACCGGCTCGTGCCGTCGCTGTCGATCGAGCTCGTCAGGGTGGCGCAGGAGGCATCGGTGCTCGTGCTGGCGCCGTCGCCACCTTTGCTGGCGGTCGGTGCGGTGATCATTCCGCTCGAGGACGACGGCACCCTGCGCCTCGTTCCCGATGGGGCCGACCGACACGCACGCCGCACGATTCCGGCGCTGGACATCGGCGCAACGTCGTCGCCTGCGATCAATGGTGCGATCGTTCTGGTCGGCAGCTCGGCGCCCGAGCTCGGCGGCCTTCGCAGCGCCCATGACGGCCATCTGGTGCCGAGCGTGCAGCTGCACGCCAACGCCGTCGCGCAGTTGCGGTCCGGCATAGCGCCGCGCCGGCCCAACACGCTGATCAATGTGGAGCTGGCGGCTGCCGCGGCGTCGGGCCTCGGGGCGATCGCCCTGGCGATGGCGTTGCCCCCGGTCGCAGGTCTTTCGACAGCCGTCGCCGGGGGCGTCGTCTGGCTGCTCGCGGCGCTAGCCAGCTACCTGTGGCTCGCACTGCTGGTCGATCCGTTGGGTGGCCCGATCGTGGTGCTCGCTGGCTTCGGAGCCACGGCCCTGGTCGTCGCCGGTGAGACCTGGCGCCGGCAAACAGTCATGCAGCGGCGTTTCGAGCAGCATCTCGCGCCCGGAGTCGTCCGACAGATCGTGCAAAACCCGTCGCTGTTGAAGCTCAAGGGCGAACAGCGCGTGGTGAGCGTTCTTTTCACCGACGTGGAAGGCTTCACCTCGATGACCGAGCGGGCGCAGCCGGATCATCTGGTCGCCGTCCTCGACAGCTACTTCGAAGGCGTCTCGCAGATCATCGTCGACCATGGCGGCATGATCGACAAGATCGTCGGCGATGCCGTCCACGCGCTGTTCAACGCGCCTGTCGATCTCGCCGAGCATCCGGTGCGCGCGCTCGACTGCGCGCTTGCCGTTGCCGCCTTCGCCGCCGAGTTCCAGGTCAGGCCGGAGGCCAGAGCGCTCGGCTTCGGACGCACGCGCATCGGCCTCGAGACGGGTCCCGCGATCGTCGGCGACGTCGGCGGCGGCCGAAAGCTCGACTATACGGCACACGGCAATGCCGTGAACGCAGCCGCCCGCTTTGAAGCCGCGAACAAGGATCTCGGCACCACGATCTGCGTCGGGCCGGGCATGGCAGCGTTGCTGCCGATGGGTCGACTGCGCCAGCTCGGCATGATCGCCGTCAGGGGGCGTAGCGGGGAGCAACCGGTGCACGAGCCTTGGCCCGTCGACTACGGACCGGACGACCGACGGGCCTACGAGCAAGCGCTCGCGCGGCTCGATGCCGAGCCGGATGCGGCAATAGCCGGGTTGACGGAGCTGGGGGCGCGCCATCCCGCCGACAAGGCCATCCGCCGGCTGGTCGAGCGGCTGCGGGAGCGATCCGGGCCTTGAGGACCGGGCTACGATACGGATGCGATCAGGCCGCGGGCGCGGTCGGCCGGCCAGCGCCGCGGCGTCGAAGGTGGCGCACCTGGAGAGGCGATATCGGTGCCCTGGTTGGCGGCGAGCTCGACGCTACGCCCACCCGCAGAGACCGCGACCCGGCCCTCGGTCACGAGCACGCCGAACGTGCCTCCCGCCGGTCCGGCATAGAAACGGGTCCCGCGTACGGCGATCAAACCATAGGCGCTGCGGATTTGGAGATCCTGCACGGCGCGCGGACCCGAGCGGGCGAAGCCCATGAGGCCGCCGACCAGCTCGAGCTCGCCGCCGGCATCCTGGAGGTACTTGTCGATGCGCAGCTCGGTGTCGGCGCCGAGGCGCACGAAGGTGCGGTCGCCCAGTCGCAGGTGAAGGCGGGAGGCTGCGCCCGTGCGCACGAGGTCGCCGATGAAGACCACCTCCTTCGGTGCCAGTGTCCGCGTCCCCTGGCCCGCGAGTGCCGTAGCGACGCCACGCAACGCCTCCACCTCGCCGGCCTTGTCCATGGCCCAGGGGGTGCCCGGCAGGGACGCCGATAGCAGTGCGCCTCCCGTTGCCGTGAGCACCGAGCGGCGGGAGAGCGGCATCATGCTCTTCATCTCGTCTACAGACATTGGCCTCTCCCTCTCCGGGCGCGCCCACGCGCCCGCATCAAGACTTCGCGGAGGGCCGGGGCGTGAAGCCCAGCCGACCCCGGAGCAACCCATGAACGACAATCGCCCGGCTGGCGAGAGTTGCTCTACTTGACTGAGCGTGGCCGATGGCCCGCCGGGCCGCAGTGTTGGCCAGCACAGTGCCGGCATCCCAGCCGCCGGGAACGGCGTTGCGCGCCACGTCAGCACGGGTTGCTGTCAGACGAGAGGCGGGGAGGTGTCTGCCGCGCCGAGCGAGCGCTGCATCAGGACGCTGTCGAGCCACTGGCCGTGCTTCCAACCGATCGACCGGAGCGTGCCGCAGTGGGTGAACCCGCAGGCCCGGTGCAGGCCAATGGAGGCATGGTTGGCGCTGTCGCCGATGACCGCGACCATCTGGCGGAAGCCGGCGGCTGCGCAGCGCGTAACCAGCTCGACGAGCAGCGCCCGGCCCGCGCCCGACCGCTGGACATCGGTCGCGACATAGACCGAGTTCTCGACGGTAAAGCGATAGCCGGGGCGCGTGCGGTAGGCGCTGGCGTAGGCATAGCCGACGATCCTGTCGCCAAACGCGGCCACCAGGTACGGGTAGCCGGCCAGGACGACGGCATCGAAGCGCCGTCGCATCTCGGCCTCGTCGGGCGGATCGTATTCCCAACTGGCGAGGCCCTCTGTCACGGCCCTCTGATAGATCGGAGCGATCGCTGGCACGTCGGCTGGCGTCGCAGGGCGAACCACGAGTTCGGCCATGCGTGGACATCTCCTTGGGTAGCGAGTGCAACTGTGGAGCCCTTCCCGGGAAGGACCTCTGGCCTGCGGTGACCTCTCCCCGGGATGCCAAGCACGAAAGGGGGCGCTAGCCAAAGCAAATGCTCGGACTGGTGGTTGGCTCTTTCCCTTCACCAACACGGCGGCATTGCCTTGCGTGGACGCGACATGGGTCGGCGTACCCAGAGACCTGTTGCCCAATCCACAACGAGCGACGGACGCCGAGAAGAGTCGCCTGAGCCCGTAGCACGGCGGGCTTGATTTCGCATCTGCGGTCAACTAGGTGCTCGATGATCGGTGGGCAGTGGCGATCGGCTCGGGGGCTGCACGCACGGATGAAGCTCGGACTTCAGTTTCTGGCGCAGCTGAGCGAGTTGGACGTTGATTGGCTGCTCGCGGTGGGCGTACCGCAGGAGTTCCCCGCTGGCGCCGTGCTGATCGACAAAGGCCAGGCGGACTGCGACCTCATCCTACTGCTCGAGGGGGCCGCGCGAGTGTTCGATGCGGAGAGCGGGCGCGAGTTCGCCCGTATCGAGCAGGGCGAGCTCCTCGGCGAAATCTCTTTTATCGACAAGAAGGGTGCCACCGCCAGTGTGGCGACGACCGAGGCGAGCCGTGTGTTCAGCCTGCCGAAGGAGCGCCTCGAAGAAAAGCTGGCCCGGGATCCGGTCTTCGCCGGGCGCTTCTATCGCATGATTGCGGGCTTCCTCTCCGGCCGCCTGCGCGGGCTGGTGGCGCCCGAGGCGGATGCAGGTTCCGAGACAGGCCGAGCGGGCGGCATGGAGGTCGTCGCACGCGCGCGTCTCGATCGCCTGCTCTCTCGCATTCTGCAGCGTCGCGACGTCGTCTTGAACGGCCAGGATCTGACGCTCGAGCAAGTCGTCGAGGTGTCGCTGGCGCAGCGACAGGTCACCATTTCCGTGGCGGCCCAAGCGCGGTTGCGGGCAGCCCGCGAAGTCGTCGAGGAGGTTGCCTGCACCGACAGGGCCGTCTACGGACTGAACACGGGTCTCGGAGCCCTGCGCACCTTCCGGGTCGAGGCTGAGGACGCGGCCTCGTTCCAGCGCAAGATCCTGGTCAGTCATGCTGTCGGCATCCCTCCCGAATATCCGCCGCACATTGCGCGAGCCATCATGCTCGCCCGCCTCAACGGCATGGCCCGTGGCGGTGCCGGCATCAGCCCGGCTGTCTTCAACCGGCTGCTTCTGCTGCTCAATCGCGACATCGTGCCGATCATTCCGCGGCGGGGCTCGGTCGGCATGGCCGATCTCGCCCCGCTCGCACACATGTCGCTGCCACTCGTCGGGGAAGGGGAGGTGTGGTTTGCGGGTGAGCGGATGCCGGCGGGCGATGCGCTGGCGCGGGCTGGCCTCGCCCCGATCGAGCTTGCCGCAAAGGACGGCGTGTCGCTCGTCAGCGCCAACTCGGCCGCAACCGGCCACGGAGCGCTGGTGCTTGCGCGCCTGATGAAGCTCCTGAGCCACGCCGACCTGGCTGCAGCCCTATCGATCGACGCCTTTCTCGCCAATCCGTCGCCGCTCGACGAGCGGCTCATCACAGTGCGTCCGCACCAGGGTCAGGTCATGACGACCATGCGGCTGCGCGCGCTGCTCGACGGCAGCAGCTGTCACGACCCGAGCTTTCGACGAAGCCTGCAGGACCCTATCAGCTTCCGCTGCATTCCCCATGTGCACGGTCCCTGTCAGGAGACGCTGGCAGTGGCCCGGCGCGTAGTCGAGATGGAGCTCAACTCGACGACCGACAATCCGGTCGTACTGCCGGAGGCACGGGACATCGTCTCCAACGGCAATTTCCATCCGGCCGGCCTCGCCATCGCGTTCGAGACCCTCTCCCTGTCCATCGCCCACCTCGCGAGCATTGCGGCGAGTCGCACCCTGCGCCTCAATGACCCTGCGATGACAGGCCTGCCAGCGCAACTGGTCGCGCGGCCGGGTCTGAACTCCGGGCTTGGCGTCCTCCAGAAGACGGTCACCATGCTCAATGCCCATGTCCGGTATCTCGCCGCACCGGCCTCGCTGGACTTCATGCCCGTTGCGGGCTCGATCGAGGATCATTCGACCATGGCCACGGCCGTCGTCGGCAAGCTCGAGGAGCAGATCGAGGCCTGTGAGCACATTCTCGCCATCGAGATGCTGACGGCGGCCCAGGCCATAGACATGCGCAAGGGCACCGCGCTCGGACGCGGCACCGGCGCGGCGTACCGGCGCCTGCGCGAGGAGGTCGGCTTCATGCTGGAGGACCGCAACATCTCGCTCGACGTGGCTGCGGTCTGCCGGCTGGTGCGGGACGGCTCGCTACTCATCGCCGTCACGAAGGAAACCGGCCTTCTACTGAGCGATGATCGCCTCGTCATGGCCATGTGAGAGAAGGTTGCCCTGCGCTGCGATCAATCGTTGGTGAGCTGACTTGAAGGGCAGTCGGCAATTGCCGAGATTAGGGGGTGCCCGGCCCCCTGCGGCGAAACGGTCCGTTGCGCGGGAGGCGCGAATTACCTTCAGAGTTTATGGAACGTCTTCTGACGAACGTCATTGTGAACAAGGCATGTCGTGCGGCGACTTGATGTGGGAGCAAGCCGGCCTGAATGCATCCAGAACCGGAAGGCGGCGCTCAGGCGTTCCCTTGCGTTTCACCCGGGAAGCGGCATTTGGAACTGGTCGCGGTGGGCAGCGCCGGTGACCCCAGTCATGGATAAGGGACGCGATGACGACACTCGAAAATGATCTCGCCGACCGCCTCTTTGCGACACGCGCGTTGACACTCGAGCTCGTGGGTCCCCTGACCGACGAGGACATGGTCGTGCAGGCCATGGAGGACGCGAGCCCGACGAAGTGGCACCTCGGCCATGTCACATGGTTCTTCGAGCAATTCATTCTCACGCACGAGCTGCCAGGTTATCGAGTGTTCGATCCGGCATTCAACTATTGCTTCAACTCCTATTACGAGACGCAAGGTGCGCGCCAGCCGCGTTCGCTGCGCGGATTGCTCACGCGTCCGTCCATCCAGCAGGTCCTTGCCTACCGGCGGCACGTCGATGGAGCCTTGCACGAGCTTGAGCGCACGGGCGGGCTCGCGCGGCCGAAAGTTGCCGGTCTGATCGAGGTCGGGATCAATCACGAGCAGCAACACCAGGAGTTGTTGCTGACCGACATCCTCTCGCTGTTCGCGGCCAATCCACTGCGGCCATCCTATCGCCCGGAGGGCGTGCAGCGGCCGGGAGGCGGCAGCACCACTCCCATGGGGTGGATTGGCTTCGATGCCGGCCTCCGTCAGATCGGGCACGATGGCGACGGCTATGCGTGGGACAACGAGCTGCCGCGTCATACCACATACATCCAGCCGTTCCGGCTGGCCGATCGTCTCGTCACCAACGGGGAATGGCTCGAGTTCATGACCGACGGGGGCTACGACACGCCGGCACATTGGCTCTCGGACGGTTGGGCGACCGTGCAGCGCGACGGCTGGCAAACGCCGCTCTACTGGGTGGAGATGGACGGTGCGTGGCATGCCATGACGCTCAACGGACTGCAGCCGATCGATCGGGCGGCGCCCGTCGCCCACGTCAGCTATTACGAGGCGGATGCGTATGCCCGGTGGGCCGGGAAGCGGCTTGCGACGGAGATGGAGTGGGAGGTTGCTGCTGCCGGGGTGCCGATTGAAGGCAATCTGTTGTCCTCCGGTGTGCTTCAGACAGTGCCTGCCGGCGAGACGACGCCGGGCAAGCCGCGGCAGATGTTCGGCGATGTCTGGGAGTGGACGCAGAGCGCCTACCTGCCTTACCCCGGATATCGACCGAGCCCCGGCGCGCTCGGCGAATACAACGGCAAATTCATGGTCAGTCAGCAGGTGCTCCGGGGGGCGTCGTGTGCAACGCCCGCGGGGCACTCCCGACGTACCTATCGCAACTTCTTCTATCCCAGGCAGCGCTGGCAGTTTGTCGGGTTGCGGCTGGCGGAGGACGCATGATGTCGAGACCCCGGCCAAATGAAGATGCTGAGAGCGAAGCGCTGGCGACGGAGCCGGGGCACGGCTTCGCCTTCGACGTGACGGAGGGCTTGTCTCGGCACCCGAAGACGCTGCCGTGCCGCTACTTCTACGATGCCCGCGGGAGCGAGTTGTTCGACCAGATCACGCAACTGCCGGAATACTATCCGACCTCTGTCGAGACGGACATCCTCGCGGCCAGCATGCCGAGCCTCGCCAGCGAGGTGACCGCCGGGGCCAGCGCGCTGGTCGAGTTCGGCTCCGGCTCGAGCATGAAGACCGAGATACTGCTTCGCGCCCTTCCCGGCATCGCCTGCTACATACCAATCGACGTGTCCGGGTCGGCTCTCGACGCCGCAGCGGACCGCCTGGCGAGCCGTTTCCCCCGTCTCGATATACGTCCAACCGTGGGCGACTTCACGCAGCCGATCACGATCCCGTCCGACGTGCACGGGCTGACGCTGATCGGCTTCTTCCCCGGTTCGACCATCGGCAATTTCGCACCCGACGAGGCGACGAGTTTGTTAGCGGCCTTTCGCAGCACGCTGGCGCCGGGAGGCCGTCTTCTGATCGGCGCTGACCTCAAGAAGGACGTCGGCATTCTGATCCCAGCCTACGACGATGCGGCGGGCGTGACCGCCGCCTTCAATCTCAACCTGCTGACGCGCATCAACCGCGAGCTCGGTGGAAATTTCGACCTCGCGCGCTTCCGGCACAAAGTCATCTACGACTCGTGCAAGGGCCGCATCGAGATGCATCTCGAAAGCACGTGCGATCAGGTCGTGACGGTCGCGAAGCACCGCTTCTGTTTCAGGGCTGGTGAAACGATCCACACCGAGAACTCGCACAAGTTCACCATCGGCGAGTTCCAGGCGCTGGCCCGCACGGCCGGTTGGCAGCCGAGGCGCGTTTGGACCGACGAGCGCCAGTTCTTCAGCGTGCACGATCTGATCGCAAGCTGATCCGGTGCAGGGCCCTGCCGCTGCCCTGGCACGCTGCGCTGGAGACGAGAATGCTCGCGCCGCGGTCGCCTCGTATCAGACGGCGGGTGCACCTTCGAAGATGAGCTTCTTGTCGGGCCCCATGCGGGCTATGCCCTTGTCGATGGCCTCCTGGATGATCTGGTCCCGCTCCCGCCATTTCGAGTAGAAAGCGCCACGGTAGCCGAGACTGACCCAGCATTTGAGGAAGGGGTTGTCCGCATAGTTGTTGTCGTCCTTCGAGTCCCCCGGAAGGGTTGGCAGCGAGACGCGGTAGTGCTCGGCCTTCGGGATGTGGTCCCAGATGAACTCGATTGATCTCCGCCAGCGCCCGCTGGGGTCGGCGATGTTCTCCGGATCCTCCGGAAGGTCCGGCGAGAAGTAGAAGATGGGTCGGATGCGCCCATTCTCGTCGAACATGAATTGCCGCTCATAGTGCTCGACATCGCGGCATTTCTCCAGCGGCAGCAAGGTGATCGGGCCGATGGCGGCGTTGGACTGGAGCCCGGGGATGGGCTTTCCATCGGACTGGCGGGCCAGCCTGCGCCCGAAGGGCGTGTGCGGAAACACCTTCAAGCCGAACGTGATGCCGAGGACGGTGGAATTGAGCGCCAGCATGTCGTCGATGCACTGCCGCATGGTCTCGAGCGTCTCGCCGGGCATGCCTAGAATGAGCTCCTGCGTCACCAGCATGCCGTTCTCCATGAGGAGCCGGTTCGTCTCGCGAATGTCGTCCAGGCCGTAGAATGGCTTGCCGGCTTGGGTCAGCTTGAAACCGGCCAGGATTTCCGGATTGGTGTGATCGCTGCCGACGCTCGCTCCCTTGCAGCCGGCCTCGCGCAGAAGCACGGCGAGCTCCTCGTCGAACGGCCGCGGCTGCAGATATGTCCAAAGCTTGAGCCTGTTGAGCGAGCAGCCACTGTCGCGCCTGCGGCGGACGATGATCTCCTTCAAGACCTGCTTGGCGTGACCGATGCCGACATTGAACTCGCTGTCGGTCGTGTGCAGATCGAGAACGCCCTGGTCGGTCAGCTGCTCCATCTCGTCGACGACCGCCTTCACGGTGCGGCGGGAGAGAGTCTGGCCTTTGGCGAAGGGCTCGGAGCAATGCACGCAATCCAGCGGGCAGCCATTCTTGGTCAGGATGTTGCCGAGGCCCCCGCGCTCGTAGTACTTGCGATTGTCGACCCGAAACGCTTGGTGTGAGCGTCGATCATAAGCGACGCCTTCATTCAGAGCGAGCCATGCGTCTGCGGTCGTGCGAGAGCTGGCGCGCGTCGTCGGAGCCTTGCGCACCGTGCTGCCGTCGAGGATGTGCAACCCCGGCACCGAATCGGGCGTGCTGCCGGCCGCGATGGCGTTGGCCAGCTCGACAAGCGTCACCTCGCCGGGCCCGGCCACGCCAAAAGGTACCTGCAAGTAGCGCAGCATCGCGCTCGGCATCGACGAGTAGCCGACGCCGCCCACGACGATCGGAGAGGTGCAGCTCCTCTTGATCGCATCGATGATGGCACGATGATCCTCGAGGAACGTGCGCTGCTCCTGCGGCACGACCGTATCGGTGTTGCGCAGCGTGACGCCGACCAGAATGGGATTGCGCCCGGCGAAGTAATCCTCGACCTCGGCTTGCCAGGACCGATCAGGGAACGTGAGATCGAGGACCTCGACGGTGAAGCCGGCCCTCTCGAGATGCGTCGTGAGGACGTCGAGAGCGTAAGGAGTGATGCCGGGTTGAACCTGATTGGGGTTGACGAGGCTCACCAGGTGCGACATCGGCTGAAGGCTCCTCGTCTCGAGACCGGGACCGGCCATGATCTCGTCCGCCGCTCACGACCGGCGGCCGGATGGTGGTTTCGCTCAGAGTGAGGAGGTAGTTAATTCTCGGATATCTGTAAATATGGGATTGGATCGATGACGTTGCACAGCCTGCACCGGCCGATCCGGCGGACTTTGCGCCGTCCTAAGAACGGCGAGCTCATTGGCGGTGCCAAGCCCCTGTCCCGCCCGACGCAACTGCTGTCATCCGCGCCGCGTGGTGTGGGCGCACATCGGTGCCGTCTTCTTGGAGCGATGCTCGCCGGAAACGCCGAGACCTTTCAGGATCATCTCGATCTCGCTCGCATGGACGGAGCGGATCGTGCCGGCGAGGAGGGCATCCCGCTGGGCGGCGCGCTCCAGCCGGTCCCGGGAGATGGCGAGCACGGTCGTCGCATCGACCGCCTGACAACTCACCACGTGCGTTCCGTCGCAGTCGTAGATGAGCAGCGCGCCGTCGCGCGCGATATGCTCGGCGGATTTTCGGCCAGGGCAGGCGCAGTGAATGAGGAGCTTGCCGGACTCGACGAGGTAGTAGTGGCGGGCCGGATCGCCGGGCTCGAAAAGACTCATTCTCGCCGCGAGATGCCGCCGAACGGACATCGGATAGAGGCGACCGACGAGCCAGTGATTCTCGCTGCGTGTGATCGCCTGCATCGGCTCGGCATGCGACAGCTGCACCTCGTGAGGGTCGAAGCTGCACAGAGCAGCTCTGTGCCGCCATGACAGAACCATGCATTCCCCCTTCCTGCTTCGGACCCGATGCCAGGCTGGCGTGGCGTGAAGCAGCGCGGCCCGTGAGGGCTGAACCCGCTTCCGGGTGGGAGGTTCCCCCGGCAAGAAAAAATGGTGCGAGCGGGCAGGCCGCTGCCCGCATCGTCCGCCGGCGCACGCCTTACAGGTTCGGGGCGAGACGGGCGGTGACGGGACCCTGGACAGGAGCAGCTCGACCTGTTCGTCTTTGGCGACGCAGCCAGGAGAACGCGCGATGACGATCATCGATTCACAGGTTCACGCCTATGAGGCCAACACGCCGAGCCGTCCCTGGCACAGCGTTCCGAACTGGCCCCCTCATGTCACCGGCGACGAGATGGTGGCGGCCATGGACAAGGTCGGCGTCGACGGAGCGATCTTCATCTCCGCATTCTCCTTGTACCGCTACGACGCCAGCTATGCCGTCGAGGTGCAGCAGGCCCATCC
Organism: Hyphomicrobiaceae bacterium; assembly: GCA_033764055.1. Classification (GTDB taxonomy): domain Bacteria; phylum Pseudomonadota; class Alphaproteobacteria; order Rhizobiales; family Hyphomicrobiaceae. The sequence goes on from JANRJI010000061.1 coordinate 40,254, forward strand.
CGGCCGCTTCGCCCTCGTGAAGCCGGTCGACCCGGACGATCCGGCGGTGGTCGACGTCATCGCCGAATGGAAACGCACACCTGGAGCGGTCGGCATCAGGATCATGATGACCAGGGAGGCGAGCCGCGATCCGAGCGATCCGGGTCTCGACAGGATATTGCGGGCGGCCGTGAAGTACGATTTCCCGGTCAATATGTTGTGCTGGGGCAACGTGGACGCCGGCGCGGCGCTCATCGACCGGCACCCTGATACCCGCTTCATCGTCGACCATCTGGCCATACTGCAACCTCGTACGCCGCCCGCCCCTGAGAAGCCCTGGGCCGACCTCCCGAAGGCCCTCGACCTCGCCAAGCGGAAGAACGCGGTGATCAAGGTAAGCGGTGCCTGCACGCTGTCGCGGGAGCCTTATCCTTTCCCGGATATCTGGGACCCGCTGGCTCGCGTCTTCGACGCGTGGGGCCTGGACCGCTGCCTGTGGGGCACGGACTGGACACGTGCGTTCGCCGTCGTCAACTACGAGCAGGCCGTGGAGCCCTTCGTCCAGACGACCCGTCTCACTGCAAGCGAGCGGGCCATGCTGATGGGCGGCGCCTGTGCCAAGGCCTATCGCTGGTCGCCGAGCAGGACTTAGACGGCACGGAGACCGGCAACGGGTCCGCCAACGTTTCGGCCATCCGGCCACGAGCATGCCGGTGTCTACGGGCGAGTTGCCGGAGCGCAACGGTGTCGTGCCCTGATCCGCCAAAGTCGCGGGGTGCAAGTCGTCCTGCGCATTCGCCACAGGCTTGGGATCCGCGGGCAGCAATTGCCATGGGTCGCTCCCTCGGCGCATGATCCGATGCCCTTCCTGGGGGTCGCGTCGGGTGCGCGGTCGCCGGCGGGCGAGGCCGCATGCCATGCTCAAGCAGGAAAGCTCTCGATGACCGACGCTGCCAATCTCGCCGATCCCAATCCCGCGCGGCCGTCGGCCACGATCATGCTGGTCCGAGACGGCCGGGACGGCGTCGAGGTGTTCATGGTCGTGCGCGACCGCCCGATGGATGGCGCCATGGGCGCGGTGGTGTTTCCCGGTGGCAAGATCGACGAGGAGGACCGGCACCCGGAGAATTGGGGGCATCTCGAGCCGCCTCAGTCGCACCCGGGGCTGCCCTATTGGCTCGCCGCCATGCGCGAGACGTTCGAGGAGGCCGGCGTCGTGATCGCACGTCCGGAGGGGACCGCGACCGGTGATCTTGCCCCGGCCCGCGCCCGCGACATGGTCGCGAAACACCGCGACGCGCTGCTCGATCGAAAGATCACGTTTGCCGAGATCATCAGGTCCGAGAGGCTGGTGCCTGCGCTCGATCACATGGTCCACTTTGCGCACTGGCAGACGCCGCTCGGCCTGCCGAAGCGCTTCGACACTCATTTCTTCCTGGTCTCCTCGCCCGAAGGGCAGGAGCCGATCCACGACGGCCGCGAGATGGTCGATTGCTTCTGGACCCAACCCGGCAAAATCGTCAGCGAGGCGGACAGGGGCGAGCGCACCCTCGTTCCGGCAACCCGGCTCAATCTCGAGCTGTTGTCCGAAAGCCGCACCGTAGCCGACGCCATGGAGCGCGCCCGCGCGCGCGCGGTCGTGATGGTCCGGCCCGAGCGGTTCAAGACGGAGTCGGGTGGTTGGGCGGTGCGAATTCCGGCGGAGGCGGGCTACCGCACCACCGTCATTGCCTCGAGCCGGCAGCGGTAACGATCTGCCCGACGTGCGGTCCCGGATCGGAAAAATTGATCAACACGCCGAGGTTCGGGACGGCGCCAGTTTCTCGGCCGCGGCGGGAACAGACCGAGGATCGACGTGTGGGCCTGGGCATTCGTCAATGCCCAATGTGTGACAATTTTCATATCTCTCGTGGCAATGTGACTGCCAATGTGAGTCGTGCTCGCATCGGACGACAGATGTCGCGTCCATCCATCGGCGCGACGGGGCGAGTAGGAACGTCAGCAGACAATCGAGCATGGCCGAGCTACCAGACCTAGCCAAGACGGAAGTCGCTGTCGTCGAGCGCACCAACGCGTTCCGCAAAACGGAGAGCCTGCAGCCCGTCGAGCGAAACTCCGCCCTCGACAACGCTGCCAAGAAGTTCGCGCAGTACCTCGCAAAGTCCGGCCGCTTCGCGCACGAGGCCGACGGCCGCCAGCCGGCGGACAGGGTTCGCGAGGCGGGCTACCAGCTGTGCATGGTCGCCGAAAATCTGGCCTCCAATCTGGACAGCCGCGGCTTCACGCCCGATCGGCTCGCCGACGAGGCGGTCGAGGGCTGGAAGGCGTCGCCCGGCCACCGCAAGAACCTGATGCTGCCGAACGTGATCGATATCGGCGTCGGCGTCGCCCAGGCGCCAGGGCCCGATCCGAAATATCTCACCGTGCAGTTGTTTGGGCGGCCGATCCACCTGACCCAGGAATTCCGGGTCGTCAATCGCAGTCATGATGCCGTGACCTACACCGTCGACGGCAAGGCCCACACCGTTGAGCCACGGGTGACGATCAAACATGTCACCTGTGACCCGATCGAGGTCGTCTTCGAGCGGAGCGGCGCCTGGCCGGCCTTTACACGCCTCGGCGCACGCTACAAGGTCAGGTCGGGCGCTGAGTTCATCCTTCGCCCCGGCCCGGGCGGTCGCGTGAACGTCGATCTCAAGATGTAGGCCATGCCGGTCTACGCTCTCGTCACCAGGTCGATCATGCGCGACCGCACCTCTGGTAGTGCACCGGCACTCGGAGGAAGCGCATGCAACTCGAGGAAGTGGCTGGTGAGCCGGAAGCCGGCGAGCAGATCCTCCCGTGTGGCCCCGCCGCTGATCCGACCCGCGAGGAACCCAGGGAGGGCGAGCAGGCGGTCCTTGTAGGGCTCGCCCGCCGAAGCCGACACGGCCCGCCCCGTGCGGGGAGACACGTAGATCAGTTGATCGTTCGCACCTGTCGCCGCACACTGATTGAGGTCGAGCCCGAAACCGAGCTCATCGAGTAGTGCCAGCTCCCAGCGGACCATCAGCGCCGGCCACACGCTCGCATCGTCGAGGAAGCCAAGCACGAAGAGTGTCACCTCGAAGAGAGCCGGGTGCGGGTCGCGCTCCGGCAGCAGTCGAGCCAGCGTCGTGAGCGACGAGAGTGCAGCCAAGCGTGCCGCGTCGGCCGTCGCCATCGCCTCGGCGGCGAACCCCCGTCGCATCTCGATCTGGAAGTGCCCGAGCTGGTCCGCAAGACGGCTTTTCCAGGTGACGTCGACGTGGTTGGCGGTCTGCAGCACGGGCCTCAGCCGCCGGGAGCGCCCGCCATGCACCAGCCCCAGGTGCCGCCCGTGCTCACGCGTCAGCACCTCGACGATCGCCGACGTCTCGCCATGCGCACGGACGGCGAGAACGATTGCCTCGTCGGTCCAATTCATCCGGTGAATGTAGGCGCGCGGACCAAGATCGGCCAGCTTCGGCTTTGCCGGCATGCGCGGGAAAATCGGTGGCAACGGGCTTCCCTCCGGCGCTGGAGATAAAAGCCCCCAATTCAGGCGGGCCCCTGTTCTGCATAAAATTTCAACACAGGGAGCGTTCGACCCAAGACGCACGCCGGGGCGCGAGGACCGG
>JANRJI010000062.1:0-22297 GCA_033764055.1 Hyphomicrobiaceae bacterium
CCGAAACAACGCGATACGCTCTTCCATAGGGTTCGTTTCCCTGAAAGGCATCGCCCGATCCTCCTCGAATCGGACGAGCATGCCTGTCAGGAATCAACCCGGTCTGAACTGTCAGGACTCAGCCCGGTTTGTACCGCCGCCAGCCCCCTCACCCCGACCCTCTCCCCAAGGGGAGAGGGGGACGTGCCCTGGGGAGGGGATGTGCCTGGGAAGGGATGTCCCCTAAGAGCGAGTGGTTGCCAGTGGGAAGGGTGAGAGCACGACAAGGAGAGGGACGCGTGCCGGACGCCGAGGGAAGGGGATTCTCCGATCTGTGCTGTTGACAGCCGTGGCACCGCCGGGCCACTCGCCATCCGGGATAGGGACGTGTCGTCCTGCGATCCGGAGGCTTGCATGCCGACATTGCCCCGAAAGCGCATCTACCTCGCCGGGCCGGAGGTGTTCCTGCCCGATGCGGTGGCCGTGGGGCGGACGAAGGTGGCGGTAGCGGCAGAGGCCGGCTTCGAGGGTGTGTTCCCGCTCGACGCGAGCCTGGCGCTCGGGGGCTGCTCGAAGCGCGAGCAGGGCCGCCGCATTGCGCTTGCCTGCGAGGCGATGATGCGCTCGTGCGATCTCGCCGTCGCCAACCTGACACCGTTCCGCGGCGTGTCGATGGACAGCGGCACCGCCTACGAGGTCGGCTACATGCGGGCACTGGGCCGTCCGGTCCTCGGCTACTCGAACGTCGCCGGCGACATTCGCGGCCGGGCACTCGCCTACCGCGCCCGCGGCATTCCGCAGGGCGATGCCGACCGGCCCGACCTCGAGGTCGAGGACTTCGGCGAGCCCGAGAACCTGATGATCGCCATCGCCATCGTCGAGAGCGGCGGCACCGTCTGGCAGCACGATGCCGGTGGCGATCTGCACGACCTCACCGCCTTCCGTCGATGCCTCGCCGAGGCGCGGCGCCTGCTGCCTGCGTGACTGGCCTTGCCGTGCTCACCGGCTGCCCCCTGCCTCACGTCACACGGATGAAACCGGTCATGCCGGTCTCCTGGTGCTCGATGATGTGGCAATGCAGCAGCCAGTCGCCGGGGTTGTCGGCGACCAGCGCCACCTGCACGTGCTCGTCGGGCACGATCAGCGCCGTATCGGTCCACACCTCCGGCAACGTCCGGCGATCGGATTTCAGGAGCTTGAAGCTCATGCCGTGCAAGTGGATCGGATGCGGGTGTGGCGTGCGGTTGTAGAGATTGAGCAGATACGTGCGTCCGAGCTTGAGCTCCGCCATGGGGGCGCCCGGGTCGGCCGATGACCCGGTCCAGACCTTCCGATTGATGGCCCAGAATGAATAGCCGAGATCGCCGCAGATCCTGCTCTTCGGGAGCTGCTCGGCCGTTGCCTGGAACTCGAGCGAGAGCGGGATCGCAGCCGAGAGGTCGAGCTCGGGAAAAGGATTGGGTGGGAGCGCCGCCACGTCCCGCAGGTCACGGCGGCGGGAGGCACCGACGCTGCGGAGCCTGGCAAGGGGTACCGTCGGGGCGGACGAGTGGTCGAGGATGGCGATCTGCTGGCCCTCATCGTCCGGCATGCGCACGACGATGTCCATGCGCTGTCCCGGAGCCACCGCAAACGTCTCGAGCGGAACCGGCGCCGGCAGCGGATTGCCGTCGAGCGCAATGATGATGGCCGGCGCGCCGTCGACGGCGAGCTTGTAGACACGTGTCACGTCGACCACCACGAGGCGCACGCGCACGAGGCCGCCTGCGGGCACGTCGTAGATCGGCTGCCGGCGCCAATCGACGGTCCGCACAGTGCCGTGCGTGCCGGCCCGAGCCGTCTGTCGCGGATTGTAGAGCTTGAGGAACTGTCCGTCGTCGCCGAGGCGCCAATCGCGCAGGCTCATCGGCACGTCGGCATCAAAGCCAGGGGCCTTCGCCTCCTCGACGATAAGCAGCCCCGACAGGCCGTAGCTCAGTTGCTGAAGCGAGTTGCAGTGCGGGTGGTACCAGTAGGAGCCGGCGTCCGGCGGGCTGAACGCATAGTCGAACGTCTCGTTCTCGTAAACGAACGGTTGCGTCAGAAACGGCACGCCGTCCATGGCGTTCGGCAGCCGGATGCCGTGCCAGTGCAGCGTCGTTGGCTCCTTGAGACGATTGAGCAGGCGGACCCTGATCTCGTCGCCCTGGCGCACCTTGAGCAGTGGCGCGGGGCCTGCCTCGGAGAAGGAGAAGACGTTCACGGTCGGCCGGCCGCCCACGAAGTCGTAGCTCGTGGTGCGCGGCTCGATGACGGTTTGCGACGTCGCTTGGGCGCTGGACAGAGCAGAGACGAGCCCACCTCCTGCGGCGGCCGAGGCAGCCGCGGCAGCGCCGGCCAGGAAACGCCGCCGCGTCAGGGTGATGTTGGGCATGTCCGGTTGCCGGGATCAGTTAGGCACGCCAATAAAGCCGAGATCTCGAGAGCTGACGATGCGTAGTCACCTTGGCGTCGAAGTGCAAGCTTGCAGTTGTTTGACAGACATCGGTGGCCATTCGAAAGCAGGGTCCGCCTAGTGTTCCGGTCGGCTCCTCGGCGACGGTCCGCCGGGACAGTCTCGGCGCGAGCCAGATTCCGGGTCGCAGGCCGACGCCTCGCAGGGTGCCCTTCGAGCGGTCCTTGCCGCTTTGCCGACTGCCAGCGGCGACCCCTTCGGGTCGTTTTGCGGCAGAGTGTTGCTCATTCACGCCAGTTGCGACCTTGCCGTCGCAAGGGGCCGGCTTTATGCTGTCCCGGTAAATGGCGAGAGGGTCGGCAGGCGTAACGGCAACCGGGAAAAATCTGCTGGTTATTGGGTGTCGAGTGGGTCTTGTTCACCGCTCGGTGCACGCGCTTTCATCTCGGCGTTTTCTTGGTGGCGGAGCCGATGTTGCGGCGCGAGTGTGCTATTGCAGCCACATATTGTGTCCGTCGGCATCGCTTTTGTGACGAGGTCGGTAGGCGCACATGCTCGTCAGGTTGGCAGAATTTTCGGTCCGGTTCCGCGTTCTCGTCCTTGCTGCCGCAGCGGCGCTCGTGTTTTTCGGCTCTGCGCGACTGCGCCAGATGCCGGTCGACATCCTTCCCGAGTTCTCGCCACCCATGGTCGAGATTCAGACCGAGGCGCTCGGCCTGTCGGCTGCCGAGGTGGAGACCATGGTGTCGCTCGGCCTCGAGGAGCTGATGGCCGCGCTGCCCTGGCTCAAGCGGATGCAGTCGGATTCCGTTGCAGGCCTCTCCTCCGTGCGGCTCGAGTTCGAGCCCGGCACCTCGCTGATGCGTGCGCGCCAGCTCGTCCAGGAGCGGCTCACCACGGCTTTCCTGCTGCCCAACGTCGCCAAGGCGCCGATCATGCAGCAGCCGACCTCGTCCACCAATCGGGTGATGATGGTGGCCTTGTCGTCGAAGGCGCTCGACCCGATCGCGTTGACGGTGCTCACCCAATGGACGATCAAGCCGAAGCTGCTCGGTATTCCCGGCGTCGCCAAGGTGGCGGTGTGGGGCGAGCGCAAGCGCCAGCTTCAGGTCCAGGTTGATCCCGAGGCCCTGCGCCAGAACAATCTCACGCTCCGCCAGATCATCGCATCGACCGGCGACAGCCTCTGGGTGTCCAATCTGAGCTTCCTCAAGGCGTCCGCCGCGAGCACGGGCGGCTTCCTCGACACGCCCAACCAGCGCATGGAGATCCGCCACATCCTCCCGGTCTCGTCGCCGGCCGATCTCGCCAAGATCGCCATCGAGGGAACCAAGCTCAAGCTCGGAGATGTGGCCAGCGTCGTCGAGGGGCACCCCCCGCTGATCGGCGACGCCATCGTCGAGGAGGGGCAGGGCTTGCTTCTCGTCATCGAGAAATTCCCCGGAGTGAGCACCCTCGAGGTGACGCGCGGCGTCGAGCAGGCTCTCGACGATCTTCGTCCGGGTCTCGGCGGGGTCAAGATCGATGCGCACGCGTTCCGTCCGGCAAGCTTCGTCGAGTGGTCCCTCGTGAACCTGGGCCGTGTCGGGCTCTGCGCGGGCGCGCTCGCGGTCGCGGCAATGGCCGCTCTGCTGCTCAACTGGCGGGCGCTCGCCATCGGGCTCGTCTCAATTCCGGTCGCCCTCGTGGCCTCCGCGGTGGTGCTCGATGCCTTCGGCGTGACGGCCAACGCACTCCTTTTGGCTGGACTTGGAGCAGCCTTCGCCACGGTGGTCGACGATCTGGTGCTCGCCTCAGCGGCCCTGGGCCGTCGCCACGGCTCTGGCGGGGGCGCGACTACGGGTGGCCTCGGTATCGGCGCCACGGTGCGCAATGCTGCCGTCGAGGGGCGTGGCTCGATCGTCTTCGCGACCTTGGTGAGCCTGCTCGCAGCCTCCCCGGTGTTTTTCATGGCGGGGGACACCGGTACTTTCCTCAGGCCACTCGCGCTGGCCTACGTCACTGCCCTGATCGTCTCGTGGGCCGTGACGGTGACCATCGTCCCTGCTCTGGCCGCCGTGCTGACAGGCCCTAGGGCCGGCCAAGCTCCAGGCGCGACCGCTGCTGTCGGCAACGCGCGAGCGCCGGTCGACCGACTGGCCGCCGCCGTTGTCGCGAATCCGTTCTGGGCGATCATCGCTCTGGTGCAACTGGTCGTGATCGCAGTTGCCATCGCGCCCGTCCTCCATGGGGCCCGCGGGCCGGTCGTCGCCCTGTTGCCCCGGTTCGACGAGCGCGACATGGTCATACATTGGGAGGCTCAACCGGGCATCTCGCGCGATGAGATGTTCAATGTGACATCGAAAGTCTCTCGCGAGCTGCGGGCAGTCTCGGGCATCCGCTCCGTTAACGCTCATCTTGGACGGGCGATCTCAGGCGACCAGCCCGTGGGCATCGGCTCGAGCCGGATCTGGGTCAGGGTCGATCCCGAGGCCGACTATCATCGCGTCCTGGCAGCAGTTCAGGCCGTCCTCTCCGCCTATCCAGGCATGGAGCATCGCATCCATTCCTATCTCAACGATCGTCTCGGGAACACGCTGGCCGGCGGGGACGGCGAGTTCACGGTGCGTGTCTACGGTCAGCGCCGCGCCGAGCTCGCCGAGATCGCCCGGACCGTCAGGGACGCCATCGCTCGCGTCGACGGATTGTGGAACGTTCGCGTTCGCGGCGTTCCATCCGAGCCGCACGTGCAGGTCGAGGTCGATCTTGCCAAGGCGGCCCAGCATGGCATCAAGCCCGGAGACGTGAGGCGCGCGGCCTCGACGCTGTTTGCCGGCCTGGAGGTCGGCCAGATTTTCGAGTCGCAGAAGGTGTTCGAGATCGTCGTCTGGTCGAAGCCCGAGGCCAGGCGCGACCTCGACAGCATCCGCAATGCATTGATCGAGCTGCCGGGTGGGGGACATGTGCGGCTCGGCGAGGTGGCGACAGTCGAGGTGCTCGAGACGCCGTCGATGATCCGGCGGGAACAGATCTCGCAGTTCGTGGATATCGTCGGCAGCGCGCGGGGACGCGACGTAGGGGCCATCGCAGCGGATGTCGACGATCGCCTGCGCAACATCGAGTTCAAGCTCGGCTACCATCCGAAGGTTCTTTCGGTGGCATCTGCCGGCAGCAGGCTCGACGGCCGCGTACTCGCGGCGCTGGCGACGGCGGTGCTCGGCATACTACTGTTGTTGCACGCCGCGTTCGGAAGCTGGCGCCTGGCGGGTGCCGTTCTGCTGGCTCTCCCGCTCGCGATCTGGGGCGGGGTGACGGCAGCGCTTGTCGTCGATCAGACGGTGTCGCTCGGCACGCTGCTCGGCCTGTTTGCCGTGCTGTCGATCACAGTGCGACAAGCCATCGGTTTGATCGGACGCGCTCTTGAGCTGGCAACCGCTTCGCGGATCGCGCCCGGCCAGACCGAGGTGGGTCAGGCACTCGCCGAGCGGGCGCCGTCGATACTGGTCGCTGCTGTGGCCATCGCGCTCGCCATGGTGCCGGCGCTCTATTTCGCGGGCGGGCCCGGCCTCGAGATCGTCACGCCGATGGCCGTCGCGGTGCTTGGCGGCCTCGCCACCTCGACGCTGTTCGTTCTGCTGGTCGTGCCGGGCATGGTCATGTTGCTCGGCGGCGAGCGCGAGCCGGATCTTGCGCCGGAGCTGGCGCAATGAAGGTGGTGCTGACCGCTGTGCTGGCACTTCTGGTCGCGGGTCTCGGTGCGCATCTGTGCACCTTGCTGTGGTTCCCGGACGTGATTGCAACCCGCTATCCGGCGGCCATCGCCCGCCTCTATGCCGGCAAGTCCGGCGTCTCCGCCCGTGAGGAGGTCGCGCGGTTGGAGCCCGTGGAGGGGCGACCCGGCGTTTCCCGGGTCGTCCTCGTTCCTGCCGCGGTCGCCAGTCTGGGCATACGGACGGTCGAGGTCGTTGAGCGGCCGGTCGAGCGCTCGCGTCGCATAGGCAGTCAGCTGGTGGGCGTCTCGGGCCTGCCGCCGGCCATCGCGCCGAAGCTCTCCACGGGAGCGCTCGCTGCCGTCGTCGAGCTGTCGGGAGTCGGGGATGCGCCTGCTCCTGGCGAGGCCGCCGAGATCCTGGAATTCGACGCCGCGTCCCCGTCGGCCAAGAGCGGTGCGTCCTCGCCGGCCCGGCTCGTCGCGCGCCCGCTCGGAACGATGCCCGGCGCCGGCGACGGCAAGGGCGCCGGTGCCACGGCGTTTTACGAGCTCGCGGGAGCGCACGGCCACGAGCCGGGTGACTTCGTCATGGTCAAGGTGCCGCTCGCCCGGAACGGCAAGTCGAGCAAGGTCGTCCCGGCGGAAGCCATTCTGCTCGAGCCGACTGGCAGTGCCTGGGTCTATGTCAATCCGGCTCCGAACGTATTCGTGCGCGAGGCCGTCGCGGTCGAGGCCGGCGATGGGAATACGGCAGTGCTGAGGAGCGGGCCGCCTGCCGGAGCCAAAGTGGTGACAACGGGCGCCTACGAGCTTTATGGGGCGGAATCCTCGATCGGCCTGGAGCGAGTGGGACACTAGGAGCGGCTGCGCGAGGCGCGGCCAGGACGCGGGAAAGGACACGGATCGGCATGTTCCGGTGGATCGTCGCCACGAGCCTGAAGCTCCGGTTCATCGTGGTGGCGCTCGCCGCCGTGATGGTCCTCTACGGCATCGATCGCATCGAGCGTATGCCGCTCGACGTGTTCCCGGAATTCGCCCCGCCACGCATCGAGATCCAGACACCCGGCCTCGGACTGTCCGCCGAGGAGGCAGAGGAGCTGCTGACGATCCCACTCGAGCACGCGCTGAAAGGCGTCGCCGGCCTCGACATCCTGCGTTCGCGCACTGTGACCGGGCTGTCGACGATCGAGCTGATCTTCAAGCCGGAGATCGACCTCATCGACGCCCGCCAGCTCGTGCAGGAGCGATTGCGGACTGTTGCACCGCACCTGCCCGTACCGAACACAGCGCCTGTGGTGCAGCCGCCGATCTCGTCGGTCAGCCGCGTGATGCAGATTGCCGTCACCTCGCGCAAGATCGCGCTCGAGGAGCTGTCAATGCTGGCGTTCTGGCGGGTCAGGTTCCGTCTGATGAGCGTACCGGGCGTCGCCAACGTCGTCATCTGGGGGCATCGGAACACCCAGCTGATTCTCAAGGCTGACCCCGAGCGGCTCAGGGCTCACGCCATACCGGTCGAGCAGCTCAATCAGGCGACCGCCGCCGCCCTCAATGTCAGTCTCTTGAAGTATACCACCGCCGCCAAAGGCGCCGTCGACGGCTGGATCGAGTTCGAGGGAAAGCGGCTGCTGATCAGCCACAAGCTGCCCATCACCACCGCGCAGGAGCTCGGCGAGATCGTCATCAAGAAGCACCCGGATGGTCGTGCCGTGCGGGTGAAGGACGTCGCCACCGTCACCTACGAGAGCGACACCCTGATCGGCGAGGCGGTCACCAAGGACGGTCCTGGCCTGCTGATGGTCATCGAGAAGTTTCCCTGGGCCAATACGCTGCAAGTGACACACGGCATCGAGGCCGCGATCGCCGAGCTCAGGCCGGGCATGCCCGATGTCGACTTCTACACGAACTTCAGGCCCGCCACCTTCGTCGAGCAGTCGATCGCGAACCTCACCCACGCCATGATCGTCGGCGCCGCCCTGGTGGTCCTGGTGCTCGTCTTCTTCCTCTTCGAATGGCGCGTGGCCCTCATCTCGACCGTGGCCATCCCGCTGTCGCTGGTGGCCGCAGGCCTCATCCTCTACTGGCAGGGCGCCACCGTGAACACCATGGTGCTCGCCGGCCTGTTCGTCGGCCTCGGGTCGGTCGTGGACGACGCCATCATCGACATCGAGAACATCCTGCGCCGCCTGCGGCTGAACCGGCAGCTGCCGGAGGCCGCGCGCCTGTCGACCGCCCGGGTCGTGCTCGATGCCTCGCTCGAGGTGCGCCAGCCGATCGTCTATGCGACTTTGATCATCGTGCTGTCGGTGACGCCGGTTCTGTTCTTCAGCGGCCTCCTGGGCGCCTTCTTCCAGCCGCTCGCCGTCGCCTACATACTGGCGCTGCTCGCTTCCATGGTCGTGGCCCTCACTGTGACGCCGGCGCTCGCGCTGATCCTGCTGCGTGATGCCCCCCTCGAGGTGCGCGAGCCGGTCACGGTCGCATCGATGAAGCGCGGCTACATGTCGGTGCTGGGCGCGGCTCTGGCCGCCCCCGCCGTGCCGGTCCTCGCCACCGTTGCACTCACGCTTCTCGGCCTCATCGTCTGGCCTTTGCTGGGCGAGGCGTTCATGCCCGAGTTCAAGGAGCGCGACGTGCTGGTGCGCTGGATCGCCAAGCCGGGCGCCTCGCGCGAGACGATGGTCCGCTCGACCGACCGCGTGCGCGACGAGCTCGCGGCCGTGCCTGGCCTGCGGCCGACATTCGCGTCCCACATCGGCCGCTCGATCATGGGCGGCCCGGAGGTGGTCGGCATGAACTACGGCGAGCATTGGATCTCTATCGCGCCCGATGCCGACTACGACAAGACGCGGGCAGCCGTCGACCGTGTCATCGACAATTATCCGGGCATCCTCCGCGGGGTGCACACCTACATTCGCGAGCGCATCAAGGACGTCATCTCGGGCGCCAGTGAATCGATCGTTGTCCGCATCTACGGGCCAGAGCTTTCCGGCCTGAGGGCTGCCGCCGCCCAGGTGCGCGGTGCCCTCTGGAACGTGGAGGGTCTGGACCGCCTGCGCGTCGAGCTTCAGAACAACAGCCCCCAGCTCCGGATCCGCGTCGATGTCGCCGCTGCGGCGAGGCATGGGCTGAAGCCCGGTGACGTCCGCCGAAGCGTCAGCACGATCATGGCGGGCCAGGAGACGACCGACGTCTACAGCGAAGGCATGATCTATGGCGTGATGGTGTGGTCGGTGCCAGAGGCACGCGCCTCGCTCGACGCTCTTGCCAGCCTGCTGATCGACACACCCGACGGCAAGCACGTGCGCCTGTCCGACGTGGCCCAGATCCGGATCGTCCCTGCGCCGCCTTCGATCCGGCGCGAGGGGTCGTCCCGGCGCATCGACGTATCGGCCAATCTGTCGGGCAGCCGTGACCTCGGCTCGGTGGTGCACGAGATCGAGCACAGGCTGAAGGCGATCAAGTTCCCGCTCGAATATCGTGCCGAGCTGATCGGAGAGTACCAGGAGCGGCAGGCGCTCCAATCGCGCCTGCGCTGGATCACCATCGCTGCCGTGATCGGCATCCTCCTTCTGCTGCAGGTGTCGTTCCGCAGTTGGCGGCTGGCCTGGTTGACGTTCCTGTCGATGCCCGCCGCCTTGGTCGGCGGCGTGCTGGCCGTGCTCGTGACGAGCGGCGAAGTCTCTCTCGGGGCGCTGGTCGGCTTCCTCACGGTGCTCGGCATCGCCGCCCGCAACGGCATCCTGCTGATCCACCATTACCTGCATCTGCAGGCCGAGGAAGGCATGCCGTTCGGCCGTGACCTGGTCCTGCGCGGCGCCAGCGAGCGGCTGGCTCCCATCATGATGACCACACTGTCGACCGGCCTGGCGCTCCTGCCGCTCGCACTGTCCGGCAATCTGCCAGGGCACGAGATCGAGCATCCGATGGCTGTCGTCATTCTCGGTGGCCTCGTCACGTCGACGCTGCTCAACCTGTTCGTGGTGCCTCAGCTCTACATGTGGTTCGGCGATGCCGGTCCGGGCGTCACGCGCCCCCAAGTGCCGGTGCCGGTCAAGCCCGCAATGGTGTCGTGAACGACACTCGATTGCCAGAGACTGATCCGAGCACGGACCCGGTGCCGCATGATTCTGCTGGAGACCGAAGTCGCAATTGGAATGCCGAAAGCTCTCGGGCTGGCACGGCTATAGTAACTTGCCGGCCATCGGAAGTGGCGACGGCAGGGCCGATGGAAGAAGACTCGATTGAAATGCAATGGCAGAACGGCATCCGCCGAGTATCGCGATCATTCCCACGCGATCCCACGGCTTTGCCCCCCTTTGTGTATTAACGCAAAGGGGGGGGGGGCTCGCCTCACTGACTGATCGGTGCAGTCGTGCGCAACAGCGTTCCTCATCGCATTATTTTTTCGCTGGATTGCTCTTCTTTGGCAGGGTCGCGACATAGGCGAGAACATCGGCCATGACTTTGCCGTCGAAGGCGCGCATTGCCGGCATCGGCTCGTGCGGTTGCCCGTTCATGACCTTGTGCAGGGTCTCCCAAGGGTTTTTCGAAATGAGCAAGCCGAGGGAGTCCGGCATCTCCTCGGGCGAGGCGCCGTCCTTGCCATGGCAGCCGGCGCACACGGTGCTATAGTATGCGGCGCCCTTGACTGCGTCGCCATCCTTGATCGCCTTCGTCGCCCGATCGATGAAGGTGTCGTGGTCGACCTGCCCTTTGCTCACGAACAGCGACAGATCCTTGATATCCTGCTCGCCAAGCTTTCCGGCGAGGCCATGCGTGGCATTGCCGAGGACGGCAGCTATGGCCGCCGGCTCGCCGCCTTCGAGAGCGCGGATGCCAGGGATGCCGGTCTGGTATGAGCCTGTCGAATAGGCTCCATCCTTGCCCATGTAGTCCCATCCGTGACACGATTTGCAGCGCCACGTGCTGGCACCCTTCTGCTTCGTGTTGGATTGAGGCCACGCAGGGTGCGTCTCAGCCGGCTTCTCCATCTTCAACTCGCCGTACCAGTTGTCGTAGAGGCGACCACCCCTGGCTATGGCGCCGATCTCGCTTTCGGCCGCAGCCGGCGCCAGCAGGACAGTCGATGTCAGAATGACTGCGGCGAGCGCGACAGAAATCGGCCTCGAGGTCCGATTGCTCCGGAAAAACATTCTCCCCCCTTGCATACCCGAAATTGCAAAGTCATGGCGGCACTCGTCATGTCGCCTCGTCATACGAATGAGTGCCGGCGGTCGCCATACCGTCAGCACGGAATGAACCGCCTCTTCGCGCGGTTTTCCAGGCCGGACGATTTCATGACTTCCGAAAGCTGTCAACTTGCTTTCAATGCTGTCGCGCAGCCCGTCATTTGTTGACCGTGCCCGGGACCGATGCTACCGACAGCGGGCGCTGTCGAGAGCCGGCGCATGAATTATCAGACTTCGAATATTCGGTTCGAGCCGGAGACGTGGCGGGGCGGCGCGATGCCCAACGCCCCGGTGCTCGGCCCGATCGGCACAGTTGGAGGACGTCCGGATGCGTTGCCACTTTCTGTTTTCGCTGTTTGGCGGCGTCGGACTTGCGCTCGGTGTCATGCTGAGCTCGCCCGCGTCCGCTCAGCCAGCGGCGCCCGACACCTCGGCGGTGATCAAGGGCTACGCCGATCTGGCGCTGGCGACGTTCGAGGATGCGCTGGCCGGCGGTCGCGGCCTGCAGAAGGCCGTTGATCAGCTCCTGTCTGCGCCGACTGTCGAGACGCTCGCGGCGGCCCGCAAGGCCTGGGTCGACTCGCGCCCCCCCTATCTGCAGTCGGAGGCGTTCCGCTTCACAAATCCGATTGTCGACGAGTGGGAGGGCAAGCTCAACGCGTGGCCGCTGGACGAAGGCCTGATCGACTACGTCGCCAACAAGAATCCCGATTCCGAGAACCCGCTGGCGGGGGCCAACGTCATTGCCTCCAAGTCCATCAAGATCAACGGGGCCGACGTCGACACCAGCAAGATCACCAAGGAGCTGCTGGCAGAAAAGCTGCAGGAGGCCGGCGGTATCAAGGCCAACGTGGCCACCGGCTTCCATGCCATCGAGTTCCTCCTCTGGGGCCAAGACCTCAACGGCACGGGTCCCGGTGCCGGCAATCGCCCGCACACGGACTACGACACCAAGGCTTGCACCAACGGCAATTGCGATCGCCGCGCCGAGTACCTCAAGGTCGTCACTGACCTGCTGGTCGAGGACCTCGCGTGGATGGTGGAGCAATGGAAAGCGGACGGTGCTGCCAGGAAGCACATCCTCTCGTTGCCGCCCGCCGACGCCCTGGTGGCGATATTCAGCGGGCTCGCGAGCCTGTCCTACGGCGAGCTCGCGGGCGAGCGGACCAAGCTTGCGCTCCTGCTGCACGACCCCGAGGAGGAGCACGACTGCTTCTCCGACAACACGCACAACTCCCACTACTTCGATGCGCTTGGCATCGAGAATGTCTATCTCGGGCGGTACAAGCGCCTCGACGGCAAGCTCGTAGCCGGTCCGAGCGTGTCCGACATCGTCAGAGCCAAGAGTGCGACGGTCGACGACGGCGTCCGCCAGGCGCTCGCTGGCACTGTCGCTCGCATGAAGGCATTGGTCGACAAGGCCAACCAAGGCATGCCCTTCGATATGCTGATCGCCGAGGGCAACGACGAGGGCAACAGGCTGGTGCAGGCCGGTGTCGACGGGCTTCTCGCCCAGACGAACGCCATACGTCGCGCAGTCGTCGCGCTGGATCTCAAAAATCTCAAGGTGCTGGATTCCGACAGCCTCAAGGACCCCGGCAGCGTAAAAAAGTAGCGTCACGAGCAGAGCACACCCGCGCGAACAATGGCGGTGCCCGTTGCCTCGAGCCGCACAGTCCCCGACGACGATGATTGCCGCGCGGCGTCTGTTGCTGGCGGGTTTGGCGGCCGGTGCACCATGGCTTGGCGCGCCGAATGCTACCTGCGCCGAGCCGGCTCGCGCCACGGCCCCTGCACCGGCTGCGCGCACGATGCCAGCCGCGCTTCCGACGCTCGATGCCGATGGCCTCCTGAGCTACGCGATCGGCGCCGCGATTTTCCGCAAGACGTGGGTCTCGGCCCCGGCCTCCACCACCTCCTCCGACGGCCTCGGTCCGCTGTTCAACGCCCGCTCTTGCAACGACTGCCATCCGGGCGGCCGACGCGGCCGGATCGACCTGCCCGATGCCCCGGGGCAAATTGCGGCTCCACTCGTGCTCCGTCTGGGCGTGCGAACGGCCGTCGGCGGGGATCTCCCACCGCCGTTCGCCTCGGGGTTTCACCGAGGTGACCTGCGTTACGGCCGCCAGCTGCAACCGCTCGGCATTCAGGGCCATGCGGGCGAGGGGCGGCTCGTGGTCCGCTACGCGGAGTTGCCGGTGGCGATGCCTAGCGGCGACACCGTCTCGCTCCGCCAGCCGACCTACTCGGTCGTAGACCTCGCATATGGGCCGCTCGAAAAGGGCCTCCACTGGTCTCCGCGCGCCGCGCCGCCCCTCTTCGGCCTCGGCCTGCTCGCATCGTTGAGCGAGGCCGATGTCGGGGGCGCCGCCGGCGCCGTGGCAATCCCGGCTTTCACTTATGGTGGTGCGAAGCACAGGCAATGGGTTACCCACCAGCCCGGCCGCTTCGGGCTGAGAGCGGAGAGCCGGTCCCTGCGCCAACAGGTCGGCGATGCGTTCGCCTTGGATCTCGGCCTGTCGAGCCCGGTCGATGGCCGCCACGCCGGCGATTGCACGCTCGCCCAGCCCCTCTGTCTCGCGGCGCCGAACGGTGCGAGCCCCCGACATGGAGGCTACGAGGCGGGCCCCGAGATGCTGGACCTCGTCACGTGGTTCACGTCGAGCATCGCCGTTCCGGTGCGTCGCGAGGCAGACCACGCGGACGTTTTGGCGGGAGAGGCGCTTTTCCAGGCCGCCGGTTGTGCGGCGTGCCATCGTCCGTCTTTTCGGACCCGGTCCGACGCGCCACCTCACCTGCGCGACCAGGTGATCAACCCTTATACCGATCTGCAGCTGCACGACATGGGGCCGGGATTGGCCGACAATGGTCCGCCCGGCGTGCCCGGCGACCGGCGCTGGCGGACATCGCCGCTCTGGGGGATCGCCACCTCCCATGCGCCGGGCGCACCCGAGAGATATCTGCACGACGGCCGGGCACGCAGCATTGACGAGGCCGTTCTCTGGCATGGTGGCGAGGCGGAAGCCGCTCGCGACGCCTTTGCCGCATTGCCGCGCGGGCAGCGCGAGCAGTTGATCCGTTTCGTTCGATCATTGTGAGTGGAGGAGAGGCCATGACAGTCGGGGTTCAGATGCGACGCCAATCCGCCCGCCCGTTTCGACGGCTTCTAGCCGCGCTCGCCGGCGCGCTGCTGCTGGCGCCGGAAGGTGCCTCGGCGCAGGTCGGCGGCTTCGACCACGAAGGCCTTGCCAAGGAGGCGCTGGAGCAGCACGTCCGGCCGGGCTTCGACCGATTCCTGGCCAAGGCCGCGGCTCTGCAATCGACGCTGGAAGCCGCCTGCATGTCGCGCGAGGCCAAGGAGCTGGATGCAATCAGACAGGCTTACCGCGGTGCTCTCGTCGCCTGGTCGCACATCGAGCATCTGCGGTTTGGCCCGGTCATCGACGACAACCGCTTCGAGCGGATCGTGTTCTGGCCCGATCGCCAGCGGATCGGCGACCGGCAGATCCAGCAGATTCTCGCCAAATCGGATCCGACTGCTCTGACACCGCCGGACCTCCACAAGAAAAGTGTCGCGGTGCAGGGCTACACCGCGCTCGAGACGCTGCTCTACGGCAAGACGGCGGAAGGTCTGCTGGCCGACACCGCCGAAGGCAAGTTCGCCTGTGGCTATGCAACGGCAATCGCCGGCAACGTCGCGGCCATCGCCAAGGACATGGTTGCTGCCTGGGCGCCTGGCGGCGCCTTCACCGAGCTCTGGCTGAACCCTTCGGAGCAGAACCCTCTCTACAAGGCGGCGAGCGGACCGACGTTCGAGCTCTTGAAGGCCTATCGCTTCGGCATCAACAATCCTCGCGAGATCAAATTGCTGCCGTCGCTGGGTCTGAAGCGCGCGGGCGCCAATGGTCCGTTCGCAGCCAAGTCGAGACCCCCCTTCGAGCTGAGCGGTCTCGGCATGGCGACCATCGTCGCCAACACGGAGGGCGTGCTCGAGATGTTCGAGAAGGGCGGTTTCGCCGAGCGCCTCGCCGCCAGCGAGCCAGAGACTGCAAAGCTCATCAAGAGCGAGCTGGAGAACGTCCTCAAGACGCTGCGTGAGTTCGAGCCGCAGGGCAACGCCGCCTTCGTCGAGCCGGCATCGGCCAAGCTGGCGCTGGCACGCGAGCCATTCGTCTCGGCCCTGATTGCTGGTGGCGAGGCGCTGGCGAGCGCCTCGGGTATGGTTCTCGGCTTCACGGACGACGACGGTGATTGATCGACGCAACTTTCTAGGCGCCAGCTCGGGGCTGGCTGCAAGTCTGTTGCTGCCGGGGCACGCGCTCGCGATCGGCACCGAGCCATCGATGCTCTATGCGTCGGCATGCAAGGACGCGCAGGGCCGCTTCGCTGCTCTGCTTTTCGACGCCGACACCGGGCGCGAGGTCGCTGGCGTCGTTCTGCCCGCGCGTGGCCATGACATCGCCCCGCGTCCCGGGAGCGAGGGCCGGCTTGGCCGGGAGCTCGTGGCCTTTGCCCGCCGGCCGGGAAACTTCGCCGTCGTTTTCGGCGACACATCCGGCGCGTCGCCGCTCTGGTTCACCTCGCGGCCCGACCGCTACTTCTACGGTCACGGCGTATTCTCGGCGGACGGCCGGCTCCTCTTTACGAGCGAGAACGATTTCGAGGCCGGCGTCGGCCGCATCGGGGTGCGCGACGCCTCCGGCGGCTACAAGCAGATCGGCGAGCTGCCCGCGGGTGGCATCGGCTCGCACGACCTCGCACTTCTGTCCGACCGACGCACGCTCGTCGTGGCCAACGGCGGCATCAAGACCCATCCAGCCACGCCTCGGCTCGAGCTGAACCTGTCGAGCATGGAGCCGAGCCTCACCTACATCGACTCCGAGACCGGCGATGTGATGGAGAAGCACACCGTCCCACCTGAATTGCACCAGCTTTCCATCCGGCATCTGGCCGTCGGAAAGGGCGATACCGTGATCTTCGGCTGCCAGTACCGCGGCCCTGGCTGGCAGACACAGCAGATCGTCGGGCGCCACCGCAGAGGCAGGCCCATCGAGCTCCTGACGCTTCCCGACAAGGTCGGCCTCGCCATGCGCAACTACGTGGCCTCTCTGACGGCTGACCCTGCCGGCGATACCGTTGTCGTCGCGGCACCTCGCGGAGGATTGGCCGTTGTGCTCGAGGTCGCGACGGGACGTCTGCTCGGCAGCTACACCATGGATAGTGTCTTCGGCGTGGCGCCGCGCGCAGGGGGCGGATTCGTGCTCACGAGCGGGAATGGCCAGCTGGCAACCGCCCGACCCATCGCCGCGGGAACGCCGATCGAGCCCCGGCTGCAAGCGCTGGCGAAGGCCTGGGACAACCACCTGGTGGCAGTCCGCTGACGAGCCAATGCCGGCGCGTCGAGGGGTCAGTTGAGAGGCAGTGCCTCAAGAGTGGTGCACTGTCAGCGCGTTGCCTTTGGCGCCAGGGCTCCCACGACTTTGTCGGCCATGCTCTGCAGGGTGGATGGGGGCAAAGACGCCCAGATATCCGGGGACGCGGTGCCGGTCGGAAAGACCTCCTCGCCTGTCAGCCTCTCGATCCGGGTACCGTCGGCTCCCAGAACGTCCCAGACGAAGCTCAGCTTGGCCGTCTTGCCGTCGCCCTGAGTGACCATGTAGCCGGTCAGTGCCGTCGGCGACTTGACGGCTGGATCGACGACCAATGCGATCTGCTCTCGCTGGGCGGAAGCGTCGAGCATCTTCACGATCTGCTCTGCGACCGCTGGAGGCGGCCCAATGATCGGTTGCAGCGAGACCATCGCGACCGACCGGGTCGCCCGCATCTTAGGCTGTTGCGTCTCGGGCGCAAAGGAGCCGCTCAACAACTCGCTGGTTGCAGAGCAGCCGGCAAGCAGTACAGCCATGACACTCAACGACAGCCCCGAGTGGGCATACCTGACTGTGTAGGACATCTGCAGTCTCTCTGCGAACTTCTGCACTCCGCCAACTCACCAGGATAAGCACAAGTCCGAACTGAGCGGTCCGGCAGATATCAGCTATCACGGCCACGCGCGACTATTCGTTCGGCTTTGTGGCAAGTCAGCAACAGATAGGCGCAGAGAGGCGAGCCCCCGCACTCCCATGGTCGATCGGCGCTCTGCTGTTGCCTGAGAGGGAAATTGCCTGCGTTCGGCGCCTCCACAAGCCCTTTTCGCTCGCGAGGGGGTGGTCCGATCCTAGCTATTGACGCCTGTAGGTGCGGCCCTGCCGTCGGACGGCGGCTCGATGCGGCTCTCCTCCGCCGGATCGATCGAGGCATAGAGCAGGCAGGCACTGCCGATGACGAGCACGAGGAGCAGGAGCAGGCCGACGACAGCACGACCGAGGAGTGAGTGCGAATTGACCTGGGCGCGGGACGGCAATGGTGGAGGGACTGGTCTGGCGACAGTCATGGATGGGAGTGGGGGAGGCGTGGTGCGCGGCGTCAAAGTTCGATGTCCTCGATGAGGTGGCCCGAAGCACGCTGTTGAGGCTGCGACGGCGACACACCCCGGCGCGAACCACTTGCCGCAGGGGATCGACAATCAGTACGGCGGCGTCAAGGCAGGCGAAGGGCATTTGGCCACACTCCGACTCGGGCGTGCCTTTGAAGCAACAACTTCCACGCTTTGCGTAGCGGTGCTGCAGCGATCGAATGAGTGCCGAACTCCCACAAGCATCGAGGCTGCGCCCTGATCCGGCGTGCGATGGATGCCTTGTGGCCGTGCGGGACGCCGCGCTCATCGTTGAGCGCGTGCTCGTCGCGCTGGCTTCCGACGGCGTCTTGGTCCGGAAGCGGCGGCGTGGCACCCTGGTTGACTGGCCGCAGCGCTGGCATAAGGTTCCAAGGGACAGTCGAGGAGAGTGGGTCATGCAGTACATTTGCGATGCTCCTCCAGACACGTGGTTCCGTCTGGTGACTCACGCCGAGGCGCAGGAAGAATCGCGCCTGATGGACCATGCCGTCGAGCGCTATTTCCGTGAGGCACAGGACAAGGCCACACGCAGCTATGTGCCGCCAGCGGGCGGCCGCTTCATCGAGCAGAACATCGGCCTCAAGGATTTCGTCCAGCGGACGATGCCGATGTTCCTGACGCTGCGAAACAACGAGGGCAAGCCCCTGGCCACCGCCATGCTGCCGCCGGGAGCCAAGTCGACTGCCGGCTTCCGGCCGATCATCGTCGGGCGGGCGAATGCGGATCCCTATCCCGAGCTTGGCGATCGTATCGCGGCCTTGGCCCGGCACCTCGGCGTTCCACTGGATCGGGACCGCTGCTACCCGTACCACCGGGGCTGATCGCAGCAATCGTGAGCTGGGTGGGCGAGCTCCCAGCGATCCGATTGGCCCCGGTCAAACGTGCCTCCGTCTTGTCGTGGCATGCCTCGGCGATCCACCGAGGAGGCATCCACATGTCCCGTATCGCCATCGTCGTCGGTCATGCGCGCCGCGACACGTTCTGCGAGGCTTTGGCGCAGGCGTACGCCGATGGGGCTCGTGCGGCCGGCCACACCGTCGAGCTGTTCGTCACCTCGCGGATGTCGTTCGATCCCATCCTGCATGACGGCTTCGAGAAGCTGCAGCCGCTGGAGCCCGATCTTGCCGCTGCCCACTCCGCGATCATGCAGGCCGACCATCTCGTCCTGATCTTTCCGCTCTGGCTCGGCACCCTGCCGGCGATCTTCAAGGGTTTCCTCGAGCGGGTGCTGCAACCGGACCTGATCCAGCCGTCGAGAGAAGGCAGGTTCGTGCCGATCCTCGAGGGCAAGTCTGCCCGCGTGATCATGACGATGGGAATGCCAGGGCTCGTCTATCGCTGGTGGTACGGGGCTCACGCACTCAAGATGCTCAAACGAAACATCCTCGAGTTCGTAGGGGTCAGCCCGGTGCGATCGACGGTGCTTGGCATGATCGGAACGGTGAAGGCGGACCAGCGCCAAGCCTGGCTCCAGGAGGTCGGCGAGCTCGGGCGCAGCGGTACCTGATCCGTCGGAGTCGACATTAGGCTGCCTGCGCTCGATCTGGATGTGGGCGCTGGCCACGGCGCTTCAGGCTTTGGCTTCCAGGATCATGTTGAAGGGCGTCTCTGTGGCCCGCCTCACCGAGCGGAAGCCACCCGACGTGATCACCTCGGTGAGCTTGGCTTGCCCGGCCTGCGCGCCAAGCGCCGCGCCGGTCTCCTGCGCCAGGGATGTCGGAACGCAGATCATCGTGGAGGCGCTGTAGTAGAGCCGCCCGACCGGATTGAGATTGCCCTGCACGGTGTCGGCGGCCATCGGCTCGACGATCATCCAGGAGCCGCCGGGCTTGAGCGAGCCCTTCACGTGAGCGGCCGCGCCCTTTGGATCGCCCATGTCGTGCAGGCAATCGAAGAACGTCACCAGGTCGTACTGTCCCGGGTATTCCTTGGCGAGGCCCACCTCGAACCGCACGTTGCCGAGCCCGTGCTGCCGGGCATGAGCCGAGGCTGCGGCAATCGAATCGGGATGAAAGTCGAAGCCCGTGAACGTCGACTTCGGGAAGGCTTTTGCCATCAGCACCGTCGAGATGCCATGTCCGCAGCCGACATCGGCGACGCTGGCGCCGGCCTCGAGCTTCTCGACCACGCCGTCGAGAGCGGGCAACCACTGGCTGACGAGATTGTTGACGTAGCCTGGACGGAAGAACCGGGCGACGGCGCAGAACAGGCACGTCGACTGGTCACCCCATCCGACCCCGCTGCCGGTCTTGAAAGCCTGCGAGACCTTCTCCTGATTTCCGAGAGCGGCGGCGACGGCATCGAAGGCGCCCACCATGTAGACGGGACTGTCCTCGACGGCAAAAACCATGGCCTGCTCCGGCGGCAGGCTGAATGCTCTGGTGGTCTCGTCGTAGGCGATATAGTTCGACGCCGCCTGGGCACTCAGCCACTCGCGTACGTATCGCTCGGCGCAGTTGGCCCTCTGCGCCAGCTCGTAGCTCGTCAGCGGACCGATCTCGTGCAGCAGCCGGTAGAAGCCGAGCTCTGCGCCGATCCTGACCAGCGGCACGCTATAGGCGCCACCCAGGTCGGAAAGCATTTGGCCGACGAGCGCGTTGAGCTTTTCGGTGTCAATTGCTGGGTTGGACATATCGTACTCCATACGCGGAAGGTTTATTCGCACAGGTCGATCAGGGAAATTCCGACCAGCACGTTTTTCGACTTCAAAAAATTCATATGAAGGGACTATTATTGCCGTTCATTTCCACGTGCAAGCCTAAAGTTTCTCCGGCTCGATTATCCCGAGACAGCGCCGGTCCAGCCCGAACACAAGCCAGCGCCATTGTACCATGATCCGGCGGCGCTTTGTCCGCCGCCACGAAACCGTCGCGAATACAGATCACGCGGCAGCTGGGCCGCGTCTCGTATGGATGCCCGGAAGACGATCCGGAGCCCGATTCACCCAGGGCAGAGCCGATCGGCCTTACCGATAGCGTCGGCGCTCGCGCATGCCGTGATTGAGGTAGTGCTGGACGGGATCGGCCTTGGCCGCCTTCACATCCGGATTGAGCTCGAGATATCTGCGGGCGTCGAAGTCGGCGGGCAGCTTGAGCTTTGCGCCCGTGGGCTGCTGCGAAGGGCCAACCAGCTCGTCGAGGCGCTGGTCCACGTACATGTTCGGCACGACGCGTCCGGTCGAAATGTCGGTCATGTCCCGCAGGAACAGCTGGCCGATCGGCACATCCGACAGCATCGGCGTGATGTAGGTACAGTCGTCGAAGTAATAGTGCGTCACCTGCGACCAGCGGGTCAGCTCTGGGTTCTTGTGCCGGCTGCCGCCATGCAGGAGATTGGCGAGCCAGATCAGCGCATCGCCTTTCTTCGGGTGGAAATATCTCGGCTCGATGCCGCTCGCCTCAACCAGCGCCCGCCAGACCTCCTCGTAGAGGCCCTGGGAGACGTGTTCCGTCCGTCCGGTCATGCGCACGCCGATCGCGTCGTTGTAGAGGAGCGGCCATTTGTGCGAGCCGGGATAGTAGACGAGAGGCCCGGCATCGGGGCCGATGTCCTCGAGCGCCACCCAGACGCCGCACATGAAGCGCTCGGGAATCGACGAGAAGTGCACGCTGTCGGAGTGATAATGCTGCTGCGTGCCGACCGGGAAGTTCAGGGTCTGGAACGGCCACGCGCGCCGGCCATAGATGCGTCCCAGCAGCTCGAGGACGTGGCGGTTGCAGGCGATGGCCTTGACGTCGGCATTCGTCCTCCAGGCGTCCTGCAGGCGCAGGCCGTCGTTGCGCGACCAGCCGGATCTCCGCCAAGCGGCAATATCGAAATGGGGCAGGAGGGCCTTCTTGATGCGCTCCGCGCGTGCGTCGATGTCGTCGTCCGGCAAGCGGATGACGGCAAGCCCGTCCGTCGCGAGCGCACGCACGACGCGCGCGGTCTCGGCATCGAGGGCGAGAGACGGGAGTATCTGCTCGAGGAGCGGGGATTCGACAAGTGGAATGCCGGGTAAGAGGGATTTCAACCTGTCTGCGTTCATTCCGCGCATCCTTCATCAGTGGCACCGGCGAGAGAAGGGCCACGGAAAATCCGGCCTGGCGCAGCTCCTCCCTACGCAGAGTCGGCCCATCGTCGCGACGCAAGCTATCCATGACCCCTCGGGCCATGCAAGAAGCGCCAAGCCGGAAGATGTGGGAAAGGACGCGGAAGCCTCAGACCAGTGTTCCGGTTCCGACATTCGCTTCCCGTTGCGGCTGGGCTACGAGCAAATGTCGGAACCATAAGAAGCACTACTAGATATATGATTCTAGTGCAGGTTCTGCATCTGACGTTCGATTGCATAGCTGGCCGCAAGCGGGTATCGAACGTCAGACGCGCTGCACTAGGAGCCCGTCCAGATAGCTTTGGTGGATGGGCAAATGAGGGAAGATCGCCCCCTCATGCGGTCTTTGCGAGCTTCACGAGGTTGTGGGCGAGGCAGATCATCGCCCACTCCGCACGCACCGCCTCGACGCCGCGCA
>JANRJI010000063.1:0-6320 GCA_033764055.1 Hyphomicrobiaceae bacterium
TGCGCGGCGTCGAGGCGGTGCGTGCGGAGTGGGCGATGATCTGCCTCGCCCACAACCTCGTGAAGCTCGCAAAGACCGCATGAGGGGGCGATCTTCCCTCATTTGCCCATCCACCAAAGCTATCTGGACGGGCTCCTAGCCCAACTCGCCCTGCATGTACCCCGGCAGCCAGGCCTCGTATGTGGCGCGGAGCTGGGCGAGCGGCAGGGGCGCCTCGCCCTTGAGGGTGAGGCCGTCGCCACCGACGCGGCCGACGATGCGGGCGGGCAGCGACAGCAGGCGGGCGCGCTCGGCGATCTCCTCGGCGGTCGACGGAGGGCAGGCGAGCACGTAGCGGCCCTGGTCCTCGCCGAACCAGATGGCGTGAGCCGGTAGCCGGCCCTCGTAGGGAAAGAGCTCGACGCCCTTGGCCCCGGCCAGGGCCATCTCCGCGACGGCGACGAGCAGGC
This sequence comes from Hyphomicrobiaceae bacterium, assembly GCA_033764055.1. Taxonomy (GTDB): domain Bacteria; phylum Pseudomonadota; class Alphaproteobacteria; order Rhizobiales; family Hyphomicrobiaceae. The sequence goes on from JANRJI010000063.1 coordinate 450, forward strand.
CGCCGTCCGAGCAGTCGTGCACGGCCGTCACCTTGCCTTCGCGGATCAGCGCGCGCACCAGATTGCCGGCTTTGAGCTCGTCGCCGAGGTCCACCGGCGGCGGCGCGCCCTCGCTCTTGCCGGTCTCGATGAGCTGGTAGAGCGACTGGCCGAGATGGCCCTGCTCCCGGCCGATGAGCACGAGCAGATCGCCATTGTTCTTCAAACGGATGTCGGCGGTGTGCTCCAGATTGCGAATGAGGCCGACGCCGCCGATGGCGGGCGTGGGCGGAATGCCTTTGCCACTGGTCTCGTTATAGAGCGAGCAGTTGCCCGAGACGACCGGGTAGGACAGGGCCTCGCAGGCCTCCTTCATGCCCTGCACGGCACCGACGAACTGACCCATGATCTCGGGCCGCTCGGGGCTCGCGAAGTTCATGTTGTCGGTGATCGCGAGCGGCTCGGCGCCCACAGCAGTGAGGTTGCGCCAGGTCTCCACGACGGCCTGCTTGGTGCCCATGACCGGGTCGGCAAGGCAGTAGCGCGGGGTCACATCGCAGGTGACGGCGATGCCCTTGGTCGTGCCATGCACGCGGACCACGGCGGCGTCACCGCCAGGGCGCTGGATCGTGTCGCCCATGACGGTGTGGTCGTACTGCTCCCAGATCCAGCGGCGCGAGCACAAATGCGGCGTGCCCATCATGCGCTCCAGGCACGACAGAAGGCCGTTCGGCGCCGGCACCCACTCGGGCAGGATCGGCTTCGGCGTCGGCGTCGGCACCCAAGGACGCTCGTAGACCGGGGCCGAGTTGGCGAGCTTGTCGACGGGGAGGTCCGCCTCGATCCGGCCTTTGTGCTTGACGATCAGCCGCCCGCTGTCGGTGGTGCGTCCGATGACGGCGAAGTCGAGGCCCCACTTCCGGAAGATCGCCTCGGCCTCCGGCTCGCGGCCGGGCTTCAGGATCATGAGCATGCGCTCCTGGCTTTCGGAGAGCATCATCTCGTAGGCGGTCATGCCGGTCTCACGCTGCGGCACGTGGTCGAGCTCGAGGTCGATGCCGACGCCCCCCTTGTCGGCCATCTCCGACGTGGACGAGGTGAGCCCCGCCGCGCCCATGTCCTGGATGGCGATGATGACGTCCGTCGCCATCAGCTCGAGGCAGGCCTCGATCAGCAGCTTCTCGGTGAAGGGATCGCCGACCTGCACGGTTGGGCGCTTCTCGGCCGATTTGTCGTCGAACTCGGCCGAGGCCATGGTGGCGCCGTGGATGCCGTCACGGCCGGTCTTGGAGCCGACATAGACCACGGGCAGGCCGACGCCCTTGGCAGCCGAGTAGAAGATTTTATCGCTCCGCGCGAGGCCGACGCACATGGCGTTGACGAGGATGTTGTTGTTGAAGGCCTCGTCGAAATTGGTCTCGCCTCCGACGGTCGGAACGCCGACGCAGTTGCCATAGCCACCGATGCCCCGCACCACGCCCGAGACGAGATGGCGGGTTCTTGCGTTATCCGGACCGCCGAAGCGCAGCGCGTTGAGATTGGCGACCGGCCGGGCGCCCATGGTGAAGACGTCGCGCATGATGCCACCGACGCCCGTCGCGGCCCCCTGGTAGGGCTCGATGAACGACGGATGGTTGTGGCTCTCCATCTTGAAGACGGCGCAATCGCCGTCGCCGAGGTCGACGACGCCGGCATTCTCTCCCGGTCCCTGGATGACCTGCGGGCCGCTGGTCGGAAGCTGGCGCAGCCAGAAGCGCGTCGACTTGTAGGAGCAGTGCTCCGACCACATCACCGAGAAGATGCCGAGCTCGAGAAAGGTCGGCTCGCGACCGAGAATGCCGAGAAGACGCTGATACTCGTCACCCTTGAAGCCGTGGGAGGCGACGACCTCGGGCGTGATCTTGGGATAGCTGGCGCTCATGGGGGTCCGGCGGGGCTTCAATCGGTTTCGCTCGCGCGCCTTATAGCCGTCGTGCCGCCGCTTGTCGCGCGATCCGCCAGCGCGACCGATATGCCGTGCCGGGTCGCTTGCGTTGCATCAACGACCTCGGCGCGCATCTGTCCGAGCCTCCGAGGCAAACCATGGGAGATGATGCATGCCGTCCGACCAATCCGATACTGCGCCGACAGCACCCGGACCGGTCCGTGAAGCCGTCGGCTTTTTTGCCGAGGCCAAGGCACTCCAGGATGCGATCGACGATCTGATGACCTCCGGCTTCGACCGGGCAGAGATCGGGTTGTTGGCAAGCGAGGACGCCGTCGTCACCAAGCTCGGCCATCGCTACGTCGCGTCGAGGAGCTGGAGGACGATCCCCAAGTGCCACGCGCGGCCTACGTCTCCGTAGAGTCGATCGGCGATGCCGAGGGCGCCGTCATCGGGGCTCTGATGTACGTAGCTGCCGGATTGCTTATGGGGCCGGTCGCCATGGCGGGCGGCACCCTGGCAGCCATTGCCGCGGCCGGAGCGGCCGGCATTGGGCTCGGCGGGCTCGCCGGAGCACAGCTAGCCCGGCTGATCGGCGAGCAGCACGCCAAACGGGTCGAGGAGCAACTCCGGCACGGTGGCCTGCTCCTGTGGGTGCGGGTCTGGACTCCAGAGCGGGAGCGCCGGGCCGTGGAGATCATGGCGAGGCATTCGGGCCGGGATGTTCATGTGCACGAGGCGGTTTGACCCCGATGCACGCATGAGATCGCTCGAAGGGGGAGACTTCGACCCATGGCCGCGTGGATCGTCAAAGCCGTCTGGCGCGAGGATGAGGCCGAGGTCGCCGAGGAGTGGCAGGTCGAGGCCGCAACTGCGCGGGAGGCCATTGCCAAAGCCTCGACGCATATTCGGTTTCCACCCTACCATCCCGAGGCCCGCTTGAGGACGGAGGTCCCCGATCCGTCGACGGACGCGGCCAGGGGCAACGACGACGTGAAGCGCATATCGGCGTCAGTCTGAGCTTCTTCGGGACGAGTGCCGAGAGGATCGCATCAGCCACGCACACGCTGTGATGCTGCCTGCCGCGGCCCGGCCAGCAGCATCGGAAACCGGCGGCATGCCTGGATTTTCTGCACCGGGCCTTGACGGGTCGATGAACCAGCGCGCCGCGCGGCGACGATGGCAGCTCGCCCCATTGCCCTCCCCGCTCCGCAGCCCTAAGACTGCCAGCAGACGCTTCGCGCCGCCACAGGGGGAGCCACCCATGTCCGTTGCCAATGGCCGCCAGTTCCTGTCGATTCCGGGCCCGACGAACGTGCCCGACGAGGTGCTGCAGGCCATGCACCGGCCAGCGGTCGACATCTACTCCGGAGGCATGCTGGGGCTCGGCGACAGTTGCCACCAGGATCTGAAGAAGATCTTCGGCACTGAGGAGCGGGTCTACATCTATGCCGCCAACGGTCACGGCGGCTGGGAGGCGGCTTTCACCAACGTCCTCTCCAGGGGCGACAAGGTGCTGGTGTTGGAGAGTGGGCGATTTGCCGTCGGCTGGGGCGAGATGGCCGCCATGCTCGGCGCCGACATCGAGCTGCTGCCGGGCTCGATGCGCCGCGCCGTCGACCCGTCCAAGGTCGAGCAGCGGCTGCGCGAGGACAAGGGCCACGCCATCAAGGCGATCATGGTCGTGCAGATCGACACCGCGTCGTCGTGCGTCAACGACATCCCCGCCATCCGCAGGGCAATCGATGCCGCCGGCCACCCGGCGCTGCTGATGGTCGATGCCGTAGCCTCGCTTGGCTGCATGCCCTTCGAGATGGATGCCTGGGGCATCGATGTCGCCATGGCTGGCTCGCAGAAAGGTCTCATGACGCCGCCGGGCCTCGCCTTCGTCGCGGCGAGCCAGAAAGCCAAGGCCGTGCACCAGACTGCCGGCATGCGCACCTTCTACTGGGACTGGACGCTGCGGGACGGCCCGATCAGCTACCAGAAGTACTGCGGCACGCCACCGGAGCACCTATTGTTCGCGCTGCGCAAGGCCATGGACATGCTGCTCGCCGAGGGCCAGGAGAACGCCTACAGGCGCCATGCCCTTCTCGCCGAGGCGACCCGGCGCGCCGTCGGCAAGTGGGCCGAGGGCCAGGTGCTCGGCTTCAACATCTCCGAGCCGTCCGAGCGCTCGCCGTCGGTGACCAACGTGCTGGTGCAGGGACAGAGCCCGCAGCCGATTCTCGACTACTGCCGCGACAAGTGCGGCGTGGTGCTGGGTGTCGGGCTCGGCGAGCTCTCCGGCAAGGCGTTCCGCATCGCCCACATGGGCCATGCCAACGCGCCGATGACGATCGGCACGCTCGGCTCGATCGAGATGGCGCTCAAGGCCCTCAAGATTCCGCACGGAGCCGGCGGCGTCGATGCCGCGATCGGCTATCTCGGCGGCGCGGTGCCCGCATGAGCGGGCCCGTCCGCCGTCCGAGGGATGGCCGTCGGTGCTCCATGACCCTGTGCGGGTGAAACCCATTCGAGAGCCCCATGCCCGAGCCCATCCTCGATATCCGAGGCCTCAAGACCCACTTCAACACCGATGACGGCTGGGTCAGAGCCGTGGATGGCGTCGACGTGGCCATTCATGCCGGCGAGACGGTGGGCATCGTCGGCGAGTCGGGCTGCGGCAAGACCGTGACGGCAATGTCGGTTTTGAAATTGCTGCCGATGCCGCCCGGCAAGATCGTCGAGGGCGAGATTATCTGGCAGGGTCGGGATATCGTGCCGCTCGGCACGGACGAGATGAACGAGATCCGCGCCAGGGAGATCGCCATCGTCTTCCAGGAGCCGATGACCTCGCTCAATCCGGTCTACACGGTCGGCGAGCAGATCGCCGAGACCGTGCGACGGCACGAGAAAGTCGGCCGCAAGGACTCGATGGACCGCGCCGTCGAGATGCTGCGCCTCGTCCAGATCCCGAATGCCGCCGCCCGCGTCAACGACTACCCGCATCAGTTCTCGGGCGGCATGCGCCAGCGCGTGATGATCGCGATGGCCCTGTCGCTGAACCCCAAGCTGCTGATCGCCGACGAGCCGACCACGGCGCTCGACGTGACGATCCAGGCGCAGATCCTCGATCTCCTGGCCGAGATGAAGGATCGGCTCGGCATGGCGGTGATGCTGATCACGCACGCCATGGGCGTCGTCGCCGAGGTGACCCAGCGCGTCGTCGTCATGTACGCCGGCAAGGTGGTCGAGGAGGCGCCCGTCGGGCAGCTTTTCGCAAGGCCGATGCATCCCTACACGCAGGGACTGATCCGGTCGATCCCGCGCCTCGACCGCGCCGGCAAGGCAAAGGAACGGCTCGAGGCCATTCCAGGCACGGTGCCGAACATGCTGCGTCCACCGCCGGGCTGCCGGTTCGCCGCCCGGTGCAAGATGGTGAGCGAGAAGTGCCTTGCCGAGATCCCGCCGCTGCGCGAGATCGAGCCCGGCCACAAGGTCGCGTGCGTGCTCTACTGAGGTCCCAGGAGAAGTCCCGTCCCATGTCCGAGCCGCTGCTCAAGGTGACCGACCTCAAGAAGCATTTCCCGATCCACGGGGGAATCCTGCAACGCGAGGTCGCCCGGGTGCACGCCGTCGACGGCGTCTCGTTCGAGGTGACGAGAGGCGAGACGCTCGGTCTCGTCGGCGAATCCGGCTGCGGCAAGTCGACGACAGGGCGGTGCATCCTGCAGCTCATCACGCCGACCTCGGGCAGCGTCCGCTTTGAGGGGCGCGAGGTCACCGCGATGAAGGGCGAGGAGTTGCGCGCGCTACGCCGCGACATGCAGATCATCTTCCAGGATCCGTTCGCGTCGCTCAACCCGCGCATGACGGTCGGCGCCATCATCGGTGAGGCGCTGATCATCCACGATCTCGCCAAGTCGCGCCAGGAGCACGAGGACCGCGTCGTCCAGTTGCTGGAAACGGTCGGGCTCAGGGCCGAT
>JANRJI010000064.1:0-38031 GCA_033764055.1 Hyphomicrobiaceae bacterium
CGCCCTGCGCGCGACGGCCAAACCGACGTGCGGCCGGGACGGAAGAATGGCTCCGCGGGGGCCGAACAAAAGAATGACGTTGCAGACCAGACCAAGAACCGATTCAACTTATGACTGGAGGGAAGACGGGGAGCAGGTCATCCGCACCAGGGATTGCACCTACCGAAAGTATCAACTTACGGGCAGCAGACCGATCGGTAGGCCCTTCTGCCCAATAATTAATGCTAACCTGCGACATCGAATAGACTCAACTGATCGATTCCTGTCGGCCGAACTTTGGGCATTATGGCACTGCCGACCTCCAAACCAGCCTCGACAAGTGCCCTTACTTGGTCATCGCCAGTTGCTGTCTCGACGATAGTTCCGTCCTTTGTGGGAACTAATCGGTGAACTTCATCCAGGCCCAGACCTGGCGCATTGATCAAGACCTCAGAATGAGTAGTCACGATGAGCTGTCGCTTCGATCGTCTTTGCATGCGTGTGAGCATAGGCACCAGTTGCTCAACGATGGCATCGTGCAGTGACAACTCTGGCTCCTCAAGCAATAGAGGCCCAGGCTCACGCACAGCTGCAGCCCACAGTAATCCCAACAGCCTGAGGGTGCCGTCCGAAAAGTGCACTTCCGACTGCCCTACAGGATGAGGCCTCCAGTGGTGGTATTTTGCGATCAGATGCGGACGACCTTCTTCGTCATCTTCGTACGTCAATCCATCGAACTGGGGAACCGCGAGCTTCAACCCGTCGTTCAATCGCTTCAACATCGCGTCCCGTGCCCGTTTTGGCGTCTGCTTGACTGCAAGAAGGAAGCCCGCACCGTAAGGATCGCTTTCGAGACTCGACAGCGCACGGTTGCGGACGATTTGCGGGACCAGGTGCAGGTAGCGCGTACTTCGGAGAAAATCTGCTAGTGGACGAAATCGTTGATTCTGTTGAATTTGCTGAAGGAATGTTTGGGAAAGTAAGGCTTCATCCGACTTGTCCAATTCGTTGGGTCTCTCGAACTGAGACACTCCAGATTCCCAAACCTGCTCCGACCGAACAAGCGGCTGCTCCCCCCTTCGTGCGTTGAAAACGAGCTTGTAAGTCCACTGGCTTGGATTGGCGTCGTCTCCGACGTCGACTTCAAGGCTAATATCGCTATTTCTGGTCGCTTGCAGACAACGAAGCGCCGAAACTCCCTCGCGTTGTTTCACAGCCGCATTCAACCCGCCGAGATCAGATGCAACGTGAGCAAGGAACCGGAACGCGTCGATCAGATTCGACTTTCCAGAAGCATTGGGGCCAACGAAGAACGCTCGATTGGCCAAATGGACCTCTGCTCTCTTGAAGTTTCGCCAATTGCCGAGCTTCAGTCGAGTGAAACGCATCACGACCTCGACGATTGCGTAGCGGAGGACCTCCCCGCCACGCTTGTCATTGTCTATCTAAAAGCCATTATGCGACTAGTTCTTCGCCTTGTCGACCAGTGCGCCGGCCTTGATCCAGGGCATCATGGCGCGGAGCTTGGCGCCGACCTCCTCGATGGGGTGCGCATCGTTCAGGCGGCGCGTCGCCTTGAATTTCGGCTGGCCCGCCTTGCACTCGCGGATCCACTCGGTGGTGAACTGGCCGGTTTGGATGTCCTTGAGGACCCGCTTCATCTCCTTGCGTGTCTCCTCGGTGATGATGCGCGGGCCGGAGACGTACTCGCCGAACTCGGCCGTGTTCGAGATCGAGTAGTTCATGTTCGCGATGCCGCCCTCGTAGATGAGGTCGACGATCAGCTTCACCTCGTGCAGGCACTCGAAGTAGGCCATCTCCGGTGCGTAGCCGGCCTCGCAGAGCGTCTCGTAGCCGGCACGGATCAGCTCGACGAGGCCGCCGCAGAGCACGACCTGCTCGCCGAAGAGGTCGGTCTCGCACTCCTCCTTGAAGGTGGTCTCGATGATGCCGGCGCGGCCGCCGCCAATGGCCGAGGCGTAGGAGAGGAAGAGGTCGTGCGCGTTGCCACTCTTGTCCTGGTGGATGGCGATGAGGCAGGGCACGCCGCCGCCGCGGCTGTACTCGGAGCGGACCGTGTGGCCGGGCCCCTTCGGCGCCACCATGCCGACGTCGAGGTCGGCGCGCGGCTCGATCAGGTTGAAGTGGATGTTGAGGCCGTGGGCGAAGAGGATTGCGGCGCCCTGCTTCATGTTGGCGTGCAGATGGTCCTTGTAGATGTCCGCCTGCAGCTCGTCCGGCGTGCACATCATCATGACGTCGGCCCACTTGGCGGCCTCGGCGACCTCCATGACCTTGAAGCCGGCCGCCTCGGCCTTCTTGATGCCGGCAGAGCCCTTGCGCAGCGCGATCGCCACTTCCTTGACGCCCGAGTCGCGCATGTTCTGGGCATGCGCGTGGCCCTGGCTGCCGTAGCCGATGACGCAAACCTTCTTGCTCTTGATCAGGTTAACGTCGGCATCGCGATCGTAGTAGACGCGCATGGCGGATCCCTCGCTGGCGGTGGAGTTGACAACCTGTGTATGGATTGTGACGCGCACGGGTAGCCGCTCGGCTGCGGGGCCGCAAGCGGAAATGCGGCTCCGAATGCGCCAATCGCTGCCATGGCGGGCATGCCCTCGGCCGGGCCCGCGCCTCCGAGACCCGTCCAGGCTTCAACTCGCTGATCGCCTTTTCCGCTTACACCTGCCGGCCTCAGTGAAACGCCTCGCCCGGACGCACACCCAGCCGCTTGAGGATGATTGCCAGTGGGCACAACCCCGTGAACGCCGACTGCAGGAGATTCGCACCGACAAATGCAGTCAGCCACAGCCAATTGCTGCTGTGCATCTGGGACAGCGCAAGGCTCACCAGCACCATGGTCCCGGCAAATGCCAATACGATTCGATCTAGCGACATCGCACCCTCCGATCTGCCCCTACTTGCCGGCTAACCGGCTCGACAGTCGTTGACACCCGTCAACGTCGAGGGGCTTGGTCGAAGGCGCTTTTCCGCAAGACCAGAGCTCAGGCCGTCGACGCGAGATCCGACGCGAACCGGTCGACGGTCTCGGCCGCCGTGTCCCAAGCACACATGAGGCGGCACCCTGTCTCGCCGAGAAACGTGTAGAAACGCCATCCTTTGGACCGGGCGGCCGCCTGGGTTGCAGGGGGGATGTCTGCGAACACGGCGTTGGCCTCGACCGGGAACATGATGCGGACGCCGGGGACGCCGTCGATCCGGTCGGCAAGACGCCTCGCCATGGCGTTGGCGTGGCGCGCGTTGCGCAGCCACACGTCGTTCTCGAGCATGGCGCACCAGGGCGCCGCGACCAGCCGCATCTTGGAGGCGAGCTGGCCGGTCTGCTTGACGCGCCAGGCGAAGTCGCGCGCAAGGGCGCGATCGAAGAACACCACCGCCTCGCCGATGGCGAGGCCGTTCTTGGTCCCGCCGAACGAGAGCACGTCGACGCCGGCGCGCGGGGCGGCCTCCGCAGGGCTGCAGCCGAGCGTCGCAACCGCATTGGCGAAGCGGGCGCCGTCCATATGCACGGCAAGGCCGTGGCGGCGCGCCACCGCGGCGAGCGCCCGCACCTCGTCGACCGCGTAGACGGTGCCGAGCTCGGTCGACTGGGTGAGGGAGAGCACCCGCGCCTTGACGTGGTGGAAGCCCTCCCAGCGCGTCGCCAGGGCCTCGACAGCAGCAGGCGTCAGCTTGGCGCCGGGTGTGTCCGCCGTCAGGATCTTGCCGCCCCCCATGAAGTGCTCGGGCGCCGCCGCCTCGTCGGTCTCGATGTGCGAGAGCGCGTGCGCGATTACGGCCTCGTAAGGCTTGCACAGCTGGGCCAGCACCAGGGCATTGGCGGCGGTGCCGTTGAACACGAGGAACGTCTCGCAATCAATCTCGAAAAGACTGCGCATGCGCTGCGAGAGCTCGACCGACCAGCGGTCCTCACCGTAGGAAGGCTCGTGACCTGTCACATTGGCGGCCTGGAGGGCGGCCAGCGCCTCGGGGCACATGCCGGCCTGGTTGTCTGAGGCGAAGCTCTGCATTCGAGCATCCTTCATCGATCGTCGAGCGGATCGCGCCGCGTGCGAGCGAGGCTGGCCTCCAGCGGGCGAGTAGCCTAGGCCCGCCGCGGCACGAAGCGCCGGAAGAGTGCAATCGTTGCCGGCAGGATGACGAGTTGGCCGATCAGCGACGCGAACAGGCAGATGCCGGCGAGGCGGCCGAACAGGCGCAATGACGGCAGGTGCGAGAGCACCGTGACGCCCAGCCCCAGCGCCAGGACGATGGTCGTGAGCACCACCGCCGGGCCGATGTGATGCACGGTGCGGATCAGCGCATCATGCGCTCCCGCGACACCGGGCCTCGCTTCCTCGATATGGAAGCGGTTGAGGAAATGGATCGTCGAATCGATCGCCAGCGAGAACGCCACGGTGATGGCGATGATCGAGGCGAACTGCAGCCCTTCCCCGGACCAGAACAGGATTGCACCCGTCGCAAAGATCGGGAACAGCGACGGCAGCACGCTGGTCACACCGGCGAGCAGCGAGCGCAGGGCGATGCCGAGGAAAACAAAGATCACGAACATGTCGCCGACGAGACCCCAGTTGAGCTCGCCGATCAGCCGCGCCGAGTTACGCGCGGCGATCGCCGGCAAGCCCGTGACAGAGATCTCATAGCCGGCGTAGGCTTTCCGAACCGGCTCGAGCGTCTGGTCGATACGCTCGACGACAGGCAGGATCTCGGATGCATCGACGTCCGGCAGCCGGCCCGTCACCAGCACCGCCTTCTCCCCCTCTGCGATGAAGCGGCGCACGAGATGCTCCGGCAGCACCTTCACGTAGCGCTGCACCGTCTCGATGCGGGTGTCGCCGGCGTCGGCGAGCCATCGCCGGAGGCTGTCGAGCGACCAGACATTGCCGAGGCCGGCCGTCTTCTCCAAAACCTGATGCGCGCTGCGGATGACCTCGAGCGTGCCAGGGTCGTAGAGGCCTTGCGGTCCCTGCCAGCGGATCATGACATGCACTGGATTGGCGCCGGTCAGCTTGGCGTCGAGACGGCCCGTCGCGGCGAGCGCCTGCTCCTTGTCCGGCACCTGGTCGGCGAGCCGGTAGTGCGGGACCAGCTGGCTGTAGGCGTGGCCCGTTGCGATCACCGCGGCGAGCCCAAGCAGCGACCAGACCAGCGGCGCCCGGATCACCGTACGAACGATGCCCTCCGTGACGCGGCCTATGATGCCGATCCCGCCGTCGGTGTTAGGCTCCTCCCCGCCCGCCGGCGGCTTCTCCTTGCGGATCAGAAGAGCCGCCAGAGTCGGGACCACGACGGCCACGGCGAAGTACGAGATGGCGACGGCCAACAAGGCAGCCGTGCCGAAAGTGCGGATCAGCGCGCTCTCGGCGAACGAGAACGAGACCAGCGCCAGTGCCGCGTTCATGGCTGTCAGCAGGCAGGCCGGCGCCACGTCGAGCACGGCATTGCGGGCCGCGGTGACCCGGTCCACTCCGGCCATGATATCACGCCGAATGGCGAACACGAGGTGCATGGAATCGGAGAAGCCCGACACCAGGATGAGCGGCGTGATGACGTTGATGAACAGGTTCAATCGGTAGTCTAGGCCTCCGACGGCACCCAGCGTCCACAGGATGGCGATCGTCGGGCCGGCCACCGCGATCAAGGTCAGCGAAATGCGGCGGAAAAACAGGAATGCGATCACCGCGCCGACCAAGAATCCGAGGCCGTTGTAGACCAACCGGTCGCGCTCGACGGCGTTTCTGATCTCGAGTTGCATGACCGGCGCCCCGGTCAGCTGCACCTTCAGCCCGGTACCCTCGAGGCCCTTCTCGGCCGCCTCCCGGATACCGCCGATGACAGATTTTGCGCCCCGCTCCTCGACGAGTTTGCGATCGAGCGAAATCACCGCGAGCGCCAGCGTGCCATCGGCCGATAGAAACTTGCCGGTCACGACCTCGTTGGACCGCAGCGTCGAGATCATCTGGTCGTAGGCGGCGCCTTCCGGCACCTGATCAGGCACCACCGGCGGCGCATAGCCTGTCGCGTCGGGCTTGCCGCGCGCCGACAGCATCGACACGAGACCGTTGACGCCATCGGCGAGCTGCAGGTCGACGATGGCGGCCGACACCGCCATTAGCTTGTCGCGCGCCAGGAGATCCGGCCCCTCGATCACGACCAGGATGTCGTACTCGCTCGACGGAAACAGCCGATCGATCGCCTCGTACTGCTGGAACTCTCTTGTATTCGTCCGGAACAGCTCGGACAGGCTGTCGTCCACCTTCAGGCGCATCACGCCGATGACCGCGAGCACTGACAGCGCCACGATCAGCACGGCCGAGACCCATGGCGCCATGAGCGCCAGAAGACCCAGCCGTTCCAGACCGAACGTAAAGGCGAAGGATCGCCTTGGCTCGCCGGCGTCCGCCATCCGTCCCCCGCGATCCCGACCTGGGCGCCGCCTCCGTCGACCCTGACGGCGGTCGCGACGCTCCGCACCTGGCACGCCCCTCCGCCCGCGCGAAGTCGACGTCGCCTCCCGGTCCGGACACTGCAATGCCATTCAACGGCGCGCAAGCCGTCACACGGGCGCAGGCTCTCCGGTCCCCCTCGACGCCTGACGGTTGGCTGCTCTATGCAGCGTTCACACGACGAGGAGCCGCTCCATGGCCGACAAGACGCTCGACACGCGCGGACTAACCTGCCCGCTGCCGATCCTGAAGGCGACGAAGGCGATCAAGGACGTGCCCGCTGGCGGCACGCTCGAGGTGCTGGCGACGGACCCCGGCTCGGTTCCGGATTTCGCAGCGTTCTGCTCCCGCCATCGCCATGCGCTCCTCGAGAGCACGGAACGCAACGGAGTCTTCCGCTTTTTGATCCGCCGCACTGGGTAGCGGAAAAGGGATCCGGGACGCGCGGCCTCTGTCACAGGACTCAGCGTCATTCTGGTCGCCGTGCGGCTCGGCGAGCACCTGTGCTCTGCAACCTTGGCCAGGCTCGGCCTGGTCTCAGCCGGCATCCTGCTGCCGATCTGCGGCTGAGGGCGAAGGAGGGACCAGCCGCCAGCGGCTGCGGGCGGTGGCTCGCCAGTCTCGCGGCGCCTACCGGTTGAACCGTGGCTTTCTCTTCGCCAGGAACGCCTCGACACCTTCGGCGAACTCGGCCGAGCCGAACGCGACGCCTTGGGCAATGGCCTCGCGCTCGAAGAAGTCCTCGACGCTCGCCTCGTAGGCTCGCTTCATCATCACCTTCGACATCGACAGCATCGCGGCCGGCCCCGCGGCGATCTCCGCAGCTGCGGCGAGCGCCTCCTCCATGAGCTTCTCGGGTGCCACGCATCGATTGGCGAGGCCAATTTGCACCGCCTCCTCAGCGGTGTAGCGCCGGTTGAGCAGGATCATCTCCTTGGCGCGAAGGCTGCCGACGGCCCACGTGAGGGTCTGCAGCACGCCGAGGTCGGGAAGCGCCCCGAGCTTCGAGTAGCCGCTCATGAAGTAGGCGTCGCGACTGGCGATGATCACATCCGCGAGCAATGCCAGCGCCAAGCCGCCCCCGACGGCGGCGCCATTGACGGCAGCAATCACCGGCTTGTCCGCATCCAGTAGAGCACGCGACCACGTGTGCACGGCCTGCATGCGGCGGCGAACCGCAGGCGCCTTGCGCTGCTCGGCGTCCTGCATGGCGCGAATGTCGCCGCCGGCGCAGAAGGCCGTCCCGGTGCCGGTGATGACGATGCAGCGCACGCCGTCGTCGGCGAGCAGACGCTCGACGCCGGTCTGCATGCCTTTCTTTATCGCAGGAGACAGCGCGTTCATCACTGTCGGGTCGTCGAGCCGCAGCACTGCGACAGCCCCGAGCCGCTCGATCTTCACCGCGTCCATTGGCGTCATCCTCCCGCTTGAGCCGGCGCATTGTGTCCCTGGCTGCAGAGCCTGTCGAGACGGGCCTCGCAGCAGACGGGCCTCGCAGCACGTGGCAGGGCAAAGGCGCATCGGGTTGTGCGGCAGGGCGACATCCTCGCCGGTCCGGCGCTGCCCCATGGCGTAGCCCTGGAGTCGCCCATGGCCATCCGGCCCGCTGCGCCTTATATAGCGGTCGCAACCGGCAAGAAGCGCGCGAATGACAGACACACCCGACATCCTGGCCAAGATCACCCGCTACAAGCTCGAGGAGATCGCCCGGGCGAAGGCCGAGAGGCCACCGGCGGCCATCGAGGAGGCCGCCCGACGTGCCCCGCCGGTTCGCCCCTTCGCCGGCGCGCTGGATCGGCACATGCGCAACGGCTTCGCCCTGATCGCCGAGATCAAGAAGGCAAGCCCCTCGAAAGGCCTGATCCGCGCCGACTTCGACCCGCCGAGCCTTGCAATCGCCTATCAGCAGGGTGGCGCCGCCTGCCTGTCTGTGCTGACCGACGCCCCGTCATTTCAGGGCGCCCCCGAGTTCCTGACCGCGGCCCGCAGCGCGACGCGACTGCCGGCGCTGCGCAAGGACTTCATGCTCGACACCTACCAGGTGGCGGAGGCCCGCGCCTGGGGCGCCGACTGCATTCTGATCATCCTCGCCCAGATCGACGATGCGACCGCCCTCGGCCTCGCGCAGGCGGCACGCGCCTGGGACATGGATGCCATCGCTGAAGTGCACGACGAGCTCGAGCTCGAGCGGGCCCTGCGATTGCCAGTTCGCATGATCGGCATCAACAATCGCAACCTGCGCACGTTCGAGACGACACTCGCAACTACCGAGCGGCTGGCACCGCTGGTGCCGCAGGACCGCATCGTGATCGGCGAGAGCGGCATCGCCACCCACGCCGATCTCGAGCGGCTGTCGAAGGTCGGTGTGCGTGCGTTCCTCGTCGGGGAGAGCCTGATGCGCCAGGCCGATGTTGCGGCGGCGACGAGGACCTTGCTCGGCGGTGCCTGATCGCCCGATGAAGTCTGGGGTGCCGATTGATCGTCCCACTTGCAGCGATCTCTGCTACGAGATCGGACCTTGCGGCCGTGAGCTTTCAGGAGACGTCATGACCAAGCTCTCCCACATCAACGAGAGGGGCGAGGCGCACATGGTCGACGTCTCGGGCAAGAACGTCACCCACCGCACCGCCGTGGCCGAGGGCTTCGTCGCCATGGCGGACGAGACGCTCGGCCTTGTCGAGCGTGGCGAAGCGAAGAAGGGCGACGTGCTGGCGACGGCCCGGATCGCCGGCATCATGGCTGCCAAACGCACCCACGAGTTAATTCCGCTCTGCCACCCACTCCTGATCACGAAAGTTACCGTCGATCTGTCCCCGCGGCGCCAGCCCACGGGCATCCACGTCGCAGCCGAGGTCAGGGTGTCCGGCCAAACCGGCGTCGAGATGGAGGCGTTGACCGCCGTTTCGGTGGCCTGCCTCACGATCTACGATATGTTGAAGGCAGCGGACAAAGGCATGGTCATCGGCCCCGTCCGCCTCCTCGAGAAGACTGGCGGGCGGTCCGGCACGTGGCGGGCGCCCGGACGGTCGTCGCCCACGGAATAGCCCACCGGATCACCACTCATGTCGCGCGCTCTGACCGTCGATGAGGCCCTGTCCCGCATCCTGGCCGGCGCCGAGCCGATCACTGATGTCGAGGCCCGCGACCTGCTGTCCGCGCATGGCGCCGTGCTCGCCGAGCCGCTTTCGGCCCGTCTTACCCAGCCGCCCTTCGACGCGTCGGCGATGGACGGGTATGCCGTCCGGGCCACCGACGTCGTCGACCTTCCGGCGCGCTTGGTGGTCATTGGCGAGGCGGCCGCGGGCCACGGCTTCGCCGGCTCGCTGGGATCTGGACAGGCAGCACGCATCTTCACGGGCGCGCCCCTCCCCACAGGGGCCGATGCCATCGTCATCCAGGAGAACACAACGCGCGATGGAACTATCGCCATCGTCACCACGGGCAAGCCCGATCCCGAGCACATTCGACCCCGGGGCGGGGATTTCCGGGCGGGGGAGACGCTTCTGCCCGCCGGACGCCGCCTGACGGCGCGCGATGTGACCCTTGCGGCTGCGATGGGGCACGCAGGACTAGCCGTGCGTCGCCCCCCCGTCGTCGCGATTCTCGCCACCGGCGACGAGCTGGTGCCGCCTGGCATCATGCCGGGGCCAGATCAGATCGTCTGCTCGAACACCTATGGGATTGCCGGCCTCGTGCGCGCGGCCGGCGGCGCACCGCAGCTCCTCGGCATCGCTGAGGATACGAGCGAGAGCCTGGCAGCCCACGTCGAGCGCGCCGCCGGAGCCGACATTCTCGTCACCGTCGGTGGCGCGAGCGTCGGTGACCACGATCTCGTTGCGCCGGTCCTGACCCGTCGAGGCATGGCGGTCGACTTCTGGAAGATTGCCATGCGGCCAGGAAAGCCGCTGATGTACGGTCGCCTCGGTCGACAGCACGTGCTGGGCCTGCCCGGCAATCCGGTGTCGTCGCTGGTCTGCTCCAGGCTGTTTCTGGTTCCGCTGATTCGCGCACTGCTCGGGCTCGAGCCTGAGCCGCAACGCACCCTCGAGGCTCGCGCCGCGGTCCCGCTCGAGGCAAACGGAGCGCGCGCCCACTACATGCGCGCTGTCACGAAGCGGGCCTGCGACGGCATGCTCGAGGCGACGCCACTGCCCAACCAAGATTCCTCGCTGATGCGACCGCTCGCGGCGGCCGACTGCCTTCTGGTCCGGCCCATCAGTGCACCGGCGCTGCCAGCTGGGGCCGTCGTGCCCATCCTGATGCTCGATTTTTGATCGACCGTCTCCCGGGGGGTGACGTGCAAGATTGGGCTTGCGGAACAGTACGAGAACCGCTAGCGTGTTCTCGATTTGTACATAACGCGTAGGGGCACAGCCGGCACATGGAGCCGGCGCCGATCGCGGGAGGCCTGATGCTCACGTCGAAGCAGAAAGAGCTGCTGATCTACATCCACAAGTGCGTGCAGGAGACGGGTGTGCCGCCGTCCTTCGACGAGATGAAGAGCGCGCTCGACCTGCGCTCGAAATCCGGAATTCATCGGCTCATCACCGCGCTCGAGGAGCGCGGGTTCGTGCGCCGCTTGCCGCACCGCGCTCGCGCCCTCGAGATCATTAAGCTGCCGGATGCTTTGGCCGAGGCGGGTGGCCGGCGCGCCGGCTTCACGCCAACAGTTGTCGAAGGCGGCGCGCGCGCGCCGCTCGCGGAGCGCCCCGCGCCATCGACCATCGTCGTGGCGCCGGCGTCCGACGCCGTCCTGGTCCCCCTGATGGGCCGTATTGCCGCCGGTGTCCCGATCAGCGCCATACAAAATCACAGCCAGGACGTGAGCTGCCCACCCGATATGATCGGGCCGGGCGAGCATTTCGCGCTGGAGGTGAAAGGCGATTCGATGATCGATGCCGGGATACACGAGGGCGACATCGTGATCATCCGCCGAACGCCATCGGCCGACAACGGCGACATCGTGGTGGCGCTGGTCGAGAACGAGGAGGCGACCCTCAAACGCATCAGGAAGCGTGGTGGATTGATCGCGCTCGAGGCCGCCAATCCCAACTACGAGACCCGCGTCCTTGGACCCGATCAGGTCCAGGTGCAGGGACGCCTTGTCGGACTGATGCGCCGATACTGAGCTGCAAGCGAGCCAAGTCGCCTGGCTCGACCGGGAATTCGTCACGCCCGCCGAAGTGCCTTGGCCGGCATCGGCGAGCGGCAATTGATCGCCAACGAGCGCAGTCGGCTCACTCGGCTCGTCGCGATGTCGATAAGCCGTCGTCTCCCCTCGACCAACGGTGTCCTCGCAGTCGTACAGTTGCAGCCCAAGGCCGGTCACCGCGGCGTTCGCGAACGGTTTCGATGCGATGTGCGGCCGAGCCGTCCCGTGCCACGACGATCGCATGCGTCCCGCTGTGCTCGAGGTCGGCACGCGCGATGAGGCGGGCACGACATGCGGGTCGCCCTGCACCCATCCAGATGACGATATCGGCCGACCGGCAGTCATCCCCGAGTGCCGAGGCATGACGGACGACGGCGACTTTGCGATTTCGCACCGACGCCACACAACCCGTCGGGTCACACTTGAAGGCCCGCCCGGGACCGACCTCCTCGGGCTTGCGAGAATCGCCGTCGTGCTCCAGCCAGCGACCGAGCTCGAAGCGAGAGCGCGCTGTGTCGATCGCGGCATAGCGTCCGTCGGCGCCACGCACTGCGACGAGCGCACCGTTGCCGGCGACGAGCACGTCCGGCGCATCTCGCAAGGGGGACAAGGCAAGTCCGGCCATCACTGGCATGAGGCCCGCCAGCCTCCAGCGTCCGTGCCATAGCGCGAGCCAGATTCCACCCCCGACCATCAACCCGAAGGCCAGTGTCGAGATCTCCGGGAGCGTCGTCACCGCGCCCGGCAGCGTCGCGACCCTATGCGCGACCCACGTCATACCCTCGATGCCCAGTCCCATCGCTGCGAGCGGACCGGCCTCGAGCCCCAAAGGCATGGCGAGCAGCGTCGCGAGCGCCGCAGGCATGACGAGCACGTTGCAGATCGGAATGGCAACGAGGTTGGCGAGCAGTCCGTACTGGGTGCTCTTGTGAAAATAGTAGGCGGCAAACGGTGCAACGGCAGCCGTGGCGATCACCGTCGTGACAGCGATCCCCGACAGGAAGACGGCGATTGACCTGACGGGTCCTGCCGGCGCGGGCTCGCCTTGGAGCGCTTTCGCGCGCCGCCAGTCACGCCAGGCCTCGAGCCCCGAGATCAGGGCGACAACGGCGGCGAACGACATCTGGAACCCGACGTCGATGACGCTCTCCGGTGTCGCCACCAGCACGATCATCGCCGCGATGGCAACATTCCTCAGCGCCAGAGCCGGCCGGTCGAGCAGCACCGCGAGAAACATCACGCCGATCATGATCCCCGACCGGATCGCGGGCGGCGATCCGCCCGAGATCATCAGGTAGGCGGTGGTGCCGGCAAGCCCCACCACGGCGGCCCACTTCTTTATCTGGTGCCGGAGTGCCAACCGTGGAACGAAGGCGAGCACGAGACGCACGAAGAAATACAGGGCGCCCGCGAACACCGTCATGTGCAGGCCCGAGATCGACAGGATGTGGAAAATGCCGGAGTCCCGATAGGCGGCATTGGTGGCCTCGGAGATGCCGCCGCGCTCGCCCGTGACAAGAGCTGCTGCGATGGCGCCGGTCTCTCCGGGAAGCGCGGCACGAATGCGCTGGCCGATCGACTGGCGCAAGCGCTCGATGGGCGCCCAGAGACGCAGCGTGAGCGGCATCGGCTCGCCGATCTCTGTGGCGACCGGCTGCTGCCGCGTGTATCCGACGCCGCCGAGCCGCTGAAACCAGGCCGCGCGCGCGAAGTCGTAGGCGCCGGGCAATGCAGGGCCCGCAGGCGGCAGCAGGTCCGCGACGACCGCCGCGGCATGACCCGGCTCGAGCGGGGGCTTGCTGACGGGCACCCTGATTCGCACCCTGAGTGGAGGCGCCTGGCCTGCCGCCAGTGGCTCGAGCCGGGCGACGCGGATGGTGATCCGCTCTTCCTCGGCAGACCGGCTCTCGGTCCGCTCGACCCATCCGGCTACCGTCACCCGCCGCAGCTCTCGGTCGATGACGGGGGAGGCAGCCCGCTCACTGGCGAGCTTGCCGGCCGCCAGACCCAACCCCAACCAGAGCAGCACACCGCCGACGATGAGACTGGCGAGGCCGCGCCGCCACAGAATGACGAGGACGGCGGGCACGACGGCGCTCGGCAGCACCGCGGCGAGGGTCGGCTCGACCGACAGAGCGAAATACAGCGCCACGCCGCCCCCGAAGAGGATCGGCACCCAGAGGAACAGATGGTCCTGCTCGGCGGCAATCGCCGTTTCCAGCGCCGCCACAATGCGCCTCACCGCGTCGGGCTCCCCGGACGTTCAATGAGCCGCCACTATGGGCCACACGCGCCCCGCTCACCACCACGATTGAAGCGCAACGAGGCCGCTTCCACCCGCCCAGCGGAGCGACCCCCACACTAGCGCTGACTGCCGGCGGTGACTTTGGCCCAGGTGTCCTTGAGGCCGACGGTGCGATTGAAGACAAGCGCGCCAGGTCGAGAGTCGCTGTCGCGGCAGAAATAGCCGAGGCGCTCGAACTGCACAGCTCCGCCCGAGTTGTCGGCAGCGATGGCGGGCTCGAGCTTCGCGCCTCTGACGACTTCGAGCGAGCGCGGGTTCAGCTCGGTTGCGAAATCGGCCGCGTCCGGGTCCGGCTTGGCAAACAGATGCTCGTAGAGGCGCACCTCGCCTTCGATGGCCTTCGCCGCGGATACCCAGTGCAGCGTGGCCCTCACCTTTCGACCGTCCGGCGGGGCGTTGCCGCCGCGGGTCTGCGGGTCGTAGGTGCAGCGCAGCTCGATGATCTTGCCGGCGGTGTCCTTCACGACACCCTGGCACCGGACGTAATAGGCGTAGCGCAGGCGAACCTCCTGCCCCGGCGACAGACGGAAGAACTTCTTGGGCGGAACCTCCATGAAGTCATCCTGCTCGATCCAGATCTCGCGGCCGAACGGCACCTTGCGCGTGCCGGCGTCGGGATTGTCCGGATGATTGACGGCCTCGAGCTCCTCGACCTGCCCTTCCGGATAGTTCTCGATGACCAGCTTCAAGGGCCTGAGCACCGCCATGCGGCGCTGAGCGGATTTGTTGAGGACCTCGCGCACCGAGAACTCGAACATGCCGAGATCGACCACGCTGTTGGCTTTCGCGACGCCGACCCGTTTGACGAAGTCGCGGATCGCCTCTGGCGGAACGCCGCGGCGGCGCATGCCGGCGAGCGTCGGCATGCGGGGATCGTCCCAGCCGGCGACGTGGCCGCCGCGCACCAGCTCGGTCAGCACGCGCTTCGAGAGGATCGTGTGCGTCACGTTGAGCCGCGCGAACTCGTACTGCCGCGGCCGCGAGGGGACCGGCAGATTGTCGAGAAACCAGTCGTAGAGCGGGCGATGGTCCTCGAACTCGAGCGTGCAGATCGAGTGGGTGATGCCCTCGATGGCGTCGGACTGGCCGTGGGCGTAGTCGTAGCTCGGATAGATGCACCACGCCTTGCCAGTGCGCGGGTGCTCGGCATGGAGGATGCGGTAGAGGACGGGATCGCGCAGATTGATGTTGCCGCTCGCCATGTCGATCTTGGCGCGCAGCACTCGCGCGCCGTTCGGGAACTCGCCGGCCCGCATGCGGCGGAAGAGGTCGAGATTCTCCTCGACGGTCCGGTCGCGGAACGGGCTGTTGCGGCCGGGCTCCGTGAGAGTCCCGCGGGCAACGCGCATCGCCTCCTGAGACTGGTCGTCGACGTAAGCCGTCCCGGCGCGGATCAGGTGCTCGGCCCAACCGTAGAGCTGCTCGAAGTAATCCGACGCGTGATAGTAATGCTCGCCCCACGAGAAGCCGAGCCAGGCCACATCCGTCTTAATGGCATCGATATAGGCCTGCTCCTCCTTGGTCGGGTTGGTGTCGTCCATGCGCAGATGACAACGCCCGCCAAACTCATCGGCGATGCCGAAGTTGAGGCAGATCGACTTGGCATGCCCCATGTGCAGGAAGCCGTTCGGCTCCGGCGGAAATCGCGTCACGACCGTCTCGTGGCGACCGGCTTGGAGATCGGCCCGGACGATGTCGCGGATGAAATCGCGCGGCGCCTCGTGCTCTGCCGTCTCGTCTGCCATGGCCTCGTGCCTCCGGTGCGCCGGCCCGACCGGCCAGCGTCACGGCGGGCGTTAGCAAATTCCCGAGGGCGAGCCAAGGTGGTGGGTGGTGCGGGGCGGGACAGCCTCTCTCCAGAGCCGTGTCCCTCCGGCCGACATCGCGTCCCTGCGGACGCTGCCACGAGCATGGGAACGGCACTGGGGGGCCAACATGTCGGCCGAGGTCAAGCTGCGATCATCTGGTGCTCCAGAATTGACCGCGACAACGAAGCGGCCGCAAATGTCCGTTGACAGGGGTGATCTTGCCCAAGCCGGGAGGCACCCGAATCGACAAGGGAGCCAGCTCAACCGTGGCGAGGTCGGAGCTTGCGCCATCCAGGGGCGTCCGCTTACGATCATCGCGTCAGGAGCAGGGGCGACGACGTCGGCCAGGAGCTGACTCGTGCGGCGCAGCATATGATGCACCGCCAAACGTCGGGGCTATGCCGAAGGAGACATTGGCTGGTTCGCCGTTGACGACGGTGCCGGGCATCTCTAGGCAGTCTGCAGCTGGGGGACGGTGGCCGAACCCGGAGAACTGGATTCGGCGGTCTGTGATCCGTTCTTGCCTTGACCGATTGCGGCATGTCCAACTCGCTTGCGAGCGCGAAGCCGACCCCGAATATTGACCGGCAATCGCGGGACAGTCAGACTTTCACCGCATAGCCCAAGTCCTGGATATCGCATGCCGGTTCGGCCCCGTGTGGGGCACAGTCCTCAAGGGGAATCTCAATTAAAAGCGTCTTTAGATCATTGGGCTCAACGTCCAAAGCCCCCATATTCTTGACGATGGCTTTGTAGAGCGCCCGCTTGGCCTCTAGAGAGCGCCCTGAATAAAGTATGATTTCGATTCTCGTGTAGCGCACCGTCCGATTTGGCGGCGACACCCGGTCTTCGTCTTCACAAATTTCCACGATAACGTCCCGATCCCAGTCGGGAATTTTGATACCTTCAACCATCGCCGAGTGTACTGCGTCGAGAAGCTCACGCTCCCGACCACGTCCCCATTCGCCCGTAGCTATCCTGGCACTAGGCATGCGTGCGCGCCTCCTATTGAGCATGCAATTCTCTTTGCGGAGGGATGGCCAACTTCCTGCCTTCAACAGCGGCTGATGGCTCTCTCTGCAGGGTCGAGGCTAGAAGGTGGCGATGTTTGTCGCTATCAAGATCTTGCTAAAAGCTCGAAGCTGATTGGTCGCTGTGGACTTTTTGAATTCACTCGGAGTGAGCCCGAAGAATCTACGGAAACGATAAGTAAAGTGGCTGTGGCTCGAAAATCCGTGGCTCAATGCGAGATCGGTTATATCATCGCCATCCATCAGCGGACGCAAAGCTTGGGACAAACGTTCACGAATCACATAATTTCCGACAGACAGGCCCGTGTGTGCTTTGAAGATCCGACACAGATGGAAGGCAGACAGGCCTGCAATCGCAGAGAGTTCCTGAATCGTCCAATTTTCTGACGGCGAAGCGGCCACAGCTTCAACGACATTCTCGACAGCACGACGTCGCCGCGATGAAGTCGTGCTAGTCGGTTCGTCCCCGTGATCGACCATGCTCAAGAGGCATGCAGAGGCGAGTTCGATGCCGAGGGACTCCAGTTCCAGCTTGCCTACCACCGCCTCCGAGGCTGCCGACCAAAGAAAGTTTCTTGCTAACATGGTGCTGGCGGATACATATGCTTGCGAAGCATGCCATTTGTTCCTCTGACGGAAATCCAGAATGCTCGGTGCAATACTATCGCTCAATCTGATGCTGACAGCGAACTCTCCAAAAAGTCCGGGATATGAGTACCGGCAAATGTTGTTTGGTGGATTGTAAATGGCATGGTTCGGCGTAAGGATGGACTTACGGTTCGTGCTCTCGTGTCGCGTGCACAACCCTGCGACCGGCAGGAAAATACTGTGGAGCGCTGACGTTTCGGGTTCCCACTGAATATCTGCGGTTGGCCGGATGGTGACTTTTCCGACCTCAATGTCGTTGCTTGCAAAGATCGAAACGCGCTCGATCTGCATTACTTTTATGCTCCTAGGAGCCTCAGCCAAACTGCCGATCAATGTCTGCGACCGCATGCAGCAGCGAGCCAGTCCGAATCGTTCGGCTAGACCGCACCCTACCCGCCGGTCGTGTTACTTCTGCGGGCGAGGAGGCGCAGCATCGCATCCAGCGCAACGAAGTAACTATCGATCCCAAACCCCGATACAACTCCCTCCGCAGCCTCTGCGGTGACCGACCAAAGCCCTCGCTTGTCGATATTTGTGATATGAATCTCGATGTACGGCAGGGAGGCATGAACGGCCTTGAGACAGTGCATCATCGAGTAGCCAGCCAATGAAAAGCCAGCAGGGTTCATGAGCAAACCGTCGACGTCGCTATCTGCGGCTTCATAAATCCAGTTGATCGCTTCGCCTTCGATGTTGCTGTAGCGGATCTCCAACCCTACCTGCCGCCGCTCGGCTTCCGCGAAGAGCATTGCGTCGAGTTCCGCGGCAGTCGTTTTCCCATAGATTTCGGGCTCACGTTTTCCGAGCCAACTTAGATTCGCACCCTGGATCAGCAGAAGCTTGGGCATGATACGTCTCCGACCAGTGAGGCACGTTCGCAATCTACATGCCTCGCTGCAGTCCGCCTAGTCAGCGCCCTGGCCGCCCCTTTCTCCGCTGCCGAAGGTCACGCGGTCTCGCCGTCGGAAAAAAGTTCCAGCTGACTGCAATCGCCGTTCGACGTCTGCTTCAATTCGAGGAGCGCTTGCAGGCGCACCGAGCATGCTGCAGTTGCTCAGGGTAGGTACGGGTCATGAAGGACGGTCCGACCCATTGCCGTATGTCGGATATCCTACTCAGCAGCGGTCGAAGCGCAAGCTGCTGACCGCACGGTCTCGAGCCGTGCATTGGCCCATGACATCGAGGCGTCGACGGCCGGTTTCGGGGGAAGCTCTGCCTTGGACTTGGATGCCCGATAGGGACGCCCCTCACCACCGGTCAACGTCCGCTCGCTCCGCATGTCGACCGGGCCTCGGATGATCGCGACGTGTCAGTCTCGCGCTCGAAGCACCGGTCCGGTCCGACGCCAACTGACACTGCAGCACATCCCGCCTGATGGGGCGACCCTGATGCCGTGGCGTGCTATAGCGCCGGCAACACCGCAGCGCGCAACGCCACGGCTCGATCCCGTGGCTCCGAGAGCCCGACATCATGACCAAGACCGTCGTCACCCGCTTCGCTCCCTCACCCACGGGCTATCTGCATATCGGAGGCGCGCGCACGGCGCTGTTCAACTGGCTCTATGCAAAGCACACGGGCGGAAAGTTCCTGCTCCGGATCGAGGACACGGACCGCGAGCGGTCGACGGAGGCCGCGACGCGGGCCATTCTCGAGGGGCTCGAGTGGCTTGGCCTGCATTGGGATGGCGATGTGGTGTACCAGGCCCAGCGCTCCGCTCGGCATGCCGAGGTCGCGCGCGAGCTGCTCGCCAACGGCAAGGCCTACAACTGCTATCTGACGGTGGCCGAGCTCGACGCCATGCGCACGGCGATCCAGGCCGAGCGCGACCTCGCCAGGAAGGATGGTCGACCGCCGCGCGGCCCCCAGACCATCGAGAGCCCCTGGCGCGACCGCGATCCCGCCGACGCACCGAGCGGCGTGAAGCCCTCGATCCGTCTCAAAACGCCGCGAGACGGCGAGACGGTGGTCGACGACGTGGTCCAGGGCCGGGTCGTCTTCCAGAACAGCCAGCTCGACGACCTGATCATCCTCAGGAGCGACGGCACGCCGGTCTACAATTTGGCGGTCGTCGTCGACGACCACGATATGGGCGTCACGCACGTCGTCCGCGGCAACGACCATCTCAACAATGCCGCCCGCCAGACACAGATCTATCGGGCGATGGGATGGGACGTCCCCGTATTCGCCCACGTGCCTCTCATCCACGGCGAGGACGGCGCCAAGCTTTCCAAGCGCCATGGTGCCCAGGGCGTCGAGGAGTTCCGTGCCATGGGCTACCTGCCGGCGGCGCTGCGGAACTACCTCGCCAGGCTCGGCTGGAGCCATGGCGACGACGAGATTTTCTCGACCGAGCAAGCGATAGAGTGGTTCGAAATCAGGGATATCAACAAGTCGGCAGCGCGGTTCGACTTCAAGAAGCTGGCCGATCTCAATGGTCATTACATCCGCGACGCGACGCCTGCCGAGCTGATGCCGCGCATCCGGGAGGTGCTCGACAGTATCGACGGGGGTCGGCAACTCGCGGATCGCTTCGCGGCTGTGGGATGGGACCGACTCGAGGCGGCGCTACCCAGTCTCAGGGAGCGCGCCAAGACGATCGTCGATCTGATCGATGGCGCCGCCTATCTCGTCGCGAGTCGCCCTCTGGCGCTCGACGAGAAGGCCTCGAGGCAGATGGACGCGCAGTCGAGGGCGGTTGTCGCAGAGGTAGCAGGCTCGCTGTCTGGGGTGGACGAATGGTCTCCGGCCGTGCTCGAGGCTGCCGTCAGGCAGCTCGCCGACGCCAAGGGCTTGAAGCTCGGCCAGGTTGCCCAGCCGTTGCGGGCGGCCTTGACCGGACGAACCGTCTCACCGCCGGTGTTCGACGTCATGGCGGTGCTCGGTCGTGCAGAGACGATGGCCCGGCTGAAGGATCAGGCACCGTGAGCCGTTTGTGACGATCTTAAGGCAAAAGCACATGCCCCCCCTTCCGCCCATGCTGCTGTGCAAGATAGAGTGTGTTAATCTACGCTAAAGAGCCGGTATGCCGGCCGCGGCCGGGTGGGAGACTAGGCGGCTGCAGGCGGGGAAGCAGTGCCAGGGATCGAAGGAACGACGCGATGAACGCACAGGACGGCAAGGCCGCAGCCGCCAAGCGCACGGCGACGCTGATCATCAACAACAAGCAGGTCGAGATGCCGGTGCGCTCTGGCGCCATCGGTCCGGACGTGATCGACGTAGCACGGCTATACCGCGACACGGGCTGCTTCACGTACGATCCCGGCTTCACCTCGACAGCCAATTGCTCGTCCAGAATCACCTATATCGACGGCGAGGAAGGCGTCCTGCTCTATCGCGGCTACCCGATCGAGCAGCTGGCCGAGACTTCGACGTTCATCGAGGTGTGCTACCTCCTTCTGAACGGTGAGCTACCGTCGAAAGCGGAGCTCGCGAAGTTCGAAAGCACCATCACGCGGCACACGATGGTGCACGAGCAGATGACCCGGTTCTTCACGGGCTTCCGCCGGGACGCGCACCCGATGGCCATCATGTGCGGCGTCGTGGGTGCGCTCTCGGCCTTCTATCACGACTCGACCGATATCAACGATGCGCAGCACCGCATGATCGCGTCGCATCGCATGATCGCCAAGATGCCGACGATCGCGGCAATGGCCTACAAGTACTCTGTCGGTCAGCCGTTCATCTACCCGCGTAACGACCTCGACATGGCGTCGAACTTCCTGCAGATGTGCTTTGCCGTGCCGTGCGAGCCCTACGTCGTCAACCCGACCATCGCCAAGGCACTCGACAAGATCATGATCTTGCACGCCGACCACGAGCAGAACGCCTCGACGTCGACCGTGCGTCTTGCAGGCTCATCGGGCGCCAATCCGTTCGCCTGCATCGCCGCGGGCATCGCCAGCCTTTGGGGGCCGTCGCATGGCGGCGCCAACGAGGCCGCGCTGAACATGCTGCAGGAGGTCGGGACGGTCGACAAGGTGCCCGAGTTTGTCAAGCGCGTTAAGGACAAGAGCGAGGGGGTCCGCCTGATGGGCTTCGGACATCGGGTCTACAAGAACTACGACCCGCGGGCCAAAGTCATGCAGCAGACTTGCCACGAGGTTCTCGACCTGCTCGGCATCAAGAACGAGCCGATGCTCAAGGTTGCTATGGAGCTTGAGCGCATTGCGCTGCAGGACGACTATTTCGTCGAGAAGAAGCTCTATCCAAACGTCGACTTCTACTCGGGCATCGTGCTCAAGGCGATCGGCTTCCCGGTGTCCATGTTCACGCCGCTGTTCGCCGTCTCGCGCACCGTGGGCTGGATCGCCCAGTGGAAAGAAATGATCGAGGATCCGGAGCAGAAGATTGGCCGCCCGCGCCAGCTCTACATCGGACCTGGCCGCCGCGACTACGTTGCCGTCGATCGGCGCTGACCGGGCCCAACTTTAGATTGAGCTGCCTGCGCCCCGTTCGAGCAACGGGGCGCAGAGCGTCGCCCTCATCGCGGCGTTCTGCCTCTTGCGGCCAGGACTAGCTTAGACGGAGAACAGTCGCGTCAGATCGCGAACCCACCGTAGCCCGCGGCACGCGGCATGATGACGACCGTACGTGGCACGTCGACGGGTGGAGCAAGCGTCCGCAGAGTGTCCGTCGTCGCTACCGGGGCGGATTGCCCCGCATCTGGGCCCGCCACCGCGACCATGTCGGCAGTCTGGCCGCTCCCGCTCGCGGAATCGGCAGCGCTCGACGAAGGAGCGATCGCAGACGAAGCGGCAGCCGCCGTGGCTTCAGCCTCCGCGCCGGTGCGGCGCGCACGCTCCTCCTCGAGCCATGGCCTCAGGCCTTCGATATCGAATCCCGCCTCGCCGAACTGCGCGATCAGCGCCTGGACCTCGAACCGCTCCGTCAACAACAGGGCACAAGCTGCGGCCGCACGCGAGCCGGAATAACAGAACGCATAGATCGGCGAAGGCAATGACTTGACGGCCGACTCATAACGCGCAAGCTCCTCGGGCGGCGGAGTACGGCTCGACAGCGGAGCATAGGCGAAGGCGAGCCCATGCCGTCTTGCTTGGGACTCCACATCGGCAGCCGCCGGAAAGCGGGCCACCTCACCATCCGGCTGGTTGTGCAGGAGGGACTTGAACCCCGCTTTCGCCAGTATCTCGATCTGCTCCGACGTCGGAAACTCGCCGACTGCGAGGACTTCGGACACCACAACGGGCTTCATGGGGCGCACATTCGGTAAAAGGGGCAATTGCCAGCTTCAGACGTCGGATGCGAACCAACGTTGCAGCAAGACTACACCAAAAGCGGCACCACTTACGAGCGAAACCAATGTCAGGAGCGATCCGATCGCCAAAGTGGCCGTTCCGGTGACACCCTGGCCGATCGTGCAGCCGAGCCCGAGCGCTCCACCGAAGCCCATCAGCACGGCACCGCTCAACGAGCGCATCGCGTCGCCGCGATCGACCCAGCAGCTCTGGTAGCGAAAGCGGCGGCTCCACTTGGCCACGACCAAGGCGCCGGCCAGCGTTCCGAGCACGGCAGCGACGCCGAATCCCGGAACCCGGTCGGTCTCTAGGTGGACCAGCCAGTCGAGCGTGTCGGCAACCGGACGGACGAACGTCAGCGAGCCGGTGGCGTGCGGCACGAGCGTCAGCTCATCGCGGGTCAGTCCATTGAGCGCCCAACCCAAAACGACGAGCAATCCCACGCCCAGTCCCGACACGATATGCGTGGCCGACCGACGGAAATCCTGCGCCGACAAGCACCAGGCGAGCATCGCCAGCACCACCACGGCCGTGGCGAGCATCGCTCCTTCACCTCGGCCGATGCCCAGGCCGGCTGCTGCGAGATCGCCGACTGACTGGGTCGCCAGCCCGAGGTCCAGAGGCATCAGTCCCGCGAGCCAACCGCGCAATGGCTCCAGCGGTCCCCTCCCTGCCAACAGCGCGACGATGGCGACGACCAGAACCACAAGCAGCGCTCGTACATCGCCGCCGCCGGACCTGACGAGGCTCCGCGACACGCAGCCTCCGGCCAGCACCATTCCGATGCCAAACAGCATGCCTCCGAGCACGTGACCCACCCAATAGATCCGCGGCGACACATAAATGGACTGTTCAAGGTCGACGGCGCCCAGGGCCGCCAGCGTCTGCGTGCCGGCCATGGCGGTCGCCACCGCCAGCAGCCATGCCCTCATTCGCCGCCGGTCATCGAGCAGCAGGATGTCGGAGACCGCGCCCATCGTACAGAAATTGGTACGGGCTACGAGAGCGCCAAACAGAAATCCGAGAGCCAGGCCCCCGAGGGCGCGCGCCAACGAGAGGTTGGCACCGATCATGTACCCGACGACGCTCAAACCGGAGCCCCCGGCGAGCCCCGCGACCCTGCGACCAGTGCCGCCAAGCTCGGCGGCAGTTTATCCGGAAGCTTCGCCAACAGCCGCGCCATGCGGTGCAACCTCGCCGTCATCGAGCCCTATGCGCCCGCTTTCGATCCTGATCCTCTCCGATCGCCGACCGGGCCACTACCACCTCTCTGAGGGGGTGGCTGCAGCCATCGCACGGCGCCGGCCGGTCAGCGTCACCAAGATCGACATCCAAAGACGTTCCGCTGTGCCGGGCCGATTGCTGGCGGTCGGCCTGCGGGCCGGCCTGACGCCAGCCATCACTCTCAGGGTCGGATATGATCTCCCGGCCCGGGAATTGCCAGCGGCTTCCGTCGTCATATCGGCGGGCGGCGAAACCCTGGCGGCCAATGTCGCAGCATCCCGCGTGCTCGGTGCAGTTGGAATTTTCTGCGGCACGCTACGGCATTTCGCGCCCGAGGATTTCACCCTCGTCGTCTCGTCCTACGAACGCCACGCGCGCCTACCGCGCCACCTCGTCACTCTGAAGCCAAGCGGCTTCGACCCCGACACCTTGGCTGCCCGCGGACTGCGCCTGGCGCCCGGCCTCCCGCCACCGGTCGCGGGGCTGCTTATCGGAGGCGCTTCTGGGCTCTTCAGGTACAGGGACGACGAGTGGCACCGGCTCGCCCAATTCCTGGTCGATACCCACGCCACCTACGGAACCCGCTGGATCGTGTCCACGTCGCGCCGGTCTCCAGCGCTGATAGCCGACCGGTTGCAGGCAATGGCCGGTGAGGCCGCAGGTCCGATCGCCGAGATGATCGACTTCCGGAGCGCAGGTGCGGGGACATTGCCGCGCTTGTTCGCCGGCGTCTCGGCCGTCGTGGTCACCGAGGACTCGAGCACCATGTTGTCGGAGGCCGTCTGCGCCCGGCTACCCGTAGTCGGGGTTGCTCCGGCGGCCCATGACTTCAAGGACGAGGAGCGCGAGTACAGGGCCTATCTCACGCGCGAGAGATGGATCGCGTCTGTGCCGATGGACAGGCTCTCACCAGCGGTGTTCGTCGAGGCCCTCTCGACTGTACGACCGCTCGAGGTCAACCATCTGGACCGCCTCGCCGACGCTCTCGCAATCCGTCTGCCAGGGATCATGGGGTCGGACGCCTGACGGGGCCTGCCCCAACGGCAGGCGGCACGTCGAGCGAGGAGGTGGGCGCAGCACAGCCGGTGGCGGACGCGCCACGCACCATGGTCCACCCCAGAACGGCGCAGAAAGCCGCCGACTGCACCAGCACGATCATGGGCCCGGTCGCCGCATCGAGATGATAGCTCAGCAGTGTGCCCGCGATGCTGGACCCGGTCGCGACGCCGAGAGCGATCGGCAACATGCTCTCGAACCTGCGGACGGCGAGATAGGCGGTGGCGCCCGGTGCGATCAACATCGCCACGACCAGAATGATGCCGACGGCCTTCAATGACGTGACGATGGTCAGCGACAGCAGGACAAGCAGTCCGTAGTGGAGCCGGCGGACGGGAAGGCCGACCGCATGCGCATGCGCCGGATCGAAGCAATAGAGAAGCAAGTCCCGCCGTCTCGCGACGATCGTCGCGAGCACGATCGCCGAGACGGCCCCGGTCTCGGCGAGATCGGTCGACGAGACACCGAGCACATTGCCGAACAGGATATGATTGAGATGCTGGTCGGTGTCGACCTTGGTGAAGAGCACGAGCCCGAGGACGAACATGCCCGAGAACACGATGCCCATCACGGTGTCCTCCTTCACGCGGCTATTCTCACTCAGATAGCCGGTCGCCGCTGCCGATGCGAGGCCGGCTGCGAAGGCGCCGACGGCGAGCGGCAGGCCGATCACGTGGGCGACGACGATGCCGGGCAGCACGGCGTGCGAGACCGCATCCCCCATCAGTGCCCAGCCCTTGAGGACGAGGAAGCAGGAGAGCACGGCGCACACTGCGCCCACCAGCACTGCAACGGCGAGCCCGCGCTGCATGAAGGCGAAGCCGAGAGGCTCGGTGAAGACGGCAACGACCTGGCTCATGTCATAGCCTGCTCGAGGGCTGCGTGGCGTCGCCGCCTCTGGGCGAGAACGCCGTGCTTCGGAGCAAGATAGAACGCAGCGAGAAAGACGAGCGTCTGCAGGGAGACGATGACGCCCCCGGTGGCGCCGTCGAGAAAGTAGCTGACGTAGGCTCCGAGGAAGCTCGTCAGTGTCCCCATTGCGACGGCGATCCGGATCAGCACGGAGAACCGGTCGGTCAGGAGGTATGCCGTCGCGCCCGGCGTGATCACCATGGCGATGACGAGACACGCACCCACCGTCTGCAGCGCCGCCACCGTTGCCGCGGCCAAGAGGCTGAAGAAAACGACCTTCAGCCGGGTCGGATGGAGCCCCACGGAGCGGGCGTGCCCCTCGTCGAAGAAGACCACGACGAGGTCCTTCCAAACGAGCAGCATCACGATCAGGGTGATTGCACTGATGACGACGGCCTGGCCGGCATCCCAGTCCGAAATCCCGAGAATATTGCCGAGCACGATCGCCTGTACATTGATCGAGGTCGGGTTCACCGACACGAGCGCGAGGCCGGCGGCAAAGAAGGTCGTGAAGACGATGCCGATCACCACGTCCTCGCGCAGCCGCGTCTGCGCCTTGACGAATGCCATCCCGAGAGCCGCCAGTAGGCCGGCTGCGAAAGCGCCTGTGGCATAAGGCAATTGGAGGAGGTAAGCGCCCGCCACCCCGGGCACGATCGAGTGGGCAAGGGCATCACCCATCAGCGACCAGCCCTTCAGCATCAGGAACGCCGACAGGAAGGCACACGTCCCTCCCACCAGCGCCGACACCCACATGGCCTTGATCATGTAGTCATATGCGAAGGGGGCGAGGAGCTCGGACATCACGTCTCGTCCCCACGGGCGAGCGGCCGGTCCGACGCCTTGGCGGCGCCGTAGAAGACGACGGGCCGCTCGTCATCGGTCAACACCGTGACACTGCGCCGGTCGTCGTCGGCATGCAACGAGGTGCCCTCCAGGCGGAAATGGCGCAGCACTCCACCGAACGCCCTCTCCAGATTGCCCTGCGTGAACGTGGAGGCCGTCGGGCCGGCAGCGATGACAGTGCGGCGCACGAGGACGACCTGGTCGCAAAACTCCGGCACGCTGCCCAGATTGTGTGTCGAGACCAGCATCAGGTGGCCTTGTGCCCGCAGCGATCGAAGCAGCTCTACGATGGCCTCCTCGGTCTTCACGTCGACGCCGGTGAACGGCTCGTCGAGCAGCATGACGAGCCCCTCTTGCGCGAGCGCTCTTGCGAGGAAGACGCGCTTGCGCTGGCCGCCCGACAGCTCGCCGATCTGGCGTCCGCGATAAGCCGTCATTCCGACCCGCTCTAGTGCCTCGTCCACCTTGCCGCGGTCCGTGCGAGACGGGATGCGCAAGAGACCCATGTGCCCGTATCGACCCATCATCACCACATCCTCGACGAGAACGGGGAAATTCCAGTCCACCTCCTCGGATTGGGGCACGTAGGCGACGAGGTTCAAGCGCTGTGCCTCGCGCGGAGCCAGCCCGGCGATGGTCACCAGCCCCGCGGAGGGGGTAACGAAGCCCATGATGGCCTTGAACAATGTGGACTTTCCCGAGCCGTTCACCCCGACGAGCCCGGCGATCGTCCCCCCACCGAGCGTGAAGGACGCATTCTCGAGTGCAAGCGCCCCATTGGGATAAGCGACGGTGAGTCCATCCACCGTCAGCGACGCTGTGAGTGCCCCCGTCGCGCGTCGCCTCGCTTCCTCTCGCCTCGCGGACCGGTCGCTCATGTCCCGAATCCCTTGGCGATCGTGTCCACAGTGACCTCCAGGAGCTTCAGGTAGGTCGGCACCGGCCCATCCGGGGCGCTCAGGCTGTCGACATAAAGCAACCCGCCATAGCGTGCCCCCGTCTCCTTGGCCACCTGGCGAGCCGGCTTGTCGGACACGGTGCTCTCGGAAAAAACGACGGGGATCTTCTCGCGCCGCACGGTGTCGATGACACGCCGGACTTGGCTTGGCGTGCCCTGCTCATCGGCGTTGATTGGCCAGAGATAGAGCTCTTTGAGGCCGTAGTCCCGCGCCAGATAGCTGAAGGCGCCCTCGCTGGTGACGAGCCAGCGCCTGTCCTCTGGAATGGCAGCCAACCGGGCGCGCAACGGCTCGTCGATGGCCTTGATCCGCGCAGCATAGGCCTGCGCGTTGCGCTCGTAGACAGCGGCATTGGCAGGATCGTGCCTGGCCAAGGCCTCGCGGATATTCTCGACGTATAACAGCGCATTCCTGGGCGACATCCACGCGTGCGGGTTAGGATTGTCCTTGTAGGCTCCGTCCCGGATCGGCATCGGCTCGATACCGGTCGTCACAACGGCGCTGGGAACGCCTTTCGTATTGGCGAGGAAGCGCTCGAACCAGCGCTCGAGATTGAGGCCATTCCATAGAATGAGCTGCGCCGACTGCGCGCGAACGATGTCCTTGGGTGTTGGCTGGTAGTCGTGGATCTCGGCGCCGAGCTTGGTGATCGCCTCGACCTTGGCGGCGTCGCCCGCGACGTTTTGGGCAATATCCTGGATCACTGTGAACGTCGTGGCGACGCGGAGGGGCTTGGCCTGGGACGCGGCCTGCCCCGAGTCCAGCACGTCTGTCGCCAGGATCGCGATGGCAGCTGCAGCGGTGGCGAGCCACCCCCGCAGACTCCGACCTCCTCGGCATTCGGCACGGACGGATCTCGCCATGTGATACCCCACCCCCCATCCCTGCGCACGCGACGCCACAGTTAGTTCTGGCGACTACATTTAGTAAATACTAAACTTGTTGTCAACGGCGAGGTGAGATATGACGGATGTGGCGTCCGCTTGGATCCCAGGGAGCGACACTTGCAGGATTCCGATCAGGGCCAGCGTAATCGGGCGGATAGTTTCCGGCGCGTGCGCGAGGCGCACCAGACGGAGCTTGCCGAGGACTACGTCGAGCTGATCGCCGATCTCATAGCTGGAACAGGCGAGGCACGGGTCGTCGACCTCGCCGGCCAGCTGGGCGTTTCCAATGCCACGGTGAACAATGCGATCCAGCGTCTGCAGCGTGACGGCTTCGTAACGACCAAGCCGTATCGGGCCATCTTCCTGACCGAGCGCGGACAAGAGCTTGCGATTGCCGTGCGCGAGAGACACCGCATCGTTCGCGCATTCCTGATTGCGCTCGGTGTCGATGCCATGGTCGCAGAGGCCGACGCCGAAGGCATCGAGCACCATGTGAGCGAGGAGACGCTTGCGGCGTTCCGGGCGTTTCTCGAATCCAACCGGTGATCTCCGACCCGTGCTCGAATAGAGCTGCGGCCGATCGGTTGCGGTCCTAAGATTCCGCCACCAGCACGGCGACCCGCTCACCCGGGCGCACGGCGACGAGAGCACCGACATCATCGAGGGCAACAGCCCAGATGTTGCAGGGGCAAGGAAGGCGCATCTCGCCGGACCGGGACAGCGGCGTCTCGCCGAAGGCGATCATCACACGATCGTCCTCGGTCCAATAGGCAATCTCGCCGGGAGCGACCCGCGCGCGGGCGTCGGCCTCGCGGCCCGTCTCGACATGGGTCTCGAAATGGATCGCGTCGCCCCAGGTTTCGGCCGTGCCGTAGATCGGCAACGCAGCCCAGATGCGATCGGCGGTCGAGGTCTCGCGCAGGCGGGCCCGCAATGCCACCGTGCCCGCGCGGATCAGGATCTCACGTGGCTCGCCCCGGCGCCGAGGACCACCCTGGTCAATCCCCGAGCGTGTCTTGCGGGCGGTGCGCAGCAGGTTGGTCGGAGCCATGGCGTCAC
Source organism: Hyphomicrobiaceae bacterium (assembly GCA_033764055.1). Taxonomy (GTDB): domain Bacteria; phylum Pseudomonadota; class Alphaproteobacteria; order Rhizobiales; family Hyphomicrobiaceae. The sequence continues at coordinate 29,589 of JANRJI010000064.1, forward strand.
TGTCCGCGGCACCGCCGCGATCGTCAAGCGGGAGGCGGGCCGAACAAAAGAACTGCGTTCAAGCCACCGAAGGCAAACGAGTTCGACATGGCGTATCGAACTGGCTTGGCCCGGCCCTCGTTCGGAACATAGTCGAGATCGCATTTGGGATCGGGCTCGGTGAGACCGATGGTCGGCGGCACCCACCCCTCCTGCATCGCCTTGATGCACGCGATTCCCTCGACCGCTCCGCCGGCGCCCAGCAGATGGCCGGTCATGGATTTCGTGGACGAGATGGCCAACCGCGAGGCGTGCTCGCCGAACACCATTTTTATGGCGTTGGTCTCGTTGGCGTCATTGAGGGTCGTCGCCGTGCCATGCGCATTCAGGTAATCGACCAGATCGGGGCCGATGCCTGCATCGGCAAGTGCCATCTCCATGGCGACGCGAGGCCCGTCGACGTCGGGATTGACCATGTCCTTGCTGTCCGAGGACATGCCGTAGCCTGCGACCTCGGCGAGGATGGTTGCGCCACGCTTGCGGGCATGCTCCAGCTCCTCCAACACGAGGATGCCGGCGCCCTCGGCCAGCACCGTGCCGTTTCGCTTCTTCGAGAACGGAAAGCAGCCGTCGGGGGACAGGACGCGCATAGCCTGCCAAACGCGCATCGACCCGTAGGTGAGCACGGCCTCGCTGGCACCGGTCACGGCAACGTCGACCACGCCGTTCCGGATGTAGTCGAGGCCGAGTCCGATGGCGTGGGTGGCCGTCGAGCACGCTGAGCAGGTGGCGAACGTCGGCCCTTTGATGCCGTACTCGATGCCGACGTGGGCCGAGGCCGAGGAGCCGATGATCCGCAACAGGGTCAGCGGATTGGTAGCGCGCTTGTTGTGCACGAACAGATCGCGGTAGGCCGACTCGATGGTCGAGAAGCCACCGGCGCCAGACCCGATAATTGAGGCGGAGCGATACGGTTCAGCATAGGGTATCGGCAGGCCGGACTGGGTCCAGGCTTCGTCCGCTGCACGGCCCGCGAACCAGGAGTAGCGGTCGCCGTACTGGATCTTGCGGCTCTTGACATGCTTGACGGGATCGAAATCTTTGATCTCGCCGGCGATCTTGATGTAGAGATCCTCGACAGGCCAATTCCCGATGGGGCCCACGCCGCAGCGTCCGGCTCTCATCGAAGCCCACATCTCCCCGACGTCGAGCCCGATGGGGGTCACCGCTCCCATGCCGGTCACGACGACGCGGCGGCGAGTGTTGGCACCGTCTTTCAATGCATGCTCCTTCCGAAATCGTCGCAGAGGCGCCGCCGAAGCAGACGGCGCTTTTCAGCTTGCCGTTCGATCCCGCCCCGTCAGGCTGCGGCTCGCAGGTTCCGCTCGCGGCTCAGGCCTTGGCTGCCGTCGGCGTCGAGGCGATCACCTGCTTGACGCGGTCGACGACCGAGCCCACCGACTTGAAGGCTGCTGCCTCATCGGTGTCGTTGGCATTGTAAGGAATCTCGATGCCGAAGGTGTCCTCGAGCTCGAAGACGATCATGGCGAGATCGATCGACTCGATCTTCAAGTCGGCGAGCGCCGTCTCGAGACCGATGTCGTCCCTCGGCTCCTTCATGTGCTTCTTCAGGATGTCGATGATCTTGGTCGCTGTTTCGTCCATTTCGCTCTCCCGCCCCGTGAGTTGCAGACGCACGGGAGCCTGCTCGTCGTTTCTTGCTAGAGCATGCCCGCCATCAGGGCAAGCTCACCTAGCAAACTAATGTAAACGACATTCATCCATTGCATTGCTGACGCCAGTAGTGAGCTCGAGACTCTGGGCCACCGAAGAGGCCGTTCACCGCGGCCCTCACACCCACTGGCGGACTTCACGATTTGTGTGCTCAATGGTCGCAAAGAAGACCCGCGAACAAATGTGGGCCGCGCCCGCGGCAACCCGGCGGGGCCGGTTTGCAGCAGTCGCCCGCCACGGCATTGAAGGGAGTAACGTCCGATGGCCGCCAGCGCCAACCGCTCCCCGACATCGGCATCCCTCCCGTGGCTCGATCACTATCCGGACGGCGTGAACTGGCATCAGGAATTCGAGCCGCGGCCGCTCCATAGCCTGATCGACGACGCCTGCCGCGATTTCGGCCCACGCCCGGCGACGAATTTCCTCGGAAAGTCCCTGACCTACGCCGAGATCGGCAGGCTGGTCGACCGTGCCGCCACCGGATTGCAGAAACTGGGTGTCGGCAAGGGCACCAAGGTTGGCCTCCTGCTCCCCAATTCACCGACGTTCATCGTGTACTACTTCGCGATTGCGAAGGTAGGCGCCACGGTCGTCAACTACAACCCCCTCTATACCGTCGACGAGCTCGGCCACCAGATCGCCGACAGCGAGACCGAGATCATGGTCACGCTGGATCTCAAGATCCTGTTCGACAAGGTCGATGCCTTGCTCACGACCGGTCAGCTGCCGCGGGCCATCGTCGCCTCGTTCAGCGCTCTGCTGCCGGCGACGAAATCCGTTCTGTTCCGCTTGTTCAGGGGCCGCGAGCTGGCACGCCCCTATGCCTCCTCTGCTGCTTCCCGAATCGTCGCCGACACCGAGGTGCTCGACAACGACGGCAGCTTTGCGCCAGTCGCCATCAATGCAGTGTGCGATGTGGCTGTATTGCAGTACACCGGCGGGACGACGGGTGTACCCAAAGGCGCGATGCTGACGCACGCCAATGTCACGATCAACGTCCAACAATCGCTGGCATGGGTAAGCGGCGTCGTGGCTGGGCAGGAGCGGGTGCTTGGCGCTCTGCCGTTCTTCCATGTGTTCGCGATGACCGCGGTGATGAATTTTGCGATCGCCATTGGCGCCGAGATCATCATCATGCCGCGCTTTGTCCTGAACGATGCCATGGCACTGATCACCAAGATGCGCCCGACCCTGATGCCGGGTGTGCCAACCATGTTCATCGCCATGCTGAACCACCCGAAGCTCGAGAGCTTCGACCTGTCGTCTTTGAAATTCTGCCTGTCTGGGGGGGCGCCCCTCTTGCTCGATACCAAGCAGCGATTCGAGCGGCTGACGGGCTGCAAGGTGGTCGAGGCGTACGGCCTTTCGGAAACCTCTCCGGGCGTGACCGTCAACCCCATCAACGGGCCGGTGAAGCCGCTCTCTATCGGCCAGCCGCTGCCTGGCACGATCGTTTCGCTGCGCGATCCCGCCAACCCCGACATCGTGATGCCGCCAGGCGAGAAGGGCGAGATCTGCATCAAGGGACCGCAGGTCATGAAGGGCTACTGGAAAAAGCCCGCCGAAACGGCCCAGCAGACGACGTCCGACGGCTACCTGCGGACGGGCGATATCGCGATCATGGACGACGAGGGCTTCCTGTTCATCGTCGACCGCACCAAGGACCTCATTATCTGCTCAGGCTATAATGTCTATCCGCGCAACGTGGAGGAGGCGATCTCGAAACACCCCGCCGTCGAGGAGGTGACGGTCATCGGTATTCCCGACACCTACCGTGGGGAGGCGCCGAAAGCCTTCATCAAGCTGCGGGGGGGCACGAGCGCGACGGAAAAGGACATCCTTGCACACCTCACCCCCTTGCTCAGCCGCATCGAGATACCGGCTGAGATCGAGTTCCGCGATCAACTGCCGAAGACCCTCATCGGCAAGCTGTCCAAGAAGGAGCTCAAAGAGGAGGAGGCACGGCGGAGAGCCACCAAATGACCAAAGCTGCGTCCGTACCGCCTCGGGGATCGATGGTCTGAGCGCGAGCCGATCCGCCCGCGGCCCGCGACACCTCGATCGGCGCCCTCGCCGGTGAGCTCGGCATCCCGACGCAGACCATCCGCTTCTCCGTGGCCCAAAGGCCAAATCCGCTCCGATCGCAAAGGAGCCGTCCGCGCGTTTGGTCCATCCGAACGCCATCGCCTGCAACTGATCATTCGGGCCAACATTCTCGGACCCACTCTCGACGAGATCGCAGACCACCTCGCACACGCGACAGCGTCACCACCGATCAAGAAGGCCTGGCCGCACTCGAGGCCCTCCCCGGCCGTCATGTGCCGCCCTCAATGTCAAACGAATGGACCTCGGCCTCGCGCTCTGAGGGTTGCTGCAAATCAGCAAGGCGCTCGCGGATGGGGGGCTCCCGATCGCAAAGCAGCAGTGCCGCCGCCTGCGGAATCGTGGCGAGAGAATGTCCTTCAAATGACGATGGGTAGGGGAAGCTCTTCTTAATACCCGCCTGCTACTTTGACGCTGCTTGCTGGCGGCGATGAACCGGGGTCCGCCATCTGTAATGGGAGATTTTGGAATGGCGACGACCACCTACACCACTGGCAATGACACAGTTGGCACGGTGACCCAGACCGACTTGGTCGAGGGCGTGACCTACAATCTGCTGGCAGGCGACGACAGCATCTCCGTCGTCAAGCAGACGACTCAGGACGCCGTGATCTTCGGCGACCTCGGCAACGACACCATGCAGATGCTCTCCGCCGGCGACGAGGACCGGATCTACGGTGGCCAAGGCAATGACAACATTCAGGTGTCGAAAACCTCGACCGCTTCCGTCAACACGAGCGATCTCGGCGGGTTCCTTGCCGAAGGTGGCGCGGGCAACGACACCTTCGCCTTCTTCTCCCGCGGTGGCATGGCCATGGGCGGCACCGGAAATGACACGTATAACCTGCAAAACCAGGATACGGTCGTCATCGAGTGGAATAATGCCAGCGGCGGCACCGATACTGTCAACTATGCCAGAATCAACGGCAACGTCGTCCTCGCCAATGGCGTGGAGAACATGAATATCAATGGCGTCGACGCCTCGATCACGACGTCGTCGACCGTTGTGCTCACCGGCAACGATTCCAACAACGTCATCGAGGTGAAGTCGAGTGCGCTCGGCGCGGCCAAGTACTCGGTGTCGGGCGGGCTCGGCAACGACACGCTCATCGGCGGTCACTATAACGACACGCTCACGGGCGGCGTCGGCAACGACTCCCTGTCGGGTGGGGCCAGCAACGACAGCCTCCTCGGTGAAGCCGGCAACGACACGCTCCTTGGCGGTCTCGGCAGCGATACGCTCAATGGCGGCACCGAGAACGACTATCTCCTCGGCGGCGATGCGCATGACTCGCTGATCGGTGGCACCGGGAACGACTGGCTCGAGGGCGAAGCACACAACGATACCCTCGACGGCGGCGCTGGCGATGACGTCCTCATTGGCGGCACAGGCAACGACGTCGTGTTCACGGGCGCGGGCGCAGACGCCTACGACGGCGGGGCCGACGTCGACACGATCAATTTCGGTTCCGAAGCCGCAGCCGTGAGCTTCGACATGGTGACGGGTGTGGCCATCATCGCGGCGGCCTCCGAGACCGCGTCGAACTTCGAGAACGCTACCGGCACCGGCTACAACGACTCGATCACCGGCACCTCCGCCTCGAATAAGATCCTGGGAGGCTCGGGCAACGACACGGTCAGCGGCGGACTGGGTAACGACACGCTCGACGGCGGCAACGGGAACGACTCGCTCCTCGGCGGTGACAGCAACGACTCCATGCTCGGCGGCGCCGGCAACGACACGCTCGACGGCGGCACCGGCAACGACATCCTCGTCGGCGGTGACGCCAACGACAGCGTCACGGCGGGCGCTGGCAACGACACGGTGACGACGGGCGCAGGCGCCGACAGCTACGACGGCGGCGCCGACATCGACACGATCGATTTCACTGCCGAAGCCTCGGCCGTGACCATCAACCTCTCGACCGGCGTGGCCACCTTCGCCTCGGCAACCGAGACGATGACCAACTTCGAGCGGGCAACCGGCACGAAGTTCAACGACTCGATCACCGGCACCACTGGCGACAACGTCCTCACGGGCGGCGCAGGCAACGACACGCTGGTCGGCGGAGACGGCAACGACACACTTCTCGGCGGTACCGGCACCGACAGCATCAACGGCGGCAACGGCACCGACCTCGTCAGCTTCGCTACGGATGGCGCCGTCGTCGTCAACCTGGCCACCGGAACTGCGCTGCAGGGCGCGATCACGGAGACGCTGACGTCGATCGAAGGCGCAATCGGGTCTGCATTCGCCGACACGCTGATCGGCGACTCGGCGGCGAACAAGCTCTACGGTCTCGAGGGTAACGACACCCTCAAAGGTGCTGCCGGCGCAGACACCCTCGAGGGCGGTGCGGGCAGCGACCGCTACGCCTACGACACGACGTCTGAAGGCGGTGACAGCATCAACGGGTTCGACACCACCGACTTCTTCCAGATCAACAGCGCGACCTTCGGTAGCGGCTTGACGGCGGGCACACTGCAGGCCGCGAATTTCGTTGCCAACGCCGGCGGCACGGCGGCGGATGCCGACGACTACTTCGTCTACAACACGACGACGGACACGCTCTACTACGACGCTGATGGCAACGGCGCTGGCGCCGCCGTCAACATCGCCGACCTGACGAGCGACTTCGCCTTGTCGGCAGCGGACATCATCATCATCTGATCGATCGAATTCGATCGAAGGAAGATGTGCGGCTATGGGTTGCGGAGCAGAGAGGCGCTTAAGCCTCTCTGCCTCGCCAGCAGCCAGTGAAGACCAATCGCCGGGCGCGCGCTGTGGGGGATGCCTCGCCTCGCGCGCCCGGCGAGCTTGCTTTTCGAGCCCCCGCCCGGCGGGACGCTCGATGAGGCTTCCGCTTGATGCTTTGGGGATTGCCGCATCGAGGTGATCCCGGCGACCTCTTTTTTCCCGTGACGGCTCAGTCCTCGACCTCGAGCACCATTTCCACCTCGACCGCGATCTGGAAGGGAAGCGTGCCCATGCCCACCGCCGATCGGGCGCCACGCCCTGCATCGCCGAACACCTCGGCGAACAGATCCGAGAAACCGTTGATGACCTTGGGCGTTTCCTCGAACTCAGGCGTCGCGTTGACCATGCCGAGCACTTTCACCACGCGCTTGACCTTGTCGAGGCTGCCGAGTTGGGCGCGGATATTGGACAGCATATTGAGCCCGACGAGACGGGCCGCCTCGTAGCCCTGCTCGACGGTCAGCGTCTTGCCGAGCTTCCCCGTCATCGCCGATCCGTCGACGCGGCGCGGCCCGCAGCCGGACATGAAGAGAAGATTGCCGGTGCGCACCGCGCCGACATAGTTGCCGACCGGCTTGGGCGCCGGGGGCAGCACCAATCCCAATTCCGCGACCCGCTGCTCCGCTCCCATGGCATTGCTCCTGCTGCATGACCGACCGATACGGCAGCCTAGTCGCATCGCCCCTGGCGGCCAATTGCCAATCGAGAAGCGGGCGGGCGATGCGGGATCACGCGCGCGGCCGCTCCAGGATCGCGGCGACGCCCATGCCGCCGGCCGTGCAGATCGAGATCAATCCACGCCCGCCGCCGTTCTCCTCAAGGATCTTGGCCAGCAGACCGACGATGCGCGCGCCGGTCGCCGCGAACGGGTGACCGTAAGCGATCGATGAGCCCTTGACATTGAGCCTCGACCTGTCGATCGGACCGAGCGGCTCCGACCTGCCGAGGCGCGTTCGGCAATAGTCGGGATCCTCCCACGCCTTCAGCGTGGCGAGAACCTGCGCGGCGAAGGCCTCGTGGATCTCGTAGAAATCGAAGTCCTGGAGCTTCAACCCCGCGCGGTCCAGCAAGCGCGATACGGCTAGGGTGGGGGCCATCAGCAGACCCTCACCGCCAACGAAATCGTTGGCGGCAGTCTGCGAATGCGTGAGATAGGCCTGCACCGGCACACCCCGCTCGGCCGCCCAGGCCTCGGAGGCGACCAGCACGGCTGCGGCTCCGTCCGTCAGTGGCGTCGAGTTGGCTGCCGTCAACGTCCCGCGCTCCGACTTGTCGAACACGGTTTTCAGCTCGGCGATCCGTTGGAGAGACATATCGTGGCGAATGTTGTTGTCGCGCCATACGCCGGCGCAGGGCACGACGAGATCGTCCATGAAGCCGGACGTGTAGGCAGCCGCCGCCTTTCGATGGCTTTCGAGCGCGAGCTGGTCCTGGGCCTCGCGGCCGATGCGCCAGTGTTGGGCCATCAATTCGCAATGCTGACCCATGGACAGCCCAGTCCGCGGCTCCGAGACCGACGGAGGCTGTGGCACCAGCTCGCCCGGCGAGAACCCCTTGAAGGCGGACAGGCGCTCGCCGAGGGAGCGCGCCTGCTGCGCCTGGACCAGGCGCCCAGCGAGGCGCTTGCCGATGACGATGGGCGCGTCCGATGTGGTGTCCGAGCCAATGGCGATACCGCACTCGATCTCGCCGGTCGCAATCTTGGCGCCGATGCCCATTGCCGCCTGTAGGCTGGTGCCACAGGCTTGCATCATGGTGATGCCCGGCGTCGAAGGTGAGAGGCGCGAGCCGATAACGGCCTCGCGGGCCAGGTTCCAATCCTTGGAGTGCGTGACGACTGCGCCTCCCGTCACCTCGTCGATGTGCACA
>JANRJI010000065.1:0-1577 GCA_033764055.1 Hyphomicrobiaceae bacterium
AGCCTCGAATGGGAAAGCGAGGCGACCGAAAGCGGCAAGCCCGCCAAGAACTGGCTGCGCACCAAGGCCAACTCGATCGAGGGCGGCACCAGCGAGGTGATGCTCAACGTCATCGCCAAGCGCATTCTGGATTTGCCGGGGGCGTGATGGAAGCGTCGCCCCGGACTTGATCCGGGGCCGCTCGCAACTGGCACGCAGACGATGGCAATCCCGGGTCAAGCCCGGGATGACGATTTGAATTTCCGGGAGAGGGAAAACCAATGCCCCTGTATCACAACGAAGATCAGGCGATGCTCGCCGACACCGCGCGCGGCTTCATCGCCGAGGAAGGCAATATCGCCAAGCAGCTGCGCCACTGGCGCGACCGCAATTGCAAGGACGGCTTCGGCCACGCCTTGTGGAAGCAGATGGCCGAGATGGGCTTCACCGGCATGCTGGTCGACGAGGCCGACGGCGGGCTCGGCATGGGCCATGTCGAGGCGGGGATCGTGCTCGAGGAAATCGGCCGCAATCTGACGCCCTCGCCGTTCCTGACGTCGTCCGTGCTGGCGGCGACCGCGCTGAAGCACGGCTCGGCGGATCTCAAGGGCCGCTACCTGCCGGGGCTGATCGCGGGTGACAGCGTGTTTGCCGTCGCCATCGACGAGACCGCCAAGCACCGCCCCTCGCGCATCACCACCCGCGCCGAGAAATCGGGCAACGGGTTCAAGCTCACCGGCGCCAAGAGCTTCGTCATCCAGGGCGCGAGCGCCGACATGATCGTGGTCGCCGCGCGCACTTCGGGGGCCGACGATGATGCCGACGGCATCACCCTCTTCGCCGTCCCCAAGGACGCGATGGGCATGAGCCATGACAGCGTGCGCCTCGTCGATTCCTCGATGGCCACCCACACGAAGTTCGACGGGGTCGAGCTCGACGGCGATGCCGTGATCGGCGAGATCGACGGCGGCCGTGCGGTGCTCGACGCGATGCTGATGGCAGGCCGCGTCGGCGCGGCGGCGGAAGGCGTGGGCGTGGCCCGCGGCGCGATGGATATGACCGTCGACTATCTCAAGCAGCGCAAGCAGTTCGGGCGTCTGATCGGCGAGTTCCAGGCGCTCCAGCACCGCGCCAGCCACCTCTATTCCGAGGTCGAGATCGCGCGTGCGGTCACGATCAAGGCGCAGCAGCTGCTCGACGGCGGCTCGGCCCACGCCGACCTCATGGCGAGCGTCGCCAAGGCCAAGGTCGCCAAGACCGCGCGCCTCGCGGTGCAGGAAGGCGTGCAGATGCACGGCGGCATCGGGATGACCGACGAATACGACATCGGCCTCTACATGAAGCGCGATCGCGCCTTGGCCGAGTTCCTCGGCGACGCGCATTTCCACGCCAACCGCGTTGCGGAACTGAGCGGGTATTGAGCCTTCACCACCCCTCCCGCCTGCGGGAGGGGAGCGAGACTTGCCAGCTTGCTGGCTAGTCGCAGCGGGGTGGGCCTCCCCGGCCCATTCCCACCCCCAACCCCTCCCGCAAGCGGGAGGGGAGTTTGGAGAGAAATAATGGACATTCAATCACTTTTCAGCCTCGAAGGCCGCATC
>JANRJI010000066.1:0-4035 GCA_033764055.1 Hyphomicrobiaceae bacterium
GCGTCTCGGCCCTCATCTGCTCGAGCTTCTGCACGGCCGAGATCTCGTCGACCCGCCCGCTCGGCGCTTCCCGGTCGAGCCACGCGAGATAGCGAGCCATGGCAGCCCCGTCACGTTCATGAGCCGTCCGGCTGCCGGCGAGCTCGGCCGCGTTCTTGCGCGCCTTGGGCAGAATGCAGGGATCACGCCCATCGGTAACAAGGAGGCTACGGACCCCGAGCGTCCGGCGAAACCAGTGCGCGGCCGTCGCTTCGTCCAGACGAACCCGCTTCTTGCCCTGTCGAAGCGCGATGACCCGCTCGGCCAGGTCACCCGGCTCACGTAGCCGGACGAGGGCTCCAAGGTGCGCTTTCGCCTCCGGCCCGAGCTTCCGCTTGTCGAGGAACAACTCCGGCTTCCCCGCGGCATGCACGATGGCAAACGCGAGAGCCGTCGGATTGTGCTTCACATCCGATCCACGGATGTTGAACAGCCAAGCGATCGAATCCGGCAACGTGAGGATGGTCGCGTCGGCGCCATCGGCCTTGAGCCCTTTCTGCACGTCCGCGATCTTGCTCTCCGCGCTCTGCCCCGCGAGCGCCAGAGGTTGCGCTTGCACCAGGCCGAGTGGCGCTGGCGGCCGCTCCTTGCCCCAGAGGAGATCGACGGGATTGCGGCCGACCGCCTTGAGCCTGATGCCGGCCCCGGCGAGAACTGCCTCGGCGGCCTTGACCCAGGCCGTCGGATGCAGCCACGGGTCGAAACCGACCACGGCCCCTGAGCTGAGCTTCCCGGCAAGCCACTCGCTCGGCGACGTCTCGGGAATTTGCACGATCTCGAACAGTTTGGGATCGACCTGGCTGCCGGCCTGCAGCGTGTACCGGCCATCGACGAACAGCGCCGCGAAGCGTTGCCCGACGACCGCCAGCCCGGCGGAGCCGGTGAATCCCGTGAGCCACATCAGTCGCTCGGTGGACGCGGCGACGTACTCCCCCATGTGCTCGTCGGCCCTCGGCACAACGAAGGCGTCGAGGCCAAGCCCACGAAGTCGCGACTGCAGCGCACGGGTCCGGTTGGCGCCCGCGATCGGATCTGAAGGAGAGCTGAAATCCTGGAACATCACTCATTAGTAGAGCGGCCGGGCTAGCCTCGCAACGAGGCGAATCACGCCACATTCCGACCGCATTGCAATATCGCGACACTCGACGACAACTTCATGAAATCACGAAGAAGTTTCCATGCGTTTTTTGCAATGCTGCACTGCCGCATCCCCTCTACCGGGTCGCGGTGTAAACCAATATCTATCGTTCAGCCAAGCGGGATTGGAACAGATCGCCGCGATGGGGCCGGGAGTTCGAAAACGATCCCCGGCCGACAGAAACCTCACGCAAGAGTTGAGGGGAACACGATCATGAGCACCACAGCAGCATTCGGCCACGGCAACGCAGCCGCCACATCGACGAAGTCCACAAAGAGCTTTTTCGAGCGTTTCATCGAGGCGCGCACCCGCCAGGGTATCTCCCGCGTCCGGGCCACGTTCGAGCGTATGTCGGACGGCCAACTCAAGGACATGGGCTTCTCGCCCGACCAGATCCGCCACATTCGCGCGAAGGGCACCGTTCCGGCCAGCTTCTGGGCCTGACCATTCCTCGCCTTCGCGGTTCGAACAGGGAAACGGCTGGCGCCAACGCGCCAGCCGTGTCTTGTTTTGATGATTGTCGTGTCGCGGAGAGCCGCGAAGGCCGAGCCGGGTTATCCCCGCACCAGAACCAGCGTCGCCCAGTTATGCCGGATCTGCCGCCGCTCGAGCCGGAACCCAGCCATTCGGTAAGCGGCCGTGACCTCCCGCGCTTGCTCCCCGAGCAGGCCCGACAGGACGACGCGTCCACCCCTTGGAATCGCACGGGCCAGTCGTGGCGCCAGCACGATGAGGGGGCCGGCGAGAATGTTCGCGACCACCAGATCGAACGGACCAAGGCTTCGCAACGCCGCATGATCGAGGCCGGCAGCCACAATAGCGCGGATTCGGGGCCCCGCACGATTGAGCCGCGCATTGCTCCGTGTCACATCGACGGCAATGGGGTCGATATCGCTGGCAGCGACCCTGGCGTGCGGCCACAGGCGACTGGCGGCGATCGCGAGCACGCCCGACCCGCACCCCAGATCTAGGACACGCCGCGGTGGTCGCTTTCGGCCGAGCCGGTCGAGCGCCTCGAGACAGCCTTGCGTCGTCGCGTGATGCGCCGTCCCGAACGCCTCGCCGGCCTCGATCTCGATGGCATGGCGTCGTCGCCCCACCTGCTGGCGGTCGTGCGCACCATGGACGAGGAAGCGCCCCGCCTCGACAGGCGGCAGAGCGGCCTGGCTGATCGCGACCCAGTTCTCTTCGGGAACGGTCTCGAGGGCCACGCCGGCCCCCGCCGGCAGTCCGCCAGCGAGCCGCATCAGGAGGTCGGTGGCCTCGGTCGTCCGGCTGTCGAAATACCCGTCCACGATCCAGCCCCCTCCGGGCTCGATCTCGAAGAACGCCGTCGCAAGCGCCGCGGCCGCCACCCCGTCGTCTTGGCTCAGCAGATCGGCCACCACGCGGCCCTCGTCGGCATCGGCGACGGTCACGCGAAGGCGCAACAGAGTGCGGGCGTCGACGATCTGACTGGCCTCGAGACCCACTGCTCCCATCCCGCTGGTCAACCGAGCCGCTCCGGTGATTCACCTTCGTACTCGATCCCATCGGCGACGGAGCCATCGACGAGATCGTCGAGGAAGCGATCCCAGAGTTGATCGATCCGCCCTGCGGCGAGGCTCGGTGCGAGTGTCTCGATCATGCCGTCCGCAGTCACCGAGATGAGCCCGTCACTCTTGAGCCGCTCCAGCGCATCCTCGACGTCGAAGTTGGTTTCGATGCCGAACGTACTGAACAGATAGCGTTCGATGGCGGCATCCGCCTCGCCGAGTTGGCTGAGGTGCACCCGCTCCTTGGCGAGAAGGCTGTAAAGCAGCACGTCCTCCTTGACGTCTTCCTCAGCCGCACGCTCGGCGAGAAGCGTCATGACGCCCCGATTATCGGCGAGCGCATGCGAATAGAGGTTCTGCGCCATCGTCACCATGTACTTGTTGCGCTGGTTCATGAAGTTCACGCCTTGGCGCACGGCGATGCCGCCGAGCCCGGCCACGGCACCCGCCAACGCGATCGGATTGGACGCGACCGCAATTTTCGAGAGTGTGCCGGCAACGCCCATGCCGAGCCCGCCACCGGCCGTCACGCCGAGCTTGATCTTGTCGAAAAGCCGGAAGCGGATCTTGGTATTGGGAAAGCACATCTCGAGGTCGGTCCGCGGGATGTTCTTGAACAGCTTGATATAGATGAACTCGGGCTTGATCTGGTCCGAGATCAGGCCGCGCATGCGCCGGACCCGCCGTTCCGCTGTTGCACGATCGATCTTGTCCCGCGCCATCACCTCGACGATGCGCTTGTCCTCGGGCTTCAGCTTGAACAGGATCGCGAGCCTCTGGAAGATCGGGACCTCGAACTCCTCGTGCCGGAGATAGAGTTTCCGCGCCGACCGCCGCGAGCCGCGCTTCGATATCGCGCCCCGGTAATAGATCTCGAGTTCGTCGAAGGCATCGAGATCGACGTGCAGGTCGAGGCCGTAATGGCTGTCCTTGGTCAGGATGATGTCGATCTGGCTCGGGTCGATGCGAGTGTAGTTCGCCTGCTGCATCAATTCGCAGACCCCGGCGACCAGCCGGCCTTCCATCGACGCGCGCTCGTCCTCTTGGAACGTCCGGGTAATCAGGAGATCGCTGTCGGGGCTGAATGGCTCGTAGAGCCGCGCAAGTTCCAAGAGCTTGGCGCCGTACTGCTGCTTTCGCCACTGCGCCAGATACATGAACAGCCGGCGCACCAGCATGGCTTCGCCATTCGGCCATGCGGCCGCTTGCGCCAGCCGGTCCATCAGCGCCTGAGGCGTTACGGGAATGAACTTTTCCCGCACCTTCTCGCCGCTGAACATCCGGGCCAGCTCGGTATCGGGTGCCGGAACGGCGGAGCCCGCA
>JANRJI010000067.1:0-39603 GCA_033764055.1 Hyphomicrobiaceae bacterium
CGAGAAATGCCAGGAGCTCGACCATTGTCGGCAATCCGGCGCGGCTGCCGAGACGGGTGCACTTCAGTGCGGCGACGGCACAGGCGCGGCGTGCGCATTCGTCGAGCGAGTGGCCTTCGGCGAGCATCAGCGTGAAGGCGCCATGGAACGCGTCGCCCGCGCCCGTGGTGTCGACGGGATCGACCTTGAAGCCAGGCACACGGCCGCTGCCGCCGTCGGCATTGCGCCACAGGTAGCCTTCGGCGCCGAGAGTGACGCCGGCATGGCGCGGACCGCGCGTGAGCACCTCGGCCAGGGCGACATCGTCGTCGGCACCCTTGTAGAGATCGCGCAATGCCGGTGCGGAGAAAATCGCGTAGTCGGCAAGCCCGAGGATCTCGGGCAACGCCTCGCGCGCGCCGAGGTCGGCGTCGAGCACGGTCGGGACGCCGACGCGGCGGGCCTCCGTGAGGACGGCCCGCGTCGCCTCGAGCCAGCGCAGATCCGACATCACCGCGTCGGCTTCAGCCACTCGCTCGAGTGGCAGCCAGGAGGTCGATGAAGGGATCGCCGTGTCGCGCATGCCGACGACAAGGCGCTCGCCACGGTCGTCGACGATGATCGCCGACGTCGAGGACCGCGCATCCTCGAAGCTCTCGACATGCCGCACATCGACCCGCTCGGCCTTCAGGCCGGCCTTGATGGTGGCGCCGGCGTTGTCGTCGCCGACCCGGCTCCACAGCTCAGCCTTGGCTCCGAGGCGCGCAGCGGCCACCGCGGCATTGGCGGCCATGCCGCCGCCCACGTCGATGGCCTCGATGGCCCGCACCTTGGTCGGCTCGGGCGGAAACGCCTCGATGCGGTAGACGCGGTCGAGCGCGGCATGGCCGACCATGATCAGGCGCTTGGCAGGCATCGGGGCTCCGGCGGCTCGCGTAGCGAGCGGACATTAGGCCGGGAAGCCATTCAATGCCAGTCGGGTACGTGCGGCTGCGGCCACAAGCGGCGAATTGGCCTCCAGAATGGGACCGGCCGGTCTCGGCTGCTGACAATCGCCTGAGCGCCGCTGACGCCTCGGCCACAGCCAACTTCCCGTATGCCACCACTGCCGCCGCACAATCGGCGGAACAGCTCTCGGGATGGAGGCACGACGACATGCATCGGTGGCTCGACCTCGGCGCGCGCAGCGAAGCTGCGAGGGCAGTGGTGCTCGCGGCGGCCTTGGTGATCATGGGACTGTCGCCGGCCGCGGCCGATCACGCTCCCGAGCCACGGGCTGACTGGCGCGCCACCGCGCCGACGGGCCAAGCCACCCGTCGCGACGACCAGAGGCAATTGAGCCTCGGCAGTCTCGGGGTCGACGTGCAACGCGCCGGGCTGGCGTTGCTGGCGACGCTCGCCGTCTCGATCCTCGCGTTCGGCTGGCACGACGGGTGGTTCGTCCGCAGGGAGCCGATCGGGAACCGGCCTACAGACGAAACGACGCCCGCTCCTGCTCGTCGAGCTGATCGACGAGGTTGATCTCCCAGGCGAGATAGGCGCGGGCCGCGTCCAGGTTGCCCTCGTTGCGCCCGAGCGTGTGCCAGACGAAATCGATGCACTCGGCATCGGCCGGTGCTCCGGACGACGGCGCAACGGGGCGGCTTTCGCCCTTCCACGCTGCGATCCCCCCGCGCAGCACGGCGATGTCACCGGCACCGGCCTCCGCGAGGTCGAGTGTCGCGAGCGCCGCGATTCGGGGATCGTCGGCGACCAGCGCGACGGGCTGGGAGGCGTCCCGCAATACCTTTGCCACGTACGGCCGGATCGACCAGACCGAGCCTGGGATGCACTCGTCGCGATGGCTCATGCTGGGCCGGAGGTCGATGACCTGGCCCTGGCCGCTCGCGAGCAGCGCCGCGACCTCCTCGGGCGACACCTCCTTCTGACGGATGCGGGAGGCGTCGAAGCCGGGCTTCCGGAACGCCGCCAGGCCCGACTGCTCGAGCGTCTGGTGTGCCTTGGCGCCGTCGGTCAACACCATGGCCTCGTGCCCGAGTTGACGCAGCCAGGCCGCCACGAAGGGTGCCCGCACCATCTCGCCCATGTCGGTGAGGATCAGTTGCGCGCCCTTGACGCCCACCCACTGGTCGGTTGCCTGCTGCAACTGGCCACCGGGCGCATGGACGAACGCCGGGAGCGCATCGCGGGCGAACTCCTCGGCGGTCCGCACGTCGAGCAGGTAGGTGGTGCGGGCCGCATTGCCGCCGAGCGCGACCGCATCCGTGGCATTGACGAAGCGCACGCCGTGGCGCTCGGCATGGGCCCGGGCGCGCTTTCGCTTGGCGGCGAGGGCTGCGGCCGACATGTCGCCCTTCGGTGCGCGCCGATCGGCGCCATGCTCGATCGGAATGCCTTCCAGCCAATAGCCCTGCGTGCCGTTCTCGAGCGCGACGACCTCGTTGTCGATGCCCCAGTCGATCAGTGTCTGCGCGCCGATGATCGAGCGGGTGCGCCCGGCGCAATTGACGACAATCTTGGTCTTCGGATCTTTCACGAGCCCGTCGATGTGCAGCACCAGCTCGCCGTTCGGCAGGCTGGTCCCGCCTGGAATGTTGAATCGGCGGTACTCGTCCCAAGTGCGCCCGTCGACGATCACCATGTTCTCGCCGCGCTTCTGCATGTCGACGAGCTGCCGGGCCGTGATGCGAGGCGTGTGACGGGCGATCTCGACCACCTCTCCGAACGCTTTCGACGGAACATTGACGCCTTCGAACAGGGTGTAGCCAGCCGCCTTCCAGCCGGGTGCGCCGCCGGCCAGCACGGAGACGTCCGTATAGCCCAGCGCTTCGAGCCGCCGCGCGGCCTTCTCAGCGATGCCGTCGCCACCATCGACGAGCACCATGCGCACGCCCTTGCGGGGCAACAGCCGCTCGGCATCGAGCTCGAGCCGGCTGTAGGCGAGCGGCACCACGTGGAAAGGATGGCCCTGGCTGTAGGCTCCGGTCTCGCGAACGTCGAGGAGGGCGATCTCGCTGGGCTCGGAAAGCGCCTTCTTCACTGCGCGCGCGTCGATCGTTCGAGCCATGGCCTTCTCCTCGGGTGCCCTTGTGTCAGATGGGGACGATGCCATCCGGTGCCCGCGCGCGTCAACGCAGGCCCTTGGCGACGTCCGACACGTGCTTGAATCCGAGGCCGGAAGCGTGGATATGGACATTGCGCGGCCCGCCGCCGGGCGCGATCGGAGGTCGTTCATGGTCCAGCATTCGAAGAACCAGGATTGGCTGTCGCGGACGGTCGAGACCGTGCTCGAGCCGGAGCTGCCGATCTGTGATCCCCACCATCATCTGTGGGACGCGCGCCGCGGCGCCGTACAAGCCCGCTATCTTCTCGACGAGATGCTCGATGATCTGGGTGGCGGCCACAACGTCGTCTCGACCGTGTTCATCGAGTGCGGCGCCATGTTCAAGGCTGATGGCCCCGAGGCCTTCCGCTGTGTCGGCGAGACCGAGTTCGTCAACGGCATCGCCGCGATGAGCGCGTCGGGCGGCTACGGCCGGCCACGCATCGCGGCCGGCATCGTCGGCACCGTCGATCTCAGGATCGGCGACCTCGCCGGCGACGTGCTCGACGCGCAGATCGCGGCCGGTGGCGGGCGCTTCCGCGGCATCCGTCGCGGCGCTTTCTGGCATGCCAGCCCCGAGGTCGAGAATCACCGCACAAACCCGCCCGAAGGGCTCCTCCTGCGCGATGATTTCCGTGCCGGCTTCAAGCACCTCGGTCCCCGCAAACTGTCGTTCGAGGTGTGGTGCGCGCACACGCAGATCCCCGAGGCGACGAGCCTGGCGCGCGCATTTCCGGATACGACCATCGTGCTCGATCACTTCGGCGGGCCGATCGGCATCGGCCCCTACGCCGGCAGGCAGGTCGAGGTGCTCGCGGCGTGGAAGGCGGCCATGGACGAGCTTGCCCGCTGCCCGAACGTCGTCGTGAAGCTCGGCGGGCTCAACATGGAGGTCAACGGCTTCGGCTGGGAGCACCGCCCGGCGCCGCCGACCAGCGCCGAGCTGGCCGAGGCCACGCGGCACTATTTCGACTACACGATCGAGCGGTTCGGTGCCGACCGCTGCATGTTCGAATCGAACTTCCCGGTCGATAAGCTGAGCTGCAGCTACACAGTGCTCTGGAACTCGTTCAAGCTGATGACCAAGGCCTTCTCGTCCGACGAGCGCGCCAAGCTGTTCCACGACACTGCAGCGCGGATCTACCGCCTCTGAATTGCATCTGTCGGCGGCCTCGGCGTTCCACTCCCGGCAATCGATGCCGATCACGATGCGCGCGCCGATCTCGACGCGCGACAAGGACACATTCATGACCGATCAGGTTTCCCGCCGGCGCACGTTCGCCATCATCTCCCACCCTGACGCCGGCAAGACCACGCTGACCGAGAAGCTGTTGTTGTTCGGCGGCGCCATCCAGCTCGCCGGTCAGGTCAAGGCCAAGAAGGACAAGCGCTCCACCCGGTCCGACTGGATGGCGATCGAGCGCGCGCGCGGCATCTCGGTGGCGACGTCAGTGATGACGTTCGAGTACGGCGGTGCGGTGTTCAATCTCCTCGACACACCGGGCCACGAGGACTTCTCCGACCACACCTACCGGACGCTGACGGCGGTGGATTCGGCGATCATGGTCATCGACGGCGCCCGCGGCATCGAGGCGCGGACGCGCAAGCTGTTCGAGATCTGCCGCCTGCGCGACATCCCGATCATCACCTTCGTCAACAAGATGGACCGCGAGAGCCGCGAGCCGCTCGAGCTGCTGGACGAGATCGAGACGACGCTGGCCCTCGACACGGCGCCCATGGTCTGGCCGATCGGCCGCGGCCGCGATTTCCGCGGCACCTTCGATCTCAGCGCCTCGCGCGTGCGCCAGCTGGACAAGGACGACGAAGGCAGCGCCGTCACGGGCGTCGATGATCCGCTGATGGCCGAGCTGCTCGACCACGACGAGCTCGCCCGGTGGCGCGAGGAGATGGATCTCGTGGAGGGCGCCTGCGGCAGGTTCGACCTCGAGGCCTTCCGACAGGGCACGCTGACGCCCGTCTTCTTTGGCAGCGCGCTCCGCAATTTCGGCGTGCGCGATCTGCTCGACGCGCTGATCGCCCATGCGCCGCCGCCGCGCTCGCAGCCGGCCAGCACCCGCACCGTCGAGGCCGGCGAGAGAGCCATGACCGGTCTGATCTTCAAGATCCAGGCTAACATGGACCCCGCGCATCGAGATCGCATCGCTTTCATGCGCGTATGCTCTGGCAAGCTCACGCGCGGCATGAAAGTCAAGGTCGTGCGCACCGGCAAGACCGTCGTGCTGCAGTCGCCGCAATTCTTCTTCGCCCAGGATCGCTCGCTCGCCGAGGAGGCCTGGGCCGGCGACATCGTCGGCTTGCCGAACAAAGGCACATTCCGCATCGGCGACACGCTGACCGAGGGCGAGACCCTGTCGTTCGTCGGCATCCCGAGCTTTGCGCCCGAGATCCTCCGCCGCGTCCGGCTCGAGGATGCGATCCGAGCAAAGAAGCTCAAGGAGGCGCTGCGTGAGATGGCGGAGGAGGGCGTCGTGCAGCTGTTCTCTCCGATCGACGGGACCCAGCCGATCGTCGGTGTCATCGGCGAGCTGCAGCTCGACGTGCTCGGCGACCGGCTGACCAACGAGTACGGCCTGCCGATCGGCTTCGATCCGGCGCCTTGCGATTCGGTGCGCTGGATGACCTCGGACGACCCGGCCGAGGTCGACAGGTTCGTCGCTCGCAACCGCATGTCGGTGGCGGTCGATCTCGACGGGGACCACGTCTACCTGGCGCCATCCCCCTATTACCTGAGCATGACGGTCGAGCGGAACCCGGCCATCCGCTTCGCCGACATCAAGACGTCGACGGCCCCGATCGCGTAGTGGTGCAGTCGAGACGGGTGGAGCCGGCGCAGGCTCCCTTTCCACCGATGGTAACGCGGCATCGCTGGCGAATCGGACTAGACTCCATCGGCACGCCGTCGATTCGGAGCGCTCCAGAGATCATGTCACCTCGAAGCGCCATCGCGCGCCGACCAAGCTCAGGCGTGGAGGCCGCGACCATGGACGATGCCCGGCGCGTGCTCGAAAGCGTGTTCGGCTACAAGAGCTTCCGGCTCGAGCAGGGGGCTATCATCGAGACCCTGGTCGACGGCGGGGACGCCCTCGTATTGATGCCGACGGGGGGCGGCAAATCACTCTGCTATCAGATTCCGGCGCTCGTACGCCGCGGCGTCGGCATCGTCGTGTCGCCGCTGATCGCGCTGATGCAGGACCAGGTCGACGCCCTGAAGGAGCTCGGAGTCCGGGCGGCCTTCCTCAACTCGTCGCTCGAGCCGAGAGCCCAGCGCGAGGTCGAGGCGGCGCTGGCCTCCGGCAATCTCGATATCGTCTATGTCGCGCCGGAACGCCTCGTCCAGGATCGCACCCTGGATATGCTGTCGAGGGCTACCATTTCGCTGATTGCCATCGATGAGGCCCACTGCGTCTCCCAATGGGGCCACGACTTCCGCCCCGAATACCGCCGGCTCGGCATTCTGGCCGATCGCTTCCCGACGGTGCCTCGCATCGCCCTGACGGCAACGGCAGACCAGCGTACCCGCGAGGAGATCGCGTCGGAGCTGCGGCTCGAGAAGGCTCGTCGCTTCATCGCGAGCTTCGATCGGCCGAACATCCGCTACACCATCGCCGAGATGGGCTCCCTGGGGGCCCGGGAGCGTCTCTGGCAATTCCTGCAGCGCGAGCATCCTGACGAGGCTGGCGTCGTCTATTGCCTGACGCGCAAGAGTGTGGAGGAGACCGCCACCTGGCTGACGGGAAAAGGGCGCGCCGCGGTCGCCTATCATGGCGGCATGGGTGCAGAGGAGCGTCGCCTCGCGCAGCAGCGGTTCCTCAAGGAGGACGGCCTCATCGTCGTCGCCACCATCGCTTTCGGCATGGGCATCGACAAGCCGGACGTCCGCTTCGTCGCGCATCTCAACCTGCCGAAGTCGATCGAGGCCTACTATCAGGAGACAGGCCGGGCCGGCCGCGACGGCGAGCCCGCCGATGCCTGGATGGCCTACGGCCTTCAGGACATCGTCACGCAGCGCCAATGGCTGGCGCAATCGGAGGCGAGCGAGGCCCACAAGGCGGTCCAGCGCAGCAAGCTCGACGCGCTGATCGGGCTGGCCGAGATGGTGGGTTGCCGGCGGCAGGCTCTGCTCGCCTACTTCAGCGAGACCCTGTCCCAGCCGTGCGGCAACTGCGACAACTGCCTGACGCCTCCCGCTACGGTCGATGCGTCGGTGCCGGCGCAGAAGGCGCTGTCGGCCGTGTATCGCACGGGGCAGCGTTTCGGCGTCGGCTACGTCACCGACGTGCTCACGGCCAAGGACGATGAGCGGATCGCGCGCAATGGCCACGACAAGCTCACCGTGTGGGGCGTCGGCAAGGATGTGACGCCGGCCGATTGGAGGTCGCTCTTTCGCCAGCTCCTCGCGGCCGGCTACCTCACCACGGACGAGGATGGGTATGGGACGCTGCTGCTGACGGAGAAGTCGCGGGCGGTGCTGAGGGGCGAGGAGCCGTTCCGGATGCGCCGGCCCCCGGCAGCCGAGCCGTCGCGCAAAGGGCGGGCGGGACGCGAGCGCGGAGCCAGCGCCGGCGGCTCTGGCGTTCCAGCGGGCGACGAGGCGCTGTTCCAGGCGTTGCGGGCGTTGCGCCTGAAGCTCGCGACCGAGGCCAACCTGCCGCCCTACGTCATCTGTCACGACCGAACGCTGGTGGAGCTCGCTGCGAAGCGACCGGCGAGCGAGGCTGAGCTTGGGGACGTCACCGGCCTCGGCGAACGCAAGATCGCCCGCTATGGCGCACACTTTCTCGAGGTGATCGCCCGCTTCAAGCGTCACCCGCTGCTCGTCAATCGCCTTTCGGCGACGATCAACGAGACGCTGGCCCTGCACATCGAGGGTCTCGACGCCGATAAGATCGCGGAACGGCGCAGCATCGAGCGGTCGACGGTGATGGGCCACTTCGCCGAGGCGATCGAGGCTGGCCTCCTCGAGGCCCGTCAGGTCATCGCGCTCGACGAGGCCGAGATCGAGGAGGTGCTGGAGGTTTTCGAGCGCCTGGGCACGGTGGACAGCGGCAAGCTCGGGCCGGCCCACGCGGCCCTGGAGGGACGCGTCGACTACGGCACGCTGAAGTGTCTGCTGGCGGAGATCGCTTAGCTCGGCGGTCAGGTGCGATGCTGCTCCGGCAGTTCATCAGCCGGACGCCTCCGGCACCACATCAGCCGGGCGCCTCCGGCACCGCATCAGCCGGGCGCCTCCGGCGCCACATCAGCCGGGCGCCTCCGGCACCGCATCAGCCGGGCGCCTCCGGCACCACGCTCTTGATGATCGTGCGGTCGAGCGCCTCGTAGTCGTGATAGCCGATCAGCTCGTAGAGCCGCTTGCGGGTCAGCATGCGATCGACTTGCGGCGCCGTGGTTCCGTCCCGGGCCAGCTCGCCGTAGAAGGCCTCCATCGCCTTGGCCGCAATTCGCAGCGACGACACCGGCCAGATGACGATGGCGACGCCGGCAGCCTCCAGATCCTCTGCCGTCTCGAGCGGCGTGCGTCCGAACTCGGTCATGTTGGCCATCACCGGCTTCGGCATGGCCGAGGCGAAGGTACGGAACTGGTCGAGGCTCGTCAGCGCGTCCGGAAACACCACGTCGGCGCCAGCGGCGGCATAGAGTTTGCCGCGGGCGATGGCGCCTTCGAGCCCTTCGGATGCCGCGGCATCTGTGCGTGCGATGATGACGAGATCACGGGCGGCCCGCCTGGCAGCGGCGATCTTCGCCGCCATCTGATCGGCCGGCACGAGCGTCTTGTCGTTCAGATGGCCACATTTCTTCGGCAGAACCTGATCCTCGATATGCACGGCCGCAGCGCCGGCCGTCTCGAGCTCGCGCACGAGACGCATGGCATTGAGGGCCTCGCCGTAGCCGGTGTCGCCATCGACGATCAGCGGCAAGCCGGTGGCCCGGGCGAGCGCGCGCACGACGAGCAACAGCTCCTCCTGCGTCATCATCCCGAGGTCGGGAAGCCCGAGACTGGCTGTCACGGCGCCCCCGGACACGTAGAGCGCCTGAAATCCCGCTTCCCGGGCGATCACTCCGGCGAGCGCGTTATGTGCCCCCGGAGCCCGGACGATCCGGCCCGATGTCATCATCTGACGTAGGCGGCGACCTGCCGAGACCGCCGCCTCCTGCTCGCCGATCAACCAGCCTGCCATGACCGTGCATCCATCCTGGTGTGTCCTGCCGTGCTCTATAGGACGGATGCCGGGCGATGTGCGAGCCGGTTCACGGGGCCGGGCGTCAATCGCATCGTCCAAATGGGCCCGAGCCGGCCGGCCGCTGCTGCCACAAGCGCTTCGCAAACGTCGGATAGCAGGGCATCGTCGATTGACCGATGGGGTCGATCTTGCGATACCACCAGTCATGGCAGTCGGCGGCCCGGCCGCTCGTCGAGTTCACGATTTGACGATGCCCAAGACCCACCGTCGCGCTCTCGCAGCCGCAGGCGGCGCAAGCCACTGCGGCAGGCTGCGAGTGCCCGAGCCGTGGCGAATGCCGGAAAGGTAGGCACGCGGATGATGCGATGGCACCGGCTGGCTGCGAAGGGTCGCCTCCTGATGCTCGGAGGGCTGATCGCGCTCGCCTCGCCAGCCACGGGAGACAATGCCTCTCGCATCGTCATCGTGTCCTCGACGTCCTACGACACGCTCGATCCTCACATCGTGCTCGACACGTCGCGCGCCGGCGTGCGACTCAACTTCTACGACGCCCTCTACCGGTGGCAGGACGGCCCGGTTCGCATCTCGCCATGGCTGGCGCAGTCATACACGCTATCCGAGGACGGCAAGGTCTATCGGTTCACGCTCCGCAAGGGCGCCCGCTTCCACGACGGAACCGACGTGAAAGCTGCGGACGTCGTCTACTCGGTCGAGCGGATCCTGGCCCTGAAGCGCGGGGTGGCGCCGCTGCTGCAAGGTCTCGTCAATCCCGGCTCGACGAAGGTCATCGACACCAGCACTATCGAGTTCAGCCTCTCGCGCCCCTCGCCGATGTTCCTGACGCTGTTGCCGGAGGTGCACATCGTCAACTCCCAGGTGCTCAAGGCCAACGAGGTCAACAACGATTGGGGGCGAGCCTGGCTCGCCCGCAACGAGGCGGGCTCAGGCGCCTACGCCTTGAAGAGCTATGATCCCACGACCGGTGTGATCGCGCGGCGCGTGGCGGACCATTGGAATGAAGCCTGGAGCAAGAAGCCGGTCGAGGAGGTCGAGTGGCGCACGATGCTCGACTCGGAGGCAGGCATCGAGGCGTTGGTGAAGGGCGATATTCAAGTGCTCGACGCCGATCTTCTTCCGCACCAGAAGAAGCGGCTCCGCGAGACGAAGGAGCTGGTGCTCGACGAGGACGATGGGCAGCGGATCTTCGTCGGCCTACTGAACAGCGGACGCGAGGCACTGAAGCAGCAGGACGCGCGGCGTGCGCTGGTTCAGGCTTTCGACTACGAGACGTTCATTCGCAGCACGCTGGCGCCGGGTGCGGCCCGCGCGCCGCTGCCGCTACCGCTGTCGTTCGCGAGCCCGTCGGCAATCGCCGCCGCCAGCGGCCAGAAGTACGATCTAGAGGCTGCCCGGGCAGCGTTGGCCAAGATCAAGGCGCCGCTGCGCGATCTGACGATCGGAGCGATCGCTGGAGACGCCCATTCAGAGCGTGCCGCGCTCACACTGCTCGACGGGATGCTCAAGCTCGGTGTTCCGGCCCGGATCGTCGCCGAGCCATGGCCGGTCGTCGCCGGCCGGATGCGCGACGAGAAGCTGATGTACGATGTCCTCTTCCTCTGGCACGGAGCGCGGTACCTCGACGCCAACAACTGGGTCGGGGAAATGTACGACTGCGATCTGATCGGGGCGGGCAACAGCAGCTGGTACTGCAACAAGGAAATCGACCGCCTTATCAAGGAGGCGCGCGCGACTTCCGATCCGAAGGCGCGTGTGGCCGGCTTCGAGAAGGCCGCGGTGAGGATTGCCGAGGATGCGGCCGGAATTTTCGTCGCAACGGCACGGGCCTCCATAGCGCACAGCAGGAAGCTCAAGGGCCTGCGTTATATGCCGGCCGGTGAAGCGATCGATCTCAGGAACGTGTCCGCCGAATAGCGGGCGGTCGCTTCGAGACGGCCCCGCCGTCCGCTCGGAGCACGCACTACCCTGGCGTCAGGCTCGGGAGGCTCGCCAACCTGTCGACAACGATAGGGTGGCGTCAGATGAGAACGATTGCTGTTTTCCCGTCGCGGCCGATGCTCTACTCGCTGCACAACGCCATCGCCTCGAACGATGATGCCTCCGGCCAGAAGCGGCGGGCAGCCGTCGCAACGACCTCGGGCGCGCCGGTGGTGAAGAGGCGCAGGTGGGGGCCGCCGGCCGCCCCGCCCGGTGAGCCGCGATACCTCGGATGTCGCGCCAGATAGTCCTCGAGGCTGTGGGCGACCGCCTCAGGCTGCGAGAGAATTCGGGTCATCGGCGGCAGGTGGCGGCGGAACAGGTGCTCGACGAGAGGATAGTGGGTGCATCCAAGGATCGCGCGATGAGGGGCCTCGCCGGCCGTCTGCGCGAGGACGCCGGCGATGCCAGCCGCCACGAGGGCGTCGAGCTCGGCCTCAGCGGCTCCCGCCTCGATAGCCCCCGCAAGATCGGGACACGCCTGTTGCACAACGCGGATCAACGGGCAGCGCTTGATGATCTCGGCGGGGTAGACATCCGACGTGATGGTTCGGCGCGTGCCGAGAACGGCCACGATATCGCTGTTGTACCGCTGAGGATATTGCGGCTTGGTCACGCCCCAAGGCGTCTGGGTTGCGGCCTCGACGGTCGGAGCGACGATGCCGAGCACATTGTGGCTGCCGTGCCAGCGGCTTGCGGGGAGCCACTGCTGCTGGAGCACGCGTACGGCGACACAGGTGGCGGTATTGCAGGCGAGGAGGACAAGGCCGCAGCCGAGGCCGAACAGCACCTCTGTGCCCCGGCGGGCCAGCGCAACGACCTCCTCCGACGGGCGATTGCCGTAGGGGGCGTCGGCATGATCGCCGAGGTAGACGAAGGCTTCGCCGGGGAAGCGCTGTGTGAGGACACGGAGCACGGTCAGGCCGCCGTGGCCCGAGTCGAAGACGCCGATCATGGTGCTGCCACCGCCGCGGTTCCCTGCGCAGCGCCCTCGCGGACCCTGTGCCGGTCAATCGCTACCGTAGCAGCGGATGCGATGCAAATCGGGCGAGACGCGTAAGCGACGCCTATTCCGCCGCCTGGGTCGAGCCCTTCGGGGGGACGGCTGCCTGGGCGTCCTGCTCCTTCAGCTGCTCCAGCGAGGGCATCGAGACGGCGTTGTAGCCGCAGTCGACGTAATGCACCTCACCGGTCACAGCACCCGCCAGATCTGACAGCAGGTAGAGCGCGGCGCCACCCACCTCGTCGAGTGTCGGCGTGCGCTTCAGCGGGGCGGTGTCGCCCTGGAAATTGAAGATGATGCGCGCGTCCGAGATGCCGGCCCCGGCCAGCGTCCGCATCGGGCCGGCGGACAGCGCGTTGACCCGGATGCCCTGGGGTCCGAAATCGGCCGCCAGATAGCGAACGGAAGCCTCGAGGGCCGCCTTGGCGACCCCCATTACGTTGTAGGAGGGGACGACACGCTGCGAGCCGCCGTATGTGAGCGTGAGCATGGATCCGCCGCCCTTCATCAGGCGGGCGGCGCGCTTTGCCACCTCGGTGAAGGAGAAGCACGAGATCACCATGGTGTTGGTGAAATTCTCGCGCGAGGTATCGGAGTAGCGGCCCTGCAGCTCGCGTCGATCCGAGAAGGCCAGCGCGTGCACGATGAAGTCGAGCCCGCCCCAGGTGCGCTCGATCTCAGCGAACGTGTTGTCGACGCTGGCGAGATCGGCGACGTCGCAGGAGACGATGATCTCGGAGCCGACCGATTCGGCCAGCGGCACGGCGCGCCGCCCGAACTGCTCGCCCTGGTAGGTGAATGCGAGCTTGGCGCCGTGGGCGGCACACGCTCGCGCGATACCCCAGGCAATCGACCGCTCATTGGCCACGCCCATGACGAGGCCGCGCTTGCCCGCCAGGAGAGGCGCCGGCTGCAAGATATCCTTCTGGGTCATGAGCGTTCCCAATCTGGCACGTTCCTTAAGTCCACACATCTCGAGCCAGGCGCTGCCCGACCCTTTCAGCTTTCGTTTACCCCAGTGCTGCATCGCCCGACAGCCTCGTGCCCAACCGGCTTGTGAACCGGGGCACGCGCCGGCAAGCGCGCACGAGCGGCTTCGACCTAGCCGTCCCGGTGGAACACGAGCGTCGCATTTGTGCCGCCGAAGCCGAAACTGTTCGACAACACACAGTTAAGAGGCTTGTCGATCCGTGTTCGTGCGATCGGCACCCCGACGAAGGCAGGATCGAGCTCGGCGATGTTGGCGCTCTCAGCGACGAAGCCATTGCTCATCATGAGCAGCGAGAAGATCGCCTCCTGCACGCCGATGGCGCCGAGCGAATGACCGGTCAGCGACTTGGTCGAGGAGATCGGCGGAATGCGATCGCCGAATACTTCGCGGATCGCCTCGATCTCCTTGAGATCGCCCACGGGCGTGCCGGTCCCGTGCGGGTTGATGTAGTCGACCTCGCTCGGGTCGATGGCCTTGCCACCGAAGCCGGCCAAGGCCTTCTGCATGCACCGGACAGCGCCCTCGCCGGAGGGGGCTACCATGTCGAAGCCGTCTGAGGTGGCGCCATAGCCCACCAGCTCGCCCCAGATGCGGGCGCCGCGAGCCTTGGCGCGCTCGCGCTCCTCGAGCACGAGGACACCGGCCCCGCCGGCGATCACGAAGCCGTCGCGATCCTTGTCGTAGGCGCGGCTCGCCTTGGTCGGCGTATCGTTGAACTTCGAGGACATGGCGCCCATGGCGTCGAACAGCGCCGAGAGGGTCCAGTCCAGCTCCTCGCAGCCGCCGGCGAACATGACATCCTGCTTGCCCCACTGGATGAGCTCGGCGGCATTGCCGATGCAGTGTGCGCTGGTCGCACAGGCGGACGAGATCGAGTAGTTCGTACCCTTGACCTGGTAGGCGGTAGCCAGCACGCCGGACGGTCCCGAGCACATGGCCTTCGGCACCTCGAACGGCCCGATGCGCTTCGGGCTCTTGTTGCCACGAGTGGTATCGGCCGCCGCGACGATGGCATGCGTCGAGGGGCCCCCCGAGCCCATGATAATGCCTGTGCGCTCGTTGCTGACGTCGCCGGCCGCGAGCCCCGCATCGCGGATAGCCTGATCCATGGCGATGTAGTTCCAGCCCATGCCGGAGTTCATGAAACGCTTGGCCTTGCGCGGCACGGCGCCTTCCCAATCGAGGTCGGGGGCCCCATGCACCTGGCACTTGAAGCCGAGCTCGGCATAGGCATCAGCCCGGGTAATGCCGGACCGGCCTTCGCGCAGCGAAGACAGTGCCTCCTGCGTGTTGTTGCCGATGGACGAAACGATGCCCATCCCGGTGACCACGACCCGTCTCATCGCCCCTACGTCCTCCCGCTATCCTTCGTTCCCCTTCCGGCCCGTGTCGCTGCGGGCAGGCCGCCGTCACATCCGACGGTCGGTCAGCCGGCGCGCGGCTCCGGACTTGCACCGGGCTCGAACAGACCCACCCTCAGATCCGTTGCAGAGTAGATCGTCTCGCCATCGGCTTTGACGAGTCCGTCGGCGATGCCGAGCTTCAGCCGCCGCAAAATCACGCGCTTGAAATCGACGATGTACTCGACCTGCTTCACGGCAGGCAGCACCATGCCGGAAAATTTCACCTCGCCGACACCGAGGGCGCGGCCTTTGCCGGGCGCACCGAGCCAACCGAGGAAAAAGCCCGTCAGCTGCCACAGCGCGTCGAGGCCGAGGCAGCCAGGCATCACTGGATCGCCCTTGAAGTGACACGCGAAAAACCAATCGAGAGCCGGATTGCCGGCGACCTTCAGCTGGGCCACGATCTGCCCCTTGCCGTGCGCACCGCCAGTCTCGCTGATCGAGCCGATGCGGTCGAACATCAACATCGGCGGCAGGGGCAGCTGCGCGTTGCCCGGGCCGAACAGCTCCCCCCGACCACAGCTGAGGAGGTCCTCGTACTCGAAGCTCGAACGTCGCTCTGCCATACGTCGATCCCGTTTGTCCTGGTCATGCCGCCGAAACTCGGCTCCATCTCCGGCTTCTGCGGCTGGTCCACCGCCATAGCGGCGCGACCCGACGCCGGGCAAGACGGCGTTCGTAGCACAACCGACCCACAGCAGAAAGTCCGACCGAACTGCGCTCGGTCGCATGCGCCCGTGCCACAGAAACGACATCCTGCCGCACAAGTTGCCCATCGCGTGCGACGAGCGTAATATCAAACGTTAGGGCAAGCACCAAATCTCTGGTGCGGCCAATTGCAGGCGTGTGCTGTTCCCGCTGCTTCGGTGCGGGGCGGAATGGTGCGTGCATCTTGGCGCAGCCCGACATTGGGAGGCGCTGAAAGGAGACGGCGCAGTGGACGGCGGTTCGGAGGCGACGAGGTCGGAGCAAGAGATTCGGGAGCTGCTGGCCTGTGCCGGCCTCAGGCCGACGCGCCAGCGCCTCTTGCTGGGCAGCCTTCTGTTCGGGCGCGGTGATCGGCACGTGACGGCGGAAGGCCTGCATGCCGAGGCCGTCGCCTCCGGCGAGCACGTCTCGCTCGCCACGGTCTACAATGCTCTGCACCAGTTCAAGGATGCCGGCCTGCTGCGCGAGCTCGCGATCGAGGGCTCGAAGGCCTACTTCGATACCAACACCTCGAACCACAATCATTTCTACCTCGAGAACGAGGGCCGGCTGATGGACATCGCCGGCGTCCGCGTCGAGGGCCTTCCCGAGCCGCCGGAAGGCATGCGCATCAGCCACATCGACGTGGTGATCCGGCTGGTGAAGGCGTAGGCGGCAAGGCGGCGCACCAGGTTTCGAGCGCGGGAACGGCTTCGGGCAGCCCGTGATGTATCGCTGCCTCGCAGGTCACACATCCGGTCCGCACCACCCCTAGCCTCGCGAGCGGCCGGCATGGCAGTGTGGTGCCTCTCGATCTGCAGCAGCCGCCCCACCTGAAGACGG
The DNA here is from genome assembly GCA_033764055.1 of Hyphomicrobiaceae bacterium. Classification (GTDB taxonomy): domain Bacteria; phylum Pseudomonadota; class Alphaproteobacteria; order Rhizobiales; family Hyphomicrobiaceae. Next base: position 16,208 of record JANRJI010000067.1, read on the forward strand.
CGGCGACCCCGGGAAGGAGACCCCCATGCTCGAAGCCTACATCTATGACGGCCTGCGCACACCGTTCGGCCGCCAGGACGGCGCCCTGTCGCGCGTCCGCCCGGACGACATGATGGGCGACGTGATCAAGGCCGTGGTGGCCCGATCCGGCTTCGCACCCGAAAGCATCGACGACGTCAACGTCGGGTGCGTCTCCCAGGCTGGAGAGGACAGCCGCAACGTCGGCCGTCACGCCATGCTGCGCGCGGGGCTGCCGATCGAGATCCCGGCCAACACCATCAACCGGCTGTGCGGCTCGGGCATGAACGCGCTGATCACTGCGGCGCACGCCATCACCTGCGGCGAGGCGGACGTCGTGGTCGCGGGCGGCGTGGAGAGCATGACGCGCGCGCCGTTCGTGGTGGGACGCACCGAAGGCGCCTTCCCGAAGCGGATCGAGTCCTACGTCGCCTCGCTCGGCGCACGCTTCCCCAACCCGAGGATCGAGGGTGAGTTCGGCTCCGACACGATGCCGCAAACTGCCGACAACCTGGCGCGCGAGTTCCAGCTCACGCGTGAGGCCTGCGACGTCTACGCACTCGCCTCGCAACAGAAGTACCAGGCCGCGGCGAAGGCCGGCTTCTTCAGGGAAGAGCTGATGCCGGTCGCCGTGCCGGCCGCAAAAAAGGGGCAGCCGGACGGCAGCGTCGACGTGGACGAGCATCCGCGCGGCGAAACGACGATGGAGGGCCTCGCCAAGCTGAAGCCGCTGTTCAAGGACGGGGTCACCACGGCCGGCAACGCGTCGGGCATCAACGACGGCGCCGCCGCACTGATCGTGGCGAGCCGCGACTCCGGCGACAAGGCCGGCGCGAAGCCGCGGGCGCGCATCATCGCCACGGCAGTAGCGGGCGTGGCGCCCCGGATCATGGGCTTTGGACCGGTGCCGGCAGCCAAGAAGGCGTTGGAGCGTGCCGGGCTCGACCTCAAGGACATGGACGTCATCGAGATCAACGAGGCGTTCGCCGCGCAGGTGCTGGCGTGCTGCAAGGGCCTCGAGCTGTCGCCCGACGACAAACGGCTGAACCCGAACGGCGGCGCTATTGCGCTCGGACATCCGCTCGGTGCGTCGGGGGCGCGGATTACGCTGACGGCCCTGCGCCAGCTCGAGCGCACGGGCGGCCGGCACGCGCTCGTCTCGATGTGCATCGGTGTCGGCCAAGGCATCGCCATGGTCATCGAGCGCGTGTGACCTGGAGGCGGGCCGACGATCTATGGTCGTGGCCGGGGCCGGGAAGGCTGCCGGTCACGGTCCTGCCGCAGATCGCATGGTAGCGAGACATCGAGCCGATGCTCGATGAAGCGGTGGGTGATGCTTTACCTGCGTCGAAGCGGACAGGCCGGCTGCCGGTCGGTGCTGACAGCATGTGCAGTGGCGTGGGTTGCAGCAACCGGAGATGCCGGCGCCGGGCTCGTGCGCGTCGACCTGCCGCCGGACTTCTCCCCCCGCTTCCTGGCCGTCTGCCAGACGCGCGGCCGCGCCGCGTCCTATTGCGCCTGCATGCTCGATGTCGTGCTGCGTGAGGTGGCTGATGAGCACCTTGCGCTGATGCTCGAGTATCTGGAGAACCCGACGAGCTTCGACAGTCGTGCGCTGGAGGAGCTCGATAACGACCCGGCCCGGTTGCGCGTGCTCGAAGACGAGATCGCCGCCGCCCAGGCGGCGACTCGCCGCGATTGTGCGACCCGCTGACGAGCGGCAGCGGACGGCGCGGCCGGGATCACGCCCTTGCCGCCCGCGGCTTCCTCACCACAGCGGTGCCGATCATCGTATCGCGCGAAACGAGGCCGGCGAGCTGCTCGGCCGTCCAGCCGTCGGTGCCGGAGGGGCGGCGCGGAAGCACCAGAAAGCGGCAATCGGCGGTCGAATCCACCACGCGAACCTCGACCGAAGCCGGCAGCTCGGTGCCGAACTCCGCCAGCACGGCCCGCGGCTCGCGCACGGCCCGCGAGCGGTATTCGCGCGACTTGTACCAGAGCGGGGGCAGGCCGAGGATGGGGCGCGGATAGCAGGAGCAGAGCGTGCACACGATCATGTGGTGCACCTTCGGCGTGTTCTCGAGCACGACCAGCTTCAGGCCCGGGACCTCGAGGCCGAGCTCGCCGACCGCCTTGTTGCCGTCCGCCAGCAGGCGCTTCTTGAAATCCGGGTCCGTCCAGGCTTTGGCGATGATGGCCGCGCCGGTCTCAGGGCTCTTGCCTTCCCACTCCTCGATCTTCTCGGCGATCTCGCGGGCCGTGACGATCTCTTTCTCGATCATCAGCTCCCGGAGGGCGATCTCGAGGAATTCCCAGTCCTCGGACGGCTCCTTGATGTCGGGCTGGAAGGGGCCATGATCGTGCGCGTGATCATGATCATGATCATGATCATGATCGTGATCGTCGTGAGCGTGACTCGAGGTCATGCGCGCCTCCTGGCGGGTTTCATCCCTGCGTTTGCGGCATCCGGCTCCAGCCAGTGCTCGTAGATCTCGGCGACCACCGTGTCAGCGGCGGAATAGCTGCCCTCGCCGCCCCAGATCTCGTCCATCGTGAACTGAACCCAGTAGTTCGTCTTGCGCGGCCAGCCGGGTTTGCCGTAGGCGAGTTGCTCGGGATTCGGCCAGGGGCCGAATTCGCGCAGGATGACGCCATGCTTGCCCTTCAGATAGCTCGGCGTGCGCACGTGTCCAGGAGGGCTGTCGGTGCGCACGACAACGCGGTCCCCGACTTTGAACTGCGCGGTCATGGGGCTTTGCCTTTCCGGCTGGTGGCGGCGGTCGCCACGGGCTTTGCCGGCGAGGCCTTGGCGGTCGCCCTGACGGGCTTGGGTGTCGCCTTGGCCGACACGGCGTAACGCGTCTTCACCTCGCCGAGCCTGGTCGAGATCTCATCTTCGGTGAGCACGCCCTTCTCGACGAGCAGGCTGCGCATCGCGTAGCACCACTTCTCATAATAGCGGCTGTCGCGATACGTGTCGGGGCTCAGGCTCTCGATGGTGCGGCGGTTCTCGTCCGTCACCCAGAAGGCCCGCGGCTTGGCCCTCAGCAGCTGCATCATGGCGTCGATGCGCCGCTCGGTCATGCTGGGCGTGTGCTCCTCCCTGTCCACCGGTCCGGCGGGGTCTCCGCCCATGTCGTGGGGCTTTCGCTTCGGGGTCGGGGGCGGCTTGGCCATGCGTGGTGCTCCGTCTTCTGGACCACATATTGCGATGGGGCACGCTGACCCGCAATGACCGACCGCGACACCGCCGATCCGCGAGCCAGCCAACGAGGTGTTGGCGGCGGCGGCGAGGCTCTTTAGAACTCGGTCGATCGCCGATCTCTGCCGATGGATTCCGCCCGATGACCGACCTCGCGCTCGCCGCCGACTTTCCCCGTCCCGCGCACGAGGACTGGCTGAAGCTGGTCGACAGGGCGATCAAGGGCGGCGACTTCGAGCGCAGGCTCGTATCCCGCACAGCCGACGGGATAAGGGTGCAACCGCTCTACACCCGGGCCGACGCCATCGCCGGCCGCGAGGCGGTCGTGCCGGGTGCCGCCCCATTCATCCGCGGCACCCATGTCCCCGACAGTGCAGCCTGGGACGTCCGCCAGCCTGTGGCCGAGCCCGATCCGGTGGCGGCCAATGCGGCCATCCTCGACGATCTTGCCGGCGGCACGACATCGGTGCTTTTGCACATCGCGGCACCGGGCTCCGCCGGGCTCGGCTACGAGCAGGCGCTGATGGCCCGTGCGCTGCAGGACGTGCTGCTGGAGGTGTGCCCGGTCTCGCTGGTCGCCGGCGAGTACACACCCGATGCCGCTGGCAGCCTGATGGCGCTGTGGCGGGCGGCGGGCCTGGCCGATGGACAGCGGCGCGGGGCCTTCAACTACGACCCGCTCGGCAATCTCGCGGCCACGGGTGCACTTTATCACCCGCTTGCGAAAGCGCTGGCCATCGCCGCCGATCTCGTGGCGACGAGCTTGCCGATGCCCGGCGTGACGGCACTTCGCGCCGACGGGCACCTGTGGCATCGCGCAGGTGCGACGGAGGCGCAGGAGCTCGGGTTGGTGGTCGCCACGCTCGTCGCCGACCTGCGCGCCGCCGAGGCGCGTGGCACCGCGCCCGCCGCCGCGCTGCCCAAGATCGCGGTGACGCTGGCGGCCGATGCCGACCAGTTCCTGACCATTGCCAAGCTGCGGGCCGCGCGCCGGTTGGTATGGCGCGTCGCAGAGGCCTGCGGGGCAGGAGCCGCCGCCGGGAGCGTCGCGTTCACGGCCGAGACCTCGGCCCGCATGATGGCCCGGCGCGACCCGTGGGTGAACATGCTGCGTACGACCATTGCGGCGGCCGCTGCGTCGATGGGCGGCGCCGATGCCATAACCGTGCTCCCCTTCACATGGTCGCTCGGCCGGCCCGATGCCTTCGCGCGCCGCATCGCCCGAAATACGCATCACGTGCTGATCGAGGAGGCCGGCCTCGGCCGCGTCGCCGATCCGGCAGGCGGCAGTTGGTACGTGGAGCGGCTGACCGACGAGCTTGCGGCCAAAGCCTGGGAGGTGTTCCAGGCCATCGAGGAGAAGGGCGGGCTCGGCGTGGCACTCGAGGCCGGCAGCATCCAGGACGATCTCGCCAAGGCGGCGGAGGCGCGCGCCCGCCTGATCGCAACCGGCAAGCTCGAGCTGACCGGCACCTCGGCCTTCCCGCGCTTGGGCGACGATGGCGTCAAGGCGGAGCCGTGGCCGGCGCGCGTGCCCTCGGCCGACCTCAACGGCATCCGCGTCAGGCCTGTCGTCCAACGCCGCGATGGCGAGACGCTGGAGGCGCTGCGCGATGCGGCCGATGCCCATGCCGCGCGCACGGACAAGGCGCCCGAGGTGTTCCTCGCCTCGCTCGGCCCCCTCGCCGTGCACGCGACGCGGACGACGTGGATGCGGAACTTCCTCGCGGCAGGCGGCATCACCGGCACGGGCGGCGACGGCTGGACCGCTACGGCGGATCTCGGGCAAGCCTTTGCCGGATCGGGTGCGCGGATCGCGTGCCTCTGCTCCTCCGACGACGTCTATGGTGAGCTCGGCGAGGCTGCCGCCTCCGTCCTCAAGGCTGCGGGCGCCGAGCGCGTCTACCTCGCCGGCCGCCCTCGCGAGCAGGAGGCGGCGCTGAAGGCAGCCGGTGTCGACGCCTTCATCTTTGCCGGCATCGATATGCCGGCGACACTGGCTGAGGTGCAGGGGGCCCTGGGTATCGGGTGAGGGGTGAATTCGACTCCCCAAGGCGCAGCCATCGGCCCTCTCAGGGCGTCAGGCGCTGGCGATCACATCCTTCGGCAGGGCCGCGACGATCAGAGCGAGGATTGTGACGCCGAGCCGGCGCCGATCAGGATCGTCGTCAGGTAGAAATAGACAAGGAGCGTCAGCACATCCTGGACGATCGTCGCCACGGGGCCGGAGCCGAGTGCCGGGTCGATCCGGAGACGCGAAAGGCCCCAGGGAAGCACCAGGCCGATGGCACAGGCCAGGGTGCCGGCGACCAGCAGCGCCAGCCCGACGCTGAGAGCCAGTCTCGCGTCCCCGAAGCCGAGCCAGACGCCGAGGAATGCCAGCAGCCCCAGCGTGCCACCGATCAAGCCGCCCGTCGCAACCTCTCGAACGAGGATTTCCGGTAGCGGCTTCTCGGCGACGGAAAGACCTCGCACGGCAACTGCCTCCGTCTGAGTGCCGATCGCGTCGGTGAGGTAAACGAGGGCCGGAATGAAGAACGTGACAACTATGTGGCTGCTCAGCGTCGCCTCGAATCCGGCCATGACGGCCGTGCCGGCGGTGCTGAGAACGAGGCCCACGAGCAGCCAGGGCAGGCGGAGCCTGAAGCGACGCAGTGGCGAGCCCTCGAGCGCGTGTCGGTTATGCGAGTTCTCGCGCAGGATGCCAGCCATCCTGTGCATGTCCTCCCGGTGCTCGGCGGCCAGGACGACGAGCATGGCGGGAGCCGGAATGCAGCCGATCGGCCGCTGCCCGTCATCCACGACCGGGAGTGTCGCGACGCCGGCGAGGATCGCCGTCTCGACTGCCTTCTCCTGATCGAGGTCGTGCGAGACGCTCGGCCAGTCGCGGCGCACGATCCCGCTGACCGGCGTTCCTGTCTCGTGGGTCAGGACATCCCCGATCGGAGCAGCGCCAAAGTACAATCCGTCCTGATCGACGACGACCACGATGTCGAGGAGCTCGTAGCGGTCCCGCAACAGGCGTGCGCGCACCTCACCCACCGTCTCGCCGGCTCTGACGATCGGAAAGCTGTCGACCACATGCCACTGCGCCGTCTCGCCGACGCCGCCGAATGGCATTGCCGCCCGTTCCGCGCTGGTCGAGGACTTGCTCTGCATCGCACCTCCGACGGCGTGAGCTGCCGGCGAGGTCTGGCCGGCGGGACAGTCGCGCTGCGCCATTGCGGCAACCTGTCGCCGATCCTGCAGCACGATGGACCTCCGAGACTCACAGCGCACCGCCTCGTTTGGGCGATGATGACGGCTGCCGCCTGTTCTGCGGTCGCCGGGGCCTCCCGTGGCTGCGGCCCCAAGTCGCGAGATGTTGGCGGTGCGGAGGCTCGGTGCGGTCTCGGTGCTACGCACAGAGAGCACCCGGCGGTCGGTCTCGGCATTGATCGGCAGCAAGACGGCCGGCAACGACGGGGAGGCGCGAGAACCGTTGAAGGGAGGGCCGTGAAGCAGACCGTGATCCACACGCACGAAGTTGTGTAGCAGCGTGCACCCCCTTGGGGCTTGCGCATTTCATCGAGTATTTTATTATACGAGACGATCCGGATCGTTTAATTCGCCATGGTACATGGCCGAGCCGACGACATCCCGGAAAAAGCTGTTCGACGCCGTCTGGGACGCGGACGGCCGGGCTCGGCTCTCGCCAGCGCCCGCCGACTGGGCTCGGGGCAAACGATTGAGGATGACGAGCATGAAGAGAGCAATTCCAGGCAGCACCGCATTCATCGCTTTCGCCCTGCTGGCAGCCGGGGTCCTTCCGGCATCGGCCCAGCAGACTCCGAGCAATCAGACCGGTGTCCGCGAGATCCTCGGACGGGCCGAGGTCGAGGCTGCACGCCGCACCATCGGTGGCATCCTCGGCAGCGTCGCCGGGCCTGCCCAGGCGCAGACCGCGCCCCCCGCTGAGAGCGGCTCGACGCCATCGCCTGCGGTGGTGACTGGCCCGGCCCGGTCCGGTGGCCCGGCCCGGTCCGGTGGCCCGGTAGCGGCGGCTCCGGCCTCGGGCCCGGCGAGTGCGGCACCCTCGACAGCCGCAGCCGGCGCCACGCCGGCCAGGACGGCAACGGGCTCGGCGGGGCCAGCCCCCTCTGCGGCACCGTCGGCGCCGCCTGCAGGCAGAGGCACGCCTGCCGATCCGTCCATGATCGTGCGCGTCCCGGAAGGCGCCGCTGGGGGCGGATCGACGGCGCGGTCCGTGCCCGGCACGGCGCCAGCGGCTGCAGCCGACGGCTCGGCGCCGGTGGTGGCGGCGGCAGGTGCTACGACGACCGCTGCTCCAGGCGGCGTCCTGGTGCCAGGGGCAGCCGCTCGCGGTCCCCAGCCGGTCGGCGTCGTCCGGGTCACGCATCGCCGCCAGATTGCCGCTCCGGCCTGGTGCCCACCTCACCGCTGGTGATACGCCACCGGAAACCGAAACCACGTTCGCATCAGTTTATCGTGGCAGGACCCGGGCGAGTTGCCGGCCGGGCCTGCCACAGGTAGTTTGCCACTGGATTGCAGACAGGCCGCCGAAGGATTCTCGATATGCGCAGGACAGTTCTACTCGCTGCTGCGGCGCTGTGGCTGGCAGGCCCGGTACCGACGATCGCCCAGACCTCCAGCGGACAGAGTCTGCGCGATATTCTGAACCGTGCACAGTCTGAGCAGGATCGTCGGGCCGTCGAGGATTTGATCGGCAAGCTGCGTGGCAGCCCGGCGCCAGGCACGCCCGCGCAGGGCGCTCCTCCTGCGGCAGCATTGCCGCCAGCGCCCGGCGGGGCACAGCGTGGCCTCTCCGCGGGACCGGCCGCTCCCACGGCTCCCCCGGCCGCCGCGTCATTGCCGGCGCCGGCCGCCGGGCCGCCGGCCACGGCCGTGATCTCTCCTGGGCGCGGCTCCGCTCCTCCGCCGGCCGGGCCGGCGCCGTCGGCCTCCCTGCCCGCGGCGCGCGGCGATACGCCCGCCGCTGCTCCCGCGCCCGAGGCGGCCCCGGCGGCCGTGGGCGTTGGTGCCCCGGCCCCAGTGATCGAGCCGGTGGCAGGTCCGTCGGTGCCCATCGAAGCTTCGGCTCCGCCTGCTGCCTCGCCGGGTGGCGCCACCGTGACGAGCGCGCCCGCGCCGTCCGGCCCGGCATCTGCGCCGGCAGCGGCGGTCGGCGGATCGCCCACCGCCCCCGCGGCCTCGACGTCGACCCCGACGCCCGTGCGCGCCACCGCCGGCACCGAGCCCGCACCCACAGCGACGGTCGGTCGCCCGATCGGTCCGGATTCAGTATTCCCCTCGGCCGGCGCGCCAGGACGCCCCATCGGCCCGGATGAGGTCTTCCCGAAGCCGGCAGGCACATCCGACGCGGCCATGGCGCGCGCTCCCGAGATCGCCCGCGACAAGGGTCTGCCGACTGTCGACGTCGAGGTGCTGTTCCCCTACGACAGCGCTGAGATCACGCCGCAAACGGCGGAGAGTCTCATGACCCTCGGCCGGGCGCTCGCCGATCCGCGGCTCGCCGGGGGCAAGTTCGTCATTGCCGGCCATACCGATGCGCGCGGCACAAATGCCTACAATGTGGGCCTGTCCCAGCGGCGCTCGGATGCGGTCCGCGGTTTCCTGGTCGAGCACTTCAAGCTGACGCCGGACGCCCTCATCGCCCGGGGGTTCGGCGAGACTCGCCTAAAGAACCCGCGCAATCCGCGAGGACCGGAGAACCGCCGCGTCCAGATCATCAATTGGACGAGCGAGGTCGTGGGCGAGGGCCGCAGGTGAGGGCTCGCCCGTCTCCTGCTCGTGACCCGTCTTGCCGGCTCCGGAGGGGTTGATCAATCGGGCTGGATGTAAGCAGATGACAACATTGTGTTTCATGCAGGCCCGACTTCGACTATCTCATGAAGTGGACGTCAGCTTGAGCAGCGATTGCCCGTCGTCATGAATGAGACCGAGGGATCCAAGCCGTCGAGCGGCGAGACGCAGCTCAGGTATCCGCTGCCGACGGGGGCACGCGTCGATCATTACGTGATCAAGGAGGTGCTGGGGGCCGGCGGCTTCGGCATCACATATCTCGCCGAGCACGAGGGGCTCGGCAAGCTCTACGCGATCAAGGAGTACTTCCCGCACGCTTTCAGCTACCGCCAGGGCCGCACCGTACGGCCGTCCTCGGCGAGCGACGGCACCTACAAGTGGGGCCTCGAACGGTTCGTGACCGAAGCGCGGGCGCTGGCCAAGTTCAAACACCCCGCTATCGTCGACGTCGCGTCGATCTTCGAAGCGAACGGCACGGCCTACATCGTGCTCGGCTACGAGTCCGGTGTCGACATGTCGGCCTGGCTCAAGCGGCTCGGGCGACCTCCGTCGCAGGACGAACTCGATCGCCTGCTGACGCCACTGCTGGGTGCCCTGGAGGAGGTGCATCGCCATAACATGATGCATCGCGACATCTCGCCGGACAACCTGCTGATCCGTGATGATGGACGACCCGTGCTGATCGACTTCGGCTCGGCGCGCGAGCAGATCCGCGGCCGCGCACGCGCTCTGTCGGCAATCGTCAAGCACGGCTACTCGCCGCCGGAGCAGTACACCTCGAAGCCCGAGCTGCAGGGCCCGTGGACGGACATTTATGCGCTGTCGGCAACCCTTTATCGCGCCATCGGCGGCAAGCTGCCGCCGGACGCCACCGAGCGCTTCATCCGCGACGAGCTCGCGCCGTTGGCGCAACTCGCCCAGGCTCCCTATCGGCCGGGATTTCTGGCGGCGATCGATCGCGGCCTCAAGATGAAGGTCGAGGAACGTCCGCAGACCATCGTGGAATGGCGCGAGATGCTGTTCCGGCCGGAGCCGCTGAGGCAACCGGCGGGCGGCAGGGCGGAGCGCGCGACGCCGGGCGAGGCGGCCAACGCTCGGTCGTCCGCCGTCGCCTCCCGCCGCGCCGGCTCCAAGCCTGTGGCGACGGGCGCAGCCGCGCTCGCTCAATCGGCCCGTCCCTCGGTGGACAGCTCAATCGCCAGGGCGGGAGAGACAGGCTCGCGTCGGGTCGATGGCGCCGTGCTGGGAGGCGGCTCGGTGAGGTCGCGTGCCAGCTCCATTCCGAAAAGCGAGCGACCGGACCTCTCCTGGATCGACGAGGCTGATGACGTCGTGCTCGACGACCAGCCGGAGTCCGACAAGGGCTCTTCGGGTCAGTCAGTCTACTACGCCATCCTCGGGCTGATCGGCGGCGCCATCACGGGTGGGCTCTTCAGCATCGTGCTGGCGAGCGCCATATCGACCAATTGCTTCGCCGACAGTTGCATCTTCCGCTATCTGTCGATCTGCGCGGCGATCGGTGCCGTCGGCGGCACGGTCGTCGGGCTGAAACTCGCCCGGACCGCCTCCGAGGCGGCCGATGCGCCTGGTCTTGGCCGCTGACACGATCTCAGAGAAGGGCGGCGAGAACCCTAAGGGTGGCGCCAGGACGCTCGCTTTCAGCGAAGTCGTGAACCGGTCGTGGCACAGCGCGACTTCGGAGCAGGATCGAGGGATCGCCCGCTGGCTCCGCTCCGTCAGAAGCGGAAGCCTCGTGGATTCGATGCGCCTGCCCGAGCGGCGGGCGTATCGCAGGGGAGCTATGTTTCGGCCGGTGTCGGCGCCCGTGGCGTCTGCTCGCCGCGCACCGGCGCGAGGATCGTCACCGCGAGGTCACGGCCGCGGGGTACGTCCACCACGTCGAGAGGCTCGGCCAGGCCGCGGGTCTCGACCGAGCTGACGGTGTCCGTCTCAGGCTCCCAGCCCGCCAGACGCGCGACATCGAGCGACAGGACGAGCTGCACCTCGCGCTCCTTGGCGACGTCGCCGAGATCGAGCGCAATCTTCACCGCCGGCCCGATCACCGTCAGGTCGACTGCCGTACCGTGCCCGATTCGGCCCAGGATCAGATGGCCGGCATGCAATCCGGCGGCGATTCGCACGGGCTTGCCGAGCTCCGGCCCGATCACCGAGTTGAGGTGATCGAGCGCGAGGTCGATGGCGCGGATCGCCCGCAAGGCCTGTCGGCAGCCGGCCTCGACGCCTTGCCTCTGGCCGAACACGGCGATGACGCCGTCGCCGATGTACTTGTCGATGAATCCGCCCTGGGAGCGGATTGCCGTCCCGACCGCCGTGAAGAACTGATTGAGGAGGAATACCACGTCGTAGGGCAGCTTCGTGCGCGTGAGCTCGTTGAACTCGCGCATGTTGACGTAGAGCACGGCCAGCGGCTTCTCCGTTCCGCTGGAATCCGATTCCTGCACACCGACCGCCTCAGGTCCCGTGCCGACCGGACGCAGCAGCCGCGTCACCGTCAGCGGCTTGGTCGGCCGGATCTGGCAGGCAAGGCGGACGTTGGCCGGCGCCTCGATGGCGGCCAGGGTTACCGATTCCGGGAACACGGCGGGGGGCAGATTCTCGCCGCCCTCCTCGATGCGCACCCGGCAGGTCGAGCAACGGGCGCGGCCACCACAGACGGAGGCGTGCGGCAATTGCTTGAGGCGCGAGATCTCGAGCAGCGTCGGCCCGATTGGCACATTCACGGTCGGTCCGCCGGCGTAGGTGATCGCCACCTTCGGTGCGGCCAGCCAGGACAGGTAGCGGATGGCGAAGATGCTGGCGATCAGCCCAAGGACGCCGAGGAATCCGGCCCGCACCAGGACACGATACCAGGCGAGCAGGTCGTTGTCCGTGGCGTTCGGCCAGCGGGTCAGCTCCTTGACCCGGTCGAAGGCCTCCTGGTTCTCGATCAGCGCCGCCACGGCGCGGCCCGAGATCATGAAACCTCCGAGCGCTGCGAGCGGAATGGTGAAAGCGAGAAACAGGAGAATCGGCTGGAAGGCCCGGTAGGGCTCGTAGAGTCGAAGCCAGAAGTGAATGCCGAGGCAGCCGTGAACCCACACGATGACGAGCAGCGTGCTCTGCAGAATCGCGTTGGCCGGCCACAGCCGCGCCAGCTCGTAGAGGTAGTTGTCCTCGACGTTGAAGAAGTTGTTGGCGATCCGCGTGTTGACGATGTGGGGAAACAGCAGGAACGGTATCAGCAACCCGAGCCCGATCTGCACCAGCTCCCACCATGGCAGGCGGAACGTCGTGCGTGTGGCAACCTTGTAGAGGGCCAGCAAGATGTGGATGACGAGCGCAGCGCCGAGGATGATCGTTCCCGGTAGCGAGCGTGTCACGACCGTGCGCCAGCGATCGAGCTGATCCATCTGCTCGAGGCTGACGAGGCCGACCGCCGTGTTCAGGTAGTGCGTCAGCACGAACAGGAACAGGATCAGGCCCGAGATGAGCCGAAGCCTCTGGAGCAGATCGCCCCGCGTCAGAACATGCATGGCCAGTGGCCCCTTCGGCTCATTCGATCGTGCTGCCGCAATGGTCGTCAGCCGCAAAGTATCACGCGTCAATTTGGTCGCAAAAGCTCATTCGCTCGCGCGGCTCGTTCATCTTACCGGTCGAGAGTGGTGGCGGCGCGCCGCAGCGTCGACGGCGCTCGGCTACTCCAGTTTGAAGCTCGATTCGGCGGCGCCAATGCTGCCGACGAGCGTCACGCGAATGGTCTTGCCCTTGAGGTCGGCGAGGTCGGCGCCGTCCGTCAAGTCGATGGCGAACTCGCGAACTTGGCCCGTCGCCTCGCCGACGGGCTTGGGAAGAGGGATCCAGATGCCATCGGGAGCTTCGACGAAAATGTCGCCCTTGGCGGCATCACCGGGGAAGCTGGCCTCGATCGCGACCCCAGGTTTCGGCCCCGCCAGCTCCACCTTGACGTTCCGGATCTGGGGATCGCCGCTGGCGGCGAGCCCGATCCGCGGGACGCGCTTTACCGCGGTGTCGAGGGCGGCCCCCGCCGCTTGCGTCGCCGCATCGGGCGGCAGCATGAGCTCCAGCGTCGGCTGGACGGGGATGCAGACATCCCGGCAGATGCCGAACTCGGCCGTCACTTTCAGCGAGATCGGCTTGGCCGGGTCCACCGGAGTGAGCCGGACCGGGAGCACCACGTGCCCCTTGTATCCGATGGTGTCGCCGTCGCGATCGGCGAAGCGGACAGGAGCCGGGAACAACAGCTCGGCCGAGGCGACGTTGTCGGAGCCGGAGACCTCGAAACGGGGCGGCACGCCCGACGAGCCGGGGTTTCGCCAGTAGGTCTTCCAGCCGTCGGCCAGCGCGATCTCGAGGCCGGCATAGAGCTGCCGCTGTCCGCCCGCCCCTGCGACGCCGCCGGCCACGATGCGTGCGCGTGCCGTCTGCTCGGTGGCCCACGGCGATACGAGCGCGGGCTCGGCGGCATGCGCCACCGACGCGCTCGCCAGACAGAGCCCGATAGCCAGGACCCTGGCCCGCAACGATAGGCTCTGCTCTGTCATGCTCGCCTGATCCTTCCAATGGCCGCTGGTGATCGAGATTGGTTCCGGCAACTGCACTTATCTAGACACGCCACCTCCCCGCGCCAACGGGGCAAGCACCGTGTCTCACGACGGTTTGATGGCTTTGCGGGTAGCAGCCCGGCTCATCCGCCAGTGGATTGTCAGCGCGTAGAGTTGCGACGATCGGCGCTTCGTCAGCCGGGGGAGAAACTCATTTGTCCGCGAGCGAGGAAATGGAGCGCGGGAGGGTGCGTTGACAGGTTGCGGCGCCAGTCGGGTATGATCGCCCGATGACACGAGCACCCAAGACCGAGCGAAAGCGTGCCGGGCCGGCACCGCGTAAGCGCCCCGTGCGGAGAGCCAAGTTCCGGCTCGGCGATGTCGTGCGCCATCGCTTCTATCCGTTCCGGGGCATCGTGTTCGACGTGGATCCGGTGTTCAGCTCGACCGAGGAATGGTGGGAGTCGATCCCCGCCGAGATCCGCCCGCGCAAGAACCAGCCTTTTTATCACCTCCTCGCCGAGAACGACGAGACCGAGTACATCGCCTATGTCTCGGAACAGAACCTGCTGCCGGACAAGTCTGGGGCGCCTTTGCGCCATCCGCAGGTGCTGGAGCTGTTCGTCCGGGAGGACGGACGCTACCTCGCGACCTACCTGCTGGCCAACTAAGCGGTGTGGTCGGCTGAATGAAGCTGGCCCGTCGGCATCGCCGACGGGCCAGCCTCGACACACGTCAGTCGCCTTGCCTCATTTCTTCGGTGCAGGTGCAGGTGCGGGCGCAGCGGCAGCGGCCCCGCCCGCGGGCGCGCCCTTCTCCTGGTTCTTCTTGTACTCCTCGATCAGCTGCTGCTGGCGCATCGCGATCTGCTTCATCAGGCCCTTGCGCGCCTCGCTGTACTTGGCGTTGTCGATCGGGCCGCCGGCGAGCGCCTGGGCAAAGCCCGACAGCGGGACCGGGAACGCGATCACCTGGCCATTGGCGTTGATCGAGAACACCATCACGCCAGCCCCTGCCTTGAGCTGGTAGACGATGGCCGGCGTCAGATCGATCTCGGCCGTGCATCCGGCGGGATGACAGAGCGAGAAGTTCAGCTTGATCGCCTCGAGCTTGGCATCGTCGACTTTCTCGTTCTTTTGCGCCTTTTCCCACATCGCCTTGTCGTAGATCTTGGCGCGCAGTCCAGGCTGGATTGCCATGCCCAGCGGCACCATGACCATCAGGTGCTTCTTGTCCTGGCCTTCCACGTCGCGGATGGCGGCCGAGACGAGCACCATGCCGGTGTTGCCGTCGAGCCGCTCGTGATGGGTCAGGCAGATGTTCTTCTCGACCCGCTCATCCTTTCCGTCCTTGGCCTTGGCCAAGACGGGAGCCTTCTCGCACAGCTTCACCCAGGCGCTCTGGTCGCCTTGCGCGGGAGCTGCGGCAGCCGGAGCGGGCGCCGCAGACTTGGCGGGCTCGCCCTTCTTCTGCTGAGCCAGCGCGGCGCCGGAGCCGAGCGCCAGGACCGCCACCAGACCGGCTGCGCCGGCAATCCGCCACCTGAAGCCAGCGATCGAAGCTGTCGCGTTCATGAAATCCCCTTGAGCGTTGTCTCGCAGCCGACCCCCGCCGGCCCCACCGATCGATGCCGAGCTCCGCGTATCGGGCCACGTCCTGCCCGCTGCTCCGAGCCCACTATTGAAGGCACCGTCGACCGGTGCCGTCATGACACGAGGCGCGAGTAAAGGCCGGATTGCGGCAATCCCGTGGCCTCGCTCGGTGGCTGCGGCAACTTCAACCGGAAAATCGATGCCGCGCGTGGCCGAGATGCCACGCCACGCGCGATCGGCGCCACACGATTGACAACCCGGGTGGCCCATCTATCCCTCGCCAATCTCTGCCGCCGCGTCACGCAAGCGGACGGCACGCACAGGAAAGAAACGGGCATGCTCAAGGGTCTCGGGAGCCTGGCGCATTCACCCTCCGGTCTCGGTCTGGCCAGGGCGGCCGTCCGGACGGTGGTGCTGGCCGCCGTCCTGGACTCCGGTCTCGCCGCGGCGCGCGCGGAACCCGCCCACGGCATCGCCATGCACGGTGCGCCCGCGCTCGCGGCGGGCTTCGAGCATCTGCCATATGTCAATCCGAATGCGCCGACGGGCGGCACGCTCAAGCTCGGGGAGCTCGGCACCTTCGACAGTCTCAATCCATTCATTCTGAAGGGGGTTGCTCCGTCCGGCATTCGCGAGTGGGTCTACCAGAGCCTGCTTGCCCGATCGGCCGACGAGCCTTTCACGCTCTATGGTCTCGTCGCTCGCACGGTCGAAACCCCGCCCGATCGAAGCTGGGTCGCCTTCCATCTCGACCCCGAGGCCCGGTTCTCGGATGGCAAGCCCGTAACGCCTGAGGACGTCGTCCATTCCTGGCGGCTCCTGAAGGAGAAGGGCCAGCCCTACCACCGCTCCCATTACGGCGGCGTCGCCCGAGCCGAGGTGACGGCGCCAGGTGTCGTGCGCTTCACGTTCGCCGATGCAGCCAACCGCGAGGCGCCTCTGCTGCTCGGGCTGATGCCGATCCTGCCGCGGCACCTGACGCCGGCCGAGACGTTCGGCGAGACGAGCCTGGAGCCGCCCATCGGCTCCGGCCCCTACGTCGTGGCCAAGGTCGACGCCGGCCGTGCCATCGTGCTTCGGCGCAACAAGGACTGGTGGGCGCGCGATCGGGCCGTCGTACGTGGGCTCTACAATTTCGACGAGATCCGCCTCGAGTACTTCCGCGACCAGAGCTCGCTGTTCGAGGCCTTCAAATCCGGCGAGGTCGATGTCCGCCACGAGGACGACGCCGGCCGGTGGGGGGAAGGCTACAGCTTCCCGGCCGTCGCCGACGGCCGGGTGATCAGGGCCGAGATGCCGACCGGATTGCCCGCAGGCATGACGGCGCTGGTCTTCAATACGCGTCGGCCGCTGTTCGCCGATCCGCGCGTGCGGCGCGCGCTGCTGCTGATGCTGGACTTCGAGTGGATCAACGCGAGCCTCTACCACGGCCACTACGCGCGCACCCAGAGCTTCTTCGAGCGCTCAGAGCTGTCGGCCTTCGCCCGGGCGGCCGACCCCCGCGAGCGGATGCTGCTGGCACCGTTCCAGGCACGCGTGAAGCCGGAGGTCATGGCTGGTACGCACAAGCTACCGTCGAGCGACGGCTCCGGCCGCAATCGGGAGAACCTGCGCCAGGCCTTCGCCTTGCTGAAAGAGGCGGGCTATGTCCAGGAAGCGGGCCGACTCGTCCATGGCGAGACCCGTCAGGCGCTCGCCTTCGAGATGATGGCGGGCAAGCGGGCCGAGGAGCGGCTGTTCCAGGCGTACGCCGAAGCCTTGAAGCGTGTCGGCATCGATGTCGCCATCCGCAATGCCGACAGCGCCCAGCGGTGGGCACGACTGAAATCATTCGATTTCGACATGATCCAGTGGACGTGGGGCTCGTCCCTCTCACCGGGCAACGAGCAGCGCAACCGATGGGGCTCCGAAAGCGCCGATGCGCCCAATGCGCTCAATTTCGCCGGCGTGAAAGATGCGGGCGTCGATGCCGTGATCGATGCGCTGCTCGAGGCGAACGAGCGGCCCGATTTCGTCTCGGCGGTGCGCGCGCTCGACCGGCTGCTGATCTCCGGCGACTACGTGATCCCGCTCTATCACGCCAGAGGCACCTGGGTGGCCTGGTGGGCACACCTGCGGCAGCCCTCGCGGCGGCCCGTGTCCGGCCTGTCGATCGACTCGTGGTGGTCGGGCCGGTGATATCCTGGTGGCGAGGATGTGGCCGGCGTGCCTCGCCCGGCGCTTCTTTCAGCATTTCCCGGTCGCGAGGTTGCTCATGGCGCTGAGCGCGTCATAACGCGCCTATCGGCCACGCAAAAAGTGTGCTTTGCGTTTTTCACCAGCGGCCGTTGGGTGTTCGTGCGGATGCTGGATCCCTGCAAATGGTGGCATAGCGTGCTCGCGCACTGGAGTGTCGGCGGGCAGTAGGGAGTCTCGCCAATGTCGGCTTGGCGGATCGCTGCTGAGCCCCGCGGCCTGGATGGCCGCCGGGAGCGGCACTTGTCTGGCGATGCACTGGCGCTACCGGACCAAACAAATCACGGATCAGAGGCTTGGATAAGACAGCGACGATCGGAATCAAGGGCACGGCGGTCGAGCTGTTGCCGGCTCTCAACGCCTATCGCACGCCGAGCTGGCTGAGGAGCGTCATCGAGGTCGCGATCACCGCGGTGCCTTTCGTGCTCCTGTGGCTTGCGATGCTGGCGAGCCTCGAATGGAGCTACCTGCTCACGCTGCTGCTCGCAGTTCCGACGGCAGGCTTTCTGGTGCGGCTATTCCTCATCCAGCACGACTGTGGGCATGGCTCGTTCTTCAAACGCCGGCTCACGAACGACTGGGTCGGCCGCATCATCAGCGTCTTCACGATGACGCCCTATGACGATTGGCAGCGCAGCCACGCCACCCATCACGCCAATGTCGGCAATCTCGACCGGCGCGGCGTCGGCGACATCACCACCCTGACCATTGCGGAGTACCAGGGGCTCTCGCCGTGGGGGCGTCTCGGCTATCGCCTGTACCGGCACCCCTTCGTGATGTTCGGCATTGGCCCGGCCTATGTATTCCTCGTCCGCCATCGCATGCCGTCGCGTGAGCGCAGGATGGACTGGCGGGCCTGGGTCAGCCCCATGCTGACCAATGTCGCCATCGCGGCTGTGGCCACCCTCGTCATCTCGCTCGTGGGGCTCGGCCCGTTCCTGATGATCGAGCTGCCGGTGGTGGTCCTTGCCGCGTCGATGGGCGTCTGGCTGTTCTACATCCAGCACCAGTTCGAGGACACCACCTGGGACCATGAGGGCAGCTGGTCTGTGCACGAGGCGGCGCTGCACGGCAGCTCGTACTACCACCTGCCGGCCCCCTTGCGATGGCTGACAGCCAATATCGGCGCACATCATGTGCATCACCTGTGCAGCCGGATTCCCTACTACCGGCTCGAAACGGTCCTGCGCGATCACCCCGAGCTCGAGACCGTCGGCAAAATCACGTTTCTCGAGAGCCTGGCCTGCGTGCGCCTGGCCCTTTGGGACGAGGCCCGCGGCCGCATGATCTCGTTTCGGGACCTCGCAAGCGACTCAGGACGTGGTCCCGCCGGCTGATCCGGCTCGGCGAGGCGCCGTTCAGCGCCTCGCCACCATCGGGATCCCGCCTCAGTCGAAAAAGTCCAGAAAGCGCTTCATCTTCGACGGCTGGTGCTGACCGTGGGCCGTACCACGGTACCTGTCGTCGTCATCGTCGTCGTCCCGATCTCGGTACCGGCGCCTGTTGCCATAGTCGCCGGCCCGTCGCCCATCGGGCTCATCGCCGATGTAGGCGGAAAGCTTCTCCAGCTCTCCCCGGTCGAGCCAGACGCCCCTGCACTGTGTGCACGTGTCGATCAGCACGCCGTTGCGACTGATCTCGCGCATCTCGCCCCGGCATACGGGGCAGCCAATCACGCTCATGATCCTCTCCGACTCGGGTGCATTCAGGTCCTGTGGCGTCGGGCTCGTGCCACCGCCGGCACCTGGCGAGGCTGGGACAGCGCGACCTCGAGCTGACGTGTCGCCTCGAGCAGCACCGCCTTGAGCCTCAGCAGCCGCAACGCGTCGGCCCCGGGGCGCCGTTGCTCACGCTCGACGAGAAGCCGAAGGCGCAGGGCGCGCCTCAGCCTGTGGGCGAATACGGGAACGGGCATCTGCCGAGACCTCCATCACTGTTCGAGCCTCTGGGCGGGAGCATTGCCCCGGCCAGCGTCGCCGCGGTCCGACATGGCAGCGCCTGTCGATGCTGCCAGAGGGGCCCGGTTCCGCGAGCACCACGCTGAATTAATGCCGATTGCGCGGCCTTCAATGCGTCCGCCGCGCTGTCCGTGATTGGCTTTGCCGATCAGGCTTGATCGCGGAACGACTGCGGCCCAATTGATCGCGCACCAAAGCCGGGCCCCTCTGGCAGACCCCGTCCGGGCTGCGATGTCGGCACGATCATTCGATCTGCTGGCGAGGAGGCCCGCGTGGACGCTGCTCTCTTTTCCCAATTGCTTCTCGGCAAGCCGGCGTGGATGTGGCTGGCCTTCGTGACCATCGTCGTCCTGCTCCTGGTCGTCGACCTCGGGCTGTTGCACAAGGATCAGAAGGAGATCGGAGTCGCTGAAAGCTTGGCGTTGTCGGCGCTCTACATCGGTCTCGGCCTGGCATTCGGTGCCTGGGTCTGGTGGAGCATCGGCGCGGAGGCAGGCATCGCATATCTGACGGGCTTTGCCGTCGAGAAGGCCCTGGCAATGGATAATGTTTTCGTCATCGCCATGATCTTCGCCTTCTTCGCAGTGCCACCGCGCTATCAGCACCGGGTGCTGTTCTGGGGCATTCTCGGCGTAATCGTCCTGCGCGCGGTCATGATCGGCGCCGGGGCGGCGATCGTCAGCCAGCTCTCGTGGATCCTGTATGTTTTTGCCCTGTTCCTCGTCGCGACCGGCGTCAAGATGATCGTCCTCGCCGACAAGGAGATCAGCGTCGGCGACAACCCGGTGCTCCGGTTCATGCGCCGGCACTTCAACGTCACCGACAGCCATCAGGGTGAGCGTTTCTTCGTCCGTCAGCCGAGCCCGGTCACGGGCCGGCCGGTCTGGCACATGACGCCCCTGTTTCTGTCCCTTGTGATGATCGAGTTCGCCGACTTGATCTTTGCCGTGGACAGCGTGCCGGCGATCTTCGCGATCACGACCGACCCGTTCGTCGTCTACACGTCGAACATTTTCGCCATTCTCGGCCTGCGCGCGCTCTATTTCGCACTGGCCGCGATGGTGCACAGGTTCCACTATTTGAAATACGCTCTTGCCGCGGTGCTGATCTTCATTGGCTCCAAGATCTTCGTGGCGGACCTGCTCGGCCTCGAGAAGTTTCCGCCGGTCCTGGCGCTGGCCATCACCTCGGGCATTCTGCTCGGCGGCATCCTCTACTCGCTGGCCCGCACGAGACGCGGGCAGCCCGCCGCGGACGAGGGCCGGTAAGCTGGCTCGCGGAAACGAGTTGACCGAGGCGGCTCCGGTCGGTGCCGGCCTCGGTGTCTGACCCGATCAGAAGATCACCGGCTCGTCGACGGGCTTGCCGAAATCCGTCTCGAGGAAGTCGAAGTCGCAGCCCTCGTTGGCCTGCTTGATGTGGCGGGAGAACATCCAGCCATAGCCACGCTCGTAGCGGGGCTGCGGCGCCGGCAGGGCGGCGCGCCGCCGCGCCAGCTCCTCGTCGGAGACCTCCATGCGGATCGAGCGCGCCGGGACATCGATCGTCACCATGTCGCCCGTGCGCAGGAGCGCCAGCGGTCCGCCCACATAGCTCTCCGGCGAGACGTGGAGGATGCAGGCGCCATAGCTCGTGCCCGACATGCGCGCGTCGGAAATGCGGATCATGTCGCGCACGCCCTGCTTCACGAGCTTGGTGGGGATCGGCAGCATGCCCCACTCCGGCATTCCCGGGCCGCCCTGGGGTCCGGCGTTCCGGAGCACGAGGATGTCGCTCTCCGTCACGTCGAGACCGGGATCGTCGGTCGCCTTCTTGAGCGAGGGATAGTCGTCGAAGACGAGCGCGCGACCCGTGTGCTTCAGGAATTTCGGAGCGCAGGCCGACGGCTTGATCACGCAGCCGTCCGGGGCCAAGTTGCCCTTCAGCACGGCGAGCGCGCCCTCCTGGTAGATCGCCTTGTCGAGGGGCCGGATGACGTCGTCGTTGTAGACCCGCGCGCCCTCGAGCGTCTGGCCCCAGGTCTTCCCGGTGACGTTGATCTGGCCGAGGTCGAGGTGACCGAGGAGCCGCGACATCAGCCCCAGCATGCCTCCGGCATAGTAGAAGTCCTCCATCAGGTACGTGTCGCCCGACGGCCTGATGTTGGCGATCACCGGCACCTTGCGGCTCGCCGCATCGAAGTGCTCGAGGCCGATGTCGTGGCCGGCGCGCCGCGCCATGGCGATGATGTGGATCACGGCGTTGGTCGAGCAGCCCATGGCCATGGCAACCGCGATGGCGTTGAGGAAGGCGCCCTTCGTCATGATCCGCGCCGGCGTCAGATCCTCCCAGACCATGTCGACGATGCGACGGCCCGCTGCCGAGCACATGCGGACGTGGCCCGAATCCGGCGCCGGGATCGACGAGGCGCCTGGCAGGCAGAGCCCCAGCACGTCGGCAAGTCCGGTCATGGTCGAGGCCGTGCCCATGGTCATGCAGACGCCGTAGGAGCGGTTGAGCCCCTCCTGCATCTCGGTCCAGTCCTTCTCCGAGATGTTGCCCGCACGCCGCTCGTCCCAGTATTTCCAGGCGTCCGAGCCCGAGCCGAGCGTCTTGCCGTGCCAGTTGCCACGCAGCTGCGGCCCGGCCGGCACAAAGATGGCGGGAACGCCGATGCTGGTCGCGCCGAGGATGAGGCCGGGCGTGGTCTTGTCGCAGCCCCCCATCAGCACGACGCCGTCGACCGGCTGCGAGCGGATCAGCTCCTCTGTCTCCATGGCGAGGAAGTTGCGGTAGAGCATCGTCGTCGGCTTCACGGTCGATTCCGACAGCGAGATCGCCGGGAGCTCGACCGGGAAGCCGCCGGCCTGCAGCACGCCACGCTTCACGTCGTCGACGCGGTGCTTGAAATGGGCGTGGCACTGGGCGAAGTCGGACCAGGTATTGACAATGCCGATGACCGGCTTGCCGGCGAGCTCGCCGACGTCGTAGCCGATCTGGTTCATGCGGCTCCGATGGCCGAACGACCTCAGATCGTCGGGCGCGAACCAGCGGGCCGAGCGGAGCTCTTCTGCGGACTTCCGGGGCTTGGTCATGGTGCCTCTGCTCACTCGGGATGCACCGCGATTGGCGGGGAGCCACGCGGCCTAGCCCGTGACAGCACCAGCGCAAATTCCAGAAGTCAATGCTCGGCGGCACAGCGCCGTGATCACCACGGAATGTCGCGCCCGCGATCGAGCCCCGCGGCGGCCGTCTTTCCCAGCACCTCCGGATCGCTGCTTGCGGCCCGCTCTCGGCGCCGGCCGGCATGCAAGCCACGGACGAAGCCAGCAGCGCCACGCCGAGCGGAAGCCGCACGGCGCTACTTCGCCCCATGGCCACGTCGCATCGAGCGGATCACGTCGTGCGTGACGAGAGGCGCTGCGCATGGCTTGCGCTCCATGGCGCTGAATGCCGGCCGCAGCACCCTGAGGTCGATCGCGGTCCGGGTGGCCGCCTCGGTGGCGCAAGCGCCTTAGGCCGCGTGCGGCCCGTTCTTGTCATGGATGCCTCTCGGCCAGGCTGACGACACAGGCGTCCTGCGCCGACAGCGGCCCAGCAAGCACGGCCATCTGTGCCTTCGTCACGATGGCCGGTGCAGGGCTCTACTTCGGTCCCGCGCAAGCCCAACCATTGCCGGTGGACGCGCCGGTTCATCGCGAGCAGTCTGCCGGCCTTCCTCATCTATGCCATCTACGTCGGCGTCGGCCTTGCGGTGGCACTGACACTGCTGCCACAGGGCCCCGATGCAGCGGCGGGAACGACGTTGAGCATCCTCGGATGGGTCGGTCTCGGGGGGCTCGGCCTCGCCCGCATGGCACCGCGCCTTCGCGAGTTGCCTACCCTGCTAGCCCGGCTTTCTCACACTCGATAGCGACATCGGGGTGCCGACTCAGCGAAAGTTCTTCTGCGACAAAGACTTGCGCCCGAGCCGGAGAACACCCCGATGCCGACAGAGTGTATCCAGGATTCGCTCGATTTCGGAACC
>JANRJI010000068.1:0-31794 GCA_033764055.1 Hyphomicrobiaceae bacterium
CAAAGGAAGAGGGTGCCCGGCCTGAAACCCGGGCCCCCCACGACACCGGCGTCCCCCGCTTCCGCCGGACACGATCCGACCACAGAGAAGCGGCCATGTCGTGTGCTATCAAAACCGGACAACTCCAAGTGCTGTTGACACTCGCGAACGTAATGCTTGGCGTGGCCGGGCGATCGCTGCAAACTCACCACCTTGGCGACGGACCGGCCAAACCATCAACGAGCCGCCCGCGCCTTCGAGGAGACGTCGATGCTGGAGATGTGCCGCCCATGAGCGGGAACCCGTCGCCATGAGCGGCTCGAGCCCGCTGGCACCGTTCCGAACCAGAAGCTTCCGGTTCCAGTGGCCGGCAGACCTGCTGACGGCCTGGGCCCTGGAGATGGAGACACTCATTCTGGGCTGGTACGTGCTGGTCGAGACCGGCTCGGTGCTGGCGCTGACCGTGTTCGGCTCGCTGCAGTTCGTCGGCACGCTGATCTCGCCGATGCTGGGTGTCGCCGGCGACCGCCTCGGCTTCCGCAACGTGCTTGCGGCGATGCGGCTCTGCTATGCCACCTTCGCCGCCGTTCTGCTGGCATTCGCGGCGACGGGAAGGCTCGAGCCGGCGGTCGTCCTCGTCGTAGCGGCGTGCTCCGGGCTGATCCGACCTTCGGATATCGGCATGCGCAGTGCGCTGGTCGGCGCGACGATTCCGCCCGCGCATCTCGTGGCAGCGATGGGCGTCTCGCGGACCACACAGGATTCCGCGCGCGTGGCGGGTGCGCTGGCGGGCGCCGGGCTGATCGCATCCTTCGGCATGACGAGTGCCTATGTCGCAATCACCGCCATCTACCTCGCCGGTGCCCTGTTGACGCTGCTCGTGACCAGGGATTCGAAGGCCGGCGAGACCAGCGTGCCGACAGGAGCGCCGTCGGTCGCGCGCCCCTCGCCGTGGCGCGACCTTATGGAGGGCCTCGCCTATGTCTGGCGGACGCCGCAGCTTCTCGCCGCGATGAGCCTTGCTGCGCTGGTCAACCTGACCGCCTTCCCGCTCACCGGCGGACTGATGCCCTACATCGCGCGGGATGTATTCCACCTCGACCAGAAGGGTCTCGGATTGCTGGTGGCGTCCTTCGCCATGGGCTCGTTCATCGGATCGGTGTCGCTCAGCGTGCTCGGCGGACGCGTGCGGCCGGCACGAACCATGCTGGCCACCGCCGTGGTCTGGTACCTGGCGCTGATGGGTTTCGTCCTGACCGATACGCTTGCCGTGGCCATGGGGCTGCTGCTGGTTGCCGGCGTCTGCCAGAGCTTCAGCATGATCACGCTGGCGATCCTGCTGCTCAAGACCTCGGACGAGCGATTCCGCGGCCGCATCATGGGCGTTCGCATGTTGGCCATCTACACGCTGCCGCTCGGCCTGCTCGCGGCGGGCGCCATGATCCCGCAGATCGGCTACAAGGCGACGGCGCTGCTGCTGGTGGTCTCAGGCCTGCTGCTGACGCTGGAGATCGGCGTCGGCTGGCGGCGCGACCTGATCAGCCGGGATGCCGTGTCGAACGCCTGAGTGAGACCCACGGTCTCTCCGGGCGTGGCCGGCATGCTCGCGACGGCCTGCGAAGCCGTCTTGCCCGCAAGGCGCGCCAATGTCATGGAACCGCCAGATCCGGCCTGCGGACGATCAACCGCGGGACCCCCCGAGCAAGAGGAGGCGAGACATGCAGGACAAGGCAGCCAAGGGCGAGCGCACGGCGTTCACGTGGGACGACGCGTTCCTGCTCGACGACCAGCTCACCGAGGACGAGCGCGCCATCCGCGACACCGCCCGCGACTACTGCCAGGAGAAGCTCGCCCCGCGTGTGATCCAGTCCTACCTCGAGGAGAAGACCGACCCCGAGATCTTCCGCGAGATGGGCGCGCTTGGCCTCCTCGGCGTGACGCTCCCCGAGAAATACGGCTGCGCCAACGCCAACTACGTCTCCTACGGCCTCGTCGCGCGCGAGGTGGAGCGGGTCGACAGCGGCTATCGCTCCATGATGAGCGTGCAGTCCTCGCTGGTCATGCACCCGATCTACGCCTACGGCTCCGAGGAGCAGCGCATGAAGTACCTGCCGAAGCTCGCCTCGGGCGAGTGGATCGGCTGCTTCGGCCTGACCGAGCCCGACGCCGGCTCCGACCCCGGCGGCATGAAGACCCGCGCCGAGAAGACCGCCAACGGCTACCGCCTCACCGGCTCCAAGATGTGGATCTCGAACGCGCCGATCGCCGACGTGTTCGTGGTCTGGGCCAAGTCCGAGGCGCACGGCGGCGGCATCAAGGGCTTCGTCCTGGAGAAGGGCATGAAGGGCCTCTCGGCGCCGAAGGTCGGTGGCAAGCTGTCGCTCCGCTGCTCGATCACCGGCGAGATCGTCATGGACGGCGTCGAGGTCGGCGAGGATGCTGTGCTGCCCAACGTGCAGGGCTTGGCCGGGCCGTTCGGCTGCCTCAACCGCGCCCGCTACGGCATCGCCTGGGGGGCCATGGGCGCCGCCGAGGACTGCTTCCACCGCGCCCGCCAGTACACACTCGACCGGAAGCAGTTCGGCCGGCCGCTGGCCCAGACGCAGCTCGTCCAGAAGAAGCTCGCCGACATGATGACCGAGATCTGCCTCGGCCTGCAGGGCGCGCTCCGCGTCGGGCGCCTCTTCGACGAGGGCCGCCTGCCGGTCGAGACCATCTCCATCGTCAAGCGCAACAACTGCGGCAAGGCGCTCGACATCGCGCGGACGGCCCGCGACATGCACGGCGGCAACGGCATCCAGATCGAGTATCACGTGATGCGCCACGCCGCGAACCTCGAGACGGTCAACACCTACGAGGGCACCCACGACGTGCACGCGCTCATCCTCGGCCGCGCGATCACCGGATTGCAGGCGTTTTTCTGACGGGTTGGGCATGGGGCCGCGGCGCTCGAGGGGCACCGCGGGTCCGGGCCGCTTGGGCGTGGGCGGTCGGCCGGGGGTAACAGCGTGGCGGACATTATACAGAAGCGGACCTTGGGTCGATCCCGGATTGACTGTGCAGCCCAGGCCGCCGAGCATGTCCGCTGCTGAGGGTGGTCTTGCCACAGTCGGCGTGCGCCCGATAGGTGCAAGTGACCTTGGCTGCGTGTGGTCGGAGGTCAAGCGGCAAAAACTCAGGGAGCGCGCTGACGCATGTCCACCAAATCTGCAAGCTGAAATTGCGCTCTACATCGAGAACTTCCGTGAGCACCACCAAAAAATGCTGGCGGTCAATGAACGCCTACATCGCAAGATTCTCGCCGCGACCATGATTAGTACGCTGGCTGAAGGGCGCTACACGGGGCTCGGCCCACGCAAGGACAAGGAAAAGTTCATTAGTATCATCGAGAACGATTCCGGTTGGCTGCACGCCAAGTCTGTCAGTGTTCTTCAACTCGAACAGACCATCAGGAAGCACGGCGTGGCTGGTCTAAGTGGCGGTTTCGTCCAGGAAGTCCACAAAACTTGGAAGAAGGTGCACGGGAAGCCGAGTGTGACCATTGATCTCTCCGGCGACCCTGTTCCAAAAGACCTGCTGCCAGTGTCGCCGACTAATGCAGAGAGAGATTTGGTGGAGCGTGCGAAACACTCGACCCTTCTCTACCTCTATAGATGCAAACTCGTGCACGAGTTTCGCGAACAAGGTCACGGGACCGAGTATGATAAAGACGACTCCGAACCTATCTATCGCCACGGCGAGCGTGTCTACCCGGCCAAGTGGATTCTAGGCTTGGTCCCGCCTATCATCTCAAACGTCGAGACGCACTACACCTCGAACCAGATCAACCCATATGACGCTTATCCATTTGGCTCTCCATGGACGTAGTGCAAGCACGCCTTCACCTGAAAATCACCGCTTATTAGGCACAATCATCGGGCGCTGCAGCAGAACAACGCCATCTTCCACTTTCTTGAGAATAATCTGCATGTGTCCTCGGCGAAAGTCCCACTCATCCTGGGTAAAGAATCCCGTCACTTTCCATTCGCCAGCTTGACGTTGACATGGGATGAAATACAGAGTTCCGGTACCATCACCTTGCGTGTGGCCAATAGTGCAAACGTTTCCTTCTTGGGAAACCACATCGGCATCATTAGCCCAGCCTGTTAATTTTATGATCCGATTCTGATTTTTTTCGACGAATTGATAGAATGATAGGTCTCTCGAGTTAATTCTGCCGTTCCATTCAATTATCTCCAAGCGATCAGGTGCATCCAATTTTGCGACATTTTTTGATGGGACCGATTTTTCAGGCTCGCCCGAAATAAGAACGACTGGCCCTAGTAGTGAAGTGTGTTCCCATGGCACCTGCTTTCCATTGGTAGACTTGACTACTGTTCCACGTACGACGGCAAGCGTTGTGAGAATGTCCCGCCCTGGGACCTTAATTTCTTCTAGTAGAGCTGTTGTATAAGGAGAATTACGGCCCGTGCCGTCGAGGGCGACATTGCCGGGCTGCGTCGAGAAACTTATAAGCGTGCCGGTCCCGGTCTTTACTTCGGCGAGGCCACGGCCAATATTTACACTGCGCGTGCCCATCGCGCGAGCAAGATTGCGCGCAAGTGGGTTATCTCTGCAGGCATCAAGGAATACTAGCGAGGTCTTTACTGTCCGCTCCATACGAGAGAGCACCAGCGATAGCGGCAAGGTCTCGAAGTCAATGTCGCCTTCTTCCGAGAGCCGGGCGTCAATTGGCACGAGCAGGTTTTGGCCTGAAACCTGTATGCCGTGGCCTGCGTAGTAGAAGATTCCAACCTCAGCACCGTTCAGGCTCTGCTCGAATTGACGAATCAGCCGCTCCATCCCGCGCTTGTCGAGATCGATACCTTCCAGAACCTCGAATCCGAGTCGCTTCAGCGAAGTGAGCACGTCCTTTGCGTCGTTTCGAGTGTTCTTGAGGGGCACTGTTTCCTTGTAAGCCGCATTGCCGATGACCAACGCGACGCGCTTCGCGGCCATCGCGGGAAGGGCTGACGCGAGCAGCAGGTAAAGCACTACGACCAAACGACCTAATCGAGCACTCCTCCGCATCAACCCTCTCCAAGATGTGTGATGGCGGGAGACTATAGCCAGCCTGAATGCCATCAAAAAGCAGTGAGCCATATTATGGCCGATCACGTCGGTAGTTGGACGAGGAACGACCTCTACGTCCGAGCCATCCTAGGGCTGGCGGCCAGTGTTGCTCGATGTCTGGAATCTCCGCAACTCGTGCATCGCGAGGCTCCAACCGCTGCTTCCGCTCCGAACGACTTCGCGCAACAAGCCCTGCCTGTCCCTCGCTCCTTCAACAATCGCGCCATCCCCTACCCACCCGCCGCCTTCCGCACGGCTGGCAGGAGCACCTTCTCCAGGCTCTCGGCGGTGATGGGGCCGACGTGCTTGTAGACGATGGTGCCGTTGCCACCGACGACGAAGGTCTCGGGCATGCCGTAGACGCCCCACTCGATGCCGGCGCGGCCGTTCCGGTCGGCGCCGTCTGCCGGTCGAGACCCTTACAGCCGGCCTTCCAAGGCGCGGGTGGCGTCGACGGCGGCGGCGGCCGGGCACGATGCTCAGCCCCTCGCAGCCCCGATTTTCACGGCGCGCGGGCGCCATCGCTCGCCGCACGGCCGGTGTGGTGGATGCCTGCCCGAGTGCCCGGCGGCCAACGAACGAGCTGCAGCTCGCCGGCCGACGTCTCCACGACGGCCGTGCAGCTCTTGATCCAGTCCCCGCAATTCAGATAGCGGATGCCGGCGATCTCGCGGTCGGCCGGGGCATGGGTGTGCCCGCAGATGACGCCGTCGAGCCCCCGGCGTCGCGCCTCCCGTGTGACGGCGAGCTCGAAGCGCGCCGAGCGACGGACGGTGCGATGCAGACGGGTCTGGCGGTGGGCGGTCCGCCTGCGCGCCAGCAAGGGCAGGCGGATCGAGCCCGAGACCACGCGCGTCAGGCTGCTGAGGTGCTCGGTGACGCCGTAGGCGACGCGGGCCACGGCATGGGTGGCACCGAACATGACATCCTGCTCATGGCCGTGGACGACGAGGAAACGACCGCCCATTCGCGTCTCGAGCACGAAGTCGCGGCGCATCTCCATGCCTGGCAGCGAGAGCTCGGGCAGCTCAAGCAGCGTCTCGTCATGATTGCCAGGCAGGAGGACGACTCGGGTGCCGCGCGCCAGCAGCTCGCACAATCGGAGAAGGATGGCCGTGTGCGTGGCGGGCCAGCGCATGCCGGCCCTGACGCTCCACAGGTCAATGGTATCGCCGACCAGAAGCAACGTCTCCGGTTTTGTGGCGGTGAGCAGGTCGTGCAGCGCCCTGGCCTGGCAGCGGTGCGAGCCCAGGTGCACGTCGGAGACCAGCAGCGACCGCACGTGCGGGGCCACATCAGCGTGGATCATGGCGAGTCCGTCCCGGAGATTGGTTTCCCGGGCATCCCCTTAAATCGGCGTCGAAGTCGCCCGTGTGACGACGACGGCTTGCGATTGAGGGATAACGATCCGATCGCCGCAATCCGGCGCCCAGCGGGTGTGACCGCCTTCCGCTACCCGCCCGCTGCCTTGCGCACGGCTGGGAGCAGGACCTTCTCCAGGCTCTCGGCGGTGATGGGGCCGACGTGCTTGTAGACGATGGTGCCTTTGCCATCGACGACGAAGGTCTCGGGCATGCCGTAGACGCCCCATTCGATCCCGGCGCGGCCGTTGGCGTCGGCGCCGACGGCGGCATAGGGGTTGCCGTGCCGGGCGAGGAACCGGCGCGCGTTCGCGGGCTCGTCCTTGTGATTGACACCGTAGAGGGGGAGGCCGGCTCGCTTCGCCAATGCAACGAGGTGCGGGTGCTCCTCGACGCACGGCAGACACCACGAGGCCCAGAAATTGACGATGGCCGGTCGACCCTGAACGAGGTCGGCCGTCCTGAAGCCGGGAATCGGCTGGCCGTCGCGGACGAGCCCCTCGACCGGTGGCAATGCCATGGATGGGGCCGGGCGCCCGATGAGAGCCGAAGGGATTCGCGACGGATCGCCCTTCTGCAGCGCCAGCGCGAACATGCCGGCGACGGCAGCGAAGATGAAAACCGGAAGCAGCACCGCCAGCAACCGGCGGCGCGGCGCTCCGCTGCCGCCGCTCGCCGGGGGAACTGTGCGCTCGGACGGCGGCGCGGGCTCGCGGATGTTGGTCATAGGCCTCCTCCGCCATCGGCCGGGGACGCGACGCGGCGCATGCCGGCAGCCTCGAGATCGGCGAGTTGACGGGCGAGACGGCGGCCCTCGAGATGCTGAACGAGGATCAAGCCGATGACCACGATCGCAACGGCACCGTAGCAGAGCCAGATGAAGACCGCGTGAGGACCCAGATCCATCGGCTACTCCGCAACCACACTGTGGGCCGGCCGTCCCGCCCGCTCCACCGCCCTGAGGGTCATCGTCTTGACGCGGCGGCGCAGGATCTCGTTGCGCATCGCCTTCATGTGCAAGACGACCAGAAGCAGGGTGAAACCGGCGGCCATGACCAGCAACGGCGTCCGGAAGACAGGATCGAGGGTCTGGGTAAATCGGGTCGACGGCTGGTGCAGCGTCCACCACCAGTCGACCGAGAATTTGATCACCGGCAGGATCACCACGCCGACGAGGGCGAGAAGCGCCGTCAGGCGGGCGGCCAGCGTCTCGTCGTCGAGCGACGCGCGCAATGCGATCAGGCCGAGGTAGAGGAAGAACAGGATGAGGACGGAGGTCAGCCGCGCATCCCAGGCCCAATAGGCGCCCCACATCGGCTTGCCCCAAAGTGATCCGGTGACCAGGGCCAGTAGGGTGAAGGCCGCGCCGATGGGCGCCGCCGCCTTCGCCGACACGTCAGCGAGGGGATGGCGGAAGACCAACAACCCGGCGCTCGATATGGCGACCAGCATATACGTCGCCATGGCCAGCCACGCGCACGGCACGTGGATGAACATGATCTTGACGGTGTGGCCCTGCTGGTAGTCGGGCGGCGCCATGAATGCGAGCCACAGGCCCCAGCCGACGAGCAGGGCGGCCAGCACGGAGACCCACGGCAGCAGGCGCCCCGACAACGCCATGAACTGCGTTGGATTGGCGAGGCGCTCGGCGAATGATGCGGTTCGGGACATGCGGGTCTGCTAGGTCAAGCGTGGCCGGATGGCAACACGACCCATTGGCGCACGGGCATGTCAAGAGCATGGCGCGGCGCGCCGACCACCGAAGTTATCCCGGCGCTGCACTTATTGTGCACTGCCGCAACACAATTCGTTGCCGTGCCTGCCACTTGACCGCTATTACCCTGTCCTGTGCGCGCGACTCCGGCCGGGCGAGGCGGCTGGTCCGCCGGTAAGCGGGGAAGCGATGCACGGTGCCAGGAATGCTCGTGCCGACGCGGCCGGGTAGTGCTCCAGGTACCAGGAACAATCCAGGGAAGCGAGCGTGATGCAGGCGAGCGAGGTTGCAGCGCGGGCCCGAGGCCGCATGGCCCCGACGGACATCTCCAACCCCAAGTATTTCCACAAGGTGGTCGACTGCCAGTGGGCATGTCCGACGCACACCCCGGTGCCGGAGTACATCCGGCTGATCGCGCAGGGCCGGTATGCGGCGGCCTACATGCTGAACTGGGAATCCAATGTGTTTCCCGGCATTCTCGGCCGGGTCTGCGATCGCCCATGCGAGCCGGCTTGCCGTCGTGGGCGCATTCAGACCAGCGACGAGACCAATGCCAAGGATCCGTCGCGCAAGAATGCGGAGCCGGTAGCGATCTGCCGCCTGAAGCGCGTGGCGGCGGACTACAAGGGCGAGATCGACGCCTTCCTGCCCGAGATTCCGCCCTTGAAGAATGGCAAGCGCGTAGCGCTGATCGGGGCTGGCCCGGCGTCGCTGACGGTGGCACGCGACCTGATGCCGCTCGGATACCACTGCGTGCTCTTCGAGAAGGACCCAAAGGGCGGGGGCCTGATGCGCACGAATATCCCGTCGTTCCGCCTGCCGGAGCAAGTGCTCGACGAGGAGGTCGAGCTCATCACCGGCTTCGGCGTCGAGACCCGGTTCGGCCAAGAGATCAAGAGCCTGAAGGTGCTGCTGGCCGAAGGCTTCGACGCGGTGTTCGTCGGGACTGGGGCGCCGCGTGGCAAGGATCTCGAGATCCCCGGGCGCCGGGAGGCCGCCAAGAACATCCACATTGGCATCGACTTCCTGACGTCGGTCGCCTTCGGGCACGTGGACAAGATTGGCAAGCGGGTCGTCGTCATCGGTGGCGGCAACACCGCGATGGACTGCTGCCGCACGGCGCTGCGACTCGGCGCCGAGGCCGTGACCGTCACAGTCCGCAGCCCGCGCAAGGTGATGAAGGCCTCCGACTGGGAGATCAAGGACGCGGTCTACGAGGGCATTCCGATCCTCGACAACCACGCGCCGAAGTCGTTCGTGATCAAGGACGGCAAGCTCGCCGGCGTCGTCTTCGAGAAGATGATCGAAACGGGCGTGGATGCTAAGGGCAGGCCACAGCTCAAGGCGTCCGGCGAACTGGTCACCATCGAATGCGACGATGTGCTGATGGCGATCGGCCAGGACAACGCCTTCCCGTGGATCGAGCGCGACATCGGCCTAGAGTTCGGCGAGTGGGACATGCCGAAGGTCGACCGCAAAACGTTCATGTCGACGCGGCCCGGCGTCTTCTTCGGCGGTGATGCGGCGTGGGGACCGGAGAATATCATCTGGGCCGTCAGCCACGGCCATCAGGCCGCGATCTCGATCGATGCGTTCTGCCACGGCCGCTCGCTCGACGAGCGGCCAGGCCCCGGAACCACGCTCGTGTCGCAGAAGATGGGCATCCACGAGTGGTCCTACTCGAACGACTACGCGGGCACCA
This sequence comes from Hyphomicrobiaceae bacterium, assembly GCA_033764055.1. Taxonomy (GTDB): domain Bacteria; phylum Pseudomonadota; class Alphaproteobacteria; order Rhizobiales; family Hyphomicrobiaceae. Next base: position 9,869 of record JANRJI010000068.1, read on the forward strand.
ATCGCGTGGCGGTGCCCCACGCCGATCTCAAGACCTCGATCAGGAACCTGAAGCTCGAGGTCGAGCTCGGCTACGACGACAAGCTGGCGGCGAAGGAGGTCGAGCGCTGCCTGAACTGCGACGTGCAGACCGTGTTCACGGGCTCGCTGTGCATCGAGTGCGACGCCTGCATGGACATCTGCCCGGTCGACTGCATCAACTTCATCGACAACGATGCTGAGCCCGAGCTGCGTCAGGCTCTACGCGTCCCGGCCTTGAACAAATCACAGGATCTCTACATCTCCGACACGCTGAAGACCGGCCGTATCATGGCGAAGGACGAGGACGTCTGCCTGCATTGCGGCCTGTGCGCGGAGCGCTGCCCGACGGGGGCTTGGGACATGCAGAAATTTTTCTACGTCGAGGCGCAAGCCGCCAAGGCCTGCACGACGCATCACAACGCCTATCTGGGATGAGGAGCGGCGCGCCGGCAGTGCCGGGGTCAGACCCCGCCGTGCCGCGCCGTAGCACAACGCAGGGCGCCTGGAGCGGGGTCTGACCCCGACCGGCAAAGCCAGGGCTGAATTCGAATGAGCGGCATCAACGATTTCGTCATCAAGTTCGCGACCGTCAACGGCTCGGGCAGCGCCTCGGCGAATACGATCTTCGCCAAGACGCTGTTCCGCATGGGCATCCCGGTGTCGCCGAAGAACATATTCCCCTCGAACATCCAGGGCCTTCCGACCTGGTACGAGGTGCGTGTGTCGGAGGCCGGATATATCGCGCGTCGGGACGGCATCGACCTGATGGTCGCCATGAACCCGCAGACCTACGGCAACGACGTGGCCGAGGTGGTTGCGGGCGGCTGGCTGCTCTACGATTCGACGATGCCGCGCCTGTGGCAGCGCACCGACATCACGGTGCTGGGCCTGCCGATCGCCGAGATCTGCGCCAAGATCTGGAAGGACGCCCGCCAGCGGCAGCTGTTCAAGAACATGGTCTATGTCGGCGCGCTGACGGCGCTCCTGGACATGGATGTCAAGGTTCTCGAGACGGTCGTCGGCGACCAGCTCAAGGGCAAGGAGAAGCTGCTCGCCGCCAACATGCAGGCGGTGCAGATCGGGCGCGAGTACGCGCAGGAGAACTTCGCCTGCCCCCTGCCCATCAAGGTGCGCCACGCCGAGGGCGCCAAGGGCAAGATCATGGTGACTGGCAACGAGGCCGCCGGCCTCGGTGCTGTTTATGCCGGTGCCAGCGTCTGTGCATGGTATCCGATCACGCCTTCGACCTCGCTGGCCGAAGGCTTCGAGAAGCATGCCAAGCGCTTCCGCGTCGCGAAGGACGGCAAGCGCAACTACGCCATCGTCCAGGCTGAGGACGAGCTGGCGGCAATCGGTGTTGCCATCGGCGGTGGCTGGAACGGCGCGCGGTCATTCACGGCGACGTCGGGGCCGGGCATCTCGCTGATGAGCGAGTTCCTCGGCCTTGCCTACTTCGCCGAGATCCCGGTGGTGCTCTACAACATCCAGCGCGGCGGACCATCGACGGGCATGCCGACGCGGACTGGCCAGCCCGACATCATCTCGTGCGCCTACGCCAGCCACGGCGACACCAAGCACGTGCTGCTGTTCCCGGCCAATCCGACCGAGTGCTTCTCGATGAGCGCCGACGCGTTCGATCTCGCAGAGCGGCTGCAGACGCCGGTGATGGTCATGTCCGATCTCGACATCGGCATGAACGACTGGATGACAGACGCTTTCACGTGGGACGACAGCCGGACGTTCGATCGTGGCAAGGTGCTCACGAAGGAGGAGCTCGAGGGCTTCGCCAAGGCGAAGGGCAAGCCGTGGGGCCGCTATCTCGACATCGACGGAGACGCGATCCCTTACCGCACGCTGCCGGGCACCCACGAGACGATGGGCTCGTACTTTACGCGCGGCACCAGCCACGACGAGTACGCGCGCTACACCGAGGACGGCCGTATCCACGCGCGAATCCTCGACCGCATCCGCAAGAAGTTCGACACAGCCGCCACGCTCGTTCCGAAGCCCGAAATCCTGACCCGCGATCCGGCCGGCAAGACGGGACTGATCTATTTCGGTGCTAATCGCCCGGCGGTGCTCGAGGCGCTCGACTATCTCGAGAGGGATGGCGTCAAGGTGAACGCGCTCCGGCTCAAGGCTTTTCCCTTCACGGAGGAGGTCAGGGCCTTCTGCGCGGCGCACGACCGCATCTTCGTCGTCGAGCAGAACCGCGACGCCCAGATGCGTCAGCTGCTGATGGCCGAGGCCGAGGTGCCGCAGGAGAAGCTGATCGCGATGCTCAACTACGACGGCACCCCGATGACCGCCGATTTCGTCCGCCTGGCCGTGCTGAAGCAGCTGCAGCCGGCCAAGGCTCAGGCGGCGGAATAATCCCGAGAGTCATGGCGATGCCCACGAAGCTTGCCGAAAAAGACCAAATGACGATCGAGGAGTTTCTCGCCTTTACCGGGGAACGTCCTGACGGCGGTCATTGGGAGCTGATCGAGGGGGTGGCTTTCATGAGCCCGTCACCGACGGACTGGCATCAGTTCATCGTGACGAACGTCGTAACCTGGCTCGCCAACCGGAAGACGGAAACCCGGGCAAGCTGGTTTCCTCTCGTCGGTGTCGGCACGATCGTTCCGGTCTCTCCCAACAGTCTGCCGCAGCCAGATGTCATGGTGAAAGAGCATCCTGGCCGCGGATCGCACGTTTCTGAGGATGCGCTGGTCGTGCTCGAGATTCTGTCGAGGTCGAATACCAAGACCGACCGCGCCTGGCGCCGCCGCGTCTACGCGAGCATCCCGAACTGTCAGCACTATGTGACGATCTCGACGGAACGAGCGGAAGCCGTGTGCTACGCCCGCGCCGACGGCTGGATCGAGCACACAAGCAGGGGCCTCCGTGAGAGCATCGAGCTTGCCGCCATCGATGCCTCGATCCCGCTCCGCGACATCTACCGTTTCACACCCATCGAGTGAGCCCGGCGCTCGCCGCCAATACCCTGGGAGAGAGCCCCATGACCTACATCGCCAAGCCCATCGCCTATCATCCTGCCCTGCCGCGCAACGCGCTCGGCCTCACGCACCGCGACTATGAGGGCTCGATGTCGACGCTCTGCGCCGGCTGCGGGCACGATTCCATCACGGCGGCCATCATCGAGGCCTGCTACGAGATGGACCTGCCGGCGCACCGGATCGCCAAGCTCTCAGGCATCGGCTGCTCGTCGAAGGCGCCGACCTATTTCCTCGGCCGCAGCCACGGCTTCAACTCTGTGCACGGACGCATGCCGTCGGTCACCACCGGAGCCAACATGGCCAACAAGAATCTCGTCTACATCGGCGTCTCGGGCGACGGTGACACGGCCTCGATCGGCCTCGGCCAGTTCGCGCATGCCGTCCGTCGCAAGCTCAACATGACGTACATCGTCATGAACAACGGCTGCTATGGCCTGACCAAGGGCCAGTTCTCGGCCACCAACGACAAAACGTCGCCATCGAAGAAGGGCGAGGCCAATCCGTTCGATGCCATCGACCTCTGCCAGATGGCGATCCAGCTCGGTGCCGGCTTCGTCGGCCGTTCGTTCTCGGGCGACAAGAAGCAGCTCATCCCGCTGATCAAGGCGGCGATCAGCTACAAGGGCTTCGCGTTCCTCGACGTGATCAGTCCCTGCGTGACCTTTAACAACCATCCGACGTCGACCAAGAGCTTCGACTACGTGCGCGCCCACAACATGGCGTCGGAGAACAAGCTCGACTACGTGGAGCCGAAGGAGGAGATCACGGTCTCCTATGCCGAGGGCACGACCGCCGCGGTGACCTTGCACGACGGCTCGAAGCTGTTGCTGAACAAGCTCGACGGCGGCCACGACTTCCGCGATCCGGACGAGGCGATCCTGACGATCCGCCGGAATGCATCGAAGGGACAGGTTGCCACCGGCCTCCTCTACGTCAACGAGGCAGGCGAGGACCTGCACGATGTGCTGGCGACACCGGATCGGGCGCTGAATGAGATCCCGATCTCGGAGCTGTGCCCCGGCTCGAAGGCGCTCGAGGGAATCAACGCCCGCTTCCGCTGAGCCATTCGGCGTGTCCCGAGGGTGTCCGGTGAGGGACATGCCAATCACGGTCTCCCGGCCGAAGCAATCGCAGCAGGCGATTGCGGAGAGCCGGGAACCTCCCCCGTCTCGACCGTGTGAAGCCCCCGGATCTCCACTCGCCGCGTCCGGCGCCTCGCTTCGTCCGGGGAGCCGTATCGTCGATCGAGGCGGTCAAATCGGAGGTGGAACCGCCTCGCCTCACGGCCTCAAGACGACGCGTCCTACGATCTTGCCTTCGCCGAGGCGCGCCAGAACAGAGCCGGCTTCGGCGAGCGGCTGGGTCGCGATCGGCAGACCAGGCACCTTGCCGCTCATGGCCAGCGACATCAGCTCCCGCATGTCCTCGAGATTGCCGACGTAGGAGCCCATGACGGTCGCATTCTTGAGCGGTATCATCGGCACTGGCAGCGACGCCGAGCCGCCGAACAGACCGACCACCACCAGGCGGCCACTCTTGCGAAGCGCATTGAAGCCGAACGTGAACGAGGCCGCCGCGCCGACGAAGTCGATGGCTGCTGCCACGCCACCGCCGGTCATGCGGTAAAGAGCCTTGCCGGCTTCGGGATCGCGCGGATCGATGATGTCGCGGGCGCCGGCCTCGCGGGCGGCCGGCCATTTCGAAGGGTCGATGTCGGCGACGATCGGCTTTACGCCGGTGACAGCTTCGGCCATGCGGACGCCGGAAAGGCCGACCCCGCCGGCGCCGATAATCATGAGGTCGCCGCCGTTGCGGACCACCTCGGCGGCCTTCTTGAGTGCACCGTAGGCCGTCAGGCCGGAGCAGGCATAGGTGCAGGCGAGATCCTCGTCGAGACCGTCGAAGGCGAACAAGTACCGCGGGTCGGGCACGAGGACATGGCTCGCATAGCCCCCGTCGCGATTGACCCCGAGGGCGCGCGGCTGGTTGCACAGGTGCTCGTCACCGGACATGCAGAGCGGGCAGGTGCCGCAGCCGATCCATGGGAACACGACACGATGGGCGCCCATGGGAGCTTCGGCGGCAGATACGCCCTCGCCGACCGCCACCACCTCGCCAACGATCTCGTGCCCGAGGGTGCGTGGCAGGCCGAGGCTGCGGCTCATATCGACCTTGCGGCCGCTACCGAGGTCGAAACTGCCCTCGTGGAGGTGGACGTCGCTGTGACAGACGCCGCAACCGGTCGTGCGGATCAGCACCTCGCGGCCTTTCGGCACCGGCGTCGACTCCTCCTGGCGCTCGAGCGGTGCTCCGAACGTGACGACACGGTAGCTGAGCATAGGCGCCTCCTAGCGCTTCGGCGATCTTCCATCGACTTTCGCCGATCGCACCATGCAGCGCAAACCGAAGCACTCTGCGCAACGGTGCCTCGCACGCGCTCGAAATGCTCCTCGTCCGCACGGTCTTAAACGCACATTAAACCTTGATTGCTATTTCCTTGCCAGGGCGAGACCCATGGGCACGTGGGCCGCCCGGTGTGTATGCGAGGGGGCATCGGAGCGGCATGGCAGGGAGCCAACCGGACGGCGTCGGCGCCGATGCCAATGGCAAGACGGGCGCCGCATCCAGCAAGGCGCGCCGCAGCTGGCTGCAGACGACCGGCATCATTGCGGGCTATTCGCTCGTCGCGCTGTCGATCGGCGTCTCCATCCAACTGATTCGCTACACGATCCGGTTTCCCGATCCGCGGGCGCTGTCGATCAACGAGGCCGGTCCCACCGTGCGCGTGCTCGCCCGGGACGGCTCCGTCATGGCCCAGCGCGGGGAGCGTAACGATTTTGTGCCTCTCGACCGGCTGCCGCGCCACCTGGTCAACGCAGTGATCGCGATCGAGGATCGCCGCTTCTTCGAGCACTGGGGCCTCGATCCGAGCGGGCTCGTGCGGGCTTTCTTCGCCAACCTGAGGGCCGGCCGGAACGTCCAGGGCGGCTCGACCCTGACCCAGCAGCTGGCGAAGAACCTGTTTCTCACCACCGACAAGACTTTGAACCGCAAGCTCGAGGAGTTGGTGCTGGCGGTCTGGCTGGAGCTGCGCCTGTCGAAGAAGGAGATCCTCGAGCTCTACCTCAACAGGGTCTACTTCGGCGGCGGCTCCTATGGCGTCGAGGCAGCGGCGCGACGCTTCTTCGACAAGCCGGCGCGGGCAGTGACGGTAGCCGAAGCCGCGGTGATCGCGGGACTGCTCAAGGCGCCTTCGAAGTACTCGCCGTTCGCCAACCCGGGTCATGCGCGGGCAAGGGCGCGCGTCGTGGTCAGGGCCATGCGCGCGGCTGGCCTGCTCAGTCCCGTCGCCGAGGCGGCAGCCATCCGGCATTCGGTTCGGTTCGCCGATCCTGAAGCAGGTCGGCGTCCCACGGGCCTGGAATACGCTGTCGACTACGTCCTCGACCGCCTGCCCCCGATCGCCAGTTTCGGGCGCAAGGAAATCCTCGTGGAAACCACGATCGACGCGGGGCTGCAGAAGCGCGCCCAGGCGACGGTCGAGGCGATGCTGGCCCGGGAGGGCCAGGCAGCCGGCGCCGGTCAGGCGGCGCTGGTCGTGCTGGACACGTCCGGCGGCATCCGGGCGCTGGTCGGCGGCCGATCGTTCGCGGAAAGCCAGTTCGACCGGGCGGTGAAGGCACGCCGGCAGCCAGGCTCCGCGTTCAAGCCGCTCGTCTACCTGGCGGCGGTCGAGCAGGGCATGGGCGCCGATACCGTGATCGCCGACGCTCCCATCGACCTCGGCGGCTGGTCGCCGCGCAACGAGGACGGGCGCTACCGTGGGCCGGTGACGTTGCGTAGCGCGCTCGCCCATTCGATCAACACGGTGGCCGTTCGCCTGCAGCAGGAGGTGGGTGGCGAGAAGGTGGCTGCCGTGGCGCGCCGGCTCGGTATCGCCACGAAGCTCAGACCCGACGCCTCGATGGCGCTCGGCACGTCGGAGGTCGGCCTGCTGGAGCTGACCGGCGCCTATGGCGTGCTCGCCGCGGGCGGCGCCGGCATCGAGCCACATGCCATAACGCGCGTGCGTATCGGCGACGGGCCGGCGGTCTACGAGCGGGACAAGAGCTTGCCGCGCATGGTCGTATCCCCCGACACGGTGGGCGTCATGAACACGATGCTCAATGCCGTGATCGTTTCCGGCACCGGGCGCCGGGCGGCGCTGCCGCGCCACCAGGCCGCCGGCAAGACGGGCACGACGCAGGAGTTCCGCGACGCCTGGTTCGTCGGGTACACGGCGCATCTCGTCGGAGGCGTCTGGTTCGGGAATGACGATGGGACGCCCATGACCCGCGTCGCCGGTGGCGGTCTGCCGGCCGAAACGTGGCGCACGATCATGGCGGCGGCCCACGAGGGGCTCGCGCCGCGCCCGCTGCCGGCCATCGATCCGATGCGCGAGGAGCCCGCTGGTTCCGGAGCACCGGCGGTGGCAACCATGCCCCGCGTTCCACTCGCCCGCAGCGGGCCTGCGTCGGGCGGGGGAGCTGGCCGCGCCGAGCCAACGCAGCGAGCGGCCGCGGCGATCGTTCCCGGGTCGAAAGCAGAGGGTGCTCCCGCCATGCCGCCCAAGGCTGCCGCCCAAACCCCGAAGCGTAAACGGCCCTCACTGCCCGCAGCTCGCCGACCGGCAGAGCCGATCGACCCTGCCTTCCTGGCGCGTATGCTGGCAGAGGAGCCAGCCCAGCCGGGGCCGCCGCCTGCGCTGGCGGGCGCGGGCCGTTGGGCCGCGGGGCAGCCTTTGCCCGGGGCTCCGGCCTTGCCCGCCGCCGGACCTGCCGACGACGGCGCTGGCCCGCATGCCGGCTTCAATTCCAAGCGAATTCGCGAGGCACTGGGTGGTGGGGCCGCGGGGCCGACGCCGCGGATGGGGCTCGGCGCGGGGCATTGACGGCCTGGGCGCCGGGCGACAGCCGGAACAACGCGTCCGGGGTGGCGTTGCCCTGTCGAGGTCGCCCGAGCGACCTGCCAGCAGGGCTGCGCATCACGCGGGCTCCTGGCTTCGAGCCGAGGGACCCGCAATGACACTGGCACGCAGGATCACGGCAGTAGCCGCCGCGAGTGGCGCCGCTGCAGCGCTCAATCAACTTTGGGCGCGAACTGCCGAGCATCAGCATCCGCCCGAGGGACGCTTCGTCGAGGCCGGCGGGCTGCGCATGCACGTCGTCGAGCGCGGCAGCGGTGCGCCGGTCATCTATCTCCATGGCAACGGCGGCTCGACGCGCGAGGTCGCTGCCACGGGGCTGATCGGAGCCATAGCCGAGCGGCACAGGGTGATCGTTCCTGACCGGCCGGGCTTCGGCCACACGCGCAGGGACGGAGACCCGTGGCCCCCGGAGAGGCAGGCCGATCTCATTGCCAGTCTTCTCGGGACGATGAACGCCGTGCCGGCGCTTGTGATGGCGCACTCCTGGGGTACGCTGGTCGCGACGGCGCTCGCAATCCGCCATCCCGGGTCCGTTCGCGGCATGGTGCTGATCTCCGGCTTCTACTATCCGGAGACGCGGGCCGACGCGGCACTCGGCTTGTTCGCCTTGCCCGTCGTCGGCAGCTTGATCCGCCACACCATCGGGCCGCCGATCACGCGGGTCCTGGCTCCCGTCGTGATCAAGAAAGTGTTCGCGCCGAACGCCGTGACCGAGCAGTTCGAGAAGCAGTTTCCGACGGCCCTGGCGGCGCGGCCGTCGCAGCTCCAGGCCGTGAGCGAGGAGAACGCCATGCTGGTCTCCGCAGCCGGCCGGCTCTGCGGCGACTATCATCGCATCGGCTGTCCGGTTCTGCTTCTGGCCGGGGGCGAGGACAGGCTGGTGGATACAGATCGCCATTCGGCCCGGGCAGTGAGCGACATGCCCCACGCCGCGCTCGAGGTCATCGAGGACGTCGGCCACATGCTGCCCCACCTCGAGCGCCAGGCCGTCATGGAGGCGTTGGCCCGCGTCGAGCAGATGGCTGTGAGGCCACGACGCAGCGACGCCGATGCGCCGGCGCCTGCCATAGTGCCGCCGGCCCGGGCCACCCCGCTCTAGGGGCGCGCTCGGCGCTGGATATTCCGTCTTGCGGACTGTCCCGCGCTAGACCCCGCTCGCACGAGCACCTGCGGGGCGGCTCCTCCGCCGGGATGACGGTCCAGGAACGTGATCTCACCGATCCAATCGGAATTGGTGGAGAGGGCTGGATTCGAACCAGCGTAGGCGAAGCCAACGGATTTACAGTCCGTCCCCTTTAGCCACTCGGGCACCTCTCCATCGCGCGCGGAGGCCCGTCTGCCGTGGCATCGGGGAACCGCAAGGCCGCTAGACTAGCAGACTGCGCTGGGGTGCGCACCGGTCCTCTGCGGATCGGCGCGCGGGGTGGTTTATGGGGAGGCAGCCGCGAGGTGTCAATCGTCAATCCAGTGTGTAGGCGATCACACTGATACAACCGCCGGTGAGCCGCGCGAGGGGCCCGTTCGTGCCTGTCCCTGGCGGATACGGACAGATGGACCGCCGGTCGCAACATGCCGGGAGCGGGCGGCGCGGGCCCCCGTGCAATTCCGCTGCGAGCGATGGGCGCAAGGCATAGACTGCGCGGGCGTGGACGTCCGCGCGCCCGAACGTCGCCTGGAGGCTCCGATGCCGATCACCGTCTCGCTGATCACCGACGAGGTTGCGCCGGAGCTCGACGCCGCCTTGCGGCTCGCTGCCGAGGAGGGGCTGACGACGGTGGACGTACGCTCGATCGGCGGGGTCAACGTCCTGTCGCTCGACGTGGCGGCGCAGCGGGCGGCGGCCCGCCAGATTCGAGACGCCGGTCTGACGGTCGGAACGTTGGCGACGCCGCTGCTGAAATGGCCGGCCCCCGGGCGATCAACGGCCGACATGGGGGACCAGTTCGGCTTCGATGCCGGCGGCCGCAGCCACGATCAGCTCTACGAGGACGCATTCCGCTGCGCCGAAATCCTCGGTGCACGCAATCTGCGCGTGTTCTCGCTGCTGAAGCACGACGGCTTCGAGCTGGCGGAGCTCGACGGCGACTACGAAAAGCTGATCCGGCTGGCCGAGCGCCACGATGCGACGCTGCACGTCGAGAACGAGCACGTTTGCAATTTCCATTCGGTGGCCGATCTGGTCTCGGCGATGCACCGCTGGCGGCATCCGCGGCTCAGGGCGCTGCTCGACATTCCCAACGCATGGCGGCGCGCGAGGCCGGGCGAGGCCGACATCGAGGCCGTCACGCCGTTCGTCGAGCAGCTGCATTTCAAGGACTGGAGCGAGGCGAAAGGGCGGATGGTAGCCCTCGGCGAGGGCGACATTCCGTTCCGCCTGCTGCTGGAGCCGATTTACGGGGCGGCCAGGTCGCGCCCGATCACGTTCGTCGTCGAGACGCACGTGCCAACGGAGCCGGCCGCTGCGACGCGCAGATCGGTGCGGGCGTTGAAGGGGCTGGCGGCGGTGTGACCGAAACGGGCGGCTCGCCCGCAAACGATGGACGCGGCTCGAGACCGTGCTGCCCGGCCGCCCCTCGCGATGTGCTTTCGGGCAAACAGAGGCGGGGCTTCGGAACAAGCCCCCGAGCCATTCAGTGCATGACCCCGATCGCCGACTGGGTTCGCCGGACGAACCGAGGCGTGACGCGACGCGCGAAGGTCCGGGCCTTCAGACGGGCGAGACGGGCGAAGCCCACGGATCTCCCGCAATCGCCTGCTGCGATCGCTGCGCTCGGAGACAGAGAATTAGGTGGACCTGGAACGCAACCCGAGGACGACAAACGTCACCCCTTCACGCCCTGCTCCAGCCGCCACATCTCCTCGCGCACGCGGATATCGGCAAGGATGCGGTCGAGCAGCAGGCACGTGCGCCGGAACAGGTCGGAGCCGCGCCTGTAGTCCGCTTGCGCGAAGAAATCGCAGCGGCCGGCCTTGAACAGGTCCACGCACTTCTGGCGCTGCTTGCCCGGGCCGTGCACGGCGACGGCATAGCCGCCGTTCTTGCGCATCACCGCCATCGACGGCACGTCGGTGTCTCCGTCTCCGAAATAGATCATGTTGGAGAACGGGATCGGCCGCGCGCCCTCGGGCATGTGGTCGTTGATCGAGTGACCGAGGTTCTCGACGCCCTTGTTGATGCGGAACAGGTATTGCGTCTTGCCCGTGTCGGTGATGACCCGCTTCGGATAGGGCAGGTCGTAGGCATCGAACCAGTATTCCGATGCGAAGACGTTATGGAACCGAGGGTAGATGCTGGTGCCCTCGATGATCTCCGTGAGACCCGACGAGACGAGGTAGTGGCGGAGCGTTATTCCATGGCTCTCGGCGGCGATCGTCACGTACTGGGCAATCTCGTCGAACCAAGTCTCGACACCGGGGTAGAGCTCCACGTCGCGACCGAGCGCCACCAGATCGTTGCGGTCAATGCGGACGTTGCGCGCCTTCGCCTTCTTGTACATCAGGTGCATGTACGTGATCAGGCTGTCGGCGCCCTGCTCCTTGGCGATGCGATTCGATTCCGCCCAGAACGCCTTCGGATCCTCGCCGATCTTCGGCAGGAACGTATACTCCTGCATCGGCTTCGGAGAGAGCGTACCGTCGAAATCGTAGACGAGCGCGATCACCTTCTTCTCGAACTGCCGCACAGGCTTCGTCCGGCTCGCCCGACTGACGGCAACCGGTGGCTTGACCGACGGGGTCGAAGGATTGTGGAGCGTGTCGGGATTGTCGGTCGCGGCCGCGTTGCGGCGTCGCTCGGTCGTCCGCTGGGTCATGAGGCTGCCTCGCCGATGGCGATTTGATCGCCTTCAGCGCCACCTATCGCCTGATTCGGATGGCGCGACAAAGGCAGCCGGCCGATGGCCCTCTACCCACCGCATCGCCTCGACGACGGGACGGCGATCCTCCCGCTCCACGCCGGGCAGGTTGTGCCCGGCGTGCGCGATCCTGGGTTGCCTCCGGTCGGCCATTGCCGGAGAGGACTTCAACCACCGCTATTTCTTCGGATGCTTCATCTCGTAGGCCTCGACCGGACCGCCAGCCTCTTTCCAGCCCTTGAAGCCGCCGAGGATGTGCGCGACGGGCTTCAGCCCCATGTCCTGCGCCGTCTTGGCCGAGAGTGCCGAGCGCCAGCCAGCCGCACAGAAGAACACGAACTTCTTGTCCTCGGCGAACTGCTGCTTGTGATAAGGGCTCTCGGGGTCGATCCAGAACTCCAGCATGCCGCGCGGACAGTGGAAGGCACCGGGAACCTTGCCCTCGCGCTCGAGCTCGCGCGGATCGCGCAGGTCGACCAGCACGACGTCGTCTCGCCCAGCGAGCTTCACGGCGTCCGCGGCCTCGATCTCCTCGATTTGCGACTTGGCGGCTTCGAGCATCTTCTTGAAGCCGTTGGTGATCTGTTGCGGCATGAAACCCTTCCTGGATGGCTGGAGCCGGTTCGCGCCGATACTAGCCCATCTTCGATCGGGGGAAAACGCCGGCTGGCGGGGCCAGCGGGTTGCGGGCACGCCGCAACCCCGCCAACTTCCGAGCGCAGAGCAGCTGCCACGGATTCGCAACGGGAAGCCCACATGCGCCTCGGCCGCCTCACGGTTCTCGCGCTGATGCTCGTCGTCGGCGGTTGCGCAGCGGCGGCACCGGGCTATACGCCGCCGGACGCCAACCTCGACAAATACAAGGCAGCGGCACCACGCGGTGGCGGATTCGATCAGGCGGGCCGATACAGCCTGAGCGAGCAAGAGCAGAAGCTCAACTGCAAGCAGCTCACCGGCTCGATCACCATCAAGATCGTGCAGATGCGCGACGCGCGCAATCGCATCCAGCCCTCTGCGATCGCATCGGCTGCGCAGACAACGGTGAGGCCCATCGTCGGAGGCTCGGCTTATGGAGCCAGCATCGACGAGGATCTCCGCACCGACCGTGCCCGCCTGGAGGCGCTCAATCGTCAGCTGGCCGCCAAGAGCTGCCCCACCTTCGACCTCGACGGCGATCTGGCACCCGGCAACAAGAACCCGCCGCGCCCGGTCAAGGCGCCGGGACGGAAGCCCTGAGGTTGCCAAGCGCTCAGAGCCGTGACGATGCGGCTCGCGGCGCTGGAAACAGGGCGCTCGTCCGCCCGAGCAGCCAATAGGCGACGAGGCCCATCCACTCCTTGGTCGCCTCGTCAACGCGACGCAGCCCGCCCGTCAGGCTCGCCGAGAGATCGACGAGATCGCCGATGCCGGTCGTCCGGAAATCGACCGGGAACGCCGTCACGTCGAAGCCGGCACGCCGGAACGCGCCCATCGCGCGCGGCATGTGCGCAGCCGACGTGACGAGCAGCCAGCGCTCGCTTGGCTTGGGCTTCAGCAGGTCGACAAGGAGAATGGCGTTCTCGTGCGTGTTGCGGGAGACCGGCTCGAGGACGATGCGCTCCGGCGCGATCCCCATCGCCTGCCACCATTGCCCCACGGGATCGGCACCGCTCACATTGCCGAGGATCGGCAGCGCGGCCCCGCCGGTGAAGGCGACACGCGTCGACGGCAATAGCCGGGCAAGCCGCGCACCCTCCGTGATCCGCTCGGCCGCCTCGTTGAGATGGAGTTGGCGGCGTGCCTCGGAGATGCGGCCGTCCTCGGCACCGCCGAGCACGATGATGCCTGCAAAATCTCGGCTGCCGGCAGCCGGCTCGAACGCCGGAAAGCGTTGCTCGAGCGGCAGCAGCAGGACGCTTCCGAGCGACGTCGCCCCTCCGAGGAGCAGCGCGGTCACGCCCACCGCCACGAGCCGCAAGCCCGTGCGGGCGTGCGGCTTCCTCAGTCCCACCACGAGGCCCACGACGATGGCCAACACCATCAGGTTCGACGGCAGCAGCAGGAACCAGAGGATCTTCGAAAGGGCGAAGGTCATGCCGGGCCGGTTGCCGTCCGATGCCGATCGAGCCAATCTGCGGTCACGGTGCGCGAGGCGCGGTCGATAGCAGGGCAGACACTCACCGTCGAGCCGCAAACTTCACTTGTGGCTGCGGGCCCGTTCCCGGTCATCCGTCCGCGCTGTCGCCTGCTGGCTGGTCCCTTCAGCCCTGTCGCCGCATCTCGTCCCACCATGCGCATTTGATGCTCGTGCCAAGGTGGTAGTTGCCCTCCGCCACCTGCACCGGCTGGCGAAGCCCGTCCTCGGCGACGCGCGCACGGGCTGCCCGGCGCGCTGCGAGAAGCTCCGGTGACGCCGAGACCGGATCGTGTCCCCAGAGGCTGCCACCATAGGTCATCTCGGATGGCGTCCAAGCCTCGGGCTCGATCAGGCGCCCGCCCCAGCCGTACTCGATGAGGAAGTCGTCGGGCGTCCGGGCATAGAACGACGTCATCAGGTCGTTGGTATGCCGCCCGAGGGTGACCGCCAAGCGATCCTGCAGATTGGCGAGGTCGAGCGCCTGCCCCACGTCGTCCAGCATGCCAACCTCCATCATGATGTGGTGGATGCCGTCGCGTCCCGTCTGCAGCAGGGCGAGGCTGTGCTGACGCGGGTTCAAATGGAAGAAATAGGCCGTGAACGGCTTGATCATGTAGTCGCTGACCCGGAAGCCGAGCACGTCGCGGTAGAACGGCACCAGATCCTCGGCCTTCTTCACGTGCAGCACGGCGTGTCCCATGCCGAGCGCGCCGGTGCGGAAGCCCGAGATCGAACGGCCCGGCTTGAAAGGCTTGTCGATGCCGATCGGCCCGTGGAAAGCCTCGATCGGGTTGCCGACCGGATCGGAGAACCGGATCGCTGCCGTGACACCGCGCAGCTCGGCGTCGGCATCGCTTACGCGCCGGACCATCACCTGCACCGCCTCGAGGCGACCGGCCAGCGCATCGAGCGCCGCCGCGTCCGCCACCTCGAAGCCGAACGCGGTCACCTCCGCGTCGGTCGAGGAGACGAGGATGCGCTGGCGCCGGTCATCCATGCGCAGCTTGAGCGTTGTCGGCGTACGCTCGACGACCTCCAGACCGAGGAACTTGGGCCCGTACTCTGCCCAATCGTCGAGCTTCTGTGACCGGACGCCGAAGTAGCCGAACGATTCGATTTCCATGTGCGCCTCCTGCCCTCTCGTGCCGCCGTGCCCCGCGGGTGCTCAGCGTTCTTGTCTATTCCGCTGCCTGCGTACCGAAGTAGCGGACCTTGGCGCCACGCTGGTTCTCGTAGATCGATCCCTGTGCCTTGGCCGGCGGCAGCGGCATGCGTACCGGCGCCGGCCGGATGCGCGGCTCGACGGTCGACGAGCCGAGCACGATGCGGCTGTTGAACTCGTTGAAGTCTGAAACGCCCATCAGCGGCCAGGCATCGGCGGCTGCATACTCGAACAGCAAAAGGCGTCGCGGCTTCTTTGATGTGTTCTGCGCCGAGCCGTGCAGCGTGCGTGCATGATGGATCGACATCGAGCCGGCCTTGCCGGTAAGCGCAACGGCCTTGTCGAAGGCGATCTGGTTGAGCTCGCCCGTGATGGCACCGCAGAAACAGCCGTCGGCATGGTGGTCGTACATGCGCCCGCGGTGCGAGCCGGGGATCATGAGCATCGGCCCATTCTCCATATCGCAGTCGTCGAGCAGGATGCCGGTCGCCAGAACGTCGTCGTTGGTGTGGGGGTAGAACGCCCAATCCTGATGCCATTCGACAGGCGCGCCGTATCCGGCCGACTTCATGTTGAGCTTGGAGCCATGCAGGCGGATGTTCGGTCCGATCAGGGCCGCCAGCGTCGCCGTGATGCCCGGATGGCGGACGAGCCGCTTGAAGTAGTCGAAATGCTTGTGCGGCGTCTTGATCCGCCGGACCCGCGGCGCGGCCGGTGTGTGGCCGTCCTCCAGGTCGTAGATGTCGGTGTGCCCGGTCACCTTGGCGGCGTCGGCGACGATTCCGTCGACCTCGGCGCGGAGCTCCGCCACCTCCCTGGCCGAGAGCATATCCGGCACCATCAGGTAGCCGTTCTCGGCGTAGAAATCGACTTGGGCCGGGGTCAGCATGCGGGTCTCCGAGATCGGTTCGCTCCAGAAGGCTAGCACCGGCAGGCATCTGCGGGAAGATCACAGGCCAACGAGCATCCCCGTCATGCGCGTGGGTGCCTCGGGGGGCACGACACGGCCCGAGAGTCGCGTGGGCTGTCAGACCCCCAGCAATCGCCCATACCCCGCAATGCCCGTACGCACGCCCGACAGCCGCAGGCCGTGCCACAGGCTCGCCTGGTTGGCGGTCACGACGGGACGGCCCAGATCCGCCTCCAGCGCCTCGATGATGCCGACGCAGCGAAAGCCGGTGCCGGCGATCAGCACACAGTCGGCGTCCCTCGGGCATGCCCCACGGATTTGCGCGTAGAGCGGCTCGGTCTCCTGCTCGAAGCCCATGCCTTGCGGGTACAGATCCGCGAACGGCACGTCGCGCCACTTGCGGCCAGGGTCGTACCGGAGATGGCCTGCAGGCGCGAACCCGCGCGCCGTGTAGTAGGCCACACCGGCTGTAACGGTGGCGTCGTTGAACCAAGCCGGAAACACGACGAAGGGCCGCTGCATGGACAACGCCGTTAGCGCCGCGATGCAATCGAGGCCGTTGGTCGTGGCGACCGTTCCTGGCGCCAGCAGCGGCGTCATGGCGGCGACGATGGCCTCGTCCCAACCCTCGCCGCCCAGAATGCTCGACGAGCTGTGCCCGATCACCACCGCATTGAGCCGCATCGCCGCGAATTGCCGGCAGCCGCGCGCGACGTCCTCGGCGAGCTCGACGCCGCTGCGGCCGTCGCGCCATGTGGCCCAGGGTGCCCTGGCTGTGACGCGCGCCGCATGGATGGAGACGCCCGAGCCCGGCGGCACCATCGCCCACCACTCGGCCTCCGGCACCGCCTCGTTGCCGACGATGAACATGCCGATGCGGGCGCGCCAGCCCCAGTTGTCGGGTCGGTGGGTCATGCGGTTTTTCGCCCTGACGCCAGCATCAGCTTCGACGGGACCTTCACGCCGTTTTCGGTCATGAACTGTCTCGCCCCACTCAATATCGCAGCCTCGATCGCGGCTCTCTGGGCGGCCGTCTGACGTTCCAGCAAGGCGCCAAGGCGGGCCGTGCTCGCAGGTATGTCGCGGACGAATGCTTCTGGGTTAGTGGCCGGCCAGTAAATTGAAATCTCCGAGGTCTCGATGTCCTCGAAACCGGCGCGCGCCAGCAGCTCCGTGCAGGCAGACGCTTCGCCGAAGCGAAACAACGGCGGCCCGTCTGGGAGGCCGACGTCGAGCGAGCCGTGCTTTTGAATTGAGCCCAGTATCAGAGCCATGAATGCGTTGCTGACCGGCGGCATCCAACACGTGAAGGCATAGACGCCACCGGCATTCAACACGCGTTGCGCTTCCGCTGCGGCGCGATCTGGTGCCGGGAAATGCAAGATGCCGAGGTTGCATAGGACCGCGTCGAAAGAACCCGACTCGAAGGGAAGCTGCTCGGCGTCCGCTTCCATCACCTGAACCGGCCGATTTGCCTCGCGCGCCAGAGCAACCATGCCGGGCGCGAAATCAATTGCGGTGACGTGAGCGCCTTGCTTTAGAGCGTCCGAGGTTAGCGCTCCCGGTCCGCAAGCAACGTCGAGCAAGCTCGACCCCGATCTGATTCGCGCTACCTCGAAGAGGGCCGCATGGGCTTGCGATGAAACCCTTGTGGCAATTGAGGCGTATCCGCTGGCGACGTTCGAGTAGCCATCTCGCTCAAAGGCCTTAAATTCTGCGGCGCCCATCCTCGGCTCCATCCCATCGATACTGCCCTTGGCGGCGCACCCCCGCGAAGAGCGGGGATGCCCGCCGTTGTCATCAAGGCGCCTCGTTCGAGAAGATGATCGTCCCCGAGGCGGCGAACATGCCGCCGACGCCGTGGCAGACGGAAATCTTCGCGCCGGGGATCTGCGCCGGCGCAATGCCGCGCATCTGGCGCACGCTCTCCTGCAGGGCGTACATGCCGTACATGCCGGAGTGCATGTAGGAAAGTCCGCCGCCGTTGGTGTTGATCGGCAGCTTGCCGCCGGGTGCCGAGTGCCGCTCGCCGATGAAGGCCGCCGCCTCGCCACGCTTGCAGAAGCCCAGGTCCTCGAGCCCGTAGAGCGGCAGATGCGCGAAGGCGTCGTAGATCATCAGATGGTCGACATCCGCGTGCTTGATGCCGGCCTCGTCGAACGCCTTCTTGCCAGAGACGCGGAACGCCTTGGACGACGTGAAGTCCTCCATCTGGCTGATCATCGGCCCTTCGACCGATTCACCCGTGCCAAGAATGTAGACCGGCTTCTGCGGGAAATCCTTGGCGCGGTCGGCGGAGGTGAGGATCAGCGCACCGCCGCCGTCGGTGACGAGGCAGCACATCAGGATCCGGAACGGGTAGGCGATCATCCGCGAGTTGAGCACGTCGGCGACCGTGATGGGGTCCTTGAACGTGGCGCGCGGGTTCTTCGCCGCCCACTCGCGCTGCACGACGGCCACCATCGCCAGCTGCTCCTGCGTGATGCCGTAGGTCTTGAGGTAGCGCAGCACGGGGATGGTGAACATCGTCGGCGGGCCGAACACGCCGTAGGGCGCCTCGAACTGGCCGGCGAGGCTGTCGGGATAGGGCGGCCGCGGCGTCGGTGCGATACGGCTCTTGCCGCTCTCGCCGTGCGTGATGAGGACGGTCTTGCAGAGGCCCTCGTTGATGGCGGCTGCCGCGTGGCGGACGTGCAGCATGAACGAGCAGCCGCCGACCGCCGTGCCATCGGCCCAGGTCGGCGTGATGCCGAGATATTGGGCCAGCGCCTGCGGCACCTCGCCGGCGGTGGCGATGCCATCGATGTCCTTGGGCTTCAGGCCGCAGTCGGCCATGGCGTTGAGGGCGCAGTCCGCGTGCAACTGGATCTGCGACATGTCGGGGATGACGCCGAGCTTGGTGGTCTCGGCCGCGCCGACGACGGCAACGGATTTCTGCTTCATGGCGAATACTTCTCTGAAGGTTTCGATTGCACATGCGGGGCTCGGACACACTGTCCGAGGCTCTCCACACGCTATGGCTTAGTGTGGGGCACCCCTCCCCATCGAGGGGAGGGGGACGACACTCTGGCAGGCCCGTCGTAACGAGGCCCCCATTTGGGCAGCCACGGGCGCCGAGCCAGCGACCGCTCCTGACACCGCCCCTCTGCCCCGCGAGCGGGGAGAGGGGAAGGGCTACGTGCCGGCTGGCTTGAACATCGGCAGCGTGATGGCGTCGGTCTGCTTCTCGAACGTGACCTCGAGGTCCATGTCGAGCTGCAGCGCCTCGGGCGTTTGCGGGCAGCCGACGATATTGCTCATCAGGCGCGGACCCTCGGCGAGCTCCACCACCGCGATGGCGTAACCCGGATCGAACCCGGGCGAGGGCCGGGCGTGGATCACGTAGGAGTAGAGCTTGGCCTTGCCGGACGCCTTGACCACCTTGACCGATCGCGAGCCGCACTTCGGGCAGAACGGCCGCGGCGGGAAGTACGTCTTCGAGCAATCGTTGCAGGTCTGCAGGCGCAGCTCGCCGGCCTTGGCGCCGTCCCAGTAATGCTGGGTCTCCGGCGTCGGCTTCGGCAGCGGGCGTTTTCCTTCGGCCACGGGCATGTCCTCCGCGTCTCTCGTGTGGTTCGCGGGCCAACTGTCCGACGGAGAGAGGCGAAAGTAAACCGCGGAGGCTTTGTGCCCGGCCGACCTCCAGAGAGCCCCTCGTCACGCAGGCCCGCAGCCCTCCCAGGGGGCACCCGGTGCGGCATGGCTCCGGCATCGAAACGCAAGACGATCGTAGCCGACCTGTCCCGCCCGAAGCCGTGTCGTGCAGGGGGCTAGGCGCCGATCGCGGCCGCGGCCTTGGCCTCCGGCGTGAACACCCAGTCGGCCATCACTTGGCAGCGGCGCATGTGGCGCGGCTCGTCGGGGCGATAGTCCGCGATGGCGTTGTGCATCGTCCAGAGATTATCCCAGCAGAGCACGTCGCCCTCGGCCCAAATGTGCTTGTATTTGTATTTGTCCTGCAATTGATGCTGGAAAAGGAAGGTCAGCAGCTCGTCGCTCTCGGCCTGCGAGACGCCGTCCACCTTGGTGACATAGCCGACGGTGCAGTAGAGCGCCTTGCGGCCCGAGATCGGGTGCGTCAGAACGATCGGATGCGAGACCGGCGGCTTGGCGGCCCGTTGCTCGGGTGTCAGCGGCTTGCGCTGCGTACCCGGCCGTTTCAGCATCTCCTCCCAGAACTTGTTGAAGTCGTGGGTGGCCGTCAGGCCGTCGATGCGCGACTTGATGGCGGCCGGCAGGTCGTCGTACGCCGCGCACATGTCGAGAAACTCGGTGCAACCGAGCGGCACGCCGTTGCGCACGGGAACCTTGAGGGCATGAAGAACATTGAGAAAGGCGATCGGCTCGGAATAGCTCATGTCGGTGTGCCAATCCTGCCCGGCATCGGCCAGTCCAATGGCCTTCCCGTTCTCGATGATGTTCGAGAGGACCATCACCTCGGGGTGCCCGGGCACCGTGTAGTGCCCGGCTGCCACATTGACCTCCAGAGACCCGAACTCCCGGGCGAACGCCTTCTGGCGCTCGGGCGACAGCGACTGACGGGGAAAGCAGAGCACGGCATACCGTCCGAAGGCCCGGAGAATGGCACCCTTGTCTGCGGGCTCCAGCGGCTTCGAGACGTCGATCCCTTCGATGCGAGCCCCGAGCGCGGCGCCGATTGGTGTGATCTTGAGCATGGGTCTCAATCCTGTCGTGCTCGGCCTCGGCTCGACCTGCCGGATGCCGCGTGGATCAGCGAGGCGGGAGCGCCCCGTCGGCGATGCTATCGAGATAGGCGAGAATGGCGACAATCTCATCGGTTGAAAAGATGAACTCCGGCATCGCGTCGTGCCCCGTGGTGATGCCCTCGGCCAGGGCCTCGGCCAGATGGCCGACGGGATACTTGCGATGGAGCGCCCGGAAGGGCGGCGCATTGGCGAGTGGGCTGTCGCCGGTCTTGCCGATCGCATGGCACCGCTCGCAGCTCTCGGCCAGGATCTTGCGGCCTTGCGCGACAGCAGTCGCGTCGCCACCGGCCTCTGCGGCGTCGGAGAGATCCAGCGCCCCGGCCAGTGCCAAGGCAATCGTCGCGACGGCGCAGCGAAGTGCAAACATTCGATCAATCCACCTGTCATGCCCGGTCGCGGTCGACGCCAGTCTCGGCGGGCCGGTTAGCCGGGCGAATGATCCGCGTCAAATCCCCTCGGAACCGTCGCAGTCCTGAAGCCAGGGATCGCCAACAACTGAACGATGGCCATTCACTGCAACGGCACCTGAGCTTTCCCGCCCCCTTGGCCGCAGACGTTCTTCCGCGGTAGACGTGCGCCACAGATTTCGAGACGCTCACCAGAGATCCCAGCGGAGGCTAGCCCAATGACAATGACACTCGAGCAGGTCGCGCAGGCGATGGTGGCGCCTGGCCGCGGCATTCTTGCCGCCGACGAGAGCTCCGGCACGATCAAGAAGCGCTTCGACTCCATCAAGACCGAGTCGACCGCAGACAGCCGCCGCGACTATCGCGAGATGCTGTTCCGGTCGACGGAGGCGATGAAGAGCTATATCTCGGGCGTGATCCTCTATGACGAGACGCTGCGCCAGAAGGCCAAGGACGGCACTCCGCTCGCGAAGATCATCGCCGATGCGGGCTCGCTGCCAGGGATCAAGGTCGACGGCGGCACCAAGCCGCTGCAGTTCTGCCCCGGCGAGGTGGTGACCGAGGGCCTCGATGGACTGCCCGGCCGCGTCAAGGAGTACGTCGGCCTGGGCGCCAAGTTCGCCAAGTGGCGCGCCGTGATCGACATCGGCAAGGCGATGCCGTCGTACACCTGCATCAAGGCGAACGCTCACGCGCTCGCGCGCTACGCCGCGATCTGCCTCGAGG
>JANRJI010000069.1:0-5052 GCA_033764055.1 Hyphomicrobiaceae bacterium
CTGACCGGCGGCACGGTGATCTCCGAGGACCTCGGCATCAAGCTCGAGAGCGTCACGGTCGACATGCTCGGCAAGGCCAAGCGCGTCCGCATCGACAAGGAGAACACCACCATCGTCGATGGCGCCGGCAAGAAGAAGGACATCGAGGGCCGCGTCTCCCAGATCAAGGTCCAGATCGACGAGACGACCTCGGACTACGACCGTGAGAAGCTCCAGGAGCGTCTCGCGAAGCTGGCGGGCGGCGTGGCCGTGATCAAGGTCGGCGGCGCCACCGAGATCGAGGTGAAGGAGCGCAAGGATCGCGTCGACGATGCGCTCAACGCCACCCGTGCGGCAGTCGAGGAGGGTGTCGTCGCCGGCGGCGGCGTGTGCCTCGCCAAGGCCACCCAGGCGATCAACGTGAAGGGCGAGAACGACGACCAGGATGCCGGCATCCAGATCGTCAAGCGCGCGCTCCAGGCTCCGATCCGCCAGATCGCCGAGAACGCTGGCGTCGAGGGCTCGATCGTGGTCGGCAAGGTGCTCGAGGCGAAGGGCGCGACCTTCGGTTACGACGCCCAGAAGGGCGAGTACGGCGACATGATCGAGAAGGGTATCATCGACCCGGCCAAGGTCGTGCGCACCGCCCTCCAGGATGCGGCGTCGATCGCCGGCCTCCTCATCACGACCGAGGCGGGTGTCGCCGAGGCGCCGAAGAAGAAGGACGCGCACGCCGGCCACAGCCACGGCGGCATGGGCGGCATGGACGGAATGATGTAAAGCGCCTTCCGGGTCTCGAAGAAGGAAGGGCCGCCTCGGGAAGCCGGGGCGGCCTTTACGCATTTCAGACTGGTCGCGCCGGCCCAGAGGCGCAGCGAACACGTGCCACGCGGGTATCAGCCGGCGGACGAGCCTTCAGCAGCACCTGAGAGGATTGCGCGGGCACTTCTGCTTGGGCGGTTTGCAGTTCGCCTGCGCCGCAGCCGTGTCCGGGTAGACGGCGACGTAGCTCAGCCCCACCAGCGAGAATAAAACGGCAACAGTCATCAAGATTCGCATGCAATTCTCCATCGGCCACGTTCAAGGCTTCTCCCAGGCACAGCCATGCCGAAGCATGTGCCCTGCCGCACCAAAGAATGCGCGCGTCACGTGCCGACGACAACTGCCGAATACGATCGTTGCTGAATACGACCGTTCGTCATTAAGGCACGTCGGACGAGCCTGCGCGCGCGCCGCGCTAAGTCGGGTCAGGCTCGGCGCGCCATCGACTCTGGTCGAGGTTGCCAACGCTTCACTTGCGATGAGCACCAGCCGATCTAAATCTCCGCCAGACGAGTGTGGTCCCGGCACCGCCCGGCCCCGACGGGCGTCCGACCGGCCGCGATGACCTCGGCCGCGATGACCATGGTGTTGCCGCGATGGGCCCGCCAAAGCAATTCGACACGGCAAGCGTGAGAAGCCCGAGATGACACGACGTCGCTTCCTGAAGCGGAGCCTGGCCGCCGGCATGGTGGTAGCGGCCGGCGCGGCCACGCTCATGCCGCGCAAGGCCAACGCTTACTACTCCGGCCCTCCATCGGATCATTTCGACGGTACACGCTTCTACAATCCGGGCGGTCGCTCGCCCAAGGGTCTCGCCGACGTCGCGCGCCTTTACGCCTTGGAGGACTGGTCGCCCTGGCCGGTCGTGGTGGCAAGCCCCAATCCCCCGGACCGGCCGCCAGCACAGGTCACCGGCGGCTCCGCCCGCCTCGTGCTCGTCGGTCACGCGAGTTGGCTCGTCCAGGCCGGCGGCCGCAACATCCTGATAGACCCCGTCTGGGCCGAGCAGGCGGGACCGACCCGGTTCATCGGGCCGCGCCGAGCCAATCCGCCGGGCATCGCCTTCGACGATCTGCCCCAGATCCATGCCGTGCTGGTCACCCACAACCATTACGATCACATGGACCTGGACACCATCGCGCGGCTGTGGCGCCGGCATCGGCCGGTGATCGTGACGCCGCTCGGCAACGACACCATCATGCGCGAGGCCATCCCCGACCTGGCGACGCGCGCCGTCGACTGGGGCGACGCGACCGATCTCGGCGGCATCGTCGCCCATTGCGTTCCGACGCAGCACTGGTCGGCGCGCGGTGCTCGCGACCGCCACCACGCGCTTTGGGCGAGCTTCGTCCTCGAGACACCGGCGGGCCGCATCTACGCGGTCGGCGATAGCGGTCTCGGCGACGGGAGGACGTTCCGCCACGTCGGTGGCCGCTTTCCGGGTCTACGAATGGCGCTGCTGCCGATTGGCGCCTATGAGCCGCGGTGGTTCATGGAGAGCCAGCACCTCAATCCGGCCGATGCGGTCCAGGCCTTCCGGCTGTGCGGCGCGGCGGATGCGCTCGGGCATCACTGGGGCACGTTCCAGCTGACGACCGAGCCGCATGACCAGCCGCCGGCCCATCTCCAGCGCGAGCTTATGCTCGCCGGCATCGCACCGGAGCGCTTCCAGGCCCTGAGCGCAGGTGGGGTGACGGTGATTTGAGACGGCAGCCGGCGCGCACCGGGTCGCAGGCTATCTCCGGCCCGCGATGGCGGTCACCCGGGCCTGCGGACGGTCGTCCACCTCCCGCTACGACACCGCGTCACGCACGCTCCGACCGGCGGGAGCCGAGCGGCGGCCGCTTGGACGCGCCTACTGGTCGATTCCGAGGTCGAGGCGCCTCACCATGCCAGCTCGAGGATCTCGCGGACGTCCGCCGGGGTGCGGATCGGGCGGGGATTGCTGCGCACCGGCTTGTACGTCAGGGCGCGCGACGCAATCTCGTCCAGCTTGTCACGTGTGATTCCGACGTCGCGAAGGCGCGTCGGCTGGTCGAGGCCGGCGATCAGAGCCTTGACCAGCTCCCCGGCCGGACGGCCCGGTGCGCCCATGGCCACGGACAGGGCCATCTGGCGCTCGCCGTTGACCGTCGCATTCCAGGCGAGGACGGCGGGCAGCATCACGCACGACGTATGCCCGTGCGGCACGCCGAAGGTGGCGCCGAGAGCATAGCCGATGCCGTGGCTGGCGCCCGAGCCGACGCCCGAGACCGATGGCGCGATCGCCTGCCACATGCCGAACTGAGCCTCCATTCGCGCCTCTAGGCTCGACGGGTCGGCCTTGATCCGCGGCAGGCTGCGGTGGAGCAGGCGCAGGCCCTGCAGCGAGTGGGCCTCGGTGGCCATGTTGGCTTGCGGGTTGCAGTAGCTTTCGACGGCATGGTCCACGGCACGAATACCTGTGGCGAACAGGAGCCACTGCGGCGTGTCGAGTGTGGCCGCCGGATCGAGGATCACAGACCGCGGCGCCATCAGGCGGTGCAGAAACGACTGCTTGCTGTTGGTGGCCGACAGTGTGATGCCGGCCGTCGACGTGAACTCGGAGGCTGACAGCGTGGTCGACACGGCAAGCATGCGGATCGGGGCGGGGGGCGCAGTGACGCGGCGGCCCTCGGCCCCGTCGATACCGGCCCGATAGGGCTCCATGGCCTCGATCGAATCGAGCCCGAGCCAGAGGCACATCAGCATGGCCTTGGTGGCATCGATGACGGAGCCGCCGCCGATCGCGACGAGGAGGTCGGCCTCCGCGGCGCGAGCCTTCGCCGTGCCGGCGATCACATCCTCGCGCGGACTGTGCGAGGCGATCTCGGTGTGCGTGCCGACGCACACGGGTCCCAGCGCCTTGATCGCACGCTGCAGGGGACCGTCGGCGAGACGGGCAAGAGAGCGAGTCGAGGTCAGGAACAGCCGCTTGGCGCCATAGCGCGCCGCTTCGGCCAGGATCGCCTGCTCCAGCGGCTGGCCGAACACGATGCGCTCGCTCGCCGAGATGTTGAAGTGGCCCTGAACCGAAGTCTTGCCGGCTGCCGTCATCGCGCGTTCCCTCAGGTCATCCGTGCCAAGCTTGCATCGGCGCGGTCGTCGCGAGCAAGGCCGCGCGGCACAAGAGCATCCATTCCCGAGCCAATCCACGGTAGCGAGCGGGCGGGGCGGCGGCTCTGAGCACCCGCTCCTTCGAAGGGCGGGGAACGCACCAGCCTCAGGATTTTGTTGACCACGAAACCGACGAGGCCGCGGTGCACGGATGCATCGCGGCCTCGACTTCGTCACTCGCTAACGAGGTTTCCCTACTTCAGCGAGTCGTGGTGCTCCTCCGGACGGCCGAGCTTGAAGCTCAGGCGGGCAGTGATGGAGTGCAGCGACGTGTCGATGTCCATCAGAGCATTCGGGCCCACTGGCGCATTGTTCGCAAGGACAACGACAGGCGACGTGAAATCTTCGTTTAGGTTCACGTAGTTGTACTCAAGGCCCAAGACGATACCGTCACGAATCTGGTATTCGGCGCCGACGCCAACGGTCCAGCCGTGGTGCATATCCCGCCTCTCGAAACCCCAATCGGGGGGAACATTATCGTCTGCCGAGATTTCAACCATCGCCCCAGCGTAGCCACCCTTGACATAGGCCAACCAGTGATCCCAGGCATAACCTAACCGACCAGTGGCTGTGACGAGCCAATCAATGTCGGATCGCATTTCGCCGACGCCAGGTGCAAATAGATTGATTCCGGTAAGCGTCTGACCGTCGAACCCGCTCGTCAATGAGACTTCTGCACCGATGACCCAGCGACCGAACTGATGCTGTGCTCCGATATGGCCGCCTGCCACAGCACCGTCGAGGTCGAATGTGGGTGAGCCGGCATTACCAAAAGGGTAAACGAGGCCTGAATCGACGTTAGCCCACGAGTAACCGGCATGTCCACCAAAGTACATGCCGCTCCAGTTATAGTGATCACCTGCACTCGCCGGCACCGCTGCACAAACCGCTGACCCGGCAAGTGCCAATCCGGCTACTAGATTCCGAAACGCATTCATGTCCCACTCTCCTCAACGCCACCTGGCGCAAAACCCCACGCGCGCTACCCGTCATCCCTGCATGCCCGGGGCCACCCGCTGCCCACAAGTTGCATGCTCATAGACAGCATTCCGTGCCCGCGCCCGTCAAACAGAAGTGGCGATCTCCACGCGACTCAGACGCGTCAGCGTGGCGGCG
>JANRJI010000070.1:0-22952 GCA_033764055.1 Hyphomicrobiaceae bacterium
AGCCGCTGCGCTCGAGAACCGTCCTGGTACGGCTCGTCAGGTCGGCTTCGATGCGGTCACGCTCGGCTAGAACTGCGATCCATCCCAGCATCAGGATTGGAATGAGCCCCCAAAGCCAACGCCACGGATTGCACTTCATTACGCTCTCCATACCCCACGCTGCGCGCGCGACCGCTGCCGGCCCGCGGCAACCACCCGAATCCGGTACGTCTCGCTCGAGCCCCCGATCCCACTCAAAGCCCTTGCCGGAAGCGAATTCCCCTGTGAGTGCGTGTCTCGACCGCCGGACCCGATCCCTCTGCGGCGGCCGGCTCGCATGCTGCTCCCGGTTGTCCCGCAGGCACTATAGACAAAGATCGGGAGCGGTCCAAGTCGCGCGCCGTGCAAAATCCTGCCCGCGGATGAATTCGAATTCATGCCCGGGAGCAGCTCGCGCGGCTTGCGAATTGCGACGTAGAGTCATTCCGCGACAATTCCGTGAAACGGGGGTCTCCCGGACGTGCGTGAATTCCTGCGTCGGGATCGCGAGCGGATGCGACGGCACCCACTCGACCCCCCCGCCGGAGAGGGATCTGTGGCCCGGCGACCACGCCTGGCGGCGCCCAAGTCACTCGAGCAGCGTCGGCCCGTCGCCGCGGACGCGGGTCTGGCGCATGTATCGTCGATATTTGTCGGCGTCGTAGCCGGCGCCGCGTTGCAAGAGGCAACGATTGTCCCAGAAGACGACCTCGCCCGGTTGCCAGCGATGGCCGTAGATATGGCTCTCGCCGACCGTCGCCTCGAGGAGGCCGTCGAGAAGGTCTCGGCTTGCGGACTCGCTCCAACCCTCGATCGCCTTGGCGTGTGAGCCGATGAAGAGATTTCTGTCGCCGGTCGCCGGATTGCGGCGGACCAGCTTGTGACGCACCGGCGGCAGCGTGGCGGCCAGGGCCGGTGAGACCGCGTCGGGCGCCACCTTCGAGCGCGAGTAGACGTAGTCGTGGATCACGATCAATGGATCGAGCTCCGCCTTGCGCACGTCCGGTAGCCGCTCCCAGGCGCGCCGCGTCGAGGCGAAGAGCGTGGCGCCGCCTTCCGCTGGCGTCTCGTAGGCGCACATGATGGAGAGGAATGCCGGCGTCTCTTTGAACGAGGCATCGGAGTGCCACATGTTGTTGCCGGTGAGGAAGATCGTCTTCTTGTGGCTGTTGCCGAGCGCGGTGCCGTCCGGCTGCACATTGCCGATGGTGCCGAAATACTCGAGCCTACCTTCCCCCTTGGCCACGTGGCTCGGCTCCGGCTCGCCGAAGCGCCGGGTCAATGCCAGCTGGGCCTCGTCGTCGAGCTGCTGATCGGGGAAGACAAGCAAGGAGTAGGTGTCGACCGCCTTGCGGATGTCGGCGACCATGGCGTCGTCGAGGTCCTTGCGCAGATCGACGCCCGTGATGCGGGCGCCGAGCTCGGGATGCAATGACTGGGTTGCGATCTTGCCCATGGCTTCACCCCGCCTGACGGACGGCGGACGCCAGCTTGTCGAGCGTGGCGAGGGTCTTGTCCTTGTCCTCCGAGGGGACCGAGAACACGACGCGGGCGACGCCGGCGTCACGGAAGCGCCTGAGAGTGTCGGGATCGCCCGCCGTATTGAAGGTGGTGATGGGGATCGACGCCGGATCGCGGCCGGCGGCCTTGCACATCTCGCGGAACTCGGGGAGCTTCGTCAGGACGTCGTCGCCGCCGTACTCGGGGCGCGTGGCGTGTGGCACCCAGCCGTCCCCGAAGGCGATCGCGCGACGGGCGCCGTGCGGGAAGTTGCCGCCGACGATCACGGGCAGCGGCTTCTGGATCGGCTTCGGCCAGGTCATCATCGGGCCGAACTTGACGTGCTCGCCGTTGAACTCCGGCTTGGACCGGGTCCAGATCTCGCGCATGGCGCGGACCCGCTCGTCCATCAGCTTGAAGCGGCCCTTGAAGTCGGTGGTGCCGTGGTTCGCCATCTCGTCCTCGTTCCAGCCGGCACCGATTCCGAACAGGAAACGGCCCTTCGAGATCTGGTCGAGACTGGCGACGGACTTGGCCGTCTGGATCGGGTCGCGCTGGACGACGAGACAGATACCGGTGCCGACCTTGAGCCTCGTCGTCACCGCTGCTGCGGCAGGCAGCGTCACAAACGGGTCCATGACGTCGTAATACTTCTTCGGCAAGTCACCGCCCTGCGGGAAGGGCGATTTGCGGGTCAGCGGGATGTGGCTGTGTTCGGGAGCCCAGAGGCTCTCGAAGCCGCGCTCCTCGAGCGCGCGGCCCATCTCGACGGGGCCGATCGAATAGTCCGTGAAAAAGATTGCGACGCCGTAGTCCATCGTGCGGTTCCTCCTGTGCAGAACATTCGCGCCGTCGCCTCGGCGGCGCCGGCCTTGCGGCCGAGCATAGGCCGGGGCCGTGCGGATTGCCTGCCGGAAGACGGGGGTCTCCCGGCAGGGATTAGGGGCAAGGCAGCCTTCGAGTCCGCGAGCGCGAGCCCTGTCATGACCGCGCTGCACGGATGTAGCTGAGGCATGCCGACACGAGAGGCATCGTGCCTGTAAACGGGGCGCCGTGCCACCATCTGCGCGAGCCGAGGCCCGCCGGTTAACTCTATCCCTTCATCAGTTTCTCGGACATGTGGCGGCCAAGTCCTTGTTTCAGCGACAGGCCGCACGTTAGAGACTTGATGGTCGCGTAACCGGCCGGAGCAGAGACTGATGAGTGCGGACGACTGCAATGTGAGGCTCGACGCGCTCGTGGTCGGCGCCGGCTTTGCCGGTCTCTATATGCTGCACCGGCTGCGGCAGACCGGATTTCGAGCCCTCGTGGTGGAGGCCGGCAACGGCGTCGGGGGGACGTGGTACTGGAATCGCTATCCCGGCGCGCGCTGCGATATCGAGAGCACGCAGTACTCGTACCAGTTCTCGCCCGAGCTCGAGCAGGACTGGTGCTGGTCGGAGCGCTATGCGACGCAGGCCGAGATCTTGAGCTACGCCAACCACGTCGCGGACCGGTTCGACCTGCGGCGAGACATCGTTCTCGGGACACGGATCAGCGCGGCGACCTACGACGAGGTCGAGCAGTCCTGGACGCTGGTGAGCGAGAGCGGACGACGGTTCACGGCCCGCTTCTGCATCATGGCGACGGGTTGCCTGTCGGCGCCTTCTCGGCCGGCCATCGACGGCCTCGACCGCTTCGCCGGCACGGTCCACCACACCGGCGACTGGCCCCACCACGACATCGACTTCACCGGCAAGCGCGTCGCAGTCATCGGGACGGGATCGTCCGGGGTACAGTCGACTCCCGTCATCGCCCGGCAGGCTAGTCACTTGACGGTGTTCCAGCGGACGCCCGCCTACTCGGTGCCGGCGCGGAACATCGCGCTGCCGCCGGCGATTCAGGCGGGCATCAAGGCAACGTACCGGCAGCTTCGGGCGCGGGCCAAGCTGAACCCGACCGGTGTGCTGTTTGACTCGAGCCCAGAGAAGGCGGTGGAGACGCCGGCCGAGTTGCGGGAGCGCGAGTACGAGCGGCGCTGGCAACGGGGAGGCCTGACGTTTCTCGGGGCCTACGGCGATCTCCTCAGCGACGAGGCCGCGAATCGTACGGCGGCCGAGTTCGTGCGCCGGAAGATCCGTGGGATCGTTGCGGACCCGGCCGTGGCGCAACGCCTGATGCCCACGACGGCAATCGGCGGCAAGCGTCTGTGCGTCGACCTCGGCTACTACGAGACGTTCAACCGGCCCAACGTGTCGCTGGTCGACGTATCGCGCACACCGATCGAGCGGATCACCGGGACGGGCATCGTCGTCGACGGGAAGGAGCACGAGGCGGACATCGTCGTATTGGCCACCGGCTTCGACGCGATGACCGGCGCGCTCATGCGGATCGATATCAGGGGGCGCGGCGGGCGGAGCCTGCGCGAGAAGTGGAAGGCGGAGCCGCGGGCCTACCTCGGTCTCGGTATCAGCGGCTTTCCCAATCTGCTGACGATCACAGGGCCGGGGAGCCCGTCGGTGCTCACGAACATGCTGCCCTCGATCGAGCAGCATGTGGAGTGGATCAGTGATTGCCTCGTGCACCTGCGAAGCCAGGAGCTTGCGACGATCGAGCCGACAGACGGGGCCGAGAGCGATTGGGCGGAGCACGTGGCGGAGCTTGCACGCGAGACGCTCCGGGCCACGGTCGACTCCTGGTACCTCGGTGCCAACGTGCCGGGCAAGCCGCGCGTGTTCCTGCCGTATCCCGGCGGCTTTCCCCGCTACGCTGCGGAGTGCGAGCGGGTCGCTGCGGCGGGCTATCTCGGCTTCTCGCTGGAGCCGAGCCGGGCTGCAGCGGCTGAGACCGTCTGACACCCGCCACCCGAGCAACCGCGCTGATGGGCCGTGGTGCTACGTTCCGACGCCGAGGACAGCTCTCGCCTCGTCCCACACCCGTCGCATGTAATCTGCCGCCGGCTCTGCCGGAGCCAACCGGGCCGACAGGCCGGCCCAGGCCTGCATGCGATCGATGTCGCCTGACTTGACGGCCACGTCGCGCATGGCCTGGGTGAGGCCGCGCTGCACCGGGTAGGGAGCCGGCGGTGGCGCATCGGCAGCGGCGGCAGCCATCGCGTAGGCGGTCGCGAGACTGCGGCCAAGGCGGCCCGAGAAGGCCCGGGTCGGCATGGTGTCCTCCGGTTGCGCGGCGCCGATGGCATCAGCCCAGGCCGGCGCGATCTTGGCCTCTGGCGTCCGGAGGAGGCCGGTGCCGATCTGGACGGCGGATGCGCCGAGGATCAGCGCTGCGGCGATGCCGCGCGCATCGGCAATGCCACCCGTGGCGATCACGGGCACCTTGTCGCCGACCGCATCGACGACGGCCGGCAACAGCGCGAAGAGACCGACCAGGGCGGTGTCAGGGCGGTCGGCCTCGAACGAGCCGCGGTGGCCGCCCGCCTCCATGCCTTGAGCGACGACGGCATCGGCCCCGGCAGCGACGGCGGCACGCGCTTCGGCGACCGTAGTGACGTTGGCCAGCCACTTGATGCCGCGCTGCTTCATCTCGGCGACGACCTCGGGCGGGTAGAGGCCCATGATCGACGAGACGATGGCGGGGCCGGCATCGAGGACGGCCCGGCACTGGGCCACGAAGTCGAGTGGCGTCACATCGCCAGCCTCGGCAGCAACCGGGGGACCCCAACCCGCCAGGAGCTCTCGAACGCTGGCTTCCCGGGCGGCGTCGCGAGCGGGTGGCGGATCGGGAATCCACAGGTTGATCTGGAAGCCGCCGTTGGTCGCGGCGCGGACCTCGGTGGCCCAGGCAGCGATGGCTTCCGGCTTCATCAGCAGCGCACCGCAGCCGCCGAGGCCGCCGGCACGGGCGACGGCAATGGCCAGCGAGGCCGGGCAGGCGCCGGCCATCGGCGCCATCAGGATCGGCAGACGCAGGTCGTAGGTCCGGCAGAACGCCTCGGCGCGCGCGAGCGCAGGATGAAGCGACGGCATGTGGCGGACCTCCCTCGTGATGGCGACCGGTACGACTGAACCGCACCGTCGCGCGGACGTTCCTCCGGTGCAACCCCGACGAGTCGAGCTTGCCGGCCTCACCGGTCGCCGCCATGCAGCGACCTCGGCGATGGGCTCCTGCGCTGGCCAAGGTGCGCGGGGTCGGCTACACCGCAAGAACCGGTCGAGCATCGAGGACGGACCATGCCGCATTCGACGCGTCTCCTGTTCTTCGCCGGATCCGCCCGCGAAGGCTCGCTCAACAAGAAGCTCGCCAGGCTCGCGCACGATGTCGCCGAAGCCAACGGCATCGCGGCGACACTCGCCGATCTCGGCGACTACCCGATGCCGATCTACGACGGCGACATCGAGGCACGCGACGGTCCGCCCGAGAACGCTTGGAAGCTCAAGGCGCTGATGAACGTGCACCACGGCGTGTTCATCGCCGCGCCGGAGTACAATGCGTCGGTCACGCCGCTGCTCAAGAACGCAGTCGACTGGGTCAGTCGCACCAGGTCGGACGACGAGCCGCAGCTCATGGTCTACAGGACCCGGGTTTTCGCACTCGGCTCGGCGTCGCCAGGTGCATTCGGTGGCATGCGAGGGCTGCTGGCAATGCGGCAGGTTCTGGAGGTCGGCCTCAATGCGCTGGTGCTGCCGGACCAGATCGCAATCATGCGGGCCAGCGACGCGTTCGGCGATGACGGCCATTTGAAGGACAAGTCACAGATGGAGCTGCTGCGCGCGGTCGTGCAGAAGCTGGCGCGCGCAGCGCACGTGATGCGGGGGGAGAACGACAAGGCATGACCACTCTCGAGGACGCACGAAGCCGGATGTTCGTGGCGCTCGACGTTCCCGACGTGGCGCAGGCCCGGAGCCTCGTCGAGCGGATCGGCGGGGAGGCCAGCTGCTACAAGGTGGGGCTGGAGCTGCTGTTCGGAGGAGGGCTGGAGTTCGCCCAGGGCCTCAAGGCGGCCGGGCGGACCGTGTTCCTCGACATGAAGCTGCTCGACATCGCCAACACGGTGGAGAAAGCGGCGGCCAACATCGCCGGGCTCGGCCTCGACTACCTGACCGTGCATGGCCATGACCGCAAGACGCTCGACGCCGCGGTGAAGGGGCGAGGCAGGTCACGGCTGAAGCTGCTGGCGGTGACGGTGCTGACGAGCCTCGACCGGGCCGACCTCGCCGAGCAGGGCATCACGGGGCACGGGCCTGCGGAGCTGGTGGTGCATCGCGCACGGCTGGCGGAGGCTGCCGGCTTCGACGGCGTGATCGCCTCGGGACAGGAGGCGGCGCTGGTGCGCGCGGCCGTGAGGCCGGGGTTCCTCATCGTGACGCCGGGGATACGGTTGCCTGGCGGCGACGCCGGCGATCAGGCGCGTGTGATGACACCGGAAAAAGCGATTGCGGCGGGTGCTACGCACCTGGTGGTCGGGCGGCCGATCACCGCGGCATCCGATCCGGCGACCGCTGCGCGGGAATTCAACCGCCGCATCGCAGCCGCCTGACTTGACGAGAGGGCAATAGGAGGAAAAGCATGGCCAAAGGCTACTGGATCGCCCACGTCGACGTGACGAATCCCGAAGGTTACAAAGAGTACGTTGCTCTGAACGCCAAGGCGTTCGATAAGTACGGCGCCAAGTTCCTGGTTCGCGGCGGCCAGAACGTCGTGAAGAGCGGCAAGCTCAAGTCACGCCACGTCGTTCTCGAGTTCAAGGACTACGCTACCGCGCTCGCCTGCTACGAGAGCCCCGAGTACAAGGCCGCCTGCGCCGTCCGCGACAGGAACTCGACGGCCGACGTGATCGTCATCGAAGGCCACGAAGGGTAGCCGCGGGGGAAATCCGTGGGCTGCCGCCACGGCGCGGCAGCCGGCTGGACCTCAAGGCGTTCGCCAAGTCCCTGCGTAAGGTTGACGCAATGCCCGCTCCACCATCTCGAGGCGATCCTGGCCGTAGAACATGTCGCCATCGACGAAGTAGGTGGGCGATCCGAACACGGAGCGGCGGATGGCCTCGGCCGTATTCGCCTCGTAGGCCTCGAGCACTGCCGGCGTCCGCGCAGCCTTGAGCAACGGCTCCGGGTCGAGCGACACGCCGCGGGAGAGAGCGGCCAGCGTCGCCTCGCTCGCGAGATCTGCGTCGTCGCGCCAATGGGCCTGCAACAGGGCGTGCGCGAGGGCGTCGACATCCCTGCCCTGCATCTGGCAGGCGATCAGGACGCAATTCGGCAGCGTGATATCATGATCGTGGTAGGTCGGACGTCCATCCATGACGGGAGCCTGCCGCTCCTCGGACCAGCGCTGGATCTCACGCCCGAAGAAATAGGCGCGGTGTCCATTGGTGCGCTGACGCGGCGGTGTCGCGCCGACGCCGGCCATGCCGCGTCGAAGATCGTAGGGCCTGTGCACCAGCTTGCGGCCGGCTGCACGCGCGATCTGCATCAGACGCTGTGAGCCGAGGTACGCGAAGGCGGAGTGCGCCGCGTAGAAATACTCGATCTCGGACATCCGGAGGTCTCTCCAGCTTGAACGGCATGGCTGATGCCGAAGGCGTCAGCGCTGCAGCGTGCCACTGGTGCAGCAACTGCTCTCGTGACCGAACGGAGCCGCATCCTTCAGGCGGCAGACGGGGCGCGGCACCGTCGTGCTCTGCTTGACGAACGTGAACGAGACGCACGCCGACGCGAGGCGGCACAACTTCTCGCACTGAGCCACGCCGTCCGTCGCCAGCAGCTCGACCACGCGGATGTCGTTGCCCGATCGGTCCGTGTTCGGCTCACGCGTGAACTGCTTGCGGTCCGCGACCTGGGTGAGCTCGGGCGCCGGGCCGCGCGCCTCGGTCGAGCCCATGGCGGACAGGCCGATCACGATACCCGTCAGAGCGTTCAGCAGTATCGTCATTGCAGTCTCCCTTGCCGACGGTCCATCTATCCGAGCCTGGCAAGCGAAGGCTACGTGGCAACGATGCACGCCACCGGCGCGTCGGGACCTTGGCCAGGATCGCCCTCCCTTTCGATCGCCAGCGGCGGAACGATCCGGTGAAGTCCGATTATCGTGCTGCACCGGTCGGTCCCTCACTCAGCGGCCTCGGCCATGCCGCCGTTCCGCGAGCCGCGGACGAGGCGTCCCGGGAGCCTGCCGGTCGGCCTGCCTTCGCGATTGACAACCTCGCCCGAGACGAGCGTCGCCTCGTAGCCGTCGATCCGCTGGATCAGGCGCCGGCCACCGCTCGGCAGGTCGTACACGACCTCGGGTGCGTGCAGGCGCAGACGGTCGTAGTCGATGATGTTGATGTCGGCCTTGGCGCCGCGGCGGATGACACCGCGGTCCATGAGGCCGATGGCCCGGGCGTTGTCGCTGGTCAGCCGCTTGATGGCCCAGGCCAGCGGCAGCTTCGGCCCGCGCGTACGATCGCGCGTCCAGTGCGTGAGCAGGTACGTTATGGCGCTCGCGTCCGACAGGATGCCGACGTGGGCGCCACCGTCGCCGAGGCCGATCAGCGAGCCCTCGTGGCACATCATGTCGTGCACGGTGTCGAGCGTGCCATAGGTGTAGTTCGACAAGGGACGGTAGAGGATCGCCTTGCCGCCCTTCTCGAGCAGCAGGTCGTAGGCAACCTCGGCCGGGTCGCGCCCCTCGCGGGCGGCCAGGGCAGCGACGCTCGTCTCGGCGGCCGGCTCGTAGTTCGGCGGGTCGCCCAGGGGGAAGATGCGATCCCAGCGGGAGACGCGACGCGAGAAGCTCTCGGTGCTCTGGCCGGTCTCGGAGAGCAGGCGGGCGCGGAAATCGGCCGTCACCAGCTGCTTCATCTTGTCTGCAAACGGCAGGTCCTCGATCTCCTTCCACGAGGGCCGGTCGCTGAAGGGGTTCTGCGAGATCTCGAAGCCGAGCATGATGCCGGTCGGCCGGGGCAGCACCTGGCCCATGATCTGCGCGCCGCTCTTCTGCGCCTCGACCATGCGGGCCATCAGGCGGCGCCACTCCTCCGGCTTGTTGTCGCGCTGGAGCACGGTGATCGACATCGGCCGGCCGGAGCGCTCGGCGAGGCGACGGAGGAGGGCCATCTCCTCCTCGGGCTCGTCGAAATCGGAGATGACCTGAAGCCAGCCGGTGCCGAGCTTGCCGATGGCCATCGCGATCTCACCCAACTCGGCCTCGTCGGCTTTGAGCGTCGGGATCGGGATGCCGGCCTTGGTCTTGTGGTTGAGGGTGCGGGAGGTGGAGAAGCCGAGGGCGCCGGCCCTGATGCCGGCCGCGGCCAGCGCGGCCATGCGGGCGCGATCCTCGGGCGTTGCGGGCTCGCGATCGGCGCCGCGCTGGCCCATGACGTAGACGCGCAAGGCGGCGTGCGGCACCTGCGTGACGACATCGAGGTCGTATTGCCGAGCGTCGAGCGCATCGAGGTAGTCCTCGAAGGTCTGCCAGTTCCAGGGCAGGCCCTGGGTGAGCACCACCTCGGGGATGTCCTCGACGCCTTCCATCAGCTTGACGAGCATATCGCGCTGGTCGGGCCGGCAGGGGGCGAAGCCGACACCGCAATTGCCTATGACGGCGGTGGTAACGCCGTTCCATGAGGAGGGCGTGATCTGGCTCGACCAGGTCACTTGCGCGTCGTAGTGCGTATGCAGATCGACGAAGCCGGGCGTCACGAGCTTGCCCCTGGCGTCGATCTCCTCGCGGCCTGTGCCGGCCACCTTGCCGACGATCGAGATGCGGCCCGCATCGATGGCGACATCGGCCACGAAGGGCTCGCCGCCCGTGCCGTCGACCACCGTGCCACCCCGAATGACGATATCGTGCCCATCAGCCATGGCGCTTCCTCCGTCCAGCTGCTTTCGCGAGGGTGCCAGCGAAGGGGAGCGCATGCAATGGCATGATGGGAGGCATGATGGGAGGCACGCCATGGTGGGAGGTTGCCATGGCGGGAAGCACGTCTTGGTGGGGTAGGCTGCGGGGGTCACCACGGCCGCCCGTTCAGGGAGGAGGCAGTTCCAGCTATTCCACTTTGATATTGGCTTTTTTTATGATCTCCTCATTCCGCTTCATCTCGTCCGAGAGCACAACTGCGATTTCTGCCGGGCTTTGAACGGGGACGTCGACGCTGATCGCGAGCATCTTTGTCTTCATGTCAGGCGTGCGGGCGATCTCCGCGATTTTGGCATTCAAACGCTCGAGAATGCCGGCCGGTGTTCCGGCTGGCGCCCACATTGACATCCAGATGGGCAGATCGGCGTTCTTGACGCCCACTTCAGTCAGCGTTGGTACGTCCGGAAACTCCGGATGCCGGGATGTGTGGTTCATCGCCAGCATGGTCAGTTTGCCCGCCTTCGCATGGGGCAACACGACGATCTCGTTCATGATCTGGACATTCCCCGCCAGGAGGTCGGTCAGGCCATCCGCACTGCCCCGGTAGGGGACGTGCAGAATATCCACACCGGTCTGCAGTTTCAGAGCTTCCAGGCGAAGGTGCGTGCCCGAGCCTTGTCCTGCGGATGCGAAGGAGAGCTTTCCCGGATGCTTTCGCGCGTAGTCGAGGAGCTCAGGCATCGACTTTATGCCTGTCGAGGGGTGAACCGCAAAGCCGGTCACCAAATCTCCGAGCCTGGCAATCGGGACGAGGTCTTTCCGGGGATCCCAGGTCGTCTTGCGCAGGATTGGTTGCAAGGTGAGCGGAGAGTTCCCTGCCACCAGTAAAGTATAGCCGTCCGGAGAGGATTTGATCACCGCCTCCACACCGATGATGCCGGACGCACCGCCGCGGTTTTCGATAACGAAGGGTTGCCCGAAGTGTTGCGAGAGCTGTTCCGCCCATGGTCGCGCTATCGCGTCGGTACCCCCGCCGGCGGCGAATGGCACGATGATCTTGACCGGTCTGGCGGGCCAGGTTTGAGCCTTTGCGGGGGCCGCGAGTGCCAGCATTGCTGCCGCAAGTGCCGGCAATGACCATTTCCACCTCATTCCCCTCGCCTCCCTTCAAGCCGGCATTGTGCAGCCGAGCTGCAGTCCTGGACGCCGCAGCCCGTAGTGCTCGCGCAGAGTTGTGCCCCGATACTCGCTCCGGACTCGTCCCCGGCGCCTGAGTATCGGGATGACCTCTGCGATGAAGGTGTCGAGCATGGCGGGGAGCAGCGGCGGCATGAGATTGAAGCCGTCGGCTGCGTGATCGTCCACCCAGTCCACCATCAGATCAGCAAGCTGCTCTGGGGTACCTGCGAAGGCGAAGTGACCGCGGGCCTGGCTGAGCTTGTTCAAGAGCTGCCTCAGCGTCAGCCTCTCCCGGCGCACGGCGCTCACAATCAGCTCGCTGCGGCTGCGCGCGGCCTCGTTGCGGGCCGGATCGGGAAACTCCTCAGGTCGCAGCGGGCGATCGAGTGGCAAGTGCGAAAAATCGTGTCCGCCGAAATGGTCCGACAATCTCTTGCGGCCGACGTCGTGGTCGCAAAGGTCGTCCAGCTCCCGAGCTATGCGCTGTGCTTCGCTTTCTGTTCCGCCGATGATCGGGCTCAGTCCCGGCATGACGATGATTTCGTGGGCGGCTCTGCCCATTG
Organism: Hyphomicrobiaceae bacterium; assembly: GCA_033764055.1. GTDB lineage: Bacteria > Pseudomonadota > Alphaproteobacteria > Rhizobiales > Hyphomicrobiaceae. The sequence continues at coordinate 12,039 of JANRJI010000070.1, forward strand.
CGCCGGACCGCTGCTTCAGGTCCTTGTAGAAGTGCTGCGCGGTCTCCTTCTCGAGATGGGCAGTGAATACGGCCTCTGCGTGCTTGGCTGCGAAGCTGATGCCATCGTCGGAGGAGCCGGCCTGCACCAGAACGGGACGGCCCTGAGGGCAGCGTGGCAAGTTGAGAGGCCCGGCAACAGAATAGTAAGTGCCAGTGTGATTTATCGCCTTGATGCGGTCCTTGCTCGCATACCGCCCCGCCTTCCTGTCATCGATGACCGCAGCATCGTCCCAGCTGTCCCAGAGCGCTTTGGCAATCTGCACGAACTCCTCGGCCCTCTGGTAGCGCTCGCGGTGCGTCGGTCTGCCCGTATTGCCAAAATTGCGGCCCGCTGCGGGCATGAACGAGGTCACGATGTTCCATCCAATGCGACCGCCGCTGACATGGTCCAGCGACGCGAGCTGGCGCGCGAGATTGAAAGGCTCGGTGTAGGTCGTCGATGCCGTCGCAATCAGGCCGATTTGGCTCGTAACCATCGCCAGTGCACCGAGTGTCGTGACAGGCTCCAGCCAGCAGCGCGCAGCCCGATCGACGTCATCAGGGACGGCGAGGAGATCGGCCAGGAAGATGGAGTCGAATTTGGCGGCCTCGGCCTTCTGCGCGCACCCGACATAGTACTTCACGTCTGTCAGGGCCAGTGGCGACGACCCCTCGTGGCGCCAGGACGCCTCGTGATGGCCCCGGCTGTTGATGAAAAGATTCAGATGTAGCTGTCGATCCATCGCGTTGTGAGCTCCCAGACGCGGCTCGCTTCCGCAAAAAGTTAAAAGCCAGTGTTGCAGTGTTTCCGGTGTTCATCAATCACTCGCGGTCGGCACCACTCCCGACGGCACCGGATTGAGGGGCGCCTGCCATTGTCGCAATGCAGCAGATCGCAGGCGCCCGACGTCAGGCCCTGACGGCGCCCGTCAACGCGCCGGGAGAGCCGGCGATGCTATGCAGGGCGGCGGTCGAGGTGCGGAAATTATTTCCCCTTCGCTGATCCGGATCAGCAGCAATCGACACGTCGCCGGTCCCGCATGCGCAGGCGTCTTGTCTTCTCTCCCCGTTCCGACTATCGGTCGTGAGATATTCTCAGGCTACGTGTTGGAGCGTTCATGGCATCCCTCGGTTATGCAATTGCGCTGCTGATTTGTCCGGCTGGCGACGCGAGCTGCCACATCATCGGCCTCAGAGTGACGCGCTATGCCGACGTCGCGTCCTGCGAGGCTGCACTGCCAGCCGCTCGTGCCATTCTGGGGAGAAGGCCGGAGAACGTCGGCGTGCTCGCCGACTGCCGCGCGCTCGACGAATTGTGCCGTCCCTCCGTGTCGTGGGCTCCGGCCGTGGCGCAGAGCCGCCTCGGGTTGCTGAGCCGTGTCGGCGGAGCGCAGCCCTCGGGACTGTCGATCGCGCTGGACATTCTTTGCCGGCCGCCGGGCGACGATCCGTGCATCGGGTTGCCGGCCTGAGCTGCTTGTTGCTGCAGGACAAGCCCTCGATCGAAGCTTGCGGCTTCCGTGGGGAACGCGATCGGGATTCGATGAAGCGACGAGTCACGATGTCACGCCGCAGCCGGATACTGCTCGGCTGAGGCTCGCTTACCTGACGCCCAGGGCCGTCTCGATCGACCTCGCAATTCCTAGCACGCGCCGGTCGGTCATGGGCGCGCCCGACACCATGAGGCTCGTCGGCGGTTTGTCCGGCGCGCTCATCGGCAGGGCGATCGAGCAGCCGTCGAGGATGTTGATCATCAGCGTGTTGCGCAGCGAGAGCATGTTGAGGCGGGTGTAGTCCTCGTCCTTGACAAGATCGGCCTCACGTGGCGGCAGGATCGGGCAGGTCGGCGATACGATCGCGTCGAACGCCGAGATGTCCCGGACATAGGCCGCCACCGCGGCTCGGCGCGCATCGAGGAGGCCGATGTAGTCGGCGGCCGATTGCGTCTCACCCATCAGGATGCGCATGGCGACGCGCGGATCGTAGACGTTGCGCTTGGCGGTGATCAGCTCCTTGTGCCAGGCATAGCTCTCCGAGGCCGACAGACCACCTTTGTTGAGCACGGGGCGGATCATCTCGAACGGCTCGAAGCGCTGCTGGATTATGACGGCCCCGGCCTTGGCGAGCGCAGCCAGTGTCCCGTCGAAGTCGGCAGCAACCTCTTTGTCGAGCTTTTCGAGCACGATGTTGGTCGGCACGAGCAGGCGGAGGCCCGTCAGCGGTAGCGACGGCGCGACGCCGATCGACTCGCCGGCCATCACGCTGTCGAGCAGCGCGCAGCAATCGACCGTGCGCGCGATGGGGCCGATGGAATCGAGACTCGTCGACAGCGGCACGACATTGTCCGTCGGTACGCGACGGGCCGTAGGCTTCATGCCGGTGACACCGCAGTAGGCAGCTGGAATTCGGCACGAGCCGCCCGTATCGGTGCCGAGCGCACCGAATGCCATGCCGTCGGCAACCGCCACGGCCGAGCCGGAGGACGAGCCGCCGGGGACGTGCCTGTTGGCCCGGTCCCATGGCGCCGCCGGCGTGCCGTAATGAGGATTGGCCCCGATGCCGGAATAGGCGAACTCGACCATGTTGGCCCGGCCGATCACGACCAGGCCCGCCGCCCTCATGCGCGCCACGACGGGTGCGTCGGCCGATGCTGCCGGCCTGTCGGCCAGTGCCTTCGAGCCGGCGGTCGTCACTTGTCCCCTGATGTCGGCGAGGTCCTTGATGGCGACCGGAATGCCGGCAAGCGGCGACGGTGCCGCGCCCGCCTTCCGCAATAGGTCCATGGCGTCTGCCGCTGCGCGGGCGCCCACGGCGTCCACGGATACGAAAGCGCGTGCGCCCTCACCATCCGGATCGGCGATGCGAGCGAGGCAGTCCTCGACGAGCCGGCGCGATGTGGTCTCCCCGCGCTCGAGCGCCTGGACGAGGCTTGGAATGGTCGCGGCTGTCGCGTTCGGCATCGCAGGCTCCCTCGGATATCGCTGCGCACATCATAGGTTGCGACGTACGATCGAGGCCAGGGGAGGATTCGGGCACACAGACAGAATGTCTCGCAGTCAGCTGGGGCACCCGCAGAAGTTCCGATAGGCCCCCTCGACGGCCGCCTCCACGTGCGCTTCCGTGTATCCGCCGAGCACCTTGGCCCGCGCCGCTGCACCCAGCCGGGCACGCAGGCCGGGGTCGCGCGCGAGCGTCTCCATAGCATCGGCCAGGGCCGTCGCGTCTCCCGGAGGCACAATCAGCCCCTCGACGCCGTGCGTCACGAAATGGCGGCAGCCCGGCACGTCGCTGACGATTGACGGCCGGCCCGACGCGGCTGCCTCGAGCAGGGCGCGCGGCATACCTTCGCGGCTTCGCGCGGGCAGTACGAAGATATCCGCCGATCTCCACACGGAAGCAACGTCGCGTGTGAAGCCCATGTAGAGCCGCCCCTCGCCCTGAGCCCACGCGCAGATCACGTCGGACGAGATGGCCTCGGGATTGCCATCGTCGGTGTCGCCGTGCAGCTCCACTCTCAATGGTACACCGCGACTCGCGAGCATGTCGGCCGCCGCCATCAGCACGTCGACGCCCTTCGGTCGGATCATCCGTGCGACATACGCGGCCACCGGCACGGCGTGTCCGGGATCGGGACGCGCCGGGAACCTCTCCGGGTCGATGCCCGCCCCGCCGAGCATCGTGACGCGCTTGCCCGCCCGAACGCCTCCCGCTTCGAGAAAAGCCAGGTCCTCCGGGTTCTCGACCAGCAGCCAGCTGCCAGGCCGCTTGACGATTCCGCGCATCACGGCCAGCGCCGCCGCGCGCGCGGCCCGGGCTTTTGCTGTGTCCGAGATGGCGAGAAATCCGAGGCCCGTCATGTGGATGACGGTATGGGCCGGTCGGCGGAAGGCGGTGGCGAGCCCGCCGAGCACGATGGGCTTCATGGCGATGAGATGCACGACGTCGGGCCGCTCCGCCGCCAGGATTGCCGACAGTCGTCGCACCGTGTGTGCTTCACGCACCGGATTCATCGACGAGCGGTTGTACTCGAGGTCGATGGTGTGGGCGCCAAGCGCCGCGATCTCGCCCATGCGGCCCGACGACCGGGTCACCACGACAACCTCTCGCGCCAGCTGCTTCAAGCGCCGGATCAGCGGCTTGAAGTGCGACAATGCGAACCAGTCCTCGGTGACGGCGATCAGCACCTTGCCGACGAATGGCGGCGCGGCCACCTCGCCTGTCGCGGACGCTCCACCCGCCTCGAAGGCATGGCCGGCGGGTGGAGCTGGGGTTACGTTGCCGGTCATGCCGCGACCCTGTAATGGGACGGGGGCGCCTTCGCCATGTGACGGGATTGCCGCATCGTGACCACACGGCGGTCGGACTCGTCAGTCCGCCACAGCGCTGAGCACGCCTTTCACGCCCGCCATCAGCAGCGTGTGATCGGGGCCCGTCGCCAGCATGTTGAAGCCGAGCTTCTTGTACTGCTTCGCCCAGGTGGCATCCGCAGCCATGAAGCCCAGCCCCTTCTTGTGCTTGCGGCCCGCCGCCACCACGCGCTTCACGGCATTGACGTACTGGGGGTTGTCGAACTGCCCAGGAATGCCGAGGAAGTTGGTCAAGTCGAAGTGACCGACCCACAGCACGTCGATGCCGTCGACGGCGGCGATGTCCTCGACGGCCTCGAGCCCACGCTCGGTCTCGATCTGGGCTATGATGATGTTGCGGGCGTCCGCCGCACGCATTTTTGCGAGCGGATCGCCCGGCGCATAGTCGTCATGGGCGAACGCGAAGGCCGCACCGCGCCGGCCCTTCGGCGGATAATGCGTCGCCTCGGCGATGGCCCGCGCCTCGTCGGCGCTGTTGACCATGGGTATCATGACGCCCTGGCAGCCGATGTCGAGCGCCCTGGCCAGGAAGTGATATTCGCCCCGCGGCACTCTGACCATTGGAACAATCGGAAGGCCACGGCAGTGAGCCACTTGGGCCTTGATCGTCTCGAGCGAGGTGCCGGTGTGCTCCATGTCGTAGATCACGTACTCGCAGCCGGCATGCGCCAGCACCTGGGCCATGCCTGGCGAGTAGAACTCGAACACCATTGCGCCCAGCACCTGCTCGCCGGCGGCGACGCGCTGTCTCATCGATTTGCGGGCCAATTCTTCCTCCCTCGTTGCGCGCCATGCTTCGATTGGGCGCTGGCCCGCATGGTCGAGCCGGCGCTGGCCCGCCAATCCGGCGCGTCGGACGACGCGACCTCGTCATCAGACATTGTCGCAGCATGGATTCGCAAGCGCTGAGGCACCGTCCCCCTCGCGCCGCGCTGCTGCTCGCCTCTCGCCAGTGGGAGAGGGAGACATGCCCGGCCGGACCGGCTCGAGACGGACGCGGCGGCCGCTGGGGCTGACAAAATCACGGCCGCCAACCCCGACCGGACGAGGTGGCGCCTCACGCAGTCCGGGGATCGGAGCACGCGGGCACGAGGACGGCACCGAGAGGGGTAATGGCGCGAGCGACGGGACTTGAACCCGCGGCCTCCGGCGTGACAGGCCGGCGCTCTAACCAACTGAGCTACGCCCGCGCAATGCGAGAGGACAAGCCCGCTCGCGAGGACCTTCTGCTACGGGCTCCGGCGGCTCCTGTCAAGGACGAGTGAGGCGTGGTGGCGACGCTTCGAGTGGCTCGGGCTCGACAGGCGGCGGCAGGACATGCCTACACTTGGTCGTCCACGTGGTTGATCGACCGACCGGGAGCACGCGAACCGATGAGCGGAGAGAATTGCCTGCAGGGCCTCAAGATCCTCGATTTCACGCAGTTCGAGGCCGGCCCGTCCTGCACCGAGGCCTTGGCTTGGCTCGGTGCCGACGTGGTCAAGCTCGAGAACCCCGGCGTCGGTGACCCCGGGCGATCGACCGGTCGTCATCGGCCTGGAACGGATGCCAACTACTTCCTTCAGTACAACGCCAACAAGCGGTCGATGGCCGTCAACCTGAAGGACCCGAAGGGCCTCGATCTGGTCAAGCGCCTGATCAAGTCTGCCGACGTGATGATCGAGAACTTCGCACCCGGGGCCATCGAGCGCCTTGGCCTCGGCTATGACGTGGCGAGAGCTATCAATCCGGGTATCATCTTCTGCCAGATCAAGGGCTTCGGCAAAGGCACCCCACACGAGAACGGCCTTGCCTTCGATATGATCGCGCAAGCCGCCGGCGGCCTCATGTCGATCACCGGCGAGGAGAATGGCAAGCCGCTGAAGCCCGGCACCACGATTGGCGACACCGGCACCGGCATGATCATGGCCATCTCGATCCTCGGCGCCTATGTGAGGAAGCTGCGCACCGGTCAGGGAGAGCGCCTGGAGGTCGCCATGCAGGACTCGATCCTGCACTACATCCGCAACGCCTTCTGCTACATGGAGCGCACCGATATGCGCCCCGCGCCCCGTGCCGGCGACAAGACAGTGGGGGGCGGCTGGCCCCCGATCGGCGTCTACCCGACCAAGGGCGGCGGCCCGAACGACTACGTCTACATCTTCACGAGCCCTGCCAATCCCGAGCATTGGACGCGCCTGCTGAAGCTGATGGGCCGAGAGGATCTGATCGGCGACAAGCGCTACGATACGCCGGCGGCACGCACCGAGCATCGTGAGGAGGTCGACTCGATGGTCGCCAACTGGACCCGCACCCTCGACAAGCACGAGGCCTGGCGGCTGGTGAGTGGGGCCAGCGTGCCGGCCGGCGCCGTCATGGACACGCGCGAGCTCGCCGACGACAAGGGCTTCGAGGAGCGGGGCGTCCGCCAGACGATGAAACACCCTCAGGGCGACTACACGATGAGCGGCTGGCCGGTTCGATTCGGCGGCGAGACACCGCGGGTGGCACCCGCGCCGCTGCTCGGACAGCATTCGGTCGATGTTCTGGCCGACTGGCTGAAGCTCGACGACAAGGCGATCTCTGGCTTGAAGGCGGACAAGGTCATTGCCGGTTGATACGACACTCGCCGGGTGAGCGGACGGGCTTCGGCCTGTCTGCCCATCGCGGGCATTCGGGTGCCGGCCGTTCTACACCTCTGTCCAACGCGCCCGCGTGCGCGCGAGCGCCTCGACGCTCCAACCGAGACGCGCGGCTGCGCCGTCGAGCCCGTGCTTGGCAACGAGTCCCTCGACGTGCACGCGCCGCTCCTGCGACCGGCGCATACGCCGCTTGCGGCGGCACTCCCGGCAGCGGTTGGCGCGACTGTCGAGCTTGCCTTTCGCCTCCTCGTACCACCACTTCTGGTCGAGCGCCGACCAGACCTCGGCGGCGCCGCAATCGACGCAGGCGAATGGTGTGTCTACGTAGTAGCGGGGACGCGGCCCGTAGGTACCGTCGTGCACGAGCTTTGCAGGATCGGCGAGCAGTGCGCCGCGTGGTATGCGGTCGGTCTCCTCCCATGGCGCCGGACTGAACCGTCGCGCAATCGACGACCGCGTGCGCCGCCGTGCGAGGATCTCGTTGCGGCGCTGGCGACCACTCTTCACCGACGCGGCTCCGTGAGCTGCCCTTTCACGACCTTGTCGATGGCCATCAGGTCGCGCATCAGGCTTTCGAAGTGCTTGAGAGGGACCATGTTCGGGCCGTCTGAGGGGGCCTTGTCCGGATCCTGGTGCGTCTCGATGAAGAGACCGGCCACGCCTACGGCAACGGCTGCCCTCGCCAGCACCGGCACATAGCGACGGTCGCCTCCCGAAGATGTGCCCTGCCCGCCCGGCTGCTGCACCGCGTGGGTCGCGTCGAAGATCACTGGCGCGCCCGTCTCGGCCATGATCGGCAGCGCACGCATGTCGACGACCAGCGTATTGTAGCCGAACGAGGCGCCGCGCTCCGTGACCAGCACATTCGGATTGCCCGATCCGGTCACCTTGGCGACGACGTTCCGCATGTCCCAGGGCGCCAGGAATTGGCCCTTCTTGATCTTCACGACTTTGCCTGTCTGCGCCGCGGCGACGAGCAAGTCCGTCTGCCGGCACAGGAATGCCGGAATCTGCAGGATGTCGACCACCGGTGCCACGCGCGCGCACTGCCATGTCTCGTGCACGTCGGTGACGACCGGAAGCCCGAGGCTTTCGCGGATCTCCGCGAACACGGCCAGAGCGCCGTCGAGGCCGATGCCGCGCTTGCCGGAGAGCGAGGTGCGGTTGGCCTTGTCGTAGCTCGACTTGTAGACGAGGCCCAGTCCGAGGCGGACCGCGATTTCCTTCAGGGCGCCGGCCATCTCGAGAGCATGCGCCCGGCTCTCCATCTGACAGGGACCGGCCAGGACCGCAATCGGGCGATCCTGTGCGAAGGTGACGTTACCGACTTTCACCGAGGCGTTTGGCATTTCAGCGGGTGCTTTCATGCTCGCAATATAGCCGACGAAGCCCCAGCTTGCATTCCTTCGTCGCGCCTCTCCACCGCCAACCTCTTGCCGCGACGCCGCGGACCTCTCCCCGGGGGCGAGACACCGCGCCCGCAGAGCGACGGGTGAGGGGGATCGCGGCGGTCGATGACGGGTCGGCTCTTCCGTGGCTCGTCGGCGGCACGCCTACGGCGTCACGAATCGATTTCGTCGTGTGCGATCGCCCCTCACCACGCCCCTCTCCCAGGGGGAAAGGAGGATGTGCCCGCCATGGCATTCAATGGATGATGCGAGATGGGTCTGGAGATGTCTCCGGCCGGTCCCGAGGAATTGGCCTTGCCGGCACCCCGCTCGGGCCGCAAGACGTAATCCCCCTGGCTCCGCTGAGTTGGTCGCGTCCCTCGCAAGGCGAGCCGGTTTGGTTTCAGATGCTCAGAGCATCCCGCCCACTGAGTTGATCGCGAATCCCCGCTGACTTGGTCGCGCCCGATACATAGCACAGAACGTTACAGAACATTCCTGCAGAACATTATTAAGAAATATTCAGAAATGGGACGAGAGTTATTTTTTGATTTCAGAGATCAAGGTCCATGAGTGGTCTCGCCATCAGCGCTTGCGAACGCACGCGCATAGGCGCTCTCGATCTGGCTGACCTCCTCGGTTGTGAGCTGATCGAACTCGTTCTCACAGGCACGCTTCGACAAGCGTCCCCCATTTTGGCGCAGCATCCGGAACAGGAGATCAACCGTGCGTTCGGGCATCTCGACGATGGCCTCGATCAGAGCGCGGAGCTTGTCATAGCGACGCAGATAATCGGTCTCCTCTGGGAGGTCCTTCTCGATCGTCTGCTCGACGCGGATCCCCCTGCCGGCCAAGTCAAGGCTTTCTCAATTCACCTCGCTATTTGCCGAGTGGGTCGTTTCAGTCCGAGGTTCTCTCGCAATGTTTGACCTTCGTATTCTCGACGGAAGAGCCCACGTCGCTGAAGCTCGGGAATGACGAGCCTAACAAAGCGCTCAAGTCCGGTCGGCACCACTGGTGCTGCGATCATGAAGCCGTCGCAGCCCTTGCTCTGGTACCAAGCCTCCATGACGTCGGCGACTTCGATCGCGTCGCCCTTGAACATGTTGCCGGCCATCTGTGGCAGAATCCGCCGGTAAGTCTGCCGGACGGTCAAGCCCTGCTCTTTGGCAACCTGTACAATGGCTCGGCCGATGCCCGTCGGCCCGACGTGCTCCTCGCTGGATTCGGGCATGGGCCTATCAAGCGGATAGCCTTTCATGTCCCGTCCGATCAGAGGAGCTTGTCCACGAGCAGCCGAAGATCAAGTTGCGCGCATCGCGACGGAGGCGGAGGGAGTGACCGGACTGCGTCATCCCATTCGGAGATATTCTCCGACCGGTCCGCGGCTGCAGCTGCATCTGCTTCTGGCGCTGCCGGGTCCGAAATCGGACGGATCACGATTGTGCTGGAATCCGGATGGTCGAAGGACGGCATGACGCGCATGCTTCGAGCCGGCGTCGCAGCCCGGACTCTTGCATGCTCCCCACCCGTGTGGCTAAAGCGCCAGGCTGACGCCCCGCAAGCCGACGGTCCCCATGATCCATCTCGACAACATCGCCAAGCAGAACGGGCACCAGATCCTGTTCACGGGCGCCTCGGCGGCCCTGTTCAAGGGCGAGAAGGTGGGCCTCGTCGGCCCCAATGGCGCAGGCAAGTCGACGCTTTTTCGCATGATCGTCGGCGAGGACCAGCCGGACGACGGGCAGGTGTCGGTCGATCGTGGCGTCACCATCGGCTACTTCTCCCAGGACGTCGGCGAGATGGCCGGCCGCAGCGCTGTGGCGGAGGTGATGGACGGTGCCGGACCGGTCAGCACCGTGGCCTCTGAGCTGGCCGAACTGGAGGCGGCGATGGCCGATCCGGAACGGGCCGATGAGGTGGACGCGCTGATCGAGCGTTACGGCGAGGCACAGTCCCGCTTCGAGCAGCTCGGCGGCTATGCGCTCGAAGGCCGCGCGCGCGAGGTGCTCGCAGGCCTGAGCTTCAGCCAGGAAATGATGGACGGCGACGTCGGTGCCCTGTCGGGCGGCTGGAAGATGCGCGTGGCGCTTGCGCGTATCCTGCTCATGCGCCCCGACGCCATGCTGCTCGACGAGCCGTCGAACCACCTCGACCTCGAGAGCCTGATCTGGCTGGAGCAGTTCCTGAAGGCCTACGACGGCGCGCTGATGATGACATCGCATGACCGCGCGTTCATGGACCGCATCGTGACGCGGATCGTCGAGATCGATGGCGGCGAGCTGACGAGCTATTCCGGCGACTACGCGTACTACATCGGCCAGCGCGCGCTCGCCGATCAACAGCAGCAGGCGCAGTTCGAGCGCCAGCAGGCGATGCTCGCGAAGGAGCAGCGGTTCATCGAGCGCTTCAAGGCGCGCGCCTCGCATGCGGCGCAGGTCCAGAGCCGGGTGAAGACGCTCGAGAAGATCGAGCGCGTCGAGCCACCGCGGCGGCGCCAGACCGTGACGTTCGACTT
>JANRJI010000071.1:0-61709 GCA_033764055.1 Hyphomicrobiaceae bacterium
CTCCCGGCGAATCGGCTCGGTTCGGGAAAGATACGCCGCTTCGGGCCGTCGCCCGTTGGTCACGCTACGTTCCGCTACGCTTCACTTCGCGCGACCAACGGCGTTCTGCATTCCAAGAACCGCGTGAGAAAGGTACAGGGGCCGGCACGCTGAGCCGGCTTCTGGGAGATCTGGACTGGCCGCCTCCGGCACACACACCCCACCCCTCATGGCGTCCGGCATGAAGGACGAGGCAAGTGCGTCGTCGGGACGGCTGCTCAGTCGATCTTGGCCAGGGGTACGAACTTGCCCTTCTCGACGGTGAGCAGATAGGTGGGCTTCCTCACGCGATGGCCGCTCGACGTGTCGATGACCGTCTTGCCCGTCATCGGTGTGTCGAACTCCTTGAGGGTGGTCAGCGCGTCGCGCATCGTCTCGCCCGTCGGCTGCTTGCCGGCCTTGAGCACGTGCCGGAAGAGCGCCGCTGTGACTTGAACGGAGTCGTAGCAGTACTGGATGTACGGCAGTCCGTTCGGCAGCCGGTTCTGCTCCTTCTTCCAGCGCTCGAGGAAGGCTGGAAGCTGCTTGTTGTCCTCGATGCCGGGCGCCAGCGACGTGACGATGAAGCCCTCGGCGGCCGGTCCGAGCTGGTCGAGCAGCTTCTGATTGTAGCCGGCCGAGTAGCTCGAGATGCGCTGCTGCAGGCCGAGCTGGCGCATCTGGGCCATTACCTGCGGCAGATCGGCCAGCAGACCGTGGATGTGCACCATGTCCGGATTGGCGGCGCGCATCTTGAGCAGCATGCCGGAGAACTCGGTCGCCTTCGGGTCGTAGCCCTCGAACGTGACGACCTGTCCGCCCGCTTTCTCGAAGGTCGCCTTGTAGATCTTCGCGGCGTCGATGCCGGTATCGTTGTTGATATAGAGAACGGCCGCCTTCTTCTTCCCGAGCTTGTCGTGGGTGTATGTCGCGAGCGCGGTCACGTCGACGTCGGCGAGAGGGAAGACCGTGTAGACGAACTCGCCGAGTTTGGCGATCTCGGGCGCGTTGGCACCGATGTTCAGCATCAAGGTCTTTTCGCGGTTGGCACCGGGCGCCTGCGCTTTGACGACCGCGCTCCAGGCCGTCAGGATCACCGAGACCTTGTCGACGTTGATCAGGCGGTTCATGGCATTGATGCCGAGGGCCGGATCGGCCTGGGTGTCGAGCACCACGAGCTCGAGCGGGCGACCTTCGACGCCGCCGGCATCGTTGATGTCCTTCAGCGCCTGGCGCATTCCGGTAGCGAAGTCGACGCCGTAGCCGGCCTGAGAGCCCGTCAGCGGCAGAGTGACGCCGATCTTGAGGGGGTCCTTCGCCTGAGCCCAAAGGCTGCCTGCAGCCGCCGGTATAGCCAAGCCCGCGGCGCCGATGGTCTTCAGAAACGTGCGGCGATCATTCGCCGGGAGGAGGCCTGATGTCATGATGTCCCTTCACCCTTTGGAGCTGCGTCCCGCCTTGGCGGCGGTGTTCGTCATGCGTTTCCTCTGCTGCAAGCCCTTCATGGCGACGCAGCGGTGGATGGCGTGCCTCGTCGGCCCGCGATCCACCGCGGGCGAACGATCACTCTGTCCAACTTTACTGTTGGCGCCCAAACTGCGGTCGTCAAGCGCGCTCGTGCCGGCAGGAAGCGGGCGCGCTGGTCCCTGGCGCTCACGCACCCTCGTCGCCCCGCATCAGGCGGTCGGCGTCGTAGTTCTCCCCGATCGACATGGCGCAGATGCGCGAGACGTGGGTCATGGGGAGGCCGCTCTCACGGGCCCACGCGCTCATTTGATCCTGGACCTTGCGCATGTCTTTCCTGGACGTCGGCTCCTCGGCGATGTCAAGCCCGGCATCGCGCAGGCACAGCACCACGTCGTCCGAGGCAACGAAACCGTCCCACCCGATGAAGCGCAGGAAATACTGCCCGGTCTTGCCGCCGAGCCGGGATCCCCTCTTCGAGAGCATCTCGAGCAGGCCGACCTGATCGTCCTTCGACCAGCCGGCCAGCAGCTTGGCGAAACTGGCGTGCTCCTTCGACACCTCGGTGACGAAGCGCGCGTTCTCGCGCACGGCCTTGATCTTCTGCGGGTTGCGCACGATACGGGCGTCGGACGCCAGCCGCTCCCAGAATTCGTCGGGCTGGAAGCAGAGGCGGGCGACGTCGAAGCCGAGGAAGGCCTCCTCGAAGCCGGGCCATTTCTGCTCGATGACGCGCCAGACGAAGCCCGACGAGAAGATCCGCTTGGTCATCTCGGCGAGGATACGGTCGTCGGGAGCATCGGCGAGGGCGGCGTTGCCCGGCACTGCCGGCAGCAGGGCGGCCAGCGCCTTGGCGCCTCCCTTGCGCATCTCGGCTCGTGCTTGGATCGTCCGGAAGCTCGTCACGCTGGCGGGCCCTTCAGCTCGACGCTGTTGCCTTCGGGATCGACGATGTACATGGACGGACCCTGGCCCTCGGCACCGTAGCGGCTGACGACATCGCCCGCAGCCACACCGTGGGCGGCGAGGTGGGCCTTGATCGTCGCCTCGTCGAACGGATCGATGCGCAGGCAGAGATGGTCCATGTTGCGGGCCGTGGTGCCCGGTCCTGGTCCCCCCTTGCGGCCGAGCTCGCCGTTGACGTCGACGAGATCGATCAGTGCGGTGCCGGCGCGCAGCTGATGCAACCCGAGCGCCTCCTGGATCTTCTCGACCCGGCAGCCGAGAACCTCGCAGTAGAACCTGGTCACGCGGGGCACGTCGACGATCCTCAGGACGACGTGATCGAGCCCGACGGGCCGGAAGGGTACGCCGCTTGCCATCTGCTCCTCCTCGTGTTGCCTCGCATCTGCCGGTGACACGGCTCATCGCCCTCGGCCTGTTCAGTCGCCAAAAAACATGCCATCAGACCGCCCCGGACAATCGCGAGGAGCCGCTGCCAGATGACCGCCGACGTCGAGAGCATCGTGATCGGAGCCGGTGTCGTCGGCCTCGCCATCGCACGTGAGTTGGCGCTCAGGGGCCAGGACGTGTTGGTGCTCGAGCAGCACGACATCATCGGCTCGGAGACCTCGTCGCGCAACAGCGAGGTGATCCACGCCGGCATCTACTATCCGCCGGGCTCGCTTCGCGCGAGGCTCTGCGTCGAGGGCAAGAAGCGGCTCTATGCCTTCTGCGCCGAGACCGGAGTCGACCACAAGCCGATCACCAAGCTGCTGGTCGCCACCAACGAGGCACAGATCCCGAAGCTGAAGGCGATCCAGGAGACTGCGATCAGGAACGGCGTCACGGACCTGGTGCCGCTGACCGGCGAGGAGGCGCGGCGGCTAGAGCCGGAAGTGTTCTGCGTACAGGCGCTGCTGTCGCCGTCGACCGGCATTGTCGACAGCCATGGCCTGATGCTGGCGCTGCAGGGCCACGCCGAGACCGAGGGCGCGCAGGTGGTGCTCAATACGACGGTCACCCGGCTCGGTCTCACACCGGGCGGTCTCTACGAGGTGGAGACGGGCGGTGAGAGCGCCGGGATGATCACGGCGAGGCGTCTCATCCTGTCGGCAGGGCTGCACGCCTCGAAGCTCGCACGCACGCTGCCGTGGAGCGGCAACTACCGACCACCCGAGACCTATTACGCCGTCGGTCAGTACTACGCGCTCGCCGGCAAGTCACCGTTCGGCCGGCACATCTATCCGATGCCGGACGGCGCGTGGCTCGGCCTGCACGTCACGGTCGACATCGGCGGGCGGTGCAAGTTCGGCCCTGACATCGAATGGATTCCCGAGATCGACTACTCGTTCGACGAATCGAAGCTCGAGAAATTCCTCGGCTTCATCCGAACCTACTACCCGGCGCTCGATGCCTCGCGGCTCCACGCCGACTACACCGGCATACGGCCCAAGCTCTATCGCGAGGGGGAGCCGGTGCCGGACTTCTTCCTGCACGGGCCGGAGACACATGGGCTCCCTGGCCTGATGCTGCTGTTCGGCATCGAAAGCCCAGGACTCACGGCGTCGATGGCGCTCGCCGAGATGGTGGCCGACGCCATCTGAGGCGTCGGCCACTCCGGAAGCATTTCCGGCGAGGCAGCGCAATGTCAGGCCTCCTTGAAGCCGTAGGCGGGTATGCCCTGCTCGTTGTCGTAGTACTTGAAGGGCAGGAACTTCCCCGACATCGTTATCTTGACGCGGTCGCCCTTCTCGTTGGGTAGCCGCTCCATCTGCATGTCGAAGTCGATGGCGGACATGATGCCGTCGCCGAACTCCTCCTCGATGAGCGCCTTCCAGGCCGGGCTGTTCACGAGGACGAGCTCGTAGAAGCGGTAGATCAGCGGGTCGGTCGGCGGCATCGGGGTTCCAGTGCCGCGCATCGGCACCTCGTTCAGCATCCTCTCCTCGTTGGCCGAGAGGCCGAACAAAGCGGCGGCCTTCGCGGCCAGCGGCTTCACGAGCTTGTGCTGGCCGAGCAGCGCGCCGACCACGAGGACCGGGCTCATGCCGCCGATCTCCTTGCAGATGAAGGCCCAGGTCCAGTCCTTCTCGCGCTTGATGTCGAGAATCTTCTCTGTGAGCTGCTGGCGGTTCATCGGTCTATCTCCATCGGATCGGATTGAGCTGGGTGGGGCGATTACGCGCAGGCGCGGCTTCGCCATGCCCTTCTGGACTGTCGCGGCCATTGCTGGCGCCGGCGACGATGCGGCGCGAGGCAGCCGGGCGGGAACGGCGCGCTGCGGACGGCGGGCGGGCCTGTTCTGGAGCGTGGGTCGGCGTTGCATCTTTCCTTTCCTCGGCGATGGGTCGGACGAGTGGCGGCGATCGTGGATCGATTTTTGCGCCGGCGCCGTCGGCGAGCTCGCGCGATCGCGTGACCAGGAAGTCGAGCAGGTGATTGCGCAACGGATAGTAGTTCGGGTGCTTGTGCAGCTCCGTGCGCACGCGGCTCGACGGCAGCGTGTTCTCGACGACCTCGGCGATGCGGGCGCGGGGACCATTGGTCATCAGCACGATCTTGTCGGCGAGGAGCATGGCTTCGTCGATGTCGTGAGTGATCATGAAGATGGTCTGGTCGGTCGCCCGGCGGATCGCCAGCACCTCGTCCTGGAGCGAGCCCCGCGTCAGCGCGTCGAGCGCCGAGAACGGCTCGTCCATCAGCAGGATGCGCGGCTCGACCGCGAGCGCCCGGGCGATGCCGACGCGCTGGCGCATGCCGCCGGAGAGCTGAGCCGGCTTCTTGTCGGCAGCCGACTCGAGATGAACCAGCGACAGGTAGCGCCGGGCATGCTCGCGGATGCGAGCGCTGCTCCAGTCGCGATGGCGGGAAGCGACACCGAGCTCGATGTTGCGCGCCGCCGTCAGCCACGGCATCAGCGCGTGGGTCTGGAAGATCACCGCCCGGTCGAGGCTCGGTCCCCAGATCTCGCGCTCGTTGACGAGCACGATGCCTTCGCTCGGCTGGTCGAGCCCGGCGAGGATGTTGAGGATCGTCGACTTGCCGCAGCCCGAGTGTCCGATGATGCAGACGAACTCGCCCGGATTGATAGAGAGCCACAGGTTCTCGAAGACCGTGAGGCTACCTTTGCCGCCCGGCTCCGGAAACCGCTTGGCGAGTGCCTCGATGTGGATCAGCGGCTTTGAGCTGCTCATGTGATCGCCTCCCTCGTGCTCATTCGACGTAGGAGACGAGCCGTTGCAGGCGCGCCATGAGCTGGTCGAGCGCCATGCCGACGAGGCCGATCAGAAGAATGGCGTTGATGACGTTGGTGATCGACAGGTTGTTCCATTCGTTCCAGACGAAGTAGCCGATGCCGGTGCCGCCCACGAGCATCTCGGCGGCGACGATGACGAGCCAGGCGATGCCGATCGAGATGCGCATGCCGGTGAAGATGGTCGGCGCCGCCGCAGGCAGGATGACCCTGAACGCAGTCCGCCACGTGCCGAGCTCCAGCGTGCGGGCGACGTTGATCCAGTCGCGCCGGACGGAAGCGACCCCGAACGACGTGTTGATGAGCATCGGCCACACCGAGCAGATGAAGATCACGAAGATCGCGGAGGTGTTGGAATCCTTGATCGTGTAGAGCGCCAGCGGCATCCAGGCGAGCGGTGAGATCGGCTTCAGCACTTGGATGAACGGGTCGAGCGCCCGGCTCATCAGCGGCGACATGCCGATGAGAAACCCAAGCGGGACGGCCACGAGCAGCGCGAGGCCGTATCCCAGCAGCACGCGGCCGATCGAGTAGGCGAGCTGAATGCCCACGCCCTTGTCGTTCGGGCCGTTGTCGTAGAAGGGCCGGCGCAGGTGCTCCCAGAGCTTGGCGCCGACCTCCGTCGGACCCGGCATCGCCGATTTGCCGGCGGGC
This sequence comes from Hyphomicrobiaceae bacterium, assembly GCA_033764055.1. Taxonomy (GTDB): domain Bacteria; phylum Pseudomonadota; class Alphaproteobacteria; order Rhizobiales; family Hyphomicrobiaceae. The sequence goes on from JANRJI010000071.1 coordinate 6,332, forward strand.
GCGGCGGCTCCTACGAGCTTGGCGTACTCGGGGTCGAGCTTCTGGGTCGGCCCTGTCCCCGAGACTGCCGCCTGCCAAACCCCGAGGAACACCGCGAGCAGGACGATCGACACGATCGTCGCCCTCAGTCCAATGGATCCGGTCATGGCGCTCAGGTCCGCTTGATGGCGAAGCTGGCGATGTACTCCTCGGGCTTCGACGGGTCGAAGGTCTTGCCCATCACGGAGAACGTCTTGCTGGTCGTTGCCGGCGGCGTCAGGCCGACCTCTGTCATCAGCTTGGCGGCATCCGTGGCCAGGTAGACCTGCTTGGCCACCTTGGCGTAGTCGACGTCACCCTTGATCTGGCCCCACCGCTTCATCTGCGTGAGAATCCAGATGGCGAAGCTCTCCCACGGGAAGGGGTCGAAATCGATGCGGTCTGGAACCGTCTGCACCTTGCCGAGGCCGTCAGCGAACGTCCCCGTCAGCACCTGCTCGACCACCGTTACGGGTTGATTGAGATAATTGGCCGGAGCGATGGCGGCGGCGATCTCCTTGCGGTTCTCCTTCTTGGTGGCGAATGCCGTCGCGTCGATGATGGCCTTGAGTAGCGCCTTGTAGGTGTTGGGCATCTCGCTGACGAACTGCTGACTCGCGGCGAAGGCGCAGCAGGGGTGGCGATCCCAGATCTCCTTGGAGAGGATGTGGATGAAGCCGACGCCATCGAACACCGCGCGCTGGTTGACGGGGTCCGGTGCGAGGAACCCGTCGATATTGTCGGCGCGCAGGTTGGCGACCATCTCGGGCGGCGGAACGGCGCGGATCTGGACGTCCTTGTCCGGGTCGAGGCCGGCCTCGGCGAGGTAGTAGCGCAACAGGTAATTGTGCATCGAGTAGTCGAACGGGACTGCGAACTTGAAGCCCTTCCAGCTTTTCGGGTCGCGTTTGTCCTTGTGCTTGATCGACAGGGTGATTGCCTGGCCGTTGATATTCTCGACGGCCGGCATCGTGTAGGGCAGCGGGTTCGAGCCGGCACCCAGCGAGATGGCGAGCGGCATCGGCGAGAGCATGTGTGCGGCGTCGTACTCCTTGTTGATGGTCTTGTCGCGGATCACGGCCCACCCGGCCGTCTTGATCACCTCGACGTCGAGCCCGTGCTTCTTATAGAAGCCCATCGGATGGGCCATGATGATCGGCGTCGCGCACGTGATCGGGATGAAGCCGACCTTTAGCGCGGTCCTCTCGAGCTTGCCCGCCTCTGCAAACGCCTCCATGGCCGTGCCGATAGGCAGGAACTGGCTGACCGCGGCCGCTGCCGTGGCACCGCCGACTGCCTTCAGAAAGAAGCGGCGCTGCATGTCGTCCGGAAACATGGCACGCATCACGGCGCCTTCAACGACCCGTTTGATGCGCTGATCGGTGTCGGCAGCCACGGCAGCGTCGTGCTCCGACTGGGAGGCGTGGTTGCCGCAGCCGCAACCGGAAGCGGCGAGCGGTCGGCTCGGATCGAACGGATCGTTGAAGCTCATGTGGCTCTCCCCTTTTTGGTACTCGCCCGGAGTGCGGGCTCGGGAGCAGCATCGCAATCCACATGCCAAGCTGGCACGCGCAATTAAGCGTCGGAAATTGTTTACGATTTGGGCGAGTCGGCAAAAATCGGGCAAATTGCCAGGAGTAAACTCCAGGCACTTGATGGAATATTGAGCGCCGATTGCCGCCGTCGCGGGGGCGAAGGCTTCGCCGCCGAAATCGGAACCGTCGATGCACTCGGTGTCGATAAGCCTCCGAGCGTCCGCCCAGCGGATCAGCCGATCTGGCCGCCGTCGTAGCCGCAGGCGATGCGCCCGAGGGCGAGGCGGAATGCTTCGCTATGGCACTCGGCCAGCAGGGCCTGGGCGGCAGCGTCGTCGGGCGAGAGGCCGCGCGCGCCGATCAGCAGGCTCGCGACCAGCTTGGGATCGAGCGTCGGCAGCGCGGCCCAGAGGCCGCGCGCGAAATCCTTCGTGAACTGGTGCTCGGGATGGAGAGCATTCTCCGGCGCCTTGCCGATCTCGTACATGTGCGTAACGGCCGTCCAGTCGCCACGCTCGGCCGGCAGCCGTTCGTAAATCTCCGGGCGCTCCGCGGCGACATAGAAGCGATTGAGCCCGTCGTCGAGGCGGAAGCGGTAGCCGGCATCGAGCAGGATCGGCTCCCACGCGGCATGGGCGGGCGCATTCGAGCCCGGCTCTATGGCCTCGGCCACGACGACCTTCGGCCGGTAGCGCGTCCAGTCGTTGCCGGCGAGGACGTCGCCCTCCGCCCCCTCTACGTCGATCTTGAGAAAATCGATCTCCTCGACGCCGTGAGCCTCGCAAAGGGAAGCGAGCGTGGTCATCGGTGTTGTTACGGTGACGAAGTCGTCGCCGTGGACGCGCGAGCCTTCCGCCGCGGCAGCGACCGTCGTTGTGAGGCCGTGCAGGCGCGGGAACACATGCAGCGCTGCCTCGCCATTGGCTCGGCCGACGAGACCGCCGAATACCGTGTCGCGCGGGCGGACGTGAGCGTAGAGCGTCACCAGCGCTGACTGCGGCTCGACGATGATGCCGCGCCAGCCGCGCTCGTAGAACCAGAGCGAGACGTTGTCAGCGACCGGGTGGCCACCGCCGATATCGATGTAGAAGCCCGAGGCCTGCCCGGCGAACGCGAGCGACAGGTGATAGTCCTCGAGATTTTGGGTGTAGGAGAGCGGCTTTCCGCCCGCCATCGTGCCGCCGTGCCGTGTCATGGCCTCATCCCTTGCCGCAAGCCGCTGGCGGACAGTCATCGGCATTGAGGCAGAACGATGGATTTCCAGCCGCTCCCGTCCAGCCCGGCATGGTTGCATACCATGTTCCCGGCGGAACAGCGACGACGGCAGGACTAGCTGATGTTGGCGTCACGGCGGACGGGCGAGTGCCCGACGAGCCTGACGCCGAAACGCATCTTTGAAACCTGTATTGCCGTCGAATGGAGACGCGACCATGAACGATACCTCCACCGCTGCCGCAACCATCGTCAAGCCTGAGCCGCGCTCGGCGGCCGATATCGCCCGTGAGCTCGGCCCAGTGCTAGCGCGCTGCTCGGACGAGGCGATCGACGAGGACGTCTACGTTGCCGACAACATCGCGCAGCTCAAGGCGCGCGGCCTCGTCGAGATCGGCGCGCCACGGGAGCTTGGCGGCGGGGGCGCAAGCATGGCGGAGCTTGCCGCCATGCTCAGAGTCATCGCCTACCACTGCGGATCGACCGGCCTCGCGTTCTCGATGCACACTCACCAAGTGGCCGTCCCAGCCTGGCGCTGGCACAACCAGCCTCCGGCCAGGGCCGCCGTGGAGCCGCTGCTGAAGCGCATCGTCGGGGAGCGTATCCTGCTGCTGTCGAGCGGCGGCTCGGACTGGATCGAGGGCTCGGGAAAGGCCGAGAAGGTCGAGGGCGGCTACAAGATCACGGCGCGCAAGGTGTTCACGTCGGGGGCTCCGACGGGAAATCTGCTGATGACGGCCGCCGTGCTCGAGGAGCCCGGTCAACCGCCGATGGTGCTGCACTTCGGCATTCCGATGAACTCGCCGCACGTCAAGGTGCTCGACACGTGGCGCACGCTCGGAATGCGCGGCACCGGCTCGCACGACGTGATGATCGACGGTCACTTCGTTCCGGATGCAGGTGTGGCCCTGAAGCGCAAGTCGGGCGAATGGCATGCGCTGTTCCACATCATCGCCACGATCGCATTCCCGCTGGTCTACGGCGCATATCTCGGGGTGGCCGAAAGTGCTCGCGACATCGCCATCGGCCTTGCGAGGCGCAAGGCCCCCGGCCGTCATGCAGTCGAGCTCGCGGGACGCATGGAGACGGAGCTGATCGCGGCGCGGCTCGCCCACGAGTACATGCTGGCGACGGTGGCGCAGAATGCACCTTCGGCGGCCTTGGTCAACGACGTCATGATCGGACGCCAGCTCGTCGCGCGACACGCCATCGCCTCGGTCGAGTACGCGTTGGAGCTGGCCGGCGGGGCCGGCTTCTACCGCGCCAACGGGCTCGAGCGGCGGTTCCGCGACATCCAAGGCGCCCGCTACCATCCGCTGCAAAGCGGACCTCAGAAGGAGTACACCGGGTCGATGGTGCTCGGCTTGCCGGTCGACCGCGTCTACTGACCGAGCCGGAGCGGACAGGGGCAGTCCCCATCCGCTCAGCTCGCGCGCAGCTTGAAGCGCTGGATCTTGCCGGTCGCCGTCTTCGGCAGGTCGTTCATCGGCTCGATCCAGCGCGGATATTTCCAGGCGCCGGCCGTCGCCTTCACATGCGACTTCAGGCTCTCCAGGAGATCATCATCGGCCGCGAAGCCCGGCTTGAGGACGACGAAGGCCTTGGGCTTGACGAGGCCGTCGGTGTCCTCCTTGCCGACGACGGCTGCCTCGAGCACGGCCTCGTGCGTGACCAGCGCGCTTTCGACCTCGAATGGCGAGACCCAGATGCCTGAGACCTTGAACATGTCGTCTGTGCGTCCGCAGTAATAGTAATAGCCATCCTCGCCGATCCGGTACTTGTCGCCGGTATGGGTCCACTCTCCCCTGAAAGTGCGGCGCGATTTCTCCCGCTGGAGCCAGTAGCCCTCGGCGGCCGAGGGGCCGCGGATGACGAGCTCGCCGATCTCCCCTTGCGCAACCGGCGTGCCGTCGTCGTCCAGAATGCGGGCATCATAGCCCGGCACGGGTGTGCCGGACGATCCGTAGCGCACATGGCCCGGCCGGTTGGAGACGAAGATGTGCAGCATCTCGGTCGAGCCGATGCCGTCGATCACCTCGACACCTGAGATCTGCTGCCAGCGCTTGCCGATCTCCTCGGGGAGCGCCTCGCCGGCAGAGGTGCACAGTCTCAGTCGTGAGGAGCCGGCGCCCGGCCCCATCGCCGGGCTCGCCAGCATGGCGGCGAACAGCGTCGGCACCCCGCAGAAGATGGTCGGATTGTGGGCTCGCATGATGGCCATGACGCTGTCCGGCGTCGGGCGATCGGGCAACAGAACGGTCGTCGCGCCGACGGACATCGGGAACGACATGCCGTTGCCGAGGCCGTAGGCGAAGAACAGCTTGGCGGCAGAGAAGACCACGTCGTCGGCCGTCATGGAGAGGACGCCTTGCGCAAACAGGCGGGCGGTGGCCATCGGGCTGGTGTGAAGATGGCGCGTGCCCTTCGGCGTGCCGGTGGAGCCGGACGAGTAGAGCCAGAAGGCGACCTCGTCGGCGTGGGTCGCAGCCGCCTTGGCGACAGGATCGCTGGCGGCGAGGAGATCATCGAGGCCGAGGGTCCGATCGTCACCCGGGCCGCCGGCCACGACGATGTGCAGATGACGTCGCGCGACGATCGCATCGAGCGTCAGCCGCGCACGCTCGAGCAAGGGCGCCGAGATCACCACCGCCACCGACCGGCTGTCCTCGATCATGAACTCCCAGGCGTCGGACGGCAGCAGCGTGTTGAGCGGGATCGGCACGACGCCGGCCTTGACGGCGCCCCAGAAGACGATCGGCATGTCGACCGTGTCGAGCATGATCAGGGCGATGCGGCTCTCGCGGGCGATACCGAGCTTGGGAAGCACATTGGCGAACCGGTTGCAGCCGGTCTGCAGCTCGCCATAGGTGAGGCTGCGCGCCGGATCGACGAAGGCCGTCCTCGTGCCGAATCCTGCATCGACATTGCGATCGACCATGTCGACGGCGGCGTTATAGCCGCCCGTCGGGGCCGTCCAGCGTAGGGTGCGGCTTTGGTCCGTCATCGATCTTCCTCCCAGGCGGCATTTTCTATGGACGTCGCCACCGGCAAGGGCGTCAAACACCCAGATGCCGGCGCAGAATTTCGGAATCCGATCGCAGCGCCTCGGGGCGTCCCTCGAACGCGACCTCGCCCTTGACAAGGATCACGACGCGGTCGGCGACCGCGGTGACCTCGGCTACGGTCTTGTCGACGACGAGGGTTGCAATCCCGCTGTCTCGGACGAGGCGGATCGTCCGCCAGATCTGCTCGCGCACGAGCGGCGCCAAGCCTTCGGTCGCCTCGTCGAGGATGAGGACGCGCGGGTTGGTCAGTAGTGCGCGGCCGATGGCCAGCATCTGCTGCTCGCCGCCCGAGAGCTGGTTGCCCCCGTTCCTGTAGCGCTGGGCGAGGCGCGGGAAGAGGTCCAGCACGCGATCGAGGCTCCAGGCGCGGCTACCATCGACGCCCGTGCGCATGGCGATCTCCAGGTTCTCCTTGACCGTCAGCGACCCGAAGATGCCGCGGCCCTCGGGCACGTAGGCTATGCCCCGCTGGGCGATGCGGAACGGAGGCTCCTGGGTGACGTCCTCGCCGTCGATGCGGACGGTGCCGGAACGGGGGCGAACGAGGCCCATGACGGTGCGAATGAGCGTGGTTTTGCCCATGCCGTTGCGCCCCATCAGGCCCAGGGTCTCACCGGCCGCGAGCTCGATCGAGACGCGGCGGAGCACGTGGCTCTCGTCGTAGTAGGACTCGAGGTCGGACGCTGCGACGAGGGGGGGGCTCATGCCGGCGCTCCGAGGTAGGCGGCCTGCACGGCCCTATCCGAGCGCACCTGCTCAGGCGATCCGGAGGCGAGGACCGCGCCCTCGACCAGCACCGTCATCCGGTCGGCGACCTTGAACACGAAATCCATGTCGTGCTCGATCAGCAGCACGGCATGCTCGCGGGCGAGCGACTGCAGGAGCGCGGCCATGCGCTCGCCCTCCTCCTGGCCCATGCCGGCGAGCGGCTCATCGAGCAGGATCACTTTCGGATCGATGACCAAGGTCATCGCGATCTCGAGTTGGCGCTGGGCGCCGTGACTGAGCGTGCCGGCCGTGGCGCCCGCGGCGTCGGTGAGCCCGACGCGGGCGAGCGCGGTCAGCGCCTTTTCCACGAGCACCTGTCGGCGGACGGGTGCGGCGAGCAGCGCGTGGGTCGGCAAGTGCACTGCCTGGGCTGCGAGGCGGACGTTCTCGAGCACGCTGAGTGGCCGCAGGATGTTGGTACGTTGGAAGGATCGTGCGACGCCGAGGTGCGCCATGCGCCAGGCTGGCGTGCCGGTGACGTCCCGGCCGCCCAGGATGATGCGCCCGTTGCTCGGGCGAAGCTGACCGGTCAGCAGGTTGACGAACGTCGATTTGCCGGCTCCGTTCGGGCCGATCACGGCATGCAGCTCGTGCACCTTGAGCTCGATCGAGACGTCGCGCACGGCGGCCAGTCCGCCGAACGACTTCGACAGCCGATCCGTCGCGAGGACGGCGGTCGAGAGGTCGCGGGGGTCAGCCATGGAGCCTGGCCTCCTTGTGTGGAGGCAGGCGCGCGCCCGCTGCCGGGACCGCGTCGTCGGCGGTGGCCTGCGACGCGGCCCTCCGCCGCGGCAGGGCGAGCCCCATGATGCCGCGCCTGAGAACGATCACCGCAGCAAGGACGACGAGTCCTTCCACCAGCAGCTTGCGCTCGGTGACAAGCTGGGCGACCTCGCCCAAGGCCGCGAAGGCAAATGCACCGATGACAGCACCAGCGAGCGAGCCGATGCCGCCGAGCAGGATCATGAGCAAGGCTTCAGCCGACTTGTGCCAGCCGACGAGCTCCGGGTTCACGAAGCCTGAATGCAAGCTCCACATGTGACCGGCGGCCCCGGCTAGCATGCCCGCGACGACGAAGGCGACGAGCTTGAAGAAGGTCGTGTCGAAGCCCATCGCCTCCATGCGGTGCTCGTTGACGCGTATGCCCTCGAGCACGCGGCCAAACAGCGAGCGCAGTAGTGCCGCGAGCAGGAGATACATGAGAACGAGCTGCACGAGCGCCACGTAGTAGGCGGGGAACGAGCGCTTCGAGCGTGGCAGGCTCGCAGGGTCGAGGGTGAGGCCGAAGCCGGAGATCAGCGGCTTGGCGAGGTAGGCGCCGTCGGTGCCGCCGCCGAGCTTGGTGTCGTGGAAGACGAAGAAGATCATCTGGCCGAAGGCGAGGGTGACCATCAGGAAGAAGAAGCCCCTGGTGCGGAGCGACAGCACGCCGACGACGAGTGCGGCCGACCCGGCGACAAGCATTGCGAGCGGCAGCGTCAGCCAGATCGGCTTCGCTGCGCCCTCGGGCGAGACCAGAAAGACGGTATAGGCGGCGAGCCCGTAGAAGGCGCCGTGACCGAGGCTGACGAGGCCCGTGGCGCCGACCAGCAGGTGCAGGCTCAGCGCCAGCATGGCGCCGATCATGGCAGTCGTGGCGAGGCCGACGTAGTAGGCCGGGACGACAAGCGGTAGTGCGGCGAGCGCGCAGACCAGCACCCCGAGGCCCGCCCATTGCACCGCAGAGTGCGGCAGCATGCGGTGCTTCTCGTTCATCCCCGTCCCCCGAACAGGCCGGTCGGGCGGAACAGCAGGACGGCGACCATGAGGATGTAGACCGACATCGATGCGGCGGCGGCCAGGATGCCATTGGCTCCACCGGGGCCGATGGCGGCACCGTAGGCCTTGCCGAGCGTGTCGATGATGCCGATCAGCAGTGCCGCCCAGAAGGCGCCCGAGACGGAGCCGAGGCCGCCGATCACCACGACCACGAACGAGATAATCAGCAGGCCATCGCCCATGTTGGGGTAGACGGACGTGAGCGGTGCGGCGAGGGCACCCGCCGCTGTCGCCAGCGCGGTGCCAACCGCGAACACGATGAGGTGGATGCGGCCGGCATCGATGCCGAGGATGTCGACCATCTCCGGCTTCTCGGCGGCCGCGCGAATGACGGCACCCATGCGGGTCCGCTCGACCCAGTAGAAGAGCGCCGCGGCGAGCGCGAGGCAGGAGCCGATGACGACGAAGCGATAAGCGGCGTAGCTGAAGCCGGTGGTGATCGGGACGGAGAAGTCGAGAGCCGCGGGCACAGGCACGGCATGGAAGTCGTTGCCGACGAGGGCCGAGCGCATCTCCTCGAAGATCAGGATGAGCGCGAAGGTCAACAGCACCTGGTCGAGGTGCTCGCGCTTGTAGAAATGGCGGAAGAGGAGGCGCTCGAGCGCGGCGCCGATCAACAGGCCTGCGGCGATGCTGACCGGCAGCGCCAGCCACAGCGAGCCAGTGGCCTTGACCACCAGGAAGGCCGCGTAGGCGCCGATCATGAACAGGCTGCCGTGCGCGAGGTTGATGACACCGAGCACCCCGAACACCAGTGTCAGGCCGCTCGCGATCAGGAACAGCAGGAGGCCGTACTGCAGGCCGTTGAGCAGCTGAGACAGGAAGCTTGCCATGAGAGAGGTCCACACGCGGCGAGCGGCGGGCTGCAGCGATCGTCCGGCAGCTGTGCGCGGCTCCTGCCGTCGTACGCGCGCGCGCCGAGCGTCAGGTCATGACGAGCGCGCGGCGTCGGGCTTCGAAGGCATCGGCGCGGGAGCGCGTGGATCGGTCGGCATTCGTGGTCCCTCCGCTTTTTCTGGCCTTTTCCTAGCACAGCCCGACCGCGGTGGCCGTATCCGTCTGCGCCGCGGCGATCCATCGATGTGTCGTCGTCAGGCCGTGGGGCCGTCAGTAGGTCTCGACATGATAGCGGCCCTCGGTGCGCATGGCTGCCTTCATTCCTGCCCAATCGAGATCGTGCTTGCGAGCGATGTCGGCGAGAGCCTCCTCCACGCCGGCCTCCATGCCCTTGAGGCCGCAGATGAAGATGTGCGTGTTCCGGTCGCCGATCAGCGCACCGACAGTTGCCGCCTCGGCGCGCATGCGATCCTGAACGTACTCCTTGCCGGCCCCGGGGATCCGCGAGAACACGAGGTGCTTCTCAAGCAGGCCGGGCGGCACCTTCTGCAATGGTCCGAAATAGGGAAGCTCCGCCGGCGTTCGCGCTCCGAAGAACATGACCAGCTTCCCGGGTGCTCCGGGCGCGGCCCGTCGGCGACGCTCGGTGAAGGCACGGAACGGAGCCGATCCGGTGCCCGTGCAGATCATCAGGATGTTGGCGTTGACATCGTTCGGCATCAGGAACGTGGCGCCGAACGGGCCAGTGACGTGCACCTTGTCGCCGACCTTGAGATGGCAGAGCCAGCTCGAGACCAGGCCGTCGGGCACGCGCTTGATGGTGAGGCCGATGTTGTTGGCGTTGCGCTTCTCGCCGTCGCGGGCCGAGGCGACCGAGTAGAGCCGCAGCGGCAGGTCGCGACCATCGGGGTCGGTGACAGGTGGCACGATGCCGATCGACTGCCCTTCGAGGACCGGAAAAACGGTGTCGCCGAAACCGAGGACGATATGGCGGACATCGCTTTCGGCGTCGGCGGCCGTGATGCGGAAGTTGCCCTGGACGACGGCAACGGCCGGCTTGCCACGGGTGAAGAGGTTGATGGACGGCTTCGAGGCCGAGGGCGGGGCGACGGTTCTGCCACCGGCGCCTTTGTGCGCCTCGGCCAACAGGGCTGCGATCTCGCTCTCGCTCGCGTCGGCGCTGTCAGTGACGGCACCCGCCTCGCCAAGCTCCTCCTGCACGGGGAGCTCGCGCCAGCCCATCTGCTCCTCGAGGGAATAGGGCTGCGCCGCTTCCACCACGCGCCAGTTGTCGATCGAGCCCGTCGGGCAAGGGCTGATGCAATCCATGCAGTAGTTGCACTTCTCCGGATCGACCACGTAGTTGTCGTCGTTGTGCGTGACCGCCCCGACCGGGCACGTCGCCTCGCAGGTGTTGCAACGGATGCAGATCTCGGGATCGATCAGGTGCTGTTTCTTGAGGGCGGAGCTAGCTAGCATGAAACGGACCATTGAGTTCAGCGTCAGATTTATCGAGTCGCACAATAAACGCCAATCGCGATTCTCCGAATCCGGGGCGATCTTCCATATCGACGCTCGTGAGGGAAATGTTGTGTTTTCCTATTCTGGATATCATGATGTCGCTTATTGATTTTCCGATGAATACTCCAAGGAGCCTTGTTGACTTCATTACGCTTCGTTCGAGGTTGCGCAGTTGTTCAAGGCGGTCTGAATTCGGAAAAAATTTATCGAGGATCGCGAATATATGATTTTCTGCTGAAAAAATGTAAAGATTGTTTCCGGTTTGGTGGCCTAAAAGGAAATCAACTTTAGAGTTCCGTGGCTTCGATCTGAACGCGAAAAGTTCAAGGGTGGCGAGTTCTCCGTTATCATAATGGAATGCGGATCGGTCTCTTACGGCCTTGAGGACCCGGATGTCAAATTGAGCCCGTAGCTGGTCCAAGCAATCGATCGTGGTTTGGCCTATGAGGTGCTTCTCTGGATTCCATAAGGCAGAGGATCTCTGCACAAGCAGCCATGCTTCCCAACATTTTCCGGCGAGTAGTGTCAGGGTCGAATAGAGAAGCACAACTTGAGCTTCGCTTTCCGTTGAGTCGGAAACGTGCATGCCGTTGTGGTGTGCCATTATCAGTCTGGAAAAATGGTTCAGGTCGTTTACGATGCGGCCGGCTGACAACAGGTAGCTAAGTTCGAGGTCATCCAATTTCATGATTTCTTCATGAGCAATGGTAGCTCTAAAAACGCCAATGTTCATAGGTTCTCCGAGTCGAATTTATTGCCGGCACAGCGCACGCATGCTCTGGATCAGCCCCGATGGATCTTGACGTACTCGAAGTCGCCGCCCTTGTTGTCGATGCCGATCTTGGGGGCGGCGATCCAGGGCGCGTACCGGCCGACGCCCCAGCAGGGCTGCATCAGGGAGGCGATGAAGTCGCCGTCGTCCTTCGAGGGCAGCCACTGGTCGCGCATCTTGGCCCATTGCTCGGCGGTGAGCAGCTTGCCGTCGGGACTGGCCTCGATCGATTTGAACTCGCCGATATGCCGGTTGAACGCGACCGACGGCAGCGTCAGAGCGAACTTGATGCCGGCCTTCTCGATGATGCGGTTCCAGCGCGAGACGCCGCCCTGGCAATCCTTGGTGTAATCGTCGCGCAAACGCATGTTGATGGCGGTCAGCGCCGGCTCCTCGACGGTACGGATCGCCCCATCGACCAGCTTCAGGACCGGATAGGTGGCTTTGGTCAGCTGGTGGTCGTCCTCGATACGGGTCTCCATGAAGCGGCCCTTGAGACCGGCATTGAAGAAATTGGCTGCATTGGTCGAGACCTCCGAGCCGAAGAGATCGAGCGACAGCGAGTAGTGCAGGTTCGCCTTTCTCTGGATGGTCGGCAGGTCGATGACGCCGAGTGCCCGGATGCGGGCGAGGTCGAAGGGGTCGTCGATGCCGGCCGCCTTCATCGCCTCGCAGGTCCGCTCGATCACGCGCCCGACGCCGGTCTCGCCGACGAACATGTGGTGCGCCTCCTCCGTCAACATGAAGCGGCAAGTGCGCGAGAGGGGATCGAACCCGGATTGGGCGAGGCTCTCGAGCTGCATCTTGCCGTCGCGGTCGGTGAAGAACGTGAACATGAAGAAGGAGAGCCAGTCCGGCGTCTCCTCGTTGAAGGCGCCGAGCATGCGCGGCTTGTCGGCATCGCCCGAGCGGCGCTCGAGCAGCCCCTGCGCCTCCTCGCGGCCATCGCGACCGAAGTACTTCTGCAGGAGGTAGACCATCGCCCAGAGGTGGCGGCCCTCCTCGACGTTGACCTGGAACAGGTTGCGCATGTCGTAAAGCGACGGCGCCGTCTTGCCGAGGAAGCGCTGCTGCTCGACGGAGGCGGGCTCGGTGTCGCCCTGGATGACGACCAGGCGACGCAGCATGGCGCGGTACTCGCCCGGCACGTCCTGCCAGGCCTTCTCGCCCTTGTGCGCGCCGAAATTGACCTGCCTGGTCTCGTCCTGGGGCGCGAGCAGGATTCCCCAGCGGTACTCTGGCATCTTCACGTAGTCGAACTTGGCCCAGCCCTTGGGATCGATGGAGATGGCGGTGCGCAGGTAGACATCGGAGGTCTGGAAGCCTTCCGGACCCATCGTCATCCACCAGTCGATGTAGCCCGGATGCCATTGCTCCAGCGCCTTGAGCACGCGCTGGTCGTCGGCGAGATTGACGTTGTTCGGGATCTTCGTCGAGTAGTCGACGGCACCGGCGGGTGTGGACATGGTGATTGGAAACTCCCTCGGATGGGTACGCTCGGCATGCCTCAGAGCAGTTCGATGAATTCGTCGACCGTCATGCCCGCATCATCAATGATTTTTCGCAGCAGTCCGCGCTTGATGTCCGAACCGCCGTGAACCGGTACGACCGTCCTGCGTCCATCTCGATGAGCCATGACATGGTGACTTCCCTTGATGCGCAAGACTTCGAATCCCGCACGTTTCAATGCTGCGACCACCTCTGCACCCGACACTGCGGGCAAGCGCGTCATGCGGCGACAGTTACTTTTTCTACGACCGGCTCGCAGTCTGGCGGCAGCGGCTCACCGAGCTCGATCCGCGCCTCGACCGCGACCTCTATCGCCTCGCGGGCATTCGCGATGGCCTCTTCGCGCGTATCGCCCTGCGTGCCGACCTCGGGCAACGCCGGGACCGTCACGACAAATCCCCCCTCCTCGGCGGGCTCCAGGATGACGGAGTAGGTTCTCATGCCAACCTTCGATCGTTGATCCAAAGCTCGGTTCCTCTGGGTACTTCTTCTAACATTAGCTCCGGACCTACCAGGATGCCTCGATCCCAGGGAACGATCGGGGGATAGGTTATACGCCCTCTCACCATCTCAATTCCACAAATGACGGCTGTCCGTTCGGATTGATCGGGCCGGACGAGTTGCAACGCGTCACCGACGGCGAACGAAAGCTCGCGGCCGGAAGGAACACCCGGCAAGACCACCACCCCGCGCCACTGAATTGAGAAGGCCCTTTCGACGACACTTATCAGTTGCGGCATTCGGGAAATCCAGATTGAGCTTGGCTCGAGCTGTTGCACCGCGGCTCACACCCTCTCCGGATCGAAGTCGCCCTTCACACCCGAGCCATATCTCTTGAGTGCGCCGGTCTCACCGACGGCGCTCGGCCGCTGGAAGATCCAGTTCTGCCACGCGGTGAGGCGGCCGAAGATCTTCGTCTCCATGGTCTCGGGGCCGGCGAAGCGCAGGTTCGCCTCGAGGCCGGTGAGACAGTCGGCGGAGAAGGACGCCCGCTCCTCGAGCATGATGCGCACCTCGTCCTGCCAGTCCACCTCGTCGAGGCTCTCGGTGACGAGGCCGAGGCTGTCGGCATCGGAGGCGTCGAGCGGACGGTCGATGGCGGCCATTGCCCGGTCGACGCTCGTCGGCTCGCCGAGGAAGCGCGTCTCGAGGCGGGTGATGCCGTTCGACATCGGGTAGCGTCCGAAATTCAATGATGAGAGAGCGATCGTCGCCTCCGGCCTGTTGTCGCCGTTGATGGTGCCAGCGAGCATGTAGGCGCGGTCCGAGGCGAAGATGATCTCGGCCAGAGTGCCCGCGAAGCACGAGCCCTGCTCGATAAGTGTGACGAGGCTGCGCGAGGTGAGGTCGATGCGTTTCAGGACGCGCTTCCAGTTGTTGAGGATCTCGCGCACGAGCCAGTCGTCCTGGTTGGCAGCCATCAGCGCGTCATAAGCGAGCACCTGGGCAGGGTCGCCTTCGGATTTGAAGACGAGCGTGCCGATCTCGAGCTCGTTGAAGCGGAGATGGAGGATGGCGTCGTCGAGCTCCCGGGCGAGGCGCAGCGGATAGAATGCGGCGCCCTGGGCGTGCATCTCCGCAGCGGTCGAAGGGGGTGGCTCGGCTGGCCCCTGCATGACGATGGTGGCGCGCCGTGCCGAGCGGTCGACATGGACCTTCACTGTGGAGTAGTCGAGGATATCGTCGGCGAGGGTGCGCCCGAGCGGGGCCAGCGCAATGCCCGTGGCGCCGGTCGGGCGGTCGGACTGTGCCGCGAGCTCTCTGGCCATTTCCGCGACGGTCGCGTCGAACCGAGAGTTGGGCACCGAGCGGTCGACGAGGCGCCAGTCCACGGCGCGCGGCCCTTTGATGCCTTCCTCGGTCGTGCAGAATGCGTCTGCACGATCGCGGCGCACCTTGCGCTTGTCGGTGACCCGCGTCAGGCCGCCGGTGCCCGGGAGCACCGCGAGCAGGGGAACCTCCGGCAGCGACACGGTGGAGTTGCCGTCGTCGGCGAGTACGATCCGGTCGCAAGACAACGCCAGCTCGTAGCCGCCGCCGGCGGCGGTCCCGCGCACCGCGCACAGGAATTTCTGCCCGGAGTGCTCCGAGCTGTCCTCCATGCCGTTCCGGGTCTCGTTGGTGAACTTGCAGAAGTTGACCTTGTGGGCGTGGGCCGAGCCCGCCAGCATGCGGATATTGGCGCCGGCGCAGAAGACGCGCTCCTTGCCGGACCTGAGCACGACCACCTTCACCTCGGGGTGCTCGAAGCGCAGACGCTGCAAGGCGTCCGCCAGCTCGATGTCGACGCCGAGGTCGTAGGAGTTCAATTTGAGCTGGTAGCCCTCGAACAGCGTTGCGTTCTCGTCGACGTCCATGATCAGCTCGGCCACGTCGCCGTGGAATGCCAGCATCCAGTGGCGGTAGGAGTCGGGCGAGCGCTCGAAGTCGATGATGCCTGAAGGGGCCCTCAACCGGGCTCCGCGATCCGCCATGGACATCCTCCCGAATGCACCTATTTTTCACTTGATGCAAGTCAAGTAAGTGCAGTTTTATGCATGTGTCAATACGGGTAGTCCAGTCGCAGACGTATTGATGCCGAAGTTTGATGTAGTATAATTCATTTTCGCGCACTGCGGTCCTCCTTCTGCGAGCCGAATCCCATGCCGCACGACGATATCGCTCGCAACATCGCGGCCAAGGTCCGGGATGGCCGTGCTCGCTTGAAGATGACGAGGAAACAGCTCGCTGCGCTGGCGGGCGTTTCCGAGCGCTATCTGGCGGAGGTGGAGGCCGGAGAGGCCAACGCGTCAGTGGCGATCATCGCCAAGGTCGCCGAGGCCCTGGGCCAGAGCTTCATCAGCCTCGTCACCGCGGGACCCGGGGAGGAAGCAGCGGGGATGCCGGCTCTTCAGGGCAGCGGCGGGCTCATGATTTTGGTCGAGTCCATGTCGGCGACCGAGCGGGAGGCCGCGTTTGCGATGCTCCAGAGATGGCTCGGCGAACATCGCCGCAGCCGCCGCGGGGTGGCCCTATTGGGATTGCGCGGCGCCGGCAAATCCACCCTCGGCCGGTTGCTCGCCGAGAGGCACGGGCTGACGTTCGTCTCCGTCACGCGAGAGATCGAGGCGCGCGCTGGCATGGGTCTCAACGATTTCTTCAATCTTGGTGGACCGGATGCGTATCGGGCGTTGGAGAACGAGGTTGTGGGCGAGCTTCTGGAGCGGGACGGCCGGCTCGTACTCGAGACGGCAGGCGGCATTGCCGGCAACAGTCAGGCGCTGGACCTCATCCTCGCCTCGTTCCGGACGGTGTGGCTCAAGGCGTCGCCGGAGGAGCATCTCGCGCGCGTGGCGTTGCAGGGCGACACGCGGCCGATGCGGGGCAATCCGAAGGCGCTCGAGCACCTGAGGTCGCTCCTCGCATCGCGCGAGCCGGAGTATGCAAGGGCCGAGTGCACGCTCGATACGTCGGGGCAGTCCGTCGAGGCCTGTCTTGCCGAGCTCGAGCGGCTCGCCGCACCGACGTTGCGTGAAGCCTGACGCAGCCCTGCGTTCGGTGCAGGACCGTCGCCGGATCAGTAAGCCGAGGCGACAGCGCCGACGCCGTCCTTGTCGTAGATGTCGCGGCGGAACTGGATGACACCATCCTCCGTGGCCCAGGCCGTGATGTAGGCGAAGTACAGCGGCACCGGCTTCTTCAGGCGCAGGTCGAGGCGCTCGCCCGATTTCTTCATCGCGCGGACCTTCTCCTCGGTCCAGCCCTGCTCCTGTCCGATCCAGGCTGCCAGTGTCTCGATGCCGGAGATGCGCACGCATCCGGAGCTCGCGGCCCGGAAATTGCGGCCGAACAGCGTCTGCGATGGCGTGTCGTGCATGTAGACGGAGTGGGCGTTGTGGAAGTTGATTTTCACGAAGCCGAGCGGATTCTCCGGTCCCGGCTGCTGCCGGTAGGTCAGTCCTTGGACCGCCAGATTGGACCAGTTGATCTTGGTCGAATCGAGCTTCTTCCCGTCGCTGCCGTAGGCCTCGATGTGATACTTGGCGAGGACGTCCAGGCCCTTTCGCTGCATCTCCCGGGCCTTGGGGATCAGGTCCTTGGTGATCACCGTCGGCGGCAGGTGCCAGACCGGATTGAAGTTCAGCTCGTGCACGGCGGATTTGAGGATCGGGGTCTGGCGGTCCAGCTTGCCGACGACGCCAGCGTGACGCGAGACGACGCGGTCGTTCTCGATAGCCTCGATCTGGGCGGCGGGAATGTTCACCACGATATATCTCTTGCCGGCGCTCCGCGACAGCTCCTGGAGGCGGCCGAGGTTGGTCTTGAGCTGCTTCAGGCGCACCACGGCCGGCACGTTCAAGGCGGCGATGGTACGCTTGTCGACGATGCCTGTCGGGGTCAGACCGTTCGACGCCTGGAACCGCTTCACAGCCTTCTCTAGACCGCCATCGAAGCCTGTCGAGAAGCCGCCTGCGTCGACACTCCTCAGGTCACCCGAGATCGAGAGCCGCTGGCGCAATGCTTCTACTGCCGGTCCGCCGGAGCCCGGTTGCAAGGTCGCATCGGGGAGCGTCGGCCAGCCGCCACGCTCTACGATCAGCGTGTACCGCGTGATGGCGACCTTCATGGCCGCTATGTTGCCGGGCGCCAGTGTCGGGAAGCCCTTGGGAGGATTGGCTTCCCACTGGCGGGCGAACGAGTGGTCGTAAGGCTGGTCGATGGAGGCGGTGGTCGACCGTGAGCCGAAGCGCATCCAGCTCTCTCCGTCGTAGGCGACGGCCGGGGCTGTCAGCGCGCACGCCAGCGTTGCTGCGACTGCGCCGATACGAATGGTGCCCGCCATATCCCTCGTCCCTGCTCATCCCAATCGGTGCGGTGCCCGATACCGCCGTCCGGTCGTCGATTCGACTCGCGCGCCAGCCTAGCCCCGACTGGTAAATGGAATGGTAACTCTCGTCTCGACGTGATGCACGCCCGATCGTGCGTGACCCAGGCTGGCACGGCGGGAATGGCGGCGCGTTTGTGCGGCAGTTCCTCGCGCTTTTCAAAGGCGAAGCTCGCAGCGCAGCGCGTCTCCGGCATGTCTGATGCAGAAGTGTCACAAGGGCCCGCATGTGCCGGCGTCATGGGGAACGGCGGCCGCGACAGGTGCCCGTCCACGGGACGAGATGAGGGGGCCGCGGCGGATCGTCCCGTCGCTCGCGCGGGCGGCCCTCGAAGAAGGCGGAGGCCGCTGCCGGCCCCCCAGAGCTGCGCCAGACGTGCTGGCGCGTAGGCTCGGGCTGTGTCGCCGGCAACGCGCCGGCAGTGCCTCAGAGGCGATAGCGGATCTGGTCGGACCAGAAGCGCTCGAGCCGAACGAGGGTCTTGTTGAGGCTTTGCACGTCGCCGCGGCCGACCTCGCCGACGGCTTCGATCGAGCCGAGCTGTCGCTGGTAGAGAGCATTGACGACGTCGCAGGCGTCCTTGCCCTTCTGGGTCAGGCTGACGCGCACCGAGCGACGGTCGGTCTCCGACCGCTTGTAGTGCAGATAGCCCATGTCGACGAGCTTCTTCAGATTGTAGGAGACGTTCGAGCCGAGATAGTAGCCACGCGTCTTGAGCTCGCCCGCAGTCAGCTCGCTGTCGCCGATGTTATAGAGCAGCAGCGCTTGCACGCTGTTGAGCTCGATTCCGCCGACGCGGTCGAACTCGTCCTTGATGACGTCGAGCAGGAGACGATGCAGTCGCTCGATCAGGCGTAGGGCCTGCAGGTAGTCGCCGCGAAAACTCTCCTCCCTGGGCTGGGCGCGAGGCCGCCCGAAGTCCAACGCAACATTCATGGTCCTGCCTTCGGTTCTGGTTGACGCATCGCCCGGTGTTTTTCTGGCTCCCCGGGTCATGGCAGCAAAGCTAGAGCAGGAAATTAAAGCTTACCCTAAAGGACA
The DNA here is from genome assembly GCA_033764055.1 of Hyphomicrobiaceae bacterium. Lineage (GTDB taxonomy): Bacteria > Pseudomonadota > Alphaproteobacteria > Rhizobiales > Hyphomicrobiaceae. The sequence goes on from JANRJI010000071.1 coordinate 25,293, forward strand.
TACTGAACAGAGCGTTAAGGCGAGGCGCGGTCGGCCGCGGCGATCGACCGAGGGCGCCGGCAAAGGGAATGACCCCGCCGCGAAGATTGCCAGAGGCGAATGGAAGACTGCCCGAGGCGACGGCGGGGTCTTGCGCGCGGGGGGGACAACGCCGCGGCCGACAGCCAGGTTCCCGTAGGCAGTTACCTGCTGCCTCGGCAGTGGCGGGTTGGCCAATCAGACGCGGGCCGCTTGCATTGCGGCCCTGGTGGGCAGGGTCAGGTCCTCGTCACCGAGCGGCGCAAAATGCGCGTCGACGAGCGCGGCTGGGACGTCCGCGATCGAGGCGTGCTGCCAGCGGGGGCTGCGATCCTTCTCCACGAGATGGGCGCGGACGCCCTCGCGGAAGTCGGGGCTCACGGCGAGGCGGTGGGCAAGGCGAAAGTCCTGAATGAGGGTCTGGCGGATATCGAGCCGGGCAGCCTCCCGGATGGCACGATGGGTCAGAGCGATGGCCAGAGGCGATCGGGCGCGCAGTGTGGTAAGCGTCGCTGCGGCCCAATCCTCGTCACCGTTGGCCGGCCGGGCGAGCCTGGCTGCAGTCTCGGCCGGGGAGCGCGTGTCGAAATAGCGGGCGATCCGCTGGGCGGCGGCCCCTAGGGGGCCCTCGGCCGGCGGCGCGTGGCGCATGTCGAGCACGGGGTCGACAGGATCGGCAGCCGCCAGGTGAGCGACGATCGCCGGGTGCTCGCTGCGGGGAATGCAGTGTGTCAGCAAGCCGAGGGCATAGGCATCGGCAGGGCCTACGCTGTCGCCCGTCATGCCGAGGTAGAGACCGATACCATGGGGCATGCGCGCGAACGTATGAGCGACCCCGCAGTCGGGAAACCAGCCGATCGCCGTCTCCGGCATCTGGAAGCGGTAGCCCTCGCCTCCGACGCGGTGCGTGCCATAGAGCGTCAGACCGACACCGGTGCCCATCACGGCCCCGTCGATCAAGGCGACGCTGGGCTTCGAGAAGCACTCGATGAGCCAGCAGAGCGAGAGCTCGCCTGCCAGCCCCCTCCGAGCAGCAGCCGGGTCCGATGCGGCGAGCTCGACGAGCTCGCGAACGTCTCCGCCGACCGATAGAACGTCCGCCAGCGCGGAGCGGACGACGACGGCATACACACCCGGATCCCGCGCGAGCGTCGGGTACCAGCCCGCCAGGCGACGCTGCATCTCCTGTGAAACCGCGTTACGCCTCGCCGCCCGGCAGAGCGTCGCGACGGCTGCGGCACCTTGCCGCTCGAGTGTCAAGGCGACCTCGGTCATCCGCCACGCTCCAAGCCGACTGCCGCGCCCATCGGCCGGGGGGACGGGCGTTCGGAGCCCTGTGGAGCAGGCAGCGGCGCCGGGGCCCGTGCCGTCTCCTCGCCACATTTGGGCCGGTACTTCGCCGCTATCAAATCGCGATCCTTTCAAGCACTATACGGATCGATTCGCCGCTGGTTGCGTTTCGCTGCGACCGTGTCCAGGAGCCTGCATGACGCGACTGCCGCCACGACAGACCCTGCTCGTCGCCATCCTTGCCGTGACGGCCCCCTTGCCGGCAAGTGCCCAGGCACCGCTGCCAGGCGGGCAGGCGACCCCCCAGTGGCCCGTGACGATCCCGGCTGCCAAGCCGCCAGAGGCGACACCCGAGCCGGCCTGGAGCGAGGCGGAGGTGACGGCTGCCCGGGCACAATGTACGACCGTGCTGGCCCGTGTGAAAGCGGTCGCGGCGCCACTCGATCCGATTCGGGAGGGCGATTGCGGCGCCCCTGCGCCGATCGAGCTCGCCAGCATCGGCTCCGTGACGCTGACGCGCCCGGCCATCGTGACGTGTGAGCTGATCGATGTTCTCGATAGTTGGCTCAAGAGCGACGTGCAGCCGCTCGCGCGTCAGCTGCTCGGGGCTCCGGTGTCGCGCATCGATGTCATGAGCTCCTACTCCTGCCGCAACGCCTACGGACGCAAGAAGACCAAGCTCAGCGAGCACGGTCGTGCCAACGCCATCGACATCGCCTCGTTCGAGACCACGGGCGGGCAGCAGGTCGCGCTCCTTGCCGATTGGGGCATGACCGAGCGCGACATCAAGGCTCGCATCGCAGCAGCGGAGGCCGCAGCACGGGCTCACGCCCAGGCCAAGGCGGCAGAGCAGGCCAAGGCTGCCGCGGAGGCTCAGGCGAGAGCCCGGTCGTCGGCGCCGGCTGTCGCCGGCAGCAGCAGACCTGGCGAGAGCCGTGGCGACTCCGATGAGGGGCCAGGGCCGCTGAAGGGCTATGTCACGGATGTGATTCGCCGCGCCGCTGGCGGACCTCTCGACGGCGGCGCAGCTACCGGGCTCAGCCTGGGGCAGCCTTCACGCCTCGGCGGCCCGAAGACGACAGCGGGGCCGCCGACGAAGTCCGTTCCTGCGGCGCCGGCCCGCCAGCCGGGTGACGCCGACGCTCGGCGCCGGTTTCTGAGAGATCTTCATGTCTCGGCGTGCAAGCGATTTGGCACAGTGCTCGGCCCCGAGGCCAACGAGGCACATAGGAACCATTTCCATCTCGACGCCGCGGAGCGCCCCCGCGGAAACTACTGCGAGTAGCGCCGCACGGGCGTCGGGCGTGGTGGCGATGCATAGGCCCCACAAGGCGCGCCGGCTTTCAAGGTGTGCCCCGCCGGCTTTCAGGTATGACCATCAGACGTCGGGCGTGACCAGCACCCGGACGCGCCGCGGCACGCCCGACGTCGCACCCGCAGCGTCGGTGACGACGACGTCGAAGCCTGCAGCGTCGGCAGATCCGCCGTCGTGAACGAACAGCACGGTGCCGGCGGCGAGTTCCACCTCGGTGAACGTCTCCACGGCGGTGCCGGGCGCGGACGTCCGGGCCAGGTGGCCGTGCTCGACATTGGACACCAGATAGGTGAGCTCGGAGGCGGCGTTGTCAGGATCGCGTGCGGACAGGTCTGCACTCGTGACACGAACGCTACGACCGCGGCGAACGAGGACCTCGAAGTCCCCGGTCAGGTCGGGTGGAACGTTGTGCACCTCCGCCGCCAGATCGCCGCCGGGCGCCAGCGCGAGCTGGCCGTAGCGTACGTCGCCAAGGACAACACCGCTCGCACCGATGTTGATGAGATTGCGCACGCGGATGCGGCCATCGAGCAGACCGTTGACGTCCGCGGAGCCGGCAGTCAGGGTGCCGATCACGCGTCCGCCGGGATGGACGATCACGCGCTCGGCGGCCAGCGTGCCCAGAACGGCACCGCGCACCTCGACCTCGCCTCCATTCCTGACCTCGCCTTCGATCACGAGATCCTCGCCGATCAGGGCAGTTCCGCCTGGTTGACTCACGTTGTCACTCCTCGGACAAGCTATCGATCGCGTGCCGACCCCGCCGGCGCATGCCATTCGACCATACACTGACCTTTTGGACGGCTGCATGGCTTTTGCGCACTGCACGGACCCGATTTCACTTGCGCTCCGATTATCGTAGAACTCCCTCATGATCGCGGGCTCTCCGAGCCCGTCCATCCGGAACGGAGTGAGACTCATGACGAGAGCCGCCGCACGCCTCATGGAGACTCGTGGCGAGGGTGCGCACAGCCCGCGCGAGGCCGCGATCCCGGCTGCAGGCAGCGGCTATCCGTCAGTCCGCATGAGGCGGAACCGCAAAGCGGCGTGGTCGCGCCGTCTGATGGCCGAGGCGTCGCTCTCCACCAGCGATCTCGTGTGGCCGATCTTTCTCGTCGATGGAGCTGACCGGCGCGTGCCGGTGGCCCACATGCCCGGCGTCGACCGGGTCAACGTCGAGGAAGCCGTGGCCGAGGCCGAGCGGGCCGTGGCGCTCGGCATTCCGGCGATCGCGCCGTTCCCCAATATCGATCGCGCGCTCAGGGATCCCACGGGGTCCGAGGCGGTCAAGGCGACCAACCTGATGTGCAGGGCAGTGCGCGCCATCAAGCGCGCCGTTCCGGAGCTGGGGATCATCACGGACGCGGCGCTGGATCCCTATACCAGCCACGGTCACGACGGTCTCCTGGACGACACCGGCCGCATCCTCAACGACCCGACCATCGAGGTGCTGTGCCGCCAGTCGCTGGCCCTGGCCGAGGCCGGCTCCGACTGCATTGCCCCGTCCGACATGATGGACGGCCGCGTCGGCGCCATCCGACGCGCGCTCGACCGGGCCGGCTTCGAGGACGTGCAGATCCTCTCCTATGCAGCCAAGTATGCTTCCGGCTTCTACGGGCCGTTCCGCGATGCCATCGGCACCAATGCCACGTTGATCGGCGACAAGCGCACCTACCAGATGGACCCGGCGAACAGCGATGAGGCCATGCGCGAGGTGGCCCTCGACATCGCCGAGGGCGCCGACATGGTGATGGTGAAGCCCGGCATGCCCTACCTCGACATCGTGCGCCGGGTGAAGGACACTTTCGGCGTGCCGACGTTCGCCTACCAGGTGTCGGGCGAGTATGCGATGCTCGAGGCGGCGGCCCGCAACGGCTGGCTCGACGGCGACCGCGTCATGATGGAGGCCTTGCTGAGCTTCAAGCGCGCGGGGGCCGACGCGGTGCTGACCTATTTCGCGCCGCGGGCCGCGCAGCTGCTCAAGGCAACGGTTTGACTCCAGCCCGACGAGGCAGGTCGGCAGCAGTCATCACGCTGCTGGCGGTCGGCCTCGTGGGGTGCTTCGACGGCATCGATCCGGGCGAAGCACGTCTGTGCCGGATCGTCGCGGTCGGGCTCTCTGGAGCCGATGCCGAGCGCCTTTCGGTTGTCGCGACGCGCTCGTCCGAACGCGGGGCCGGTGCCGAGGCCCGGTCCACCATCGAGATCGTCTACGAGGTGGCTGCCGGCGAGACGCGCCGCCTCCATGTCGTCGGGTGCCTGTTCGTGCGCCCGCGCGAAGGTGACGTGCATCCGCGCCATCTGGTCGGGGTCGAGCTCGATGGCCGCAGGATGGGCGGCGAGCGGCTGCATCTGACGCGGCGCTTCTGGCTAGAGCTGCCGGAAAGCGCCAGAGCGGACCCGGAGTCCATCGCCGGCCTTTCGCGCGCACCCGAGGTGCCGCGCCGCCTTGCGGTTGCGCTGCAGACGGCGATCTCGGGGCTGCCGCAAGCTGGCATCTACATCGTGCTGGCGCTGGCCAACGCGCTCGTGCTCGGCCTCGCGGGTCGGGCCAACCTCGCGTATGGAGAGATCGCGGCCTTCGGCGGCTTTGGTGCGGCGCTGGGTGCGACGATTGCCGGTGGTACGGGCGCGCCCGGCCTCGCGCTGGTGGCCGGTCTCGTTGCCGGCGTGTGGACCGCCTGGGGTTGGGCGGGGGCGGCGGGCCGCACGATCTTCGAGCCGCTCGCCAGCCGCCGCGCCCAAGCCAGCCTCATCGCCAGCCTGTCCGTGGCCCTCGTCCTCGGTGAGATCGCGCGGCTCGCCCAGGGGAGCGGTGCGCGTTCCGGTCCGCCGCTGCTCGACGCGCCAGTGGCGCTTGCCCGCTCGGCGGACCTCGTCGTCACTGCCACGCCCATGACACTCGTGTCCGTCGGGCTGGCGTCGTTGGTTGCCTTTGCCGTCCTCGTCGGCATGCAGCAGTCGCGCTTCGGTCGCGCCTGGCGCGCTGCGTCTGACGATCCTCTCGCGGCGCGGCTGCTGGGCGTCGACCCTCGCCGGCTCGCGGTGGCGACCTATGGTCTCGCCGGCATTCTGGCCGGCGTCGCTGGGACCCTCGTCACGCTTGCTGCGGGAGGCGTGACGCACGGGACGGGTCTGGTCATGGGTCTCAAGGCGGTGATCGCGGCGATCCTCGGCGGCTCGGGCTCGCTCGCCGGCGCCGTGCTCGCGGCGCTGCTGATCGGCGCGGTCGAGACGGTCTGGTCCGCTGTGCTCCCGATCGAGCATCGCGATACCGCGGTTCTGGTGTTGGTGTCGGCGGTCCTGGTGGGGAGGTCCGGCGGACTTGCCGGCTTCCCCGACCTCGAGAGGCGTGCGTAGCGCGGCCGGGAGCTCCGGTTGTGGCCCGGACGCCGCAGCCGATGCGAACCGCACGCGCACTCTGGCGGATCATTTAACGAACCTGGAACTATAAGGTACGAAGCGAAGGTCATTGGTGGGAGTGTCCGGGCTTGGCTCTCGAGCCTCGCGGCTCGTCCCCGTCCGACGCCTTGGTGCGGGGAGTGACTCGGACAGACCGGGGGAACGTCGTCGTGAAGCGATCAGAGGGAGGCGGAACGACCTGCGGGTCGGGTCGGCGCTCGGCCGGTGCCGCCGTCGTGCAGGGGGCACTGGCCTGCCTCCTGACCGCGCAGCGCATCTCCGGAATAGCGATCATGCTCGGATTGCTGGCGATGCCGCAAAGCGGCGTCGCTCAGGAGACACCGGCGCGCGTCGAGGCCGGCGGGGCCACGCAGGCTGTCGATGAGGTGGTACGACGCATCGCGAAGGGGGCGCTCGTGCTCGACGGCTCGGGCCAGATCACGGCGACCCGCCGGCAGGGCGACGAGCCGCCGACGCCCCTCCTCGAGCAGCATATCGTCGAGGCGCTGGGCTCTGGCCCTCTGTCTGACGAGCAGGCTGCCGCACTCTGGGACGCGCTGGCGGCCGAGGACAATGTCGCGCTGCTCACGCTCCCCGTCGTCTCGGCGGCGGTCCGGGCGAGCTCAACACCGAAGGCCCGGGAGGCCATGTGGAGCGAGCTCGGAGGGCTGGCTCGCGACTTCTCGGCAAAGAACCGCGCGGAGGCGCGCCACCGCTCGCTGCTCGGATTTTTCGAGCGTCATCGGCAAGTCCTGCGTCCACTCCTGACGGAGATCCGCGAGACCGAATCCTCAGGCGACGAGATGGTCGACCTGATGGTCTCCACACGCGTTCTCGGTGAGAGTCTCGACGCTGGGCTCGCCTGGCTCGGCGACCAGAACCCGGCGGCCGTCGCACGCCGCATCGAGCGCGAGAGAGGCCGGGGCCGACCGGTCCGCTGGGAGAGCGACGGCTTCGAGGCGATGCTTCGCTGGCGGGACGCCCGGCTAGTTGCGGGGGCCGTCAAGCCCCCGCGCACCCTCGCTGAGCTCGACGCAGCGGGCGAGGCCTACGTCACGATCTTCAACTGCCTCCACGATCTCGACCCCAGATTCCGCCAGACCATGTTGCGGGGCCTCGGCCCAGTCGAGGTGCTGAACGCCGTCGTCGGCGGCGAGCTCGAGCTCTATCGCATGGGCACCTCGAGCTATCGGGACTACCTGCACGCAGGAATCATGCGGGGCATCAAGGAGAGCGGCTCGGTAGAGGCCTTCCTCGAGCGCGCCGTCCCGCGTTGGCCCGGCCGGCCGGCGAGCCACATCGTGTGGCAGCGCGGCATGGTCCTGCTCCGCGTCGTGTCGTCCTTCGGCCTGCTCGACGATGTGTTGGCAGGCGTTCGCGACCGTGGTCGCTTCATCGATGACACCATTGCCGCGCTCGGCGACGCCGGGGCGTTCGAGGCCAACGGCTCGGTCGTCCTCGACGTGGTGACGGCGCGCTCGGGATCACCGGCGAGCCTCGCCTTCAGGCGGGAGCTGTTGGAGAGGCTTTACGGGAGATATCAGGCGGAGGTGGATGCTAAGCTGCGCAGCATCTATGGCAGCCTGCTCTCCGTCTACCAGACCGTCACCGGGGACCGGCGCGAGGCAGCGATCGATCGCGAGTTCCCGCTGGACGATGCGATGTTCCGCATTCCCTTCCAACGGCTGTTCAGCCCGGACGGCAAAGGCGGCCTCGTGCACCGCATGTTCATGCGCATGGACCAGGACGTCGACGCCGCCGCGACTTACGCCGGATTTCGCGCACTGATGCGGTCACGGGGCGCCATGATGCGCCAGCAGGGCCATTTCGACGTGTACCGCATCGTCGCCCGCGGGCGCATGGTCGAGATCTACACCAACAAGCCGACCGCGGTCGGCATCAAGGAAGGCATCGCGGGCATCGCCGGGGCACTCGGCGGCAAGCGGGTCGAGACTGTGATCGGCCGGGGGCACACCTCGATCGTCGCCCCGCTCCAGGAGGACGCGAGACGCATCCTCGGCGAGCGGATCAAGGATGCCGTGGCGGTTCTGGTCGGCACGTGCGGCGGTGATGCATCCATGCGCGACCTCATCGCCACGTTCGGCTACAAATCGTTCTTCACGACGCGATCGACGGGCCGGCAAGCCATCAACAACGCGATCATGGAGGCCTACATCGCCTCCTTGATGTCGCTGGCGCCGGGTGGCCAGCTCGCCCTGGCCGAGGTGCTCGAGCGTGCGACCGGACGGTTCATGCGCAAGGGCAGCGACGAGGAGCTGCGTGGCGACGCCAGCTTCTATCGGCTCAGCATGGCCAGCGTCCTGACCGCGAAGCTCTACGCCACGCATGTGCGACCCTCTGCCGGTGCCGTGCTGCAGGTTGCCCGCCAGTGACCCGTGGACACCCCGAGAGGGCCGCTAGCACCGCACGGCGGCTGCAGGATGGCTTGCCGGCAGCCTCGCGCGGCCGGGTCCATAGAGCTTCTCCCTCAGCGGGCCCGGCGCATACCCGGTCTTGAACAGGCCGCGCTCCTGCAGGGCGGGGACGACCAGATCGACGAAGTCGCTCATGCACTCGGGCACGACCGTGCGTGAGAGATTGAAACCGTCGATGTCGGCTGCCACCATCATGGCCGCGAGCGCGTCGGCGACCTCCCCGGGCGAGCCGACGATCGGTTGCCACCGGCTGCCAACAACCACCTGATCGATGATCTTGCGGCGTGTCCATACGTTGTCGGCGCTGCATCTGGTCAAGGCATCCATGAACGAGTTGTTGGCGTCCGTCTTGACGTGGCGGATCGGCTCGTCGAGCGCATATTTGCCGAGATCGATGCCGAGCGAGGCGGAGAAATGTGCGATCGCACCTTCGACGCTGGAGTACCGGCGGTAGTCCTCGAGCTTGTCGCGAGCCTCCTTCCCGGTGCGGCCGACGACGACGGTGGCGAGCTGGAACATCAGAATCTCGCGGGGATCGCGGCCCTGCGTGGCCGCCTGGGCGCGGATATCGGAGATGGTAGCCGCGAGCGCCTCGGTCGATTGCTCAGCCAGGAAGATGCATTCGGCGTGCTTTGCTGCGAACTGACGGCCGCGCGTCGAGGCACCGGCCTGGTAGAGGACGGGTGTGCGCTGCGGCGACGGCTCGGCGAGGTGCAGCGCATCGACCTTGGTGCGGCGCCCCTCGTAGCTGATGCGGTGCAGCCTGTCGGGGTCGGCGTAGATGCCGGCAGCCCTGTCGCGCACCACGGCGCCGTCCTCCCAGCTTCCTTCCCAGAGCCGGTAGACGGCCTCCATGTATTCGTCGGCGAGGTCGTATCGGTCGTCGTGCCCGATCATCTTGTCGGCGCCCATGCCGCGCGCGGCACTGTCGAGATAGCCGGTGACGATGTTCCAGCCGATCCGTCCGCGCGTCAGGTGATCGAGCGTCGACATGCGCCTGGCGAACGTATAAGGCGGCTCGTAGGTGAGATTGCAGGTCACGCCGAAGCCGAGGTGCCGCGTCACCGCCGCCATCGCCGGCACTAGCATCACCGGATCGTTGACGGGGATCTGCGCGCCTTCCCGGATGGCTGTCTCCGGCCCGCCGCCGTACACGTCGTAGACCCCGAGGATGTCAGCGAGAAAGATGCCGTCGAACAGTCCGCGCTCGAGCGTGCGCGCAAGGTTCAGCCAGTAGTCTATGTCGGTATAGCGGGTGGATTGATCGCGCGGGTGGCGCCACATTCCGTGCTGAATATGGCCTACGCAATTCATGTCGAAGGCGTTCAACCTCATCTGGCGGGGCATGGCGGGGATCCTGGCTGGGCTCGCGTGCGGGAAGCCTAGCCCGCAACCGGCGGTGTCGCCAACAGTGCGCCGGCCGCCAGTGCGCCGGCCGCTGGCTGAGCGACGACAGTTTTCGTGCCGGCCTTTAGCTCGCCCCTTCCGTTGCCCTCAGCGCGCGCCCTTGAAATGCTCGAACGCCGCGTCGCGTGCCGTCTGGCCGTCGTCTGGCGTGAAGTCGAACGGGTTTGCGGCTGCAGGCGCATTGGCGAAATCGTCGCGGGTGAGCGGCACCACATAGGCCTCGCGAGCATCGTCGTAGTCGAGGAGCGACCAGGGCACAGGGTAGTAGTTGTCCGTGACGGTGAGTGCGCCGCTGCGCGCAATCACCGCGAACATGATCCGCTCTGCGGTCTTGTCGAGGATGACGTCGCCCACCTCCCCGATCTCCTCGCCGCCCTTGTCGTGACCTTGGTTCCGATGACCCGCGACGCGGGAATGGCTGTGGTGTGGCCTGAGGCGGTGGGCATTGCTGTGGCTCCCTTTGTCGCGGCGCATGGGGATGGCGCAGACGTCCCGTTTGCAGTCGGGCACTGGAGCAACGATCCGGACGGGGGATGGTTCCGGCGGCCGGGAATGCCACATGTTGTCCATGGCATCGTCTTCAAGTTGCGACATCCTCTCGATGCCGCCAGACCATCGCGGGCAACGCGATAGAATGTCATTGTGCTCATCGACAAGCACCAGCGAGCCGCTGCGAACAACGGGTGACGTATGACTCCTGCGCCATCATCGGCCCATGCTGTGTTGACCATGCCTCGATCGCCGGCGGCTCGTCACAGCGCTCCCTGTCGCCGACGCTCCTGCTGGCGGTCTGCCTTGCGGGCCCCGACCGGTCGGACAAGCTCGCGAGCGAGCCTAGTGTTCCGGCTCCCACATTTGCTTCCCGTTGCGGCCGGGCTACGAGCAAATGTCGGAACCATAAGGAACACTAGTAGATGTATGATTCTAGCGCAGCTTCTGCATCTGACGCTCGATTGCATAGCTAGCCGCAAGCGGGTATCGAACGTCAGATGCGCTGCACTAGGGCTCCTGATCGTCCTCGCGCTGGTCGGCGCGCCGTCGCCGGTCGCAGCCACGGACGACGTCATTCTGCATCCGGGGCGGATTGCCGTCCGCATCGGCCAACATTCCCCGTTCGCGCTGGTCAAGTCCGCACTGGCCGCTCGTCTCGAAACCTGCAGACGCGAGGCTGTCTCCGGTCTCGACGACGATCCGCCGCTCCGGCTTGGTTCCGGGACGCGGCGGCGCATCGCCGAGGTCGCGGCGTGCCTGCCGGGCCTGAAGGAGAATCCGCTCTCGCCCGAGCATCGCGGCGTCCTCACGCGGCGGCTGTGGCGGACCCTCCTGCCGGACGTCCCCCCGCCCACACTCGCAGAGCGGATCGATGCCCTGACCCTGTCGTTCGAGGCGACCGATTTCTCCGATCCTCCGGCGTGGAACTTCTGCCAGGATACCCCCGGCGCACCTGAGGACCGGCCGGCCGCCATCCGGGCAGGTGCAACCTGCTTCAACGCGACCGATCCGTGCTCGATGCTGACCTGGGGCCCGCGCGGCGCGACGGCCGGCCAGGGGGCCGAGATCCAATGGATCCTGTGGCGGCTCCACCGCCAGGCGCCGGACCTGCTTGCAGAGGCGTTCGGACCGGAGGCTCCAGCCGTGGTGCGATTTCTGGCGCTGAAGAGGCCATCGCCGGTCTCCTGCGACGGCTCCGCGCCTGCCGAGCACTTCATGTGCGCCGTCTGGCTCGACCCGTTGCGCAAGAAGACCTGGGAGGCGGCATTGCTCGCCCTCGGCAGCACGCGCCGCGCCCGCGAGGCCTACAGCGCGATCTATTCCGCGCTCGAGTTCGACGGCTACAAGATCCGGCAGTACTTCGAGCTCTGGCGGAGCGCAGGTCTTCGGCCGAGCGAGGTCGACTATGCGTTCTTTTTCGACCGGGCCACCCATATCGGGTCGCCACCGGCGTCTGACACGCCGCAGAATGCGGCGTTTCGGGACTGTCTCGCTGGCGGCGGTCCAGGCGGGTCCGCGGCGGCCGTCATCCGCAATGCCGTGGCGCGCCGCTGCCTCTCGCTCACGCATCCACACCAGAGCCAGCCGGTCGATCGGCTGGGGCGCGACGTCGCGTACTACCGCGACGCGTTCGGACAGGCTGTGCTGAGCGATAAAGAGCAGACGACCTGGACCCACCACATCCCGCTCGACGCGGTGTCCGGCTTCGGTCTTTCCGATGCGCGTCCCGCCCCGCCGGGCGCGATCGAAAGCCGGTCGCTTGCGCCGGAGGACCGGCCGCCCGAGACCCGTGATGACCTCACGGAGGCCGAGCGCGCGTGTCCTCTCCAGGTCCGGCGGCCGGATCGACGCCGGCCCTGACGGCCGGCGTCGTCGCGGACCTCTTGCTCCGTCAGCGAATGCTGGCGGTGGCCGCGTCGTGGCCGGATCGCACCACGCGAACGAGGTCGCCCGGCTCGAGCGGCGTCAACGGCTCGGCGATGATCTCCTGCAAGCCGCCCGGGGTCCGCCGTGCCACGACGTAGCTGACCTCCTGCGGTGCCCGGTCGCCTGCCGTCACGGGCCCCACCTTCAGCAGAAGCTGGCCGATCGTTGCGATCATGACCTCGTCCTCGGCGACGGCCTGCTGGGCTGTCCGCAGCCGCCGCTCGAAATCGATCTGATCCGCCAGCGCGGACTGGTCACGCTCGCGATAAAGCTCCAGGAGGCGGAATTCGGTCCGAGAGATCGCAGAGCGCAGCTCGTGCCACGTCGCCTGGATCTCGGCCACGTCGCGCTTGGCCTGGACCATGAGGCTCTCGGTCGACGAGCCGCCCCTCAGCCGGGCGACCAGCGCCTCGCTCCGCTTGGCTCGCTCGGCGACGATCGCGGCGACCTGATCCATTCGGGCACGCGATTCCGCCAGATCGGCCTGCAAGGCGGCGATCAGCTTGGCGACCGAGACCCGCTTGGTCTGGGCTTGAGCGCGCTCGAGCTCCCGCGTGGCGCCCTCTGCCTTGACCAGCGCCTCGGCCTCGATGCCGGCGATCTCGATCAGGCGGCGGGACGCGGTGGGCTCGGCGCCGCGCTGCTCGGCGCTCAGCACGTCGACGATCGCGAGCTGCCGCTTCATCCTCTCCGTAGCCTTGTTGATCCGCTCGTGCTCGCGCGCGATGTCGATCTGCTTCCACAGATCGCCGTCCTCCTTGCTGCTGCCGCCGGCGAGGGCCATCACCTGCGCGACGACCATGCCCGGAGAATGCTTGAAGACGCCCGTGCGCTGCTGGGTTCCGGTCACATAGACCGGCTCCCGGTCGACGACGACCACGCTTACCTTGAGCTTGCCGCCGATGGCCTTCCGGGCGCTCTCGCTCAGGGCGTCCTGGGCCTGGGCGGGCGTGAGCTGGGCGATCCTGATAGGCCCGACGATGGGCAGGAAGACATCGCCGTTGAGCTGCACGACGAACTGCCCCGAGAGCTCGGTGCGCTCGAGGAGCGAGGGAGCCTGACGCGCGTCGGCATCGCTCCCGAGACCGGCCAACTGCTCGAAGAACGTGATCTTCAGCTGATCGCCGATGGCGTAGCGAAAGTCGCTCGTGGTGGCGCGCGCCCGCTTCTGGGCGACCTGGGCGTAGGCCCGTGACCGATCGATCACAGTGGCCGTGCGCAGGCCGTTGTCGACCCGCTGCGCGGGCTCGCCACCGACGGCGCTCGACGTCAGCACTGCCATCGTCGCCAGCGTTGCTGGCCAGACTGTGGGGACGCGACCGTGCTTCAGGGAGAATCGTTCGGAAATCGGCTTCAAGCGCAACATGCCATGCCCTCGTGTTCCCGCTCTTACTCAGATTTGCCGGGGCACGGTGTCGTCCCGCCGGCGGGCGCGCGGGAGTATCACGGTGCCTGTTCGAAGAAGCTTGCCCCAGCCGACGAAGCTCCCTCTGAACGCCGCGAGCAGAGCCCGGATGGCGACCCAGTAGAGCAGCTGGCGATAGGTGAACCGCTGCAGGACGACCCACGGCAGCAGCCAGAGGTTGCCCCGGTCGCGATCGAGGCGAACGCCAAGCCAAGCCACCAGCACGTCGACCGTCTGGAAAATCAGCCAGAAGACGCCGATCCGTCCGAGGGTCCCGAGTGAGCCGACCGTCGAGCCATCAGCGAGCAGCCCGAGGCCTATCGTGACGAGGCTGGCGACCAGCAGCGCGTCGACGAGTGGCGCGATGAGGGTGAAGGCGAAGGAGAAGAGCAGCACGTTCGGCACGAACGTCAGCGCGATGCCGAGCGGCAGACCGCGCGGATTGAGCAGGTTCTTCCAGGCGACCTGCAGCGTGCCGAACATCCAGCGGAAGCGCTGCTTCAGGAATGCGCGCACCGTCTCGGGCGCCTCGGTCAGGGCCCTGGCGTTCGGCTCGTAGATCACCTTCCAGCCGCGCCGCTCGAGCTCGATCGTGAGGTCGGCATCCTCGGCGAGAGTGTCGTGGCCGTAGCCGCCGGCCTCGATCAATGCCTGGCGCCGCCAGGCCCCGATGGCGCCGGGCACGACCGCGATGGCATTGAAGATCTCCATAGCGCGTCGCTCGAGGCTCTGGCTCGTCACGTACTCGAGGGCCTGCATGCGCGTGATCATGTTGCACTGATTGCCGACCACGGCATTGCCCGCGACCGCGCCGAGCCTGGGATCGTGAAAGTGCCGAACGAGCAACTCGATTGCGTCGGGCTCGAGCATCGTGTCCGCATCGATCGCGACGACGATCTCCGCCGAGGTTGCCTCGATCCCGAAGTTGAGCGCTGCCGACTTGCCGCCGTTGGGCTTCTTGAAGACCCGCACCCGCGCGTCGCCGGCAAAGGTCTCTTTGACGACCTCGCTGGTGCGGTCCGTGGAGCCGTCGTCGATGACGATGATCTCGAGGCGCTCGGCGATGGTCGAGCCGAGGAGCGACTGCACGGTCTTGCAGATCACCTTCTCCTCGTTGAACCCGGGCACCAGCACGGCGACGGACCGGGGCCTCCAGGAGAGGCTGGCGCGTCGACGCTCCCGCCGGTGCTGGATGTGTGCGAGGATGATCACGAGCACGAGCCGCAGCATGGCGAGGATGACGGCGCCGATGGCGAGCTGGCCGAGGAAATCGGCCGCATGAGCGAACGTCACCATGTACTGGCCGCGCACCTGGGTGCCGGCGGCAGCGAGCACGGACGTGGGAGCGTGCAACGGCATGATGCTGTCGCGCGGCAGCCCGACCAGCTCATGCGTGGTCACGAAGCGATAGCCGCGCAGCTTGAGATCGTCGATGATGGGGCCCAGGGCCCCGATGGTGGCGCTGCGCGGGCCGCCCGCGTCGTGCATGAGCACCGTGGCGGCTTCCTGCGATCGGGTGACCTCCTGCACCGTCCGCCGATGCACCTCGCTCGCTGTCCGCATCGGACCGTAATCGAAGGTGTCGACGCGGATGCCGCCGACCAGATAGCCGAGCTCCGAAACGGTCGAGATCAGCTGCGGGGCTATGACGAACTCCCGGTACATGGCCATGGCGTAAGGCGCCCGGAACAGCACCGTGTTGATCCCGACCTCCGACTCGAGCAGCCGCTGGACGGAGTTGAGGTCGCGGGCAATCTCCTGGCGACCCAGCTTCATCATGTCGGGGTGCGAGTAGGAGTGATTGCCGATGTCGTGGCCCTCCGCGTAGATCCTCCGGACGATCTCCGGATGGCGGGCCGCATTGGTGCCGACGATGTAGAATGTGGCCTTGACGCCCTTCTCGGCGAGGATGTCGAGGATGCGCGGTGTGACGTGGGGGTCGGGGCCGTCGTCGAAGGTGAGGGCCACGGCCTTGGGATCGATGGCGCTGAGCCCGGAGAACTGCTGAAGGACCGGCGGCTCGATCATGCGCGCCGCTGTTATGAGGCCGGTGGATTGGCTGAGCCGTACCTCGCGGCGGCCATCGCTCCCTGGCGCACTGCGGAGGACGTCGTATTTGAGATGGCCGTAGGCGTCGTGGGCTGCGCGCGGCCGTTCCAGCTCCGGCACGACACTGTCGACCGGCAGGCGACCTCGACCGATCGCGTACCAGACGCCGGGGTCCTCGAAGCCGAGCTGCTGGATGGCGATGCCGCCGACGCCAGCGGCGAGGGCAGCGCGCGCCTGATTGAACGCGGTGACTGAGTCCAGCAGCCAGACCTGCCGGCGGCGTCCGTCCGCGCCGATGTAGGAGAAGCTCGGGTTGAGGCTAGCGGCATCGAGATCGATCCGGCTGGAGTGCCGCCGGGCGATGTCCCAGGCCGCCTGAATGGAATGGGTTCGATACTCCCCGACGTCGTTCCACTCGGTGGCCCCTGCGCTGATGGCGACGACGACCTTCTCAGGCGGAATGGCTGCGAGATGGCGCGCGAGCTCCTGCTCGAACCAGTCCTGCGGTGCCAATGCTCCTCCTCTGGGCAACTCCCCGTGACCGAGGACCAGGTGCACCATGAGGTGATCGGTGACGAGACCGAGCTCGCGCATCCTGTTGGGCGGCGTGCCTCGCGGCACGATGAGTGAGAGGGAGGCTCCACTGACGGCGAGCTCCCGACGCAATTGCTGCAGGAACTTGACGAGATGGACGTGGCTGCTGGATGGCAGCGCCCGGAAATCAGCGACGAAGCCGCGGACGCCGATGTCGGCAAGCTGGCGGGCGATGGTTGTCGCGAGCCGATCGCGCGCCGGAGGGGACGCGAGGGTCGGGGCCAGTCTCGCGGAGACCGGGTCGTTGGAGATGCGGGCAAAGACCTCGGCCTGCGCTGCGTGACGGCGCATCCAGCGCAGGAGCTCGCTGCTCTTCGGGTCCACCTGAACGGCGAGCCCCTCGCTCGTCTCGCTCCAGTCCATGAGGTCGGTCACGACGATGTCCATGCTTTCGGCATGTCTGCGCAGCTGGCTGGTGCTGGCCTCGTCTCCGAGAATATGGAAAGCGTATCTGCGCGCCTTTGCAGCGGTCGGCGGCAAGGATCTGAAGCCCGCCGAGATTCGAGGTCGGTGAGAAGCGCCCTCCGTCGGCCCAGAGTCGGCCGCAGCCGCCTTCACGGGTACATCCGAGGCAAGTTGCAGGACAGGGAGATCCGGCGCGATCACGACTCCGGTGATATAAGCGGCAGAGATCAACACGAACGCCGCCAGTCCGACCTGTGAGATCCAGCGCACTTTCCGCGCGCGCCTTCCGTTCGGGTCGAAGAAAACCGGCGTGACCGCTTTGGGCGACATTCCGAGAACTCCGCACGCTTCACCGGCCCGGCGACCGGTCGGTCGCCGCGCTGAGACGCCTTTTTGACGTTGGATGACCTTGTCGCTGTGATCAGCGCTTTTTTCAGCGCGCGCCCGTCAGGGCGAAAACCGCACATCTGTGTTGAAGCATGACCACTCCGTACGTGTTACGTGCCGAAACAAATGGCAGCGGTTGCCGCCCTTCTTACAGCCAGCTGCAAGTGCCGCCGTCAGCCCGCAGTCGAGTACCGCCAAGCCCTGCACAGCGAGCCGGCCTCAGAATCGTCCGCAAGAGTTCGCGCAGTACAGCTCAGATTCAGCGCGCAATCGGTGAACTAGTGCCTCCTCCGACCGACTTATGTGACTAATTTGTAACGCTAACCGGAATTAAGACTTATTCGAGCAAAGGATGAATTGCAAGGTCTATGTGAATATGTCCGCGCCATGGTTCGATGACAGATAAACTGACCCCTGATTGTAGGGGTGGATCGATCGCCGCGGCACCTCGACCGACGGTGGCCGAAGGGATCCGGGACATCGCGACAGAGCATGACAGCAGATGGCAGAGAAGATATTTATCATATTGTTATATATGAGTAATTTTCGGTAGTCAGTCTCGGATGCGCGGCGAGGGTGGCTCGATCGGAAACGGGCAAATTGGCCAGGACGAGGTCGTCAGGACGGGCGCTGGCAGCGATCGCGGTGGCCAAAACGTGCAATGTCCAATCATCGGTGCGACTAACGATCTGTGGTCTACTGATCAGCCATCACAGCGTCGACAGGTTGATCAATATTCATTGTAAAACAATAACTTATATAGTTGTGCTAATTTGTTGAGAGACGATTGTGGTCCGGACGGCTTGGCCGTTGATCCAGATCAAGAATGGACGAATGCCTGATGTAAATCAGGAAAACTTTGCCGCAGCGCATTCCGGTGGATCCGCAGGGGCTGCGGAAGGGTTCTCTGGACGATGCGACAGCGCGCCGACCGGGCAACTGGGAAGGAGCAAGGATGCCACTCGGACAAGGCATCGGCGCCCTCGCTGCCGAGCCTCGATCGGCTGTGAGAATCGCGAGCTTTTCGAAATGCGCTTGGTGGCAGGTGAAGGCTCCGGGAGCCGAGGCTCATGCTCCTTGGCCGGCGGGGCCGAGCCCGCGCACAACGTAGCGATTGAGGCGCTCCGCGAACCGGGCGGGATCGGTGGGAAGCTCCCCGTCGAGAATGCGGGCCTGGTCGAGCAGGAGGCCCGCGATGTCGGCGACCTCCGTCGTCCGCCCGGCCTCGGCGCTTGCGGCGGCGGCCTTGACGATCGCATGTGCAGGATTGATCTCCAGCACCGGTTTCGTCCCCATGCCTTCGTTGCGGTGCTTGAGGAGGCGCTCGAGAGCGAGATCGGGTCCGGTCCCCGGGGCGACGAGGCAGACGGCAGAGGTCACGAGGCGCTTCGACGCCCGGACGTCGCCGACGGCATCGCCGAGTGCTGCCTTCAATGCCGCGACCACGGCCGCGGCATCGCCAGCCTCGGGCGGCGGCATCGTGTCGTCGAGGAGCGGAATGGCCGAAAGGTCGGTCTCGCCCTGCGACAGGGATTTGAGCACCTTGTCCTTGTAGCGCGGGGCCCGCGTCGTCCAGAAGCTGTCGACGTGATCCGCCAGGAGCAGCACCTCGACTCCGCGTGCGACGGCGGCCTCGAGCTGCGGACTCGCCTTCAGCCGGTCGAGGCTGTCGCCCGCGAGATAGTAGATATCCGTCTGACCGGGCCGCATGGCGGCAATGTAGTCGTCGAGCGAGCGCCAGCTGCTGCCGGCCGTCGTGCGGAAGCGGGCCAGCTTCAGGATCGCATCGCGCCTCTCGAAGTCCTCGTAGAGACCTTCCTTGATGACGGCGCCGAACGTCTCCCAGACCGTCTCGTAGCGGGCCGGCTCCTTCTCGGCGAGGCTCTCGAGCTCGCTGACGACGCGGCCGGTGAGGGCGCGCCGGATCTGGCCGACCATCGGGTTGTTCTGGAGCATCTCGCGGGAGATGTTGAGTGGCACGTCCTCACTATCGACCACCCCGCGCACAAAGCGCAGCCAGGGAGGCATCAGCTCGGCCTCGTCGGTGATGAAGACGCGGCGGACGTAGAGCTTCACCCGTCCCTTCCGCTCGACGTCGAAGAGATCGAAAGGGCGCTCGGTCGGCACGAACAGCAGCACGGCATAGGACTGGCGTCCCTCGGCCTTGTAGTGGATGGTCACGGCTGGCTCGTCCGGGCCGTGTGTCATCCCTCTGTAGGCCTCGGAGTAGGCCTCGGGCGTCACCTCCGACTTGGCACGTTGCCAGAGCGCACTCGCGGCATTGATCTGACGCGGATTGCCGTCGTCGCCCCTCAGCTCGACCGGGAACAGGATGTGGTCCGAGTAGGCCTTCACGATGCGCTCGATCTCGTAGGACTCGAGGTAGGCATCGGCGTCCGTCTTGATGTGGAGCGTGACGCGGGTGCCACGAGCCAGGTCCGCTGCCTCTGCGATCGTCGCGGAACGGACCACGAAACCACTCGCGCCGTCGGACTCCCAATGGAATGACTCTGCCGACCCTGCCCGTCGACTGACGACCTCGATGCGATCGGCAACCATGAACGCCGAGTAGAAGCCGACGCCGAATTGACCGATCAGGCCGGTGGCGCCCTGCGGCTCGGCGGCCAGGCGGTCGAGGAAGGCGCGGGTGCCCGACTTGGCGATGGTCCCGAGATTGTCGATCAGCTCCGCCTCGCTCATGCCGATGCCGTTGTCGGCGATGGTGAGGCGGCGACCCGCCTTGTCAATCGACAGGGTGATGGCGAGGCGCGGCTCGGCCTCGATCAGCTCGGGGCGGGCGATCGCCTCGTAGCGCAGCTTGTCGCAGGCGTCGGATGCGTTGGAGATCAGCTCGCGCAGGAAGATCTCCTTCTCAGTGTACACCGAGTGGACCATCAGATCGAGAAGGCGCGAGACCTCGGCCTGGAAGGTGTGCCGGTGTCCTCCGGCGGTCACATCGGACGGCATCGGGCGAAGCTCCTGGGGTGGCCATCGTCGCCGGCCGACTTAGGTCGAAGCGCGGCGTCGATCAAGAGGCGGTGCACCAGCGATGAGCAGTCCGGCCAGAAGTGCGGGCGCGACAGACTTCAGAGGTGCCGAATCGAAAAAGGCCGGCCAAGGGGCCAGCCTCGAGGCGGGGTCGGATGGTTTGGTTGGCGCTGCCTCCGGGTGTCCGGTCCACCCGATTGGCCCCGGGGGGCTGGGGGGCTGAGAGTTCCAGAGCCTCGCGAGGAGGACCGGACCCAGAGGCAACACGCAAGTTTATCGATCGGCATTGCGGCGCGCGAAGGACGGGATCTTGTCGAAATGAGGAATTCGGGTGATGCGCATGCGAGGAGGCATGCAATGGCGGCGCGAGCGCTCGAAACCGGCGGGGAGGGGGGCGAGACAAAAAAAGGCCCGATCCTGGGAGAGAGCCTCGGAGGGGGCTTGGGGGGGCTTGGTTCCGAGACCGGCAGGATCGGGCCGTCGACGATTGACAGTATAGCTCCGATTGCGGCTTGGCCTTGATGGCTTCGTGGCACTTTCGTGATTTATATTGCCGGATATTGCGAATGGTGAACATGCGTTCATAAAGGAAACGGCCGGGCGGCGGCTCCGTCCGCGTCGCATCTCGAGGGTTGCGCCTCCCGGCGTGAGGCGTAATCTCTCTGTCACATGACTATGCCCAGGGAGGCGCCTTTGAGCGACAGCGAGCCGATAGCGTTTCGCCCCCGCAGTGGGGCGGGTCCCCCGGGGACACCGGCCAACGGCGGAGGCGGCGGACCGACGCGGCGCGAGGCGCCAGCGGTTGCGTTCGACCGGCGTGAGCTGGCAGATATCCTCGCCGTCTACGGCCGCAAGGTGGCCGCTGGCGAATGGCGCGACTACGCCCTCGATTTCGGTCGCGAGACGGCTGTGTTCTCGGTCTATCGCCGGACCAGCGAATGGCCGCTCTACCGCATCGAGAAGAACCCGAGGAATGCACGCAAGCAAGGAGCCTACAGCGTCATAACGGCCACCGGACTGATCCTGAAGCGCGGCCACGAGCTCAAGCGCGTGCTCGAGGTGCTGGAGAAGCGGACGCTCTACGTGGTCGAGAGCTGAGCGGTCCCGGGCGGCGGCCGGCGCGGCCGCAAGCCCTCCGTCAGTTGGCGTGCCCCGGCGGCATCGCGATCAGGACGATCGCGGCATCCGGATCGATGGTCTCGAGCTCGCTGCCTGCGAGCGCAATGGCCTGCGCCAAATCCTCGACGCCGGACAAGTCGATGACGTGCCGGCCGTGCAGCAGCACGAGGCCGGGATGCGTGGCGCCGCCGCTGGCATGGCGCAGGGCATCGCGCCAGATCTCCGCGAGCGCCGATGAGGCTCCATGAGGTGTGCAACCGGCCACGAGCGCGCGGCTGCGCTGCACCCGCAGGGCCCCGCTCCAGTCGATCGCCCGGACCGCACGTAGGCCCTCGCCGAGGCCTCTGTAGACCCGGACCCCGGCGCTTGCGGCCGCCAGCTCCACATCGGCCACGACAAGTCCCAGCGACCGCGCGGCGATGGCTCTCGCCTCGCGCTCGGAGATGGCACCGGAGGCATCCTTGACGTGCATCTCGGCGGCGCCCATCGCAATGGCGCGAACGCGATGGGTCTGCTGGTCGACATCGACCGTGACGTCGACACCGGCCGGATCGGCACCGAGCCGCACGACGGCCGCGAGCGCCTCCTTCCGGATCGCGAGCAGATCCTCCGGCTGTGGGTGCGGGATGATGCGCTCGACGACATCGCGGACGAGGGCCAGCGCGACCCCGATCGACGAGATCACCTCGGCGTCGCGCGAGATCTCATGCGCCAGGCCGGTCCGCGCCGCCACGTGCGGGATGAGTGCGCCTGCACCGCCGCCCTCGCCGATGAGAAGCCGCTGGTCGGCGTCGAGCTCGTACTCCTTGATCAGGCCCTCGACCACGGGGATGACTTTGTCTGTCGCGCAATCGAGCACCGCCCGGGCGGCGTCGTCGACGCTCGTGCGGAGATACGTGGCGAGCGCCGCGAAGGCCTGGCGGGACGCGTCCCGATTGCCGTGGGCGTGGATGCCGGGGGCCGTCAAGCCCAGCACGTTGGCGGCGCACGTCGTGGTCAGCGCGAAACGACGCCCATCCGCCACACGCACTGCCACGTAGTCGCTGCCGTCGCCGGGCTTCGGCTCGAACAGCTCGATCACCGGCTGGACGATGGCATGCGGATCGGCGAACGCGGCATAGGCGAGGCCGGCGATGTGGGCGCTGCGCGGCCCGACATCGACCAGCCGGCCGGGCTCGGCCCGTATCAGGCTGCCGCCGGCAATGCCGATCACGCGTACGTCCAGCGAGGAGACGTAGGTCTCGTGCCCGCCGACCCGCGCGTAGGCCACCGTCGGCCGGCCGTTGCGGATCACGCCGATGTTGGTCGAGGTGCCGCCCACCTCGAAATAGATGCCGTCGGACACCTTCAGGTGCATCAGCGCGCCGGCGACACTCGCCGCCGGCCCCGACAGCATGGTCATCGCCGGCCGCCGGCGCATCTCCCGGATGTCCATGACGCCGCCGTCGCCACGCATCACCATCAGCGGCGCATCGATGCCGGCCTCGCGCACGCTCGCCTCGGTCATGTCGGCAGTGGCGATCATGCGGGGGAGGATCGAGGCGTTGATGACGGCGGTACGGGTGCGTGTCGTCAGCCCGTAGAGGCGCGTGATCTCGTGACCGCAGGTGGTCGGCAGCCCGGCCTCGGCGCCGAGGCGTCGAACCAGCTCCTCGCTGCCTGTGTTGTCGACGCCGAACGCTGCTGTCGCCACGAGCACGCTCGCACCCTCGCCGGCGAGTGCCGCGATGGCGTCGCGCACGGCCGGCTCGCCGAGCCCCTCGGACACGAGAAAGCGGTTCGCAGTCGCGAGCCAGCGGCCAGGCGCCAGCTCGATCGGCGCGATGCGGGCCTGCGGCTCGGCCAGCCTTGCAGCGCTCGCGCTCGCCATGGCGAGCACACCCACCGGCGCGACATCGCCCTCCAGAAGCGCGTTGGTCGCTTGCGTCGTCGAGTGGGCGAGGAAGACAACCTGATCGGGCCGCGTTCCAGTCGTGCTCAGAACGGTGCGGAACACCTCGACGACACCAGCGGCGACTCCGCGCGGATGGTCGTGTGTCGTATGGACGGAGCAGCGGCCGACGACCTCGCGGGTCGCCGTGTCGATCAACACGGCCTTCGTGAACGTGCCGCCGACGTCGATGCCGATGCGGAAGGTGCGGGGCGGCGTCATGGGCCGAGCCCTGCCACGGCTCGCGCCTCGCGGCGCGAATGGGCCATGGGCTCATGCCTGTTCGGGGGACGGGTCCCCCGAGCCCCCTCCTTTTTTGCCGCTAGGATGGCCAGGAGGTCGAAGGGCCGCGCACCGGGTGCCGTCAGGGCAACCGAAGGCGCACCGCCAGTTGCACAGTGGGCAACCGAAAGCGGCAAGGGACAACACGGGCAAGAGCCCGCTCGCGCCGTCAGCGCGAACTCAAGTGTCGGCATGTGTGTGGGCTGCTCAGGAACGATGATCGTTGGCGCCACACTAAGCAGACTTGCTCGTCATCGCCAACCGGGCGTAAGCGGCTCTGGGCCAGATCGCGCGCTTATCGTCGAGCCGTCAATGCCCCCGTCCGGAACAGCAGCACCCTGAGCCCCCCATGCGACACCGGCGGGCCGGGAGGCTCGAACGGCAGACCCGTCGCCTTGGCGAGTGCAGGCACGCTGGTCACCAGTCCCACGCGCCAGCCTGCGAATCGGGTGATCAGCGTTTGCCCGAGAGAGCGGTAGAGGGACTGCAGGCGCTGGCGGTCGCCAATTCGGTCGCCGTAGGGCGGGTTGACGATGACGAGGCCCGGCGGCCCTGGCGGAGCGACCACGTCCTCGATCTCCAGTTGGCGCAGCTCGATCCTGTCGGCGACACCGGCCCGTGCGGCGTTGGCCCGGCTCGCGCGGACAGCGCCCGCGTCCTGGTCGCTGCCGAAGAAGCGCAGTCCGGGCCCTGGCGCCGGATGGGCGGCGGCGCTGCGCATGGAGGTCCAGGCCGCCGCGTCGAAGGTCGCGAGCTGCTCGAACGCGAAGTGTCGCGAGCGGCCGGGTTTCAGGCCGGCGGCGATCTCGGCGGCCTCGATGACGAAGGTGCCCGAGCCGCACATCGGATCGACCACCGGCTCGCGACCGTCGTAGCCGCACTGGCGCAGGAAGAGCGCTGCCATGGTCTCGCGCATCGGCGCTTTGCTCACGGCCTCTTTGTGACCGCGCTTGTGCAGTGGCGCGCCGGACGTGTCGACCGAGATGGTGCACAGGTCATCCTCGATGCGCACCCTGATGGCGACCTCGGCATCGGCAGAGACTGGGGATCCCAGCTCCTCCCGGATGGCGCGCTCGATGCGCTGGGCCGCGGCGCCCGAGTGATAGATGCGCGAGGCCTTGCAGGTCGCCTCCACCCGGAACGCCACGTCTGGACGAAGGATCGAGGCCCAAGGCACGCGCCTGGCCCGCTTGTCGAGCTGGGCGAGGTGCATCGCCCGGAACTCTGCCACGCGAGCGAGCACCCGTCCCGTGCCGCGCAGCTCGAGATTGGCGCGCCAGATGTCGGGCCATCCCCCCGCGATGGTCACGCCGGCCTGGACAGCCTTGGCGTTCTTGAAGCCGGCGGCACGCGCCTCGTTGCAGAGTGCAGCCTCCAGGCCGGGCGTGGCCACCAGGAAGATCTCGAGCTCGCCGTCTGTCGTCATAGCGCCTGCATATCGGGAAGGTGCGCCGCCATCGACGGCTTTGTCGCCGCGGCGTTCGCGAAACGGCGGCCCGCGCCCGCGGGCTGGATGGGCGGCTCACCCGGGCGAGACTGGCATTGGAATGGCCCTTGGCGGCTCTGCGCGCATCGCCTGTCGTGTCGCGCGAGTTGCCGCGTCCGTGGTGGCGCTATATGAAACGAGTGAGGCTTCGGGACGGGGCGATCCCCCGGGCCCGGGTGCCATGGCCGATCGTGAGATCTGATCGCACACCGGCCCCACCCGGAAAGGCACGACGACATGCAGAAATTCACGACGCTCACGGGCGTGGCCGCGCCCCTCAACATGATCAACGTCGATACCGACAAGATCATCCCGAAGAACTACCTCAAGACCATCAAGCGCACGGGTCTCGGCAAGTTCCTGTTCGCCGAGATGCGCTATGACGAGGCGGGGCGCGAGAAGTCCGATTTCGTGCTGAACCAGGGGCCCTGGCGCAAGGCCACGATCCTCGTCTCCGGCGTCAACTTCGGCTGCGGCTCGAGCCGCGAGCATGCGCCGTGGGCGCTGCTCGACTTCGGCATCCGCTGCGTGATCGCGCCGTCGTTCGCCGACATCTTCTTCAATAACACCTTCAAGAACGGCATCCTGCCCGTGATCCTGCCCGAGGCGCGGGTGAACGAGTTGTTGCGCTTCCTGCTCGAGCTGCCCGGTGCCGAGATCACCATCGACCTGCCCAACCAGACGGTGACAGGCCCCGACGGCAAGGTCGACACGTTCGACATCGATCCGTTCCGCAAGCACTGCATGATCAATGGCCTCGACGAGATCGGCCTGACCCTCGAGAAGGGCTCGGCGATCGCGGCCTACGAGGCGAGGGCCGCCGCGCAGCGTCCCTGGGCGTAAGCTTCCGAGCATCGAGGAACGAGTGACGGCCCGCCCGAGCGAAGAGGCGGGCCGGCTGCATCGACCGTGAAGCCAAGCCGGTCGGAGAAAGGCCCTTAGCCGTCAGACGGCGTCGGCCCAGAGGTCATACTCGTCCGCATGGGCGACCTTGGCCCGGATCATGTCGCCGGGCTTCATGGCCGTCTCGCCGTTGAGGAACACCGACCCGTCGATCTCCGGCGCATCCCAGGCCGAGCGGCCGATCGCACCTTCCTCGTCGACCTCGTCGATGAGCACGTCGATCTCGCGCCCGACGCGTGCGGCCATCACCCCGGCAGACACCAGCTGCTGGGCCGCCATGAAGCGATGCCAACGCTCCTCCTTGACCTCCTCCGGCACGGCATCCGGGAGATTGTTGGCGGCGGCGCCCTCCACGGGCTCGTACTTGAAGCAGCCGACGCGCGCGAGACGCGCCTCGCCGACGAATTCCAGAAGCGTCTCGAAATCCTTTTCGGTCTCGCCGGGAAAGCCGACGATGAACGTCGAGCGGAGCGCCAGGTCCGGCACGACCTTGCGCCAGGCCGCGAGCCGGTCGAGCATCTTGCCCTGGTTGCCCGGGCGCCGCATCGCCTTGAGCACGGCCGGGCTGGCGTGCTGGAAGGGAATGTCGAGGTACGGCAACACCTTGCCCTCGGCCATCAGCGGCAGCACCTCATCGACGTGCGGGTAGGGGTAGACGTAGTGCAGCCGGACCCAGGCACCGAGCGAGCCGAGCGCCGCCGCGAGCTCGGTGAAGCGGGCTTTGAGCGGCTTCCCCTGCCAGGTGCTCTCGGCGTACTTGATGTCGAGCCCGTAGGCCGAGGTGTCCTGGCTTATGACCAGCAGCTCCTTGACGCCTGCCTTTACGAGGCGCTCGGCCTCGGCCATCACGTGGCTGGCGGGCCGCGAGGCGAGCCGCCCCCTCAACGCGGGAATGATGCAGAACGAGCAGCGGTTATTACAACCCTCGGAGATCTTGAGGTAGGCGTAGTGGCGCGGCGTCAGACGCAGCCCTTCCGGCGGCACCAGATCCACGAATGGATCGTGGCGTGCGGGGACGGCCTCGTGCACGGCCTCCATCACCGCCTCGTACTGATGCGGCCCGGTGACCGCCAGCACGCCGGGGTGAGCGCCCAAGATCCGGTCCCTCTCGACGCCGAGGCAGCCGGTGACGATCACCTTGCCATTCTCGGCCAGCGCCTCGCCGATGGCGGCAAGGCTCTCCTCCTTGGCCGAGTTGAGGAAGCCGCACGTATTGACGATGACGGCGTCGGCACCCTTGTAGTCCGCTGACATCTCGTAGCCCTCGGCCCTGAGCCGGGTGATGATGCGCTCGCTATCGACCAGCGCCTTCGGGCAGCCGAGTGATACGATGCCGATGCGTGGTGCCTGTGGCTTGGCGCGCACAGTGGTTGCGCGACGCGCCTTGGGCGCGGGTTTGGAGGTTGCTCGACGCGCCGTGCGCGGGGTGAATTGGACGGGGGATTTGGCCATGGCCGCGCTTGTAGCTGCGGCCGTGCCCCGGCGCAACGGGGCCGTCGGATCGGAGCGCGTTGGTAGCGGGAGGCGGACTTGAACCGCCGACCTGAGGATTATGAGACCTCCGCTCTAACCACCTGAGCTATCCCGCCACGCTCGAGTGCGCCCTCGGTTGGGCGCGCTGTCGCGAGCAGGGCGATATACGAACGGGGGGAACCGCTGTCAAGAAAGCCGACTTCCGTTGCGTTTCCGCTTCGGTGCCCCCGCGCGATAGCGAGGGTCATACGACCCGCAGGAGCAGGTTGTCGGGCAGGAGATGTCGCCCGGACGGAAACCTCTGGGAGTCGCGATGTCGCCGCACGATCTCCCGACCTCCAAGTCCGCGAACAGGAGGCCCGGACCTAGCCTTTCGCCCCGCCCTTTACCAGGAAGCCGAAATCGGCGCCCTTCGTGGCCTGGAGCACGTTCTCGTGGAACAGGCGATCGTAGCCGCGCTCGGGCAGCGACCGTGTCTCCTTCGCCCATGCCTCGCGGCGCTTCTGCAACTCGGCCTCGTCGACCAGGAGGTCGAGTCGCCGTTCCTTCACGGAGAGCCTGATCCGGTCGCCTGTGCGCACCAGCGCCAGCGGGCCGCCGACGTGCGATTCGGGGGCGATATGCAGGATGATCGTGCCGTAGGCCGTGCCCGACATGCGCGCGTCCGACATGCGTACCATGTCCTTGACGCCCTTCTGCAGGAGCTTCTTCGGGATCGGCAGGAAGCCGGCCTCGGGCATGGCGGCGGGCGAGGCCGGGCCGACGTTCTGGAGGACCAGGAAATCGTCCTCGGTGACGTCGAGATCGGGATCGTCGACGCGGGCGTTCATGTCGTCGAGCCCGGTGAAGACGACGGCGCGGCCGGTCTTCTCGAAGAGCGCCGGCGTCGCTGCCGATCGCTTGATGATGGCACCATCGGGGGCGAGCGAGCCGAACAGCGCGACGAGGCCGCCTTCGGGCTCGACCGGCGCCGAGGCCGGCTTGATGACGCGCCGGTCCACCCAGAGTGCCTCGTCGTTCTGCAGCCGCTCGCCGAGCGTCTCGCCCGCGACCGTCATGCAGTCGAGATGGAGAAGCGGCTTTAGCTCGCGCAGCACGGCGCCGATGCCGCCCGCCGCGTAGAAGTCCTCCATGTAGAACTCGTTGCCGACCGGCTTGACCGCGGCGAGCACCGGCGTCGTGTCCGACAGCTCGTTGAAGCGGTTGAGGTCGAGCTGCAACCCGAGCCGGCCGGCGATGGCCGCCAGATGCACCACGCCGTTGGTCGAGCCGCCGAGCGCCAGCAGCACCCGGGTCGCGTTGTCGAGCGACTTCTGCGTGATGATCTTGTCCGGCGTGATGTTGGAGGCGACGAGGCGGACGGCCGCGACGCCGGTCGCCTCGGCTGCGCGGAGCCGATCGGCGTGGACGGCGGGAATAGCCGCGGTGCCGGGAAGCGTCATGCCGAGCGATTCGGCGATGGCCGCCATCGTGGATGCGGTGCCCATCACGGCGCAGGTGCCCGCCGTGGTGACGAGCGTGCCCTCGGCGGCCTCGATCTCGGGCTTCGACATGCGGCCCGCGCGATACTCGACCCAGAATTTCCGGCAATCGGTGCAGGCGCCGACGCGGTGCTCCTTGTAGCGGCCGGTCATCTGAGGGCCGCCGATGAGCTGGATCGCGGGCTTGCCGGCGCTGGCGGCTCCCATCAGCTGGGCCGGCACAGTCTTGTCGCAGCCACCCATCAGCACCACCGCGTCCATCGGCTGGGCGCGGATCATCTCCTCGGTATCCATGGCCATGAGGTTACGGAACTTCATGGAGTTGGGCGCCATCGTCGATTCGTGCACCGAGATGGTCGGAAACTCGAGGGCGAGGCCGCCCGCCGACTGGATGCCGCGCTTGATCGCGTCGACCAGCTCGGGGAAGTGGCGATGGCACGGATTGAACCGGCTGTAGGTGTTGGCGATGCCGATCACGGGACGCGACAGCTCATCCATCGAGTAGCCCATGGAGCGGGCGAAGGCGCGTCGGAGATAGACCGAGAAATCGGGATCGCCGTAGTTCTGCAGGCCGCGCAGATAGCCGCGCGCGGCGCGCTGGCCGGGGGGGAGCTCGTCGCTGCCGCCGGTGCCGCCGGCCTTGCTGCCTGTCTTCGTCTTCCTGGCCATGCCCCGTCTCCTCGTTCTCGCTGGCAGGCCGGGCGTCCCCTGCTCCCGATCGCCCTGCACTCGCAATCGGGAGGGTTGAGACGAGGGACGCCACGAGCCTCCGAGCAGGCGGTTCCCCCTCGCCCCGATGCTCTCCCTGCGCGCGGGAGAGGAGGAGCCCGGCGCAACATGCGACTCCGCTTAACGATTCATCAAGACTTCGATGGAAAGATTCTCTTAACCATCCTGTTTCGCACCGGAGCCCGACATGCCGGTCTTCGACAGCACCGCCATCGGGCGGGTCACATCGACATTGAACGAGGTCAACAACGACACGGGACGCGTCGCCTTCTGCGGGCCGTTCGTGCTGTCGGCCATCACCGGCTACTCGGTGTCGCGCATCGAGGAGGAGATCCGCGCTTTTCGCGCACCCGACACCAATACGAAGTCCGTCGTGAAAGGCACCAACTCCGAGGAGGTTGCGGCCGCGCTGTCTCGCTTCGGCTATCGCATGGACCTCACGGAGGACTACATGCGCCTCCCCCGCAAGGAGCGGCCGAGTCTCTGGACCTGGATGCAGAAGCCTCGGAACGCGTGGACTCACTACATTCTCGCGATCCACAAGGGCAAGGAGGGCCACTGGGTGCTGATCAAGGGCGTCAAGCTCTGCGACACCTACTCCATGGGCAAATGGCAGTTCGTCTGCGACGGCCCGCACAAAGGGGCCCGTATCATGGAGGTGTTCGAGGTGCGCCGGGACATGGGGGTTTGATGGCCTGCCACAACGGATCTGTGGAACGGGCCTTGCGGCACAGGTGCCGTCGTCGATGAGTGGTATCGCGCGTGCTCTGCTCGGCCTTGCGGGTGGCTACGTCGCCGGAGCTCTCGTAGGGGCGGCGCTCGTCTTCCTGCTCTCGGGCAACACCCACGACAAGAGCGTCGAGATGGCAATGACGGCCGTCTTCGTCACAGGGCCGCTCGGCGCGGTGATCGGCCTGACCGTTGGCCTGATCCTCGGCCGAAGACTGAGGCCAGGCGGCCGCCTGCCGAGAAGCTGATCGTCCACCCGCCGGGCTCGCGCGTCCGGCATGGGACGCGTTGCGCGCCCCCGCAACGCATGCAACTGTTCCAGGCGACCGAAGCCGTCTCGATCGACACCAGCCGGAGCCCTCTCGATGCTCGCCCTTCGCAAGCCCAGCGCCGGCTTCGGCCTCGAGGCGGTCGACGTCTCGGAGCCCGGTGAGCCGAGACCCGGCGAGCTTCTGGTCAGGGTCGAGGCCGTTGGTGTCTGTGGCAGCGACGTCCACATCTATGAGTGGACCGACGGCTACGATTTCATGCTGCCGCATCTGCCGGTGACGCTCGGACACGAGCTCGCGGGCCGGGTCGCGGCGGCGGGGGCCGATGCCGGGGTGCCGGTCGGTACCCGCGTCGCGGTGCTGCCAGCGGTCGCCTGTGGCACCTGTCCGGCCTGTCGCAGCGGAGAGCCGCACGCCTGCACGCGGCGCCGCGCCGTCGGTCTGACCATGGACGGCGGCTTTGCGCGCTTCGTGAAGGTGCCGGCCAGCAACGTGCTGCCGCTGCCCGAGCCGATCGACGCCGAGCTCGGCGCGCTGATCGAGCCGCTGGCCGTCGCGGCCGATGCTGTGCTCGTCGGCGAGGTCGGTCTCGGCGACACGGTGCTGGTGCTCGGTCCAGGCACCATCGGCCAGGGTCTCGCACTGATGGCGCGGGCCGCCGGCGCCGGCCGGGTGATCGTCGCCGGTCGAGCCGATGCGCCCCGTTTCGAGGTGCTGCGGCGCCTCGGATTTGCCGACACCGTCGACGTCGCCGATGGGCCACTCGCCGAGCAGGTGCTGACGATGACGGGCGGCGTGCCGGTCGACGTCGTGCTCGAGGCGACCGGCCACCCGCCGTCGATCACCGACGCGCTGCCGGTGTTGAAAAAGGGCGGCGTTCTGGTCGTCGCCGGCATCCATCCCAGCTCGCTGACGCTGCCGCTCACCGTGTTCGTGCGCAATCGCCATCAGCTGAGGGCGTCGCACAGCTCCCGGCGCGTTACATGGGACCGGGTCGTCAGGCTAGTAAGCGCCAACCCCGAAGCTTTCCGGGCGATGATCACGCACCGTCTGCCTCTCGCCCGCGGGATCGAGGGTTTCGAGCTCGCCCGCCAGCGCGCCGCGAGCAAGGTGATGCTCATGCCTTGAGCCCCGTCCGCCGCACAGTCGCCGGCGAGAATGCAGCCGAATCCGCGAGAGCCGGATGCCCGCCACCAATCTTCAAGTCAAGCTCGTCAAGCGCCCTGCACCGGGGTTGTTGACACCCGATTGCTTCCGGCTCGAGGCGGCACCGATCGCATCGCCCGGCCCCGGCGAGGTGCGCGTGAAGGTGGCCTACGTATCGATTGATCCGGCCCAGCGCGGCTGGGTGAACGACACGAGGTCCTATGTCCCGCCGGTTGGCATCGGCGAGGTCATGCGAGCCTACGCGGTCGGCATGGTCGATGCGTCGGGGCACCCAAGCTACAAGGCCGGAGACGCGGTGCAGGGCCTGTTCGGCGTGCAGCAGTACGCCATCATGAAGGGCAGCCCGCGGGTCTCGAAGGTCGACCTTACGAAGGCTCCACTCGAGCGCTGGGTCGGTGGTCTCGGCATGCCAGGATGGACCGCCTACTTCGGCCTCCTCGAGGTCGGTCGGCCGAAAGAAGGCGATACCGTCGTCGTCTCGGCGGCCTCGGGTGCCGTCGGCTCGATCGTCGGCCAGATCGCGAAAATCAAGGGCTGCCGCGCGGTCGGCATCGCGGGTGGCGCAGAGAAATGCCGCTACGTCCGCGACGTGCTCGGCTTCGACGCCTGCGTCGACTACAAGGCGGGCAACCTTGCGGAGGGACTGCGTGAGGCTTGCCCGAGGGGCATCGACGTCGATTTCGAGAACGTCGGTGGAGAGATCCTGGAAACGGTGCTGTCGCAGATGAACCCGTTCGGCCGCGTCGCCATCTGCGGCATGATCTCGGCCTACAACGCGACGGATCCGGCAACCGGGCCGCGCAACTTCCGCGCCATACTCACCCAGCGCCTGCGCGTGCAAGGTCTCATCGTGTCCGACTGGAACTCGCGCGTGCCGGAGGCGATTGCGGCACTCGCGGGCTGGCATGACGAAGGCCGCCTCAAAATGCGCGAGGATGTGCGCACCGGTGGCCTCGCGGCCTTTGTCGACACGCTCAACCTGCTCTATACCGGCGGCAACAACGGCAAGCTCGTCCTGAAGGTCTGAACCCTGATGCTGCGCGACGGCGTGACCATTTACTTCCTGCGCCACGGCGAGACCGATTGGAACGCCATTCAGCGATACCAGGGCCAGACCGACATCCCCCTCAACGGCAGGGGACGGGAGCAGGCAGCCCGCAATGGGCGCATGCTCCGCGATCTCCTCGGCGAGCGGCGACACGCCATCGACTACGTGGCGAGCCCGCTCTTACGGGCCAGCGAGACCATGGCGATCGCCCGGCACGAGATGGGGCTCGAGCCAGATGCCTTCCGTCGCGACCCGCGGCTCATGGAGCAGCACTATGGGCACTGGGAGGGCAAGCGCTGGGACGAGCTGCCCCTTCTGGATCCGGAAGGGTTCGCCGCCCGCGCCCAAGACAAGTGGGGTTGGTGTCCGATCGGCGGCGAAAGCTACCGGATGCTGTCCGAGCGCATTGCGGGATGGCTTGGCGAGGTGAGCCACGACACGGTCGTCGCGTCGCACGGCGCCGTCAGCCGCGCGCTGCGCGGGCTGGTCCTCGGCATGAGCGGGCCGGACGTCACCGAGCTCGAGGTCCCTCAGGATCGCGTGCTGGCGCTCGTCCGGGGGCGCATGGAATGGGTCTGACGGTGACTTGACCCCGTCTCAACGCGGACGCGTCGAAGCCAGTGGGCCCCCGAGAGCAGACCGGGCCGACGTGTCGAACGTCGCCGGCCGGGCGGCTTGCCGCGTGGTTGTAGATTTGGCCCCGCTCGTGCGCGCGGCCTCGGCCACGGCATCTGGTGCGACGGGCGCAACGGTCGGGTCGTGCCGGTCCACCTTCGGAATGCGACGCAAAATCGGCGGTACGTGCGCGCTTCGCACGGGGATGGCGGGCGCGTCGACCGCCAAGGCCGTGGCCGAGAGCCGGCCGGCGGCGACGAATGTCGGGAACGGGCCCGCCGTCTCGATGGCAGGCCCCTTCGACCGGCTGGTTGCCGGTGGGGGTGCGGATGCCGCGGACGCGATGCTGGCGGCCGATCTGGCAAAGGCCGCGGTCCGCCCGGTTCCGGGCGCCACGAGCCAGCTCTGCTCGTCCTCATCGAGCATAATCGTCATCGAAAGAAAGCAGATTGACGCACCGGCAATGCACAGGGCAATGGCTGCTGGAATACGCACCTCGGGCTCCTCGACGCTGAGTTACGTCGCCACACTAGCGATACCGAAGATGAGCCTGACATGAAAATTGGCCGGAGCAGCGGCAGCTCCGGCCAATTCATGACGATGAAAGAGCCCGGCCACACTCGAGCGTTGCTCAGGCGCGGGAGTGTCGCTTGCCCTGTCGGTCACCTTTGCCGACATGGACGCCTCTCGGCGCACATGTCCGGCCGGCATTCGCGTGCCCTGACCAGCTCACGAGGGAGGACGTGTCGTCGACCTTCGAGCAGCTGCGGGAGCGCATCACGCATGCGCCCGTGCCGGCCGCACCCGGTTCTTTGCAAGCAAACTTCGCCAGCCATCGTTCGTCGCGGCTGCACGTTGTCCACTCACTGCCGGGGAGGGCTTTTGCCGCCATGCTTTCGCGCCGTTGCGCAGGGCGCCACGGATCGGCAAGTACAGCGGCAGGGTGCAATCTCCTTGTCTCCTCTCGGATGATGATTGGAGGAATCACGAGATACAGCACTGTGGTGATAAGCTGTGCGCAGTGCCATTGTCACCCGATGGCAAAGCCTAGACGCTCGCAACGAATCGTTGATTGCACTTTCCGGCAGCAGACAGTTGCCGCAGAGCCACGCGATGGGGTTGTGAGACACGATCTGCAGGCACAACTCGTGCGGACAAGATAACCAGATGTCATTCAACAGCTTCGGTCACATGTTCCGGTTCACCACCTGGGGCGAAAGCCACGGCGTCGGGCTGGGCTGTGTCATCGACGGGTGTCCCCCGGGCATCGTCCTGACGGAGGCGGAGGTTCAGGCCGAGCTCGATCGCCGCCGGCCCGGCCAGTCGCGCCACACCACGCAGCGCCGCGAGCCGGATAGCGTGCGCATCCTGTCGGGCGTGATGGACGACGGCAATGGCCGCCAGGTCACCACCGGCACGCCGATCTCCCTCGTGATCGACAATGTCGACCAGAGATCCAAGGACTACGGCGACATTGCCACCAAGTTCAGGCCAGGGCATGCCGACTACACCTATCGCGAGAAGTACGGCATCCGCGACTACCGGGGCGGGGGGCGCTCCTCGGCCCGCGAGACGGCGATGCGGGTGGCGGCGGGTGCCGTCGCCCGTAAGGTGATCACAGGAGTGACGGTCCGTGGCGCCCTGGTGCAGATGGGTCCGCACACGGTCGACAGGTCGCGCTGGGATTGGGACGAGGTGGGCCGCAATCCGTTCTTCTGCCCCGACGCCGACGCTGCCGGCCGGTGGGAAGGCTATCTCGACGGCGTCCGCAAGACCGGCTCATCTGCCGGCGCCGTCATCGAGGTCATTGCAGAGGGCGTGCCGGCCGGCTGGGGCGCGCCGCTGTATGGCAAGCTCGATCAGGATCTCGCCTCCGCTCTGATGAGCATCAATGCCGTCAAGGGCGTCGAGATCGGTGACGGCTTCGCCGCCGCCGCCCTGTCCGGCGAGGACAACGCCGACGAGATGCGCATGGGCAACGACGGTCGGCCGATGTTCCTGTCGAATCATGCCGGCGGCATTCTCGGCGGCATCTCGACCGGGCAGCCAATCGTCGTCCGCTTCGCCGTCAAGCCGACGTCATCGATCCTGAAGCCCCGCCGCACCATCGACGTCCTGGGCAACGACACCGAGATCATCACCAAGGGCCGCCACGATCCCTGCGTCGGCATTCGCGCCGTGCCGGTCGGCGAGGCCATGGTGGCGCTCGTCCTCGCCGACCATCGGCTGCGTCATCGCGCACAGGTGGGCGACGGCGTGCGTCATTGGCCGGTGGTCCGGCCCCAAGAGCGGTGAGGGTGTGCGTGGACGAGTCCATCCAAGAGCGCCTAGCACGGCTGCCGGCCTACGCGTGGCGATCGGACCCGGCGGTGCCGCCCTTTCCCGACGATCGCCCGCTGATCGTCTTCGACGGCGTCTGCGTTCTATGCTCGGGCTTTGCCCGCTTCGTCGCGGCCCGTGACCGGGCCGGCGCGTTTCGCTTCACCGCCGCACAATCTCCGCTCGGCCAGGGACTTTACCGTCATTTCGGTCTCGACCCGGTCAACTATGAGACCAATCTTCTGCTGGCCGAGGGGCGCGCCTTTGCGAAACTGTCCGCATTCGCGGAGATCGTGTCGCGCCTCGGATGGCCCTGGCAGGCTGGCGCAGTCGTGGGGCTCGTCCCGGCGTGGCTCGGCGACAGCCTCTACGATCCCATCGCCCGCAGCCGCTACCGAATCTTCGGACAGGCCAGCACATGCCATCGGCCGGATGCGACCTGGCGAAGGCGCATGATCGAATGACAGGATCGAGCAGAAGGAAAGAGCCGCAATGGCAGCCAAGGACCACGTGAAGGCACTGGTGTTCGATGTGTTCGGCACCGTCGTCGACTGGCGCGGAAGCATCGTCCGCGAGCTCGCTGCGTTCGGCAATGGGCGCGGCCTCTCCCAGGACTGGGCCAAGTTCGCCGACGACTGGCGCGGCCTCTACCAGCCGTCGATGGAGGAGGTCCGCTCGGGGCGGCGAAGCTGGTCCATCCTCGACGATCTGCACCGCGAGAGCCTGGTCCGGCTCTTGGACCGCTACGGCATCA
>JANRJI010000072.1:0-1663 GCA_033764055.1 Hyphomicrobiaceae bacterium
ATCGTCGGCAATCAGCCGGCAACGGCCGAGACCATGCTGCGCCAAAGCGGTCTTGCCGCCGACTACATCGCGACATCGGAAGGCTGGGGCGTCGCCAAGCCCGATCCGCGCTTCTTCGAGAAGGTCGTGGAAGCGGCGGGCCTGGACCCGCACCGCGTTGCCTACGTGGGAGACCGTGTCGACAACGACGTCGTGCCGGCGCGCGCCGCCGGCCTCGTGCCGGTGCTCATCCGCCGCGGTCCCTGGGGACGCGCCCAGTGGGATTGGCCGGAAGCCGCCGAGGCACACTTCCGGATCGAAAGCCTGGACGAGTTACCGGCGCTGCTGCCCGGCCCACCCTCGGACGTGCGAGCCTGAGCTCAGGCCTGTCATGCGCCGGCCGCAGCCTCGGCTGCGATCTTCGGCAGCGCGTCCCGCCAAAGCTCCGGCGGCTGTGCCCCCGAGATCGCATACTTGTCGACGAGGACGAAGAACGGCACGCCGCGAATGCCCATGCGCAGGCCCTCGTCCTCGAGATCGAGCACGGCATCGAGGCTGCGCTCATCCTCGAGCGCCGATGCGACGCCACCAGCCTCGAGCCCCGCGTCCCGGGCGAGCGCGCGCAGCACGTCCTTCCGGCCGATATCGGCCCCCTCCTCGAAGTAGGCCGAGAACAGCCGCCGCACGACCGCGTTCTGCTGCCCGAGCCCTTCCGTGCCCGCCTGCCAGATGAGCCGATGCGCAAGACGCGTATTGGGCGTTCGCGTCATCTTGTCGAAAGCGAATGTGATCCCCGCCTCGCGGCCGGTCTCGCGCATCTGGTCG
This sequence comes from Hyphomicrobiaceae bacterium, assembly GCA_033764055.1. Taxonomy (GTDB): domain Bacteria; phylum Pseudomonadota; class Alphaproteobacteria; order Rhizobiales; family Hyphomicrobiaceae. The sequence goes on from JANRJI010000072.1 coordinate 805, forward strand.
TCGAGGGCTGCGGCTTTGTCCGGCCCGAACTTTCGCGCACGGTAAGCTGAGCGCTCCATCCCCTCCTCGGGCATGTCCGGGTTGAGCTCGAACGGCCGCCACGCGATAGCGACGGGCTCCGGCATGCCCGGCGCCTCGAGTGCGGCACCAAACCGGCGGATACCGACGTAGCACCACGGGCAGATGACGTCGGAGTAGATGGTCACGTGGAACGGCGTCGCCGCGGAAGTGTCATGAGCCATGGTGATCGCCCTTCCTGTGAAGCGGGTCCCCATGGCTCTTGCGCCGGCTAGCCCCGCATGGTCGTGGGCAACCATAGCGCGATCCCGGGGAAGAAGCACAGGATCAGGATCATGAGCAGCATCAGCACGACGTAGGGAGCCGAGCCCTTCACCACCTCGGAGAAACTGTAGCCGCCGGATATGGCGTGAATCGTGAATAGATTGAGCCCTACGGGCGGCGTGATCTGGCCAAGCTCGATCAGGATCGTCAGCACGATGCCGAACCAGATCAGATCGAATCCGAACTGCTTGATGAGCGGCAAGAGCACGGGAAGCGTCATGTAGATCATCGAGATGCCATCGATGAAGCATCCGAGGACGATGTAGAGCACGACGAGCACCCCGAAGAACGACCACTTCGACAGGCCGAGCGAAAGCACCCATTCGCTGATTGTTCGGCTGGCGCCCGAGTAGGTGAGCGCCGTCGAGAGAATCTGCGCGCCGATGATGATGAACACGACCATGCACGTCGTCTTCACCGTCGACATCACGGATTCGTTGAAGACTTTGGCGTTGAGATTGCCATAGAGCGCCGCAAGGACGATCGCACCGGCGGCGCCCACGGCAGCGGCCTCGGT
>JANRJI010000073.1:0-52839 GCA_033764055.1 Hyphomicrobiaceae bacterium
AAGTCCTCGACCTTGGCGCCCGCCTCATGCTCCCGAATGATCGCGATGATCTGGCTCTCGCTAAAACGACTCTTGCGCATGCGCCTCACTCCACGGATGGATTCAACTATCACGTGGAGGGATTTCAGGGGAGCAGGTCACATCGCTGTTGCCTATGTGGATAAAATGTGCACTATTTGTTCGTTGTTGTCAAGTTGTTCCCCCAGATGCAGCAGCTAGGAGACCAAGCCGTACCCCATGTCGGCTTTCCACTTCGACGTGATTAGAACCGACGGCTCGGCCCGGACCGGTGCCATCGTCACGCCGCGCGGCGTGATCCGGACGCCGGCGTTCATGCCGGTCGGCACCGTGGGAACTGTGAAGGCGCTCTACCCGGAGCAAGTCAAGGGGGCGGGTGCCGACATCATCCTCGGCAACGTCTATCACCTGATGTTGCGACCGGGCGCGGAGCGGGTCGCCCGGCTCGGCGGGCTGCATGCGTTCATGCGGTGGGACGGCCCGATCCTGACCGACTCCGGCGGCTTCCAGGTGATGAGCCTGTCGCAGATCCGAAAGATCACCGAGCAGGGCGCGGAGTTCCAGTCGCATCTCGACGGCTCCCGACACCTGCTGACGCCGGAGCGGTCGATCGAGATCCAGTGCCTGCTCGGGGCCGACATCCAGATGCAGCTCGACGAGTGCATCGAGCATCCGGCCGCGCACCAGGAGGCGGAGCGCGCCATGGAGCTGTCGCTGCGATGGGCCGCGCGCTCGAAGGCGGCCTTCGAGCGGCTGGCGACGCCTGGGCAGGCGCTGTTCGGCATCGTGCAGGGGAGCGTCTACCCGGACTTGAGGCGGCGGTCGGCGGAGGCGCTGGTCGCCATGGATCTTCCGGGCTACGCGGTCGGCGGTCTTGCGGTTGGCGAAGGCCACGACCTGATGCTCACGACGCTCGAGGCGACGGTGCCGCATCTGCCGACGGCCAAGCCGCGCTACCTGATGGGCGTCGGCACGCCCGAGGATCTGATCGAGGCGGTGTCACGGGGCATCGACATGTTCGACTGCGTGATGCCGACACGTAATGGACGCCACGGGCTCGCCTTCACCTGGAACGGCCGTGTCAACCTGCGCAATGCCAAGCATGCCGAGGACCTGGCGCCGCTCGATCCGGCCTCGTCGTGCCCGGCGGCGCGCGACTGGTCGCGGGCGTACCTGCATCACCTCGTCAAGTCGGGCGAAATGCTGGGATCGATGCTGCTGTCCTGGGTGAATACGGCCTTCTACCAGGAGTTGATGGCCGCCATGCGATCCGCCATCGCCGAGGGGCGGTTTGCCGCCTGGGCCGAGGCGACGAAGTCGCGGATGAGGGGGGCTGGCGCCTAGCCTCTACCGGCTTCCGCGCCGACCTCACCGGGCTCGAACCGATACTTCGTCGAGCAGAACTCGCATGTGACCGTCACCGCGCCGTCGGCCTCGCGCATGTCCGCGAGCTCCTCGGCGGTGAAGCTCTTGAGGAAGCTCTCAATACGGTGACGTGAGCAGCGGCAGCGCGCGGCAACCGCCGTCTCCGCTCCGACGCGCACGCCCTCCTCGTGGAACAGACGCAGCAGCAGACGCTCAGGCGACAGCGTCGGGTCGATCAGCTCGTGCGCCTCGACAGTGGACGCGAGCAGCGACACGCGACGCCAGTCATCGTCGTCCTCGCCGTGGAGACGCGTGTCGCGCTCCTCCGGCGTCTCGTCCGGTTTCGGATCTCCGCCAAGCCTTGGCACGTGCTGGACGACAAGGCCGCCGGCACGCCAGCGCCACGCCTGCGCGCCGGAGGCACCCGCAACGCGAAGGCGGGCGACGGCGAGGCGAATGAATGTCGGAAGCTGCTCCGACTGCCGGAAATAGGCATGGGCTGCGTCCGTCAGCGAGCCGCCATCGAGCGCAACGATGCCCTGGTGGCTCGCGAGGCTGCCGCCCGGGTCGATGGTCATCGCCATACGGCCGCGGCCGATCAGGTCGACCGGCGCGATCGGCCCCGCTGCGGCCAGGACGTCAATCTTGCCGCGATCGAAACTTGCATAGCCGCGCACGCCGCCGGGTGCATCGTAATGAGCGACGAGGAAGCCGAGCGGACCCTCGGTCTTGGTCTGCAGAATCAATCGCCCACCGGGCTTCAAAGGGTGGCCGAGCAGCGCCGTCAGGGCCAACGCCTCGCCCAGCGTCTCGCTGACGGCATCGGGGTAGTCGTGGGCGGCAAGGACACGGTCTACGCACGGACCCAGCCGGACGACACGGCCTGCCATGCGCGACCGCACCGTGCCGAACGGCAGCACGATATCGTCCGCACTGTCTCGGCGGGCGAGGCGGGACGGCTCGGGAGATTGCTCCGCCATCGATCAAGCTCCTTCCGGTTCGGCTGCGGTTGCGGAGACTTTGCCCCACGCCGCCTCCGTGGCCGTCGGAGGCTTCTAGGCTCCGAGGCACCAGGCGAGGATCGCCTTCTGGGCGTGCAGCCGGTTCTCGGCCTCGTCGAACACGACCGACTGGGGGCCGTCAATGACGCTCGCCGTCACCTCGAGACCACGGTAGGCGGGCAGGCAATGCATGAAAATCGCGCCTTTGGCCGCGCGCTTCATGAGACCGTCGTCGACGGCATAGGGCGAAAGCAGCTGCTTCCTGCGGGTCGCGTCCGTTTGACCCATCGAGACCCAGGTGTCCGTGACGACGCAATCCGTGCCTTTTACCGCCTCGTCCGCGTCATCGGTCAAGAGCACCTTGCCGCCATGCTCGCGCACCCATTCGACGACGCGCGGCTCCGGGTTGAGCTGCGGTGGACAGGCGATGCGCAGATCGAAGCCGAACCGGACCGCGGCATGCATCCACGACACCGCGACGTTATTGCCGTCACCGACCCAGGCGACCTTGCGTCCCTTGATAGGGCCCTTCGACTCCTCGAAGGTCATGATATCGGCCATGACCTGGCAAGGATGCGACAGGTCCGAGAGACCGTTGATCACCGGAATGGTGCCGTGCTCGGCGTACTCGAGCAGCGTCTCGTGCTTGTTCACCCGCAGCATCAGCACGTCGGCGTAGCGCGACAACACCTTGGCGGTGTCCGACACCGGCTCGCCTCGGCCGGTCTGCAGGTCGGCGTGGTTGAGCGAGATGGTCTGTCCACCGAGCTGGCGCATGCCGATGTCGAACGACACGCGGGTGCGGGTCGACGGCTTCTCGAAGATCATGACGAGGATCGCGTCCTCGATGCCCTTCGGCCGCAATGCCTTCGGCGTACGCCTGCCGGCCTTCTTCATGGCATGGGCCATATCGATGATGCGGCGCAGCTCCACGGCCTCGATCAGATCGAGGTCGAGGAAGTGCCGCACCGACTTGACCTTGCCTCGGCTCGCCCTCGGCTGCGAACGCGTGAGCACGTTGGCCTCAAGCCTTTTTCTTGGTAGCCGTGATCGCGCGCGACAGGCGGGCGATGCCGTCCTTCATCTCGTCCTCGCTGACCGTCAGCGACGGCAGCAGGCGGATGACGTTGTCGCCGGCCGACACGGTCAGCAGCTTCTCGGCCGTGGCGGCCTTCATCACATCCCCCGCGGGGATCGACGCCTTGAGGCGCACGCCGGCCAAGAGGCCGTGGCCGCGCACCTCCTCGATCGCGTCACCCTGCTCGTCCTTGAGTGCAGCCATCAGCTGCTTCAGGCGCAGGCCCTTCTGCGTGACCTCCTCGAGGAAGCCCGGGGCCAGCATGATGTCGAGAACTGCATTGCCGACCGCGGTAGCCAGCGGGTTGCCGCCGAACGTCGAGCCGTGGGTGCCTGGCACCATGCCCTTCGCCGCCTCCTTGGTGGCAAGGAAGGCGCCAAGCGGGAAGCCGCCGCCGATGGCCTTGGCGATGGCCATGACGTCCGGCTTGATGCCCGACCACTCGTAGTGGAACAGCTTGCCCGAGCGGCCCATGCCCGATTGCACCTCGTCGAGAACGAGGAGCAGACCGTGCCGGTCGCACAGGGTGCGCAGGCCGCGCATGAAATCGTCGGATACGACGCGGACGCCACCCTCCATCTGCACCGGCTCGATCATGATCGCAGCGGTGGCCGGCACGATGGCCCTGGCGACGGCGTCGAGGTCGAAGCCCGTCAGCTGGTCGAAGCCCTCGACCTTGGGCCCGAACCCCTCAAGGTACTTGGCATTGCCGCCGGCGGCGAGCGTCGCCAAGGTGCGGCCGTGGAAGGCACCCTCGAACGTGATGATCCGGAACCGCTCGGGCTGGCCGTTGGCCGCGTGATACTTCCGCGCCACCTTGATCGCGCCTTCGCAGGCCTCGGCGCCCGAGTTGCAGAAGAACACGCAATCGGCGAAGGTTCTCTCGACGAGCCGCTCGGCCAACCGCTCCTGGTTCTTCACCCGATAGAGGTTGGACGTGTGCCAGAGCGTGTTGGCCTGATCGGTCAACGCCTTGACGAGATGAGGATGGCAATGCCCGAGGCCATTGACAGCGATGCCACTGGTGAAATCGAGATAGCGCTCGCCCTCGGTGGACACGAGCCACGACCCCTCACCTCGCTCGAACACCACGTCCTGGCGGCCATAGGTGGCCATCACGGCTGGTGACGGGCCTTTGGAGGGCATGGACTTGGCAGATGCAGGCGCGGACATGGCTTTCTCAACCTCTGGCGCGAACGAAAACGAGCCGCCAAGGCCGGCGGCTCGAACGAGCGAACGATAAAGTGCGCCGCGACACCGTGTCAATGGACAGTGTCGAGGCGCATCGCTTGCCGCTCGGGACGGGTTCCGCTGAGATAAGAACGAGCGCGGTTCACTTTCCTTGCAGCTTCGGAACCACGCGCCGCCGACACCGCATCGGCCCGGGCGATGGCCGCAATGCGCTGCGCCGCCACGCGTTAGGATCATCTCCATCCGACCGACCCTTCACTTCGGCGTGAGGGCTGCGTGGCCATAGCAGCCAACGGCCGGCGATCTGATAGATGAGCACGCTGCGCGTGGTGCACGACGATATCGGTGCGCGGGGGCCTGACAGGCTGCGCTCAAGAGGTGCGTGCGTCGCGTGAAACCGCCGGCAGCTCGGCAGGGAGCAGTGGGGTTGCATGCTCAATCGCATCGTCATCGGGCTCGTCGTCGGCGTGCTTGCGACTGTCATCTTCTTCAATGGGGCGTGGGCGCTGCTGCAGTCGGGGCTCGGCTGGCTGCCGGCGGCGGCGCCGAAGCCATGGGCCTATGCACCGACGGTTCCGCCGTTCGGCGTGCCACGGATGATCAACCTGCCCTTCTGGGGTGGCGTTTGGGGCATGGTGCTGAGCCTCGTCCTGGCTCGAGCGCGGGGGGCGGCCTACTGGCTCGGATGGACGCTGCTCGGCGCCGTTGCACTGACGCTCGCGGGCAACTTCGTGGTGCCGCTCATCAAAGGCCAGTCGGTCGCAGACGTCACCAACGCCTTCTCGGCACTCCGCTTCCGCAACGGCCTCGTCCTCAACGGTGCCTGGGGCCTCGGCGCTGCCATCCTGCTCAGGCTGTCCGGCCAAGCCCCGCGATAGGCAGAGCGTGTGGCGGCCGCGGTGCCTGCTCGCACCTGCCGGGAGGTCGGCGGCAGAGCCTCGCCGACGCCATGCAAGGCACTCCGCCGGGGCCCCGCCTAAGCAAACAGCTTCAGCTGCCGCTCGTCCTGCCCCTTGGTCTCGTGGGCCAGCTGCTCGATGCGGTCGAAGGGCACCTGCTCGGCCTGGATCAGCGAGCGCTGCGCCTTGAGCGCCCGTACCACACCTTCCTGCACGAGATGGAACTCGCCGACGGTCTGGCTCGGCAGCACGGCCGCCGCGTCGAGACCCGACTCCGACTGGAAGGCGCTCTTGAGCTTCTTCAGCGCCGTATCCTCGCGAACGCGTCCGATGAACCAGCTCGTGATCTGGTCGCGGCTCTTGTAATCGAGGTCGCCCGGCGACTGGGTCGCGAGCATGATGCCGAGGCCGGCCGACCGGGCGCGCTTCAGAAGGCTCTGCAGCGGCTCGGACGTTGCCGGCTTGGCGGTGGCCGGAATGTAGAGATCGGCCTCGTCGAGCATGACGAGCGCCTGGAGCTGGTCGTTCGGGTTGCGCTGACAGAAGCGGAGCGCCTCCGAGAGGAACTGCGCGACCCAGAACAGGATGTTCTCGTTGTCGCCGAGGAAACCCGTGTAGATGATCGAGAGGCGCGTGCGGCCGTCCGGCCGTGCGAATGGCCCGAGGCCCAGCAGGCTCTCCATCCGTAGGGGCTCGCCGCCACCTTCGAACAGCGCCGAGTTGCGGTGGCGCAGCGAGTCGAGCTGGCCGATCAGATCGCGGCGGATCTTGCCCGAAGGGTCCATCCGCTGGGTAAGCTCGGTCAGCTCGGGATCCTCCTCCTCGAGCAGATAGATGAGATCGCCGAGCGAGACCTGCTTCGAGGACCGCGAGCCGAGGATCTTCAAGGCGACCGACAGCGTGCCGGACTGGCGCTGATGCGTCGCCGAGTTCTTCAGGTGCAGCATGTCGCCGAGGGCGGCAGCGGACAAGTTGGCGAGAAGCTGCTGCTCGTGCTCTGGCAGCTCGTTCATGCCGTCGGGCAGCAACGTGATCGAGATCGGACGGCCAGAGGCACGACCCGGCGTATAGACGGCGACATCGATCTGGTCGGCGAGCTTCTCGCGATCGCCGCGCCGGTCGGAGAAATCGTTCTCGTTGGCGCGCCAGACGTCGGGGTTGGCGTAGGAGCACAAGTCGCCCTTGCGGTCGATCAGGATGGCGGGCGTGCCGCGCAGCAGCAGCTGCTCGATGAGCGACAGGGCGAGCGTCGTCTTGCCGGACCCTGAGCCTCCGAGCACGGCAGCATGACGCTTCAGGATGCTCTTGTTGAGCGTGATCAGCTTCGAGCGCCCGCCAAGCTCGCGGCCGGCGAGAATGCTCGAGGCGTCGGTCGCGTTCTCGTCGAGAATGTCGGTGAGCTGCAGCTCCTCCTCCGCAGGCTCCGCTGCGGGCGGCATCGGCAGGGCGGGCATCGTATCGCGGCCCCAGCCGGTCCAGTCCGCGAGCGGGTCCATCGGCATCGACTGCAGATCGGACACCGGCAGGTGACGCGCCGTCGGCGCCGACGCCATCGGCTCGTGAAGGGCCGTGCGGCCCGCCTCCTCGGCCGCCTCCACCAGCGCCGGCGGCGGCGGGGAGAGGGAGGGGCGGCCCAGCAGATCGAGACGCAACAGCTGGATCACGGCCAGGACACCGGACAACAGCTTGGCGTCGGCGTGCCAGTCGGCAAACCCCACCTGCTGGCGGTTGCGCTGCGTGAACTCGCGCACGGTGATCATGCGCTCCCATTCGGGGATGGGCACGAGCAGAGAGCGGCCGCCGACCTCCCGGAACCTGCGGAACGCCTGCGCCGTCTGATTCTTGCGGTTCGGCGGAAAGTCCGAGGCGCGCAGCATGAAGCACTGCTTGCCCTTCATGCAAGTCAGCACGCGATCGAGCTGGCGCTTGAGCCCGCCGCCCTGGGTGGGCTTGTTGCAGATGAAGACGCGTGCCTCCTGCACGACGTTGGAGCCGTGCGTGACGGAGATGTCCATGCCAGGCAGCTCGTCGCCGAGCGAAAGCTTCGTCACCGCGAGGCGGACATGGCCGCGCCACTCGTCTCGGGCCGCCGCCAACGCGTCGGCCAGCACGTCCAGAAGGTCGTGATCGGTCGGCGGCATCTCCGCTTCCGATTCCGCCTGGAAACGATCCCAAAGGTGCTGAAAGTCGATGGTCGTCACTGCCGACGTCCCATGCAGTGCAGGTGGCGGTGCGGACGCCTGCGGCAAGGAAAAGCCGAGCGCCGCTGCCAGGGTCGAGATGAAGCCGTCGTCAGCGCTGGCCTCCTCGGCGCCGGCGACGGTCTCGTCCACCGCCTCGCCGAGCTTGGCTTTCAGTCGGGCTTGCGCGTGCTCCAAGAGGCGGCGGGTGGACAGGCCGCTGAACTCCTCGAAGAACCGGGGTCCGAAGAAGTCGACGGGATCGGGGAACGTGCCGCCGCCATTGCGAGCCACCTCATGCTCGAGGCGCTTGGAGATGATGAGGCGCGCCTCGGCTGGCGTCCGGCTCTCGAGCAGCGCTATGGGGCCGGCCTTCTCGATACGGTCGACGAACGACTGGGCGACCAGCTTGCGCACTTGATCGTAGAAGTCGTCGAGGCACGAGATGATCACGATCGACGTCGGTACGAGGTTGGCCATCTGCGTGAGGTCGGCGACGGCGCGCTGGAACCGCTTGTCGAAATCATCGAAGAACCTCAGGTCCTCGACCTGGTCGATGCAGAACACCAGCGCGGCCCGGTCGACTGTCCACATCAGCCGGCCGAGGCTCTCGACGATCTCGAACGCACGTCCGTCACCCGACACCGGGTCCAGGGCGGCAACGGCCTCTTGCGCCATCAGGTTGAGCGGCCGCCCGTGGAGGTACTGCCTGACACGCTGATCGATGCGTGGATCGCCGCGCTGCAGATACAGCAGCGCGCGCACGATATTGATGTCCAGCCCTTCGGCGGCGAACTTCGGGCTTGCGACGATGTCGTCGGCAAGTCCGACGACGAAGCGGGCCAGCTCCCTGTCGTCGAGCTGCGCCTCGCGAAGAGCCTCGAGCTCCTCGACCGGCAGCACGGCGGAATCGCCGACCAGCCGATTGGTGAGGCGGGTCAAGGCGCTCTCACCGCCGTGGTCGGGATCGTAGGGCTTCTCGAGCGAGTTCACGAGACGCTTCAGGAAATAGTCGGCATAGCTGCCGATGTCCGGCGTCATCTGCGCGTAGCCGAAGTATGCGCTGCACTCCCTGTGCGAAGCCGTGCGCAGGGCGCGGATCAGATGCGTCTTGCCCGCGCCGGACTGGCCGTGGAACAGCAGGATTCGCGATTGCGATCCGCCACCGCCGACGACGGCGCGGAGCAGGTCGGCGAACTTGGAGCGCGCCTTCTGGTGAACCAGCTCCACGTCGACGGGGTCGGCGTGCCAGATGTCGTCCTCCCACGTGATGGAGTGCTCGAAGGCAGCTGCAAAACCCTCTGCGGGCAGTGCCTCGCCTGCATCGGAATGCATCGCTTGCCTTTCCTCGCCGTACGGATGGAACCTGCTCACGATTTTCCCCGGCTGATCACGCGTGGACATGCGTCTTGGACGGCCGCACCCAGCGCCTTCCGCGAATTTCCGGCGGTGCGGCCGCTACCCGCCCGCCGCCTCAATCGAGCACCCGGACGTAGTGCCATACCGTATTCTTGTAGACGACCGCCGAGTCCTGCAGGTCCTCGAGCAGGTGCTTGTCCTTGAGATCCGCATTGGCGAGGGTGACGAGTCCCGTCCGGTGGGCCTCGGCGAGCATGCACTTGAACTCGATCTCGGTGAGCGCCCACTCGGGGTGGCGGACAAAGACTGCGCCCCATACGCGCGAGATGAAGGCCTTGCGATTTCCGGGCCAGCCCTCCGCGACGGAGCCGGCTGCATCGTTGACGACGACGGCGAAGCTGCGCGGGTCGGGCCGCAAGTCCGACGACGGTGGCGCGCGACGGTCGGCGTCGCCGAGGGACGAGACGTCAGCCGTGGCAGCCCGTGCTGCCACGTCAGCCGTTCCGCCAGCGCGCACGCCTCGACCACTCGGCCGCGCGCGGCTGCCCAGTGGCCTGCGACGACCGGAACGGCGAGGACGGGCTTTTGCCGCCGGCTGCGGCTCCGCGGAGCCGGAGATGAACCTCCGCAGCACGGCCAGCCCGAGGCTCTTGAGGTCGGGCCGGCAGGCGCCGACTGCCTCGGCGGCCAGCGCAGCCACGAGCCGCGCATCCGTGCCGAAATCGCGAGGAGTGGCAGAGAGCTGGCCGGCGAGCTGGCGGCCGGCCTTAGCCGGCAGAGACGCTTCGTCGCCGAGGCCGTTCTGAATGCGGTTGCCGAACGCCCGCTCGAGCGCTTTCACAGCCAGTGCGGCCCTCAGCCGGGAAGGAGACGGCGCGCCCTTGACGGCCAGTCCGTAGTGACACATGGCGATCAGCGCCCGCAGCCCATCGGCCTTGGCGAGCAGCCGCTGCGTTCGCGCGGGCGCTGCTTCCAGGCCGAGCGCACGCGCCATCAGCGCCCGATCCCTGGCGAGGGGCCAGGACGCCGGCAGCCCCTTTGCCGCTCCCAGAAACTCGACGGCGGCAGCGATCCCACTTTGCGTCGCCCACAAGGTTGGGCCGACACGCTCGACGAGGCCGCCCGCGGCCAGCGCTGCGACGAGCCGCGCCACCTCGATGCGCCATATCTCCGGCGAGGTGCGGCCCGGAACAAGTGGGAAAAGGTCGCGCGCAACCTCATCCTCACCGCCACTGCCGGTCGCAACGCGCACGAGCACCAGCCCGGCGAGGCGCCTGGTCTCGACGGCATCTGCGGCCGGCCTGCCGCTTTCGATTTCCTGACGAATCATCGGTGCGCGTCTCCCGCGGCTCGGAGGGAGCGATCCGGAAGTCCGGAATCGATTCTCCCCAGGCCGCCGTTGCCGGGGCCTGCCGGACGCGCGAATCACCGGTGGGCTCGCGCATTGTGCGTAATGCAGGCGCTGCGGCCAAGCGAGAACTGGCGCACGAAACAACTGCACGACGCGGCCGGTGCTCACCGGTCACGGGATCGGATTGCGGCAACTCGGTGATCGACGCCCAAATGAGGTCACGAAGATCACGCCAACTTGGAGCTGAGCTGGACGGGCTCCCTGAACCGAGACCAACCCCGACAGAGGGCAACCGAACCTCTCGCGCCTGCGAGGGGATCGCGAGCCGCTGCCATTGCCGAGGTCTGACGTGCCAATCATCGACTCACGCCATGATGAAAGCGCTGGCAGCCTTAATGGCCGGTTAACCCGTTGTGAGCATTCTTGGACGATCAAGTCCGTTCGCACCACATTGGGAGCAGGTCGGATGTCTCGCGTCATAGCCCCATTGGCCGTGGCCCTACTCGTCACGGGCTGCAGCCTTTCCTCCCGATCCGTGACGGCCAGCCTCGGCGACGGCGGCTCGGATACCGCGACGGCCGCTGCGGAGACGCGCCGCGCACGGCAAGGCGCGCTCGGTGGCGAGCCAGAGCAGCGGCAGAAGGCCGCCACCGGACGAAACCCGCAAATGGCGGCGCTCGATGACCGTGCGCCGCGCGGCTCCTTCGACAAGGCGCCGACCGGCGCGCTGGCCGATCGCAACTACGGCGCCACATCGCTGAACCCGGAGCAGGCCCGCGACCTCGTCAATGCCTATCGCAAGCAGCATGGCCTCAGGCCCGTGCAGCTCAACGCACAGCTTACCGAGGCGGCAAAGGGGCATTCGCGCGATCTTGCGAAGTGGGATCGCATCTCGCACTTCGGATCCGACGGCTCTAACCCGTGGGATCGGGTCAAGCGCAGCGGGTACAACGCCAAGCTCGCCGCCGAGAACGTCGGCACCGGCCAGATCAATTTCGACGAGGTGCTGAAGGGCTGGAAGGACAGCCCCGGGCACAACAAGAACTTGCTGCTCGCGGACGCGGTGCACATGGGCATCGCGCTCGTCCACGAGCAGAAGACGGAATTCAAGACGTTCTGGACACTGGTGCTCGGCTCGCCACTCTGACAGTGGACGCGCGACCTGTCAGTGGACGGCCGGCAGGTGCCGGCTGATCGCGCGAGCGCTGCGAGCACGGCTATGGGGGCCGACTACTCGGACAGGCTCCTAGCGGATGCCAGCAGGCCGGGCGACGGCCGAGCGGGACTCAATGTGTCGAGCGGCTCCCGGGCACGGACAGCCACCACGGTAGCTGGTCCGAAGAACGTCGAGGTGTCAGCGCCGCATTCAAGGGAGCCAGGACGGTCGCCACGGCATAACCGCTTGCCGAACGATAAGCCGTTGCCGCCGACTCCATGATCTCGGCAGCCGGATCGCGGCGATGCAGGGCCGGGGTGAACAGACTCAGATACGGAGCTGCCACGGCGGAGCCCGCTCCCCACGGCCACATCCACGGCATCGCCGTCGGAGGCGCAAACGGCATCATGGACCAGGGAGACCAAGCAGCAGCCATCAGCCAGGGCTGCGCCTGGGGACCGAAGGCCGCCATATGTCCGGCTATCGGCATCTGCGGCATGGCGTTCGGCCAGGGGAACGGCATCCCACCCGCGCCCAGGACGGGTAAGGCCCGCGACGCAGCGCCTGCGGTCCACAGATCCATGGTCATGCGCCCGAGCGACATGCAGAGCCCCGCGCTTGCCTGTGCCGTGGACGTCGCCAGCCCCAGCCACTGCCTTGTCAGCTCTGCCTGGAATTCGAATGGGTTCATGCTGGGTGATCTCCACGGTGCGTAGAACGTGCGATCTGGATAGCACGTTTTGTGCACTGCAGCAAAATCAATCGCAGGGCGGTCGTCTCGGGTCCGGTCAGCCCTTTTTCGCATCTCCGGCCGCCATGGTCACGGCTGTCGCCGCCTCTGCCGGCTTTGCTGCCGCGGGCTTCCCTGCCGGAGCGCCTGCCTTCGTGGGCGGCAGGGTCGCCGGACTCTGTCCGCCGATCGCCTGGGCGGACTGGCCACTTGGGAGGAGGGCGCCCGACAGACGGCCGCTGAACAGCCAATACATCAGGCCGCCGACGAAGCCGGACGTCACGAAAGCGATCACCGCATAGTTGTTGACGATGGTCGGCTGCCCGGCCTGCTCGGTCGAATGCTGGGCAAGAAATCCGAGCACTGCCATCAGGATGCCGGCCAGGGCGTAGTAGGACCAGCTGCGGTTCTCGAGCCATTCGCCGATGGCGGCGGCAACCAGCGCGAAGGGTGCCGCGAAGAGAGCCGCCTGGGCTGCCACGTACACGGCTAGCTCCAGCGCTCTCACAATTCGATCGGACCTGACCTCGGCGGGCAAACCCATCAGGTCCGATGGTGTCACCACGAACAGGACCATGGCCAGACCGGCACCCAGGCAGGCGGCAATGAAGCCGATCAGAACTCGCAACACGCGCCCGAACATGGACCCTCGCACCCAGACAGAAGCTGGCGCGAGCCTACACGGCCGGGCTCGGGTCGCACAAGCTCTGGAGCCCGGACAGATCCGGAGCCCGGAGGCATGCTCCCCGGCCAGTGCGGCGGCTCTGAAGCTTTGTCTCGGTCTCGGTTCAATCTCTGTTCAGAACATCAGATGAACGATTTATGAGGTTTCTCATCCGCGTCCATGGCTCCGACATTTGCTCCGAGACGCGCCGCAAGCGAAGGCAATTGTCGATCCCGGAACACCGCAGCAGCGATCCGCGCGACGGGCGGCTCGTCCCTCTGCGCCCGGACCGGCGGCGTGCCGGCAACGATCACGGCCGCCCCAGGATCCCGAACTCGGAGAACGGGATGAAATCCACCAAATCGCCCTGGCGAACGTCGCCTCGCTCCTCTCGGATGTCGATCAGGCCATCGGCTTGACGGAGGCCCGAGATCAGTCCGGAGCCGTCGCGGCGAAATTTGTCGACGGCGAGCCCGGTCGCGCGCTCCGCAAGAATGCCACGCCAGAATTCCCGCCGACCGGTCTTGCGGCCCGTGAACGAGAATGCCGCGGCAAGTGGGTATCGGCGCGGCTCCAGCCATGGCGCGCCGCCGAGACGCGCCAGCATCGGCCAGACATACATCAGGAAACAGACGAGCGCGGCGACAGGATTCCCCGGCAGTCCGACCACCACGCAGTCGCCGATCTGGCCGAACGACATCGGGCGCCCCGGTTTGACGGCCAACTGCCACATGTGACACTTGCCCAATGCGTCGAGAGCGGCAACGAGATGATCCTCCTCGCCCCGACTGGCGCCGCCGGACGTCAGAACGACATCGTAGGAGGCGGCGGCATGCGCGAGTGCGCCGCGCAGCACAGCCGGGTGGTCCGGCTGCACGCCGAGATCGTCGGCCCGCACGCCGGCGTTGGCGAGCAAGGCGGCAAGCATCGGCGCATTCGCATCGTAGACCTGACCGGGGCGCAGCATACCGGCGCCTGGCCGGACGATCTCGTCGCCGGTCGACATGACGGCAACGCGCAGCGGGGCGTAGCAGGAGACCGACGCCACCCCGATCGAAGCCAGCGCGGCAATATCCTGGGGCCTGAGGCGGTGGCCCCTCTCGAACATCGTCTCGCCGGATCGCACATCCTCTCCTGCCTGGCGCACGTTGGCGCCGGCCGAAAGGCCGGGCGGGATCGCCACGGCCGGACCACCGTCCAGCGCCACGGTCCGCACGTCCTCCTGCATGACGACGGAGTCGCAACCGGCGGGCATCACGGCGCCCGTGAAGATGCGCACGGCAGAGCCGGCCCGAGCCGCCTCGGGCAACGCGTGGCCGGCCGCCGCCCGCCCGTGCAGCGGCATGGTGCTGCCGTTGGCCCGATCGTAGGTCGCAGCGGCAAACGCGTAGCCATCGACTGCCGAGTTGGAATGCGGCGGCACCGGAAACGGCGCCGATATGGGAGCAGCGAGAATCCGGCCTTGGGCACCATCGAAGGGTACCAGCTGGGCGGATGCCACGGGGGCGACCCTGCTGCGCAGGAGCTCCAGCGCCTCGTCGTGACGGAGCCGGCGTCCATCGTGCAGGAAGCAATCGTCTAGGAGCTTCGGGGTCATTGCGGTCCTGATGCGCCAATCCTACGAGCGACGGCTTGC
Source organism: Hyphomicrobiaceae bacterium (assembly GCA_033764055.1). GTDB lineage: Bacteria > Pseudomonadota > Alphaproteobacteria > Rhizobiales > Hyphomicrobiaceae. The sequence continues at coordinate 14,629 of JANRJI010000073.1, forward strand.
CGGATGTCGATGTCGCCGACGGCCCTCCGGGCCAAGATCACAGGCTTTGTGCTGCCAGGCTTGCCTTGCGATTGCCGTGTGCTCCCGGCTTTCCCGCCGGCGGCTGCCGAACGACCAGCACCCTGCATGAAATTTCGGCTATCGAAGCGCCCACCGCAATGCCAAAGATCGAGCAGATTCAGTCGGCGGGCGCATCCAGCCACTTGAACGAGAGGACATGGGGCGCGTCGGTGACGGCGCCGAACGCCAGAGTCGATGCGCAACGCCAAAAAAAAGGTGGTCGCGCACGGCAAGGGTCGCCTGCCGGCACGATCAAAGGCCCCACAATGCTGCTCACCCTACATCGACGCCCCCCACAGGCGCCGAACAGGGGTCAGCAAACGTGCCTTCTAATGATTCATCAGGAGGAACAAACCTACCCCGAACGCCGGGCCCAGAAACGAGCACAGCACAACCACAACAACTGGCTTTACAAGCATCACACACATTTCCCGCGTGCAAGCGTCATGAACGCTACTCACCGACAGGCCAAGCGCGTCGAAATTGCCCTCTCGCGCGCCCCACCGCCCAAATATGATAGATCAATGACGTCTACGGCGCACTCACGACCGGTCGTTCTCACGAAAAATTTACTGGACGATCCGAGCTCATGCCATCCGCCACGGCACGCCTTGAGTCGCATGGCATGCAGGCGCCCGGGATCGGCGGCGCCTCCCTCCTCCCGACGGCTACAGCGCCTGCTCCCAAGCCGCCGGAAGGAGCCGGTAGCCGGTGCCCTGCTTGACGAGATGGGCGAAGCCCGGGAAGTGCAAGTGCATGCCCGTAACCATCAAGCGGTCGGTCGCGACCATGTCGAACACGCGGCGGCGCGTCGCCTCGGCCTGGGCCTTGTCCGTGTCGAAGGCCATGCATACCTCCGGCCGCGCCGTCTGAACCTCGGGCACGTGCACGATGTCGCCCCAGATCAGCAGATTCTGGCCGCCGGAGCTGATCAGATATCCGGTATGCCCCGGCGTATGACCATGGAACGGCATCGCCGTCACGCCCGGCAGCACCTCACCCTTCTGGAACAGGCGCCAACGGTCTCGGTAGGGCTCGGTCTGCTCGCGCCCGGCCTGGAAAAACAGCTTCTTCTCGCGGTCGTCCCCCTTGGCCATGGCGGCGTCGTCGAACCAATGGCGCGGCTCGTTCTCGTGCATGACGAGCTCGGCATTCGGGAAGTTGCGACTGCCGGTCGTCATGTCGGTGAGCCCGGCAGAGTGATCCGGATGCATATGCGTCAGCAAGACGGAGCCAATCGATGCCGGATCGACGCCTGCAGCCGCCAGGTTCGCCAACAGATGGCCACCGGTATTGGCCATGTAGCGGCCGCAGCCCGTCTCGATCAGGGCGACCTTGCCGGCCGTGTAGATCAGGAAGCAGTTGACCGCAGTGCGCCGCGCCGGCCGGAAGCTTTCGGACAGGATCTGGCGCGCTTCTTCCTTGTCGATGTTGCGCAGAACATCGAGGTTGCCATCGAGGAACCCATCGCTGATCGCCGAGACGGTGATGTCGCCGATGCGGCGATGGTAGACCCCGGGGATCTGCTTCTCGGGTGGCTTGATCATCTCACGCATGCCCCTTTGCGATCAGGCTTCCCGGACTGGAATAGCCCGCTGGTTGTACATGATCTTGCGGATCCGCGCCTGCTCCTCGGGGGGAAGCTTGGTCACGTCGACCGAAAGATCGGCGCCGACTGCCATGCCTCGCTGCACGGCGGGACGAGCGGCCATCGTTTCCTGCCATCGCTTGAAGTACTCGAACTCGTCGATGTCCTGCCCCTGGAGCTTCCAGTTGAGCGTCCACGGATAGCAGATCATATCGGCGATGGTGTATTCGTCACCGGCGATCCACGGCCGCTTGTGGAGGACATTGTTGAGGACACCGTAAAGCCGGTTCGCCTCGTCCCGGAAGCGGCGCAGCGCATAGGTCTGGTCGCCTTGGCTGTCACCCAATCGCGTGAAATGCCCGCACTCTCCGAGCTTAGGCCCCTGATTGGCCATCTGCCACATCACCCACTGGTTGACGGCGTATTTCGTGCGCACGTCCTGCGGCCAGAATTTTCCGGATTTTTCCGCGATATACATCATGATCGAGCCGGACTCGAACACACTCAGCGGGCCGTTGCCGTCGGCGGGAGCGGTGTCCACCAGGACCGGCATGCGGTGGTTCGGGTTCATGGCCAGGAACGACTCAGAGAACTGGGCTCCCTGCTGAATGTTGACCGGGACGATCTTGTAAGGGAGACCGGACTCCTCGAGCAGGATCGTCACCTTCTTGCCGTTCGGCGTTGGCCAGTAGTGCAGCTCGAGCATCGCACGTGTCCTCTGCAGTCGATTTTGCCAGAGCAGGCTATCCGATCGGGCCCGGAGCGCAACTACGGGCGAGCGCTGCACCCAGTCGTGCTTCCGCGCCCGGCGTGGCCGGCGCCACGGGTTGTGGCGCGGCTCACTTCCCACAGCGACCGCGCGTGGTGCATAAGGCTGCAACAAAACGACGAGGAGACGCCGCTATGCTGCTAGCCGAGAACCTTTCCCGGCTCGGGACCGAAACTGCCTTCGAGGTGCTGGCCAGGGCGGCCGAGCTCCAGCGCCAGGGCAAGGACATCATCAATCTCGGCATCGGCCAGCCGGATTTCCAGACGCCCGGGCACATCGTCGAAGCCGCCATCAAGGCGCTGCGCGACGGCCATCACGGCTACACGCCTGCCAACGGCATCCTGCCGCTGCGCGAGGCGGTCGCGCGCGACCTGAACCGGCGACACGGCGTCGAGGTCGATCCCGATCTCGTCGTCATCATGCCCGGCGGCAAGCCCACGATGTTCTTCGCCGTGCTCATGTTCGGAACTCCCGGCACCGAGATCATGTATCCGGATCCGGGATTCCCGATCTATCGCTCGATGATCCAGTACACGGGGGCCAAGCCGGTACCGATCGCGCTGCGGGAGGCCAACGGCTTCGCCTTCAGCGCCGATGAGGTCCTGGCACAGGTGACGCCGAGGACGAGCCTGATCATCATCAACAGCCCGGGCAACCCGACCGGCGGCGCGGTGCCCAAGTCCGAGGTCGAGAAGCTCATCAAGGGGCTCGAGAAGCATCCGCACGTCGCCGTCATGTCCGACGAGATCTACAGCCAGATGCTCTATGAGGGGCGCCAGCACGAGAGCTTCCTCAAATATCCCGAGCTGCGCGACCGGCTGATCATTCTCGACGGCTGGTCGAAGACCTATGCCATGACCGGCTGGCGGCTCGGCTTCTCGGTCTGGCCGAAGAGCCTCGTCGCGCACGTGACACGGCTCTGTGTCAACAATCACTCGTGCGTCAACGCGCCGACGCAGTTCGCCGGCATTGCGGCGCTCGAAGGACCGCAGGACGACGTTCATCGCATGGTCAAGGCGTTCGATGAGCGGCGCAAGGTGATCGTGCCGCTGCTCAACCAGCTTCCGGGCTTCACGTGCGTCGATCCTGGCGGCGCCTTCTATGCCTTCCCCAACATCACCGGCACGGGCATGAGCGCGCGCGACCTCCAGAATGCGATGCTCGAGAAGGCCGGCGTCGCGACCGTGGCGGGGACCAGCTTCGGCATCCACGGCGAGGGCTATATCAGGTTCTCGTATGCGAACTCGACCGAGAACATCAGGCGGGCCGTCGAACGGATCGGCAAGCTGCTGGTCGAAGGCTGAGCCCTGCCGAGCAGAACGTTGCCGCTGGCCGAAGCGCTGGGCACGACGCCCGGCGCTTTCGTGTGTCATATCCCGCACCGCCCTGGCTTCTCAGGGAAGACATCCCGAAACGCTTTTTTTACCATGCGCGCCGTAGCGTCGAAGCCCGCCCTCAGAGAGCGGACGGGTGTGGAGTAGCGGTGCCATGAAATCCTTCGTCGCCGTGCTGATCATTCTCGCGACCTTGAAGATCGGTACGCAGCACTACTTCGCGGCAACAGTGAAGGACGAGGTGATCGTCGCCGCCTACAAGGACAGGGCTGCCGGCGCCTGCGAGCAAGCCGCGAAAGTGCAGCGCCTGGATCCGCAATCGTCCTGGACGCGGGCGAGCGACATCCGCCTCGTCATCGGCAAGGGCAGCCTCGACGTTCAGCTGTGGCAGCTCGACAACGCGCTGTGGCAGGCTCGATTCCGGAACCCGTATCTATTCCTGACCCTCAGCGCCCCCAACCAGAAGCTCTTCTGCGAGTTCGACATCGTGCAAGGCGGCGCCTCCGTTTTCCGAATGTGACGCAAAATGGGCCAAGCCGGCTCGACGCCCTGGAAATTCCTCAATTCCATTAGGGCTGATTTTACCAGTTTCGACAATGCTGAGGGTTGCCCGATCAGGTTGATCGGCCCGCTGCGAAGCTCCGTGTTGCGTCCACGTCCAGAACCGATCGAGCCCCATGTACCCGCGTTGCTTGATGCGAAGCCGGATCGCAATGCCGGCGCTTGTCTTCACCGTCGTCGCCGCGCTGGCCGCGTGCTCTGACGGCAGATCCGTGGGACCAAGCCTTGCTGAAAGTCGCGTCGGCGCTTCGGATCTCAGAACATATCGGGTGGGCATCGGCGACAAGGTGCGGCTCAACGTTTTCGGCGAAGCCGACCTGTCGGGCACCTACGAGGTCAACGGCAACGGCAACATCGCACTTCCGCTCGCCGGCGAGGTCAAGGCTGCCGGTCTCGACATCGACGGCGTCCGGGCGGCCGTCGTACGACGACTGTCGGACGGCTATCTCAAGTCGCCGCGCGTCACGGTGGAGATCGCCGGCTACCGTCCCATCTATGTGCACGGCGAGGTGCGCACGGGCGGCGAGTTCCCGTTCAAGGTCGGGACGCGCCTCAGGGACGCGATCGCCGTTGCCGGCGGCTACACGTATCGCGCCAACCAAGGCTACGTCATTCTCTCGCGGGACGGGACATCGCGCGAGACGCGCGTTGCCATGCCAAACGACATGCTGGTCATGCCGGGGGACAACATCCGCGTTCCAGAGCGCTTCTTCTGAGATCCAGAGACTGGAGCAGCAGGGAAGTGCGGGCGACCTCATGGCGTTGAAAGCGACAGCCCGCATCCTCTATGCCGCCGGCATCGCCGCGGCCTCGGGTGCGCTCGCGGGCGCCGCTCTCGCCGAGGACCTGGTCTGGGACGCCGCCAAATCGCTCGGTGCGGTCGCGGTGCGCGAGCGGCCGCGCAACGCGTATGACCCCGACGGCATCCGCGTCGGCAACTTCCTGCTCTTTCCCGAGATCGGATACGGCACAGTCTGGACGAGCAACGCGGGGGCCGGAGCCAGCGGGCAGCCGAAAGACTTCCGACACGAGCTGGCCACCAGCATCGACATCCGGTCCCAGTTGCCGCGTCATTTCCTCGGACTCAAGGCCTCCGGCCGGGCGGTGCAGTACCAGGAGCAGGAGGAAATCCGCTATGTCGACGGCGGCGCCAAGGCGTCGTTCCGCATCGACTTCGACCACGCCCATGCGATATTCGGCTCCGCCTCAAGCATGCTCGCGCACGACGAAAACGTGGATGCGGACCTGCCCAAGGGCATCAAGAAGCCGCCGACCTTCCTAAAATCGACGGCCGAGATCGGCCTGCAGCGCAACAGCGGTCGGATCGATGCCGCCGTCGGCGCCCGCTATGTTCGTCTCGACTACGACAATGCCGAGCTCAACGACGGCAGCCGCCTCGAACTCGATTCGCGAAACTACTCGATCCTTTCGCCGTTCGTGCAGCTCGGCCTGCGCCTGTCGCCAGGCTACCGGGTGTTCGCCGAGATCGCCGGACAATTCCAGGAGAACCGGGGCACCGCCGAGGTCGATCGAGACGCCCGTGGCGTCGTCGCCAGCGCCGGCGTGCATTTCGAGCTGTCGCCACTGGTCAAGGTCATGCTGCGTGGCGGCGTCGTCCAACAGGACAACCTGCAGGTGGGGCTCATCGACGTCATGGAGCCGATCTGGGAAGGTCGTCTCGAGTGGCTGGTGACACCGCTCGTCACGTTGTCCCTGGCCACACGCCGGGAGGTCAGGACATCCACCTACGGCACGGCAGTCGGCCAGCTCGTGACGGCGCACAGCATCAAGGCCGAGTACGAAATGTGGCGCAACCTCATCATCTCGGCTCAGGGGTCGTTAGGAAACGCCAGCTACATTGGAGAACTGCGCGAGGACACGATCTGGTCCGGTGCCGTCTCGCTCGAGTACATGCACACGAAGAACTGGTTGTTCGGCCTGTCGTACGAGCACCAGGAAATCGTCTCGAGCGCGGCAGAGTACGACCGGAAGCTCGACAAGATCGGTCTCAACATCAAGTATCGGTTCTGAGACGTCATGCGCAGCAGCGAGGACAGCACGATTGACACGAGTGAGGTCGGAGGCTTCGGCCCTCGCGACATCATCGCTGCTCTCCGGCGACGCTGGTGGCTGATCGCGATCCTGGGCGTCATCGGCGGACTGATCGCGGCGCTCGTCGCACTTTCGATCCCAAACCGCTACGAGGCCATCGCGACCATCCAGATCGACCCGCGCAAAAAGACGATCGTGCAACTCGATGCGGTGCTGCCCGACATCGCCGGCGACACGCCAACGATCGAAAGCCAGGTTGAGATCCTGCATTCCCGCGCCATCGCGCTGCAGGTCATCGAGGCGCTCGACCTGAGGAACGACCCCGAGTTCAATCCCCCGTCCTTCCTCCAGAACCTTCGGCAGAGATTGCCATTCCTCGGTCTCGCCCCTGCCCCGACCAACGCCGCGGTGCGCGCGGAGGCAGTCCGATCGATCGAGACCGACAGGGCGGCTCGCGGGGTCGCCGGACCGCCCGGCAACATCGGCTCCGCGATGCCCGAGCGCGACGAGATGGCGACGGCTTTTGCCGAGCGCCTCAAGACGTACCGGGTCAGGAACTCCCTCATCGTCGAGCTCCGCTACTCGGCACGCGACCCCGTCAAGGCCGCGCGCATCGCGAACGCCATTGCCGAGGTCTACATACGCGATCAGATCGAGATGAAGATCCGAGCGACCGGGTTCGCGTCGGATCTTCTTGAGGGAAAGCTCGGTGGGCTGCGGAAAAAGGTCGCCGAGGCCGAGCACCGCGTCGCACGGTTCAAGGCCGACAACAACATCTTCGATACCGGCTCGGAGCTGCTGTCCGAGCGTCAGCTGTCACGCCTGATGGAGCAGACCATCGTGGCGCGCAATACGACCGTCGAGGCGCGCGCGCGGTTCGATCAGCTCCAGGAGATGCTGCGCCGGGGCGAAGGGAAGAACGTGGGCGAGGTTCTTCAGAGTCATACAGTGCGCATGCTCAAGGAGCAGCTCGGCAAGGCGACACGCCGCGAGGCCGAGTTGATCACGAAGTACGGCCCGCGGCATCCGGAGCTGATCAAGGCGCGCGCCGAGCTCGCAGACGTCAACGAGCAGCTCGGCCGCGAGATCGATCAGATCGTCGCCAACGTGAAGAACGAATACAAGGTCGCCGCCGACCGGGAGCGACAGCTCGATCAGAGCCTGAACGAGCTGAAGGACCAGCAGTCGGTCTCGAAGGAGGTCTCGATCAAGCTTCGCGAGCTCGAGCGCGATGCCGAGACGTCGCGGCGTGTCCTCGACGCCTTCCTGGCACGCTACAAGCAGACGACGGAGACGCAGGATCTGCACCTGCCGGACGCACGCGTTGTCGAGAAGGCGGACATCCCGAACGAGCCGGCTGCTCCCAAGCGAAAGCAGATCGTGATGATCGGTGCGTTCGGCGGTGCGGGCCTCGGGCTCGCAATCACGTTTCTCCTGGCATTCCTCGCAACAGGGCTGTCGAGGCCTGAGGATGTCGACACGGCGATCGGCGTGCCACATCTGGCCTCGGTGCCGCTGCTGCAGCGCCAGTCGGATGGGCTGTCCGATCCAATGCTGGCTCTGCGCCTGGTTCTGGCCCAGCCGAAAGGCGCGTTCGCGCAAGCCCTCGACACGCTCGTGCAGCAGCTCGGACAGAGGGGAACCGCGTCGTCGCCGCAGGTTCTGCTCGTCGGGTCGAGCCTCCCGAACGAGGGCAAGAGCGTCATCGCCGCAAACCTGGCGCTGCTGCTCGCGAGCCGCGGGACACGCACACTTCTGATCGATGCCGACCTGCGACGCTCGGTTCTCACCCAGAATCTCGGCATCGAGCATGCTCCCGGCCTGCTGGACGCGATCAGTCATGGGCAGGACTTCGAGAAGGTTCTGCTACAGGACACCGCCTCGGGCCTCGCCGTGATGCCGGCAGGCAGCGGACGTGTGGCACTATCGCCGGTCGATGTGCTCGAGGCCCCGGGCTTCGGCCAGCGGCTCGCACGTCTCAAGGCGCATTTCGACATGATCATCATCGACACGCCGCCGCTTCTGCCGGTGGTCGACGGACGCATCCTCGCCGACTATGCCGACCAGATCCTGCTGGTGGCGGCCTGGCAGAGGACGCCACGCGAACTGCTGCGCAAGGCGGTGGCTCTCTTGGGCGCCAACTCCGCGAAGATCGCAGGACTCGTCATCAATCAGGTAGGCCCCGGCGCCACCCAGGCCAGCAGCTACGGGAAGGCAGGTGGTCGAACCGCGCATCCGCGGCGGCGGGCCGCCGCCTGACGGCCCGGTCGAAATGTTATGCAGAACCTGTTGCGTAGAGCCTTCTATATTCGCGCATTTTTCATTCTACGGACGGTATAGTCGCGGGCATGGCAGCCGAAGGCCTCGGCGCTGTCCGCGACTCGAAGGCTAGCGTACATGAGCACCACGACGGCAGGCGTTCAACGAAGCTCCATCCAAGCCGCCACCGGAGCTGTCAAGCGGCGCTCGCGCAGGATCGCAATCGACATCGTGGGCTTTCTCGACGTGGCCGCGGTGGTCGCCGGCGGCATGATCCCTGCCGCTGTCTATGCCGTCACCGGCGGACTCGCCGTCGACTGGCTGAAGCACCTGCAAATGTGCCTGGTCGCAGCCATCATCGTCTACGGCTGCCTCAGGCACTACAAGATGTACGACACGGGGCAGATGCACGACCTGCCCGTGCAACCGGGTCGCCTCGCAGCCTCTCTCGGAATCGCTTTCGTCGCGGTGCTGGGCCTCGGCCTGCCGTTCGCTCCCAAAGAGATGCATCTGTGGATCTGGTATACGACCTGGATCACCGCCAGCTTCATGCTGCTGCTCGACGTGCGCTGCCTCGCAAGGCTCGTGCTCGCCCGGATGACACGCGCGGGAGCCTTCGATGCCCGGGTCGCCGTTTATGGCAGCGGCAATGTCGCGCGCCGCGTCGAGGAGCACCTCCGCAATCCGGATCTCGGCATTCGCTTTGCCGGCGTCTTCGACGATCGCCACGATGCTCGCCGCTTGCATGGAGGGACCCAGCCCGACGGACGGCTCGACGATCTCGTCGCAGCGGCGCGAGCCGGAAACATCGATCGCATCATCATCGCACTTCCCCACTCTGCAGATCAGCGGACGGTATCGATCGCGCGCAAGCTCGAGCATCTGCCGGTCAGCCTGCACGTCGTCACGCACATCGCCTCCGACCTCGTTGATGCAGGACCGGCGCATTGCGTCTCGAGCCTCGGGAGCGTCGGCCTGATCGACGTCAAGGAGAAGCCGATCGCCGACTGGAGCCGCGTGCTCAAAGGCGTCGAGGACTACGCGATCGGCGGCGTGCTTCTGCTTCTGTCTCTGCCCCTGATGGCATTGATCGCCATCGCCATCCGTCTCGACAGCCCAGGCCCGGTGCTGTTCCGCCAGCGCCGCCGGGGCCTCAACCACCGTGTGATCGAGGTTCTCAAGTTCCGCACGATGCACGTGCTCGAGGACGGAGAGGGCCTCAAGCAGGCGACGCGGAACGATCCGCGCGTGACGCGGGTGGGCCGCATCCTGCGGCGACTGTCCCTCGACGAGCTGCCGCAACTCCTGAACGTGCTGAGGGGCGAGATGAGCCTGGTCGGTCCCCGTCCGCACGCCCTCGCCCATGACGACCACTTCGAGGAGACCGTTGCGCGCTACGTCAACCGGCAGCAGGTCAAGCCGGGCATCACGGGCCTCGCCCAAGTCCACGGCTTTCGCGGCGAGACCGAGCGCCCCGAGAAGATCGAGCAGCGGATCGCCCTCGATCTCAAGTACGTGAACACATGGTCGTTGTGGCTGGACCTGCAGATCCTCGCACTGACCCCGGCACGCATCCTTTTCTCGAAGAACGCCTACTGATACGCGACGACGACAGCGACAGGGTCGAGCGATGGCCAGAGCATTGAGGGATACGCCTTGGCCCGTGTTGTTGCTGCTCGCGAGCTTCCTGTGCCCGAACGAGCTGTCGGTCTATGTCGGCAGCGTGCGATTGCCCCCGCATCGGGCGCTGCTGCTTATCCTGCTGCCACTGGCACTGATCCGATTGCTCGGCAGCGGTGGCAGCCGGATCATGGCGTTCGACTACGCGATGCTCGGATTCGGCGGGTGGACGATGGTGAGCTATCTCGTCCATCACGGAATGGCCGACGGCCTTCAGCCCGGCGGCGCCATGACCCTCGACAGCTTCGCCAGCTTCCTGGTCGCCCGCGCCTACGTGCCTGACCAGAGACGGTTCGAGGCGACGGCCGGAATGCTGTTTCTGGCGGTCATGATCGCGGGTCTCGTCGCGCTGCCGGAGATGCTGACCGGCCAGTTCTATATCCACGCCCTGATGGCCCAGCTCACCGGTCATGTTCACCCTACGGGCGTCGAGACGCGCCTCGGCCTGACGCGCGCGTTCGGCACGTTCGACCATCCGATCCACCTCGGCACCTTCTGCGCGGCAGGGCTGGCGCTTTCCGTCTATACCGCGAGAGGAGCGACGAGCTGGGTCCGCGGTCTGGTCATCCCGGCGAGCGCGCTCACCGGACTGTCGTCGGCACCGATGCTCAGCATCGCGGTGCAAAGCGGCCTCATTCTGGCCGAGCGCGCGACACGCGGCATCAAGAGCCGGGTGCCGATCGGGGCGAGTCTGATCACCGGGCTGTTCCTGGTCGCATCGCTGATCGCCACGCGCTCGCCGTTCGCGGTGATCGCGACCGGCTTCACGCTCGATTCCTGGACAGGGTACTATCGCCTGTTGATCTGGGAGAACGGTCTCGCCAACGTCTGGGCCAATCCGCTGTTCGGCATCGGCCTCAACGACTGGGAGCGGCCACAGTGGATGGCATCGCCGACAGTCGATGCGTTCTGGCTGGTGATTGCCATGCGCAACGGCATCCCGGCGTTCCTGCTTCTGGTGCTCGTCGTCTTCCTGCTCGTGCGCGGTGTCGGCGGAGCGGTGCGCCTCAGGGACGAGCAAGTCCAGCAGCACGCCAAAGGATGGATCATCTCGCTCGTCGCGCTCGTCCTGGTCGGATGTACCGTTCACTACTGGAACGTACCCTACGCCTTCTTCTTCTTTTTCCTTGGCATGGGCGCCTGTTTCTCCAGCGCGGCTCGCGCACCGCAGACGGCCCGCGTCCAAGCAAAGGGTGAGCGGCAGGACTCGCGGCTGCAGTGGCTCGCGCCAGCTCCGGCCTATGCGAGTGCGATGGCCACCGTTCCGCCGTGGGCAGATGGGCCACCGGCCTGGCCCGTCCCAGTCGTCGCGCCGAAAGGCGGGAGCGGGCCTGCATCTCTGCACGGTAAGTTAAGCCGCCGTTCAATCGTGTCGGGCTAGAACGATGCACGCCCCGACCTGCCGCCGCGCATCGCAACCAGACGAGCGATGGCGACACAGCCAAAAGGACGCGAGATGACCACCGCGCCCGCGCTTTCGATCATCATCGTCAGCTACAACACGCGCGCGATGACGCTCGCCTGCCTCGACTCGATCGCGGCCGAGACGCGCGACGTCGACTACGAGGTGATCGTCGTAGACAACGCCTCGAGCGACGGCTCGGCAGAGGCCATCGGTTCTCATCCCGCCGTGACCCGCTTGATCGCGCGCGACGACAATATCGGCTTCGCCCGGGCCAACAATCTCGCCGCCGAGCACTGCCGAGGCGGTTTCATCCTGCTGCTCAATCCGGACACGCTCGTGCTGGACGGTGCCATCGATCGGCTCGTGGCATTTGCACGGCGGCGACCGGAAGCGATGATCTGGGGCGGGCGCACGCTCTTCGCCGACGGCCGCCTCAATCCGACATCGGTCTACGCGCGCATGACGTTGTGGCGCGTTTTCTGCCGGGCAGTCGGGCTCACCGGACTTCTGAAAGCCTCGGCCGTATTCAACGGCGAGGCCATCGGCGCCTGGCAGCGCGACAGCGAGCGCGAGGTCGACATCGTCACCGGCTGCCTGCTGCTGACGACCCGCGACCTGTGGCACCGGCTCGGCGGCTTCGATCCGATCTATTTCATGTACGGCGAGGAGGTCGATCTCTGCCTCAGGGCTCGGCTGATCGGGGCGCGGCCTGCCATGACGGCCGAAGCCACCATCGTCCACTACGGCGGCGCATCAGAGGCCACCCGCGAAGGCAAGATGGTCAAGCTGCTGGCAGCCAAGGCGACGCTCATCGACCGGCATTTCCCCCTCTATCAGAGGCGAGTGGGACTGGCGTTGAACGCGGCCTGGCCCCTTGGGCGATGGCTGGCGCTCGCCGCCTGGAGCAGGCTCACAGGAGAGGGCAGGCAGGCGGCGGCGGCCGGGGTCTGGCGCGCAGTCTGGCGGCGGCGTGACGAATGGCGTCACGGCTACCGGCGGGAGGACGCCGGTCCGCCGATCGCGGTCGGCCCAGCATTGACGGCCGGCTGAGCCATGATCATCGATATCACTCCTCCGCAGAACGATCCGCCACCCGGGTACGCCTACTCCATCGCGACGCTGGTCAACGATGACGCGCAGCTCGATGCGATGCGGCAGTCATTCCGCATGCACGGCTTCGGCGGGACAGACGTCGAATTCCTCGCAGCGCGCCGCGCGACATCGGCGTTCACCGCACTCAATGCGATGATCGATCGGGCGCGGGGCGACATCGTCATCCTGTGTCATCAGGACGTGCGTCTCGTCGACGACGGCCGGGCCGAGCTCGAAGCGCGGTTGGCGGAGCTTGCGCGACTCGATCCGGCTTGGGCGCTAGCCGGCAATGCCGGCGGCGAGGCGGCGGGCCGGCTCGCCATCCGCATCAGCGATCCGCACGGCAGCGATCGCCGCGTCGGCGAGCTGCCAGCCCGCGTCATGAGTCTCGACGAGAACTTTCTGGTGCTGCGCCGGAATTCCGGCGCGAGGTTCTCGCGCAATCTCGATGGCTTCCATCTTTACGGCGCCGATATCTGCCTCGTCGCCGACGTGCTCGGATGGTCGGCGTGGGTGATCGACTTCCACCTCCGGCACCTCAGCCCCGGCCGCAAGGACGCGTCATTCGTCGAGGCCGAGCATCGATTCCGTGCCAAGTGGTCGCGCGCCCTCAGGCCCCGCTGGATGCAGACACCGTGCACGCTGCTGCGGATCTCAGGCGGCGCAGGCGGTCGATCTTTGGCGCGGCTCGGCGAGGGAGCGGTGCGGCGCATTGCGCGCCGCCTGCCCCGTGCAGCCGGCTGGACTCAGCCGCCGGCTACTTCCGGCTGACGCGTCTCGCTGGCCTCCGAAGGCAGCGCACCAGCGGCAGGCCGCGGCTGCACCATGATTATTCCGCCGGCGGTGACTGCGCTGCCCGCCATTCCACGGCGCACCCCACCATCCTGCGTCCGTACTCGGCGGATCTCAGCACCTCACGAAACTGGCGGCGCGGTAACATGGGCAAGGCCGGAATACCCGGAAAAATCCTTGCCGGACTCAGACCCCCGTCGGTTGCCGACCGACGACGCGAAAAGCCTCCCGGACTCTACGCCCGGTGAGGCCTTTCACTTGGCCGGTCGGATTGCGATTGCCGTCGGCTCAGCTGGCACGGACCTCGAGGCCGTAGTCGCGCATCTTCCGGTAGAGCGTCGAGCGGCCGATGTTCAGCCGCTTGGCGACCTCGGTCATGTGGCCGCGATAGCGGCCGAGCGCGAGGCGGATCATGTCGGCCTCGATCGCCTCGAGAGAGCGGATCTCGCCCTCGGCATCGACGGCCGGGATGCCGAGAGAGCCCCTGGCACCGCCGATCTCGACAGTTTGAGGAACCGTGGCCTCGGCCCCGAGCAGCGCCGGCCCCGTATAGGCCGGGTTGCGCTCGACCTGGGCCGGCGCGGCCGGGACCTCGGTCGAGAACCCTTCGACGTGGGCAGCGATCTGCGGGAACTCGGCGACCGTCAGCTCCGGCCCGTCGGCGAGCACGACGGCTCGAAATACCGCATTCTCGAGCTGGCGGACGTTGCCCGGCCAGGAATAAGTCTTGAGCAGCCGCAGCGCATCGTCGTCGATGCCGGAGATGCGCTTGCCTTCCTCGGCGGCAAAGCGGGCGAGGAAATAGCGAGCCAGCTCCGCGATGTCGCCCAGACGCTGGCGCAAGGGCGGAACGTTGATCGGGAACACGTTGAGGCGATAGTAGAGGTCCTCACGGAATTTCCCGTCCTTGACGAGCTGGATCATGTCGCGGTTCGTCGCCGCGATCAGACGGAAGTCGACCTTCACCGGGCGCCTGGCGCCGACGGGCTCGATCTCACCCTCCTGGAGGGCGCGCAGCAGCTTGACCTGCGCATCGAGCGGCAGCTCGCCCACCTCGTCGAGGAACAGCGTGCCGCCGTCGGCCTCCTGAAACTTGCCGGTGCGCTTGTCGACGGCGCCCGTGAACGAGCCCTTCTCGTGCCCGAACAGGATCGACTCGACGAGGTTCTCGGGGATCGCACCGCAGTTCACCGTGACGAAAGGCTTTCCGGCACGGCCGCTCTCACCCTGGATGGCGCGGGCGATCAGCTCCTTGCCGACCCCCGACTCCCCCTCGATCAGGACGGCGATATTGGCGTTGGACGACGCGGCGCGCCGTCCGAGGGCAACGACCCGGTTCATGCTGTCGCTGGTGAGCACGAGGTCGGAGAACGTGAGCGTGCCCTCGTGGCGCTTCTTGATGCGACAGATCTCGCCCTGCAGCGCCTCGATCCTGAGCGCGGTCTTGATCGAGACATCCAGCCGCTCGGGACTGGCCGGCTTGATGACGAAATCGACGGCACCAGCCCGGATCGCAGCGATGGCGGTGTCGATCGATCCATGAGCCGTCTGCACGATGATCGGCGGGGTGCCCGGCTTCTGGCCCACCCGGTCGAGAACGGCCATGCCGTCGGTACCGGGCATGACAAGATCGAGCAGGACGAGACTGAAGGTGGCGGCGTCGGGGCCCTCCAGGATCGAAAGGGCCTGATCGCCGCTCTGGGCAACCCTGGCCTCGAAACCGAGACGCTTGATCATCTCCTCGAGGATGCGACGCTGGGCGGGATCGTCATCGACGACGAGAACGCGCTTGACCATGGTGTGCGAACTCACTCAACAGGGTGCAACTGTGGAGCCGATGTCGCGCGTCCCTACGAGCCAGGTTCGCACAAACGGCCATAAACGCCTTACTGACGGAGCTGAGAGTGCCCAATATGCGTAAATGCTTCGTTGTCGAGCGACCGGCGTTGGCGCTTTTTTATCGTCCGTCGACCTACATGACCGGCGAGCGTCACACCTCGGCACACCGGCCAAGGAGGTGGTTTTGAGCGAGAGAACGGCGCGGGTTCTGCTGGGCCGGATCACCGGCGCCCACGGCATCCGTGGTGACATCGTCGTCCATGCCTTCACGGCCCAACCCGGCGACATCGCCGCCTATGGCCCGCTCGAGGACAGCCTGGCTACGAGGCGGCTCACGCTCAAAGTGCTTCGCGTCACCGAGAAGGGCGTGATCGCCCGGGTCGAGGGCGTGGCCGACCGCACGACGGCGGAGGCGCTGAAAGGGACCGAGCTCTGGGTGGCTCGCGACAGGCTGCCTGAGACGGACGCCGGCGAGTTCTATCATGCCGACTTGATAGGACTGGTGGCGGAGGCCCCCGACGGCACGCTCATCGGGCGGATCACGACGGTGCAGAACTACGGCGCCGGCGACCTTCTGGAGATCCGCCTCGAGGGCTCGCGGCGCACCGAGCTCGTGCCCTTCACGGATGCGTTCGTGCCCCAGGTGAACGTGGCCGGCGGCAAGGCGGTCGTGATCATGCCGACGGCTGGCGATGACGACGGGCCGTCCGAGGCAGACTAGCCGGACAACCGGCCGAGCCTGCCTGCAATCCGGCAGACGTTGGCGCCGGCCAAAAAGACATTGTCAGCATCATTATGAAATGACACAGAGTTCGGATTGTGGCGTGGACGGGAGTACGCGTGATGATTTCGAACGCGACGGGGCAGCGGCTGGTGCCGGCGGTCATCATGGTGCTCGCACTGTCGGCTTGCAGCGACGCCCCAACGCAGGAGGGCGAGGTGCGTCCGGTGCGCACCGTCACCGTCGATCCTAAGCCCGTCGACGATGACCGCCAGACGGTCGGCGAGGTTCGGCCGCGACAGGAGAGCGATCTCGGTTTTCGCGTTTCGGGCAAGCTCGTTTCACGGCCAGTCGACGTCGGCGTGATGGTGAAGCAGGGTGATCTGCTCGCGCGGCTCGACGAGCAGGACTTCCAGAACAAGCTGCGCTCGGCCGAAGCCGACATCACGGCGGCGGAGGCCGTGCTCGTCGAGGCACAGGGCAGCGAGGCACGCCTGAAGCAGCTGCTGGGGTCGGGCGCGACGACAAAGGCGAACTACGATGCGTCGCTCCGCAATCTGCGCTCGTCGGAGGCCAAGCTCGAGTCCGCCCGTGCAGCTCTGGCGTTGTCCCGCGACCAGCTACAGTACGCCGAGCTGAAGGCAGATTTCGACGGCATCGTAACGGCAGTCGGCGCCGAGCCCGGTCAGGTGGTTGCAGTCGGCCAAATGGTGGTGAAGCTCGCCAAGCCTGACGAGAAGGACGCGGTCTTCGCAATCGCAGAGTCGGCCTTCAGGGGTCGCAAGGAAGGCGAGAAGCCGGAAATCGCGGTGGCCCTATTGTCCAATCCGCAGGTTACGGCCGACGGCACGGTGCGCGAGGTCTCGCCTGTCGCCGATCCGGCGACGCGGACGTTCCAGGTCAAGGTGGCGCTCAGGTCGCCGCCTGCGCAGATGCGATTTGGCTCCAGCGTCGTGGGCCGGCTCCGGGAGAGCACGGCTCCGGTCGCCGCGCTCCCCGGGTCCGCGCTCTTCGACAAGGGAGGCAAGCCAGCGGTCTGGGTGCTCAGCCCGGACAAGGCCAGCGTCATGCTCCGGCCGGTCGTGGTGGCGCGCTATGAGACGGACAAGGTCATCGTCACCGAAGGCCTGGCCAAGGGCGACGTCGTGGTGACCGCCGGGGTCAACCGCCTGCGCGAGGGCCAGAAGGTGCGTCTCACGGAGACGCGCCGCCCATGAGCTCGTTCAATCTTTCGGACTGGGCCCTGCGTCACAAGAGCTTCGTGCTCTATCTGATGATCGTCTCGGCGCTGGCAGGCATGTGGGCCTACGGGCGGCTCGGCCGCGAGGAGGATCCGCCGTTCACGATCCGGGTGATGGTGATCAAGACGCTGTGGCCTGGCGCGACCGCCAGCGACGCGCTCGCGCAGGTGACCGACCGGATCGAGAAGAAGCTCGAGGAGGTTCCGGGGCTCGATTTCGTCCGCAGCTACACCAAGCCGGGCGAATCGGTGGTGTTCGTCCACCTCAAGGATTCGACGCGCGCGTCGGAGGTGCCGGACCTCTGGTACCAGGTGCGAAAGAAGGTCTCGGACATTCGTGGCAATCTGCCGGGCGGCATCATCGGTCCATTTTTCAACGACGAGTTCGGTGACACATACTCGCTGATCTACGCCTTCACGACCGACGGCTTCTCGATGCGGGAGCTGCGCGACGAGGTCGAGCGCGTGCGCACGGAGCTGCTGCGCGTGCCCGACGTGGCGAAGGTCGATTTCATCGGTACGCAGGACGAGAAGATCTATCTCGAGTTCTCGACCGAGCGCCTGTCCTCGCTGGGCCTCGACCCGAACCAGCTCGGGGCGACGCTCGCCGCGCAGAATGCCGTCGTGCCCAGCGGCTCGATCGAGGCCGGCGCCGAGCGCATCGCCATGCGCGTCTCAGGAGAGTTCACCTCCGAGGACAGCCTCAACGCCATCAACTTCCGTCACAACGGCCGATTCTTCCGTCTTTCCGACATCGCCACCGTCCGCCGCGGCCTCGTCGACCCGCCGCAGCCGATGCTCCGCTACAAGGGCGAAACGGCCATCGGCTTGGCGATCTCGATGGCCAAGAACGGCGATGCCGAGGCGCTCGGGCGCAACATCAAGGCGCGCATGTCGGACGTGACGCGCGACATGCCGATCGGCGTCGAGCCGCATCTGGTCGCCGATCAGCCGCACGTCGTGAAGGAGGCCGTCGGCGAGTTCACCAAGACGCTTGTCGAGGCGGTCGCGATCGTGCTCGGCGTGAGTTTCCTGGCGCTCGGCTGGCGCCCCGGCGTGGTCGTCGCCATCGCCATTCCGCTGGTGCTGGCGATCACTTTCGTGGTGATGGACCTGCTCGGCATCTCGCTGCAGCGAATCTCGCTCGGCGCGCTGATCATTGCCCTCGGGCTCCTTGTCGACGATGCGATGATCGCCGTCGAGATGATGATGAAGAAGCTCGAGGAAGGCGCCGACAAGGTGACAGCGGCCACCTTCGCGTATACGTCCACCGCATTCCCGATGCTGACGGGCACGCTGGTGACGGTCGCCGGCTTCGTGCCGGTCGGCTTCGCGCAGTCGAGCGCCGGCGAGTACTGCTTCACGATGTTCGTGGTCATCGCCGTGGCGCTGCTGGCGTCATGGGTGGTGGCGGTGCTGTTCACGCCCCTGACCGGCGTCTACATCCTGCCGGCGACCATGAAGGGCCATGGCCACGATGAGCCGACCGCGCTCGCGCGGCGCTTTCACGCCGCGCTCGACTGGTCGCTGCGTCGCAAATGGCAGGTCATCGGAGCGACGGTCGCGCTGTTCGTGCTGGCGATCGGTGGCATGCGGCTCGTGGAGCAGCAGTTCTTCCCGGCCTCGGACCGTCCCGAGCTGCTCGTCAATCTGACGCTGCCGCAGGGCTCCTCGATTGCCGCGACGGAGGAGACGACGAAGCGTATCGAGAAGATCCTCGCCGCCGACAAGGACGTCAGCCACTGGACGTTCTACGTCGGGCAAGGTGCCGTACGCTTCTACCTGCCGCTCGATGCGCAGCTGGCCAATGCCTTCTTCGCGCAAGCCGTGGTCGTGACCAAGGGCTACCACGAGCGCAGTGCCGCAAAGGCCCGTCTCGAAGCAGCGCTCAGGGAGGGCTTCGAGAACGTGCTGGTGCGCGTCTCGCCGCTCGAGCTCGGGCCGCCGGTCGGCTGGCCATTGAAATTCCGCGTGAGCGGACCCGATGCCACGGTGACCCGCGAGACCGCGCACAAGCTTGCCGAGGTCATCGGCCGGAGCCGCGACGTCGCCAACATCAATTACGACTGGAACGAGCCGGCGAAAGCCATCCGCATCGAGGTCGATCAGGACCGAGCCCGCCTCGTCGGCATCTCGTCGCAGCAGCTCTCGAACAACATCAATGCGATCCTGTCGGGCACGACGGTGACGCAAGTCCGCGACGGCACCTATCTCGTCGACGTCGTGGCGCGCGCCATCCCCGAGGAGCGCGCCAAGCTCGAGACCTTGAGAAATCTGAGGATCGAGGCCCCGGGCGGCCGCAACGTGCCGCTGTCGCAGATCGCGACGCTCGCCTATGTGCTCGAGCCGCCATTGATCTGGCGCCGCCAGCGGTTGCCCACCGTCACGGTGCAGGCCGACGTGTCGCCGGGCGTCGAAGCGACGACAGTGGTGAAGGAGCTGCAGTCGGAGATCGACGCCTTCCGCTCCAGGCTGCCGCCGGGCTACAGCGTCGTCGCCGGTGGCACGATCGAGGACAGCGCCAAGGCCGAGGCCTCGATCTTTGCCGTGTTTCCGCTGATGGCATTCCTGATGATGACCATCCTCATGGTGCAGCTGATGAGCTTCCAGCGGCTGTTCCTGGTTCTGCTCACGGCACCGCTCGCCATCATCGGCGTCGCGGCGGCGCTGCTGCTGTCGGGCCGGCCGATGGGCTTCGTCGCCATTCTCGGCGTCATCTCGCTCGCGGGAATGGTGATCCGGAACTCGGTGATCCTGATCGACCAGATCGACCAGAACATCGCGGCCGGCGACGACCGCTGGAGCGCGGTGATCCACGCGACCGAGCATCGGCTGCGGCCGATCCTGCTCACAGCAGCGGCGGCGATCCTCGGGATGATCCCGATTGCGCCAACGGTGTTCTGGGGACCGATGGCGTTCGCCGTGATGGGTGGCCTCGCGGTGGCGACGCTGCTCACGCTCGTGTTCCTGCCTGCACTCTATGTGGCGTGGTTCCGGATCGAGCCGCCGCCCGCACATGCGTGAAACCCGTCCGGAAGGCCCCCCTTGAGATGGGGACCGGCGACATGTATTCGCAGGCTCACGACCCGGGCCGCCTGTGCTATCCACTGCGGCCATGAAAAAGCGTACCGCCATTCTCATCTCCGGCCGCGGCTCCAACATGCAGTCGCTGGTCGCCGCCATGCGTGAGCCGGACTTTCCGGCCGAGCCCGCCGTCGTCGTCTCCAACAGGCCCGAGGCGCTCGGCCTGTCGTGGGCCGAGGAGCAGGGGATCGCCACCGTGGCGATCGACCATCGCCAGTACGCCAACCGCATGGCGTTCGAGGCGCGTCTGCACCAGACGCTGCTCGAGCATGGCACGGAGCTCGTCTGCCTTGCAGGCTTCATGCGGCTGCTCACCGGCGGCTTCGTCGATCGCTGGCGGGATCGCTTGCTGAACATCCATCCTTCGCTGCTACCGGCCTTTCCGGGGCTCGATACCCATCAGCGCGCGCTCGACGCGGGAACGCTCATCACCGGTTGCACGGTGCACTTCGTGCGGACGGAAGTGGATTCAGGTCCGATCCTCGCACAGGCGGCCGTGGCCGTGCTGCCGGGCGATACCGCCGAGACGCTCGGCCTCCGCGTGCTCGAGGCGGAGCACCGCATCTATCCGCTGGCCTTGAGGCTCGTGGCAGGCGGCCACGTCAAGGTGGACAACGAGACGGCCATCTTCAGCCTGCCATTGTCGGTGCCGCTGCCGCTGATCGTGCCTGTGCCGGCGAACGGCTAGGCAGGACTGCTATTCGTGGCGCAGGGCCTCGATGGGGTCCAGCCGGGCGGCCCGTCGCGCGGGGAAGTAGCCGAACACGACGCCAACCAGAGCCGAGAACAGGAAAGCCACGAGCACGATCCACGAGTCGACCACGAACGGCACCTCGAGCGCGCGCGACGCCGCCCAGGCGAGCCCCAACCCGAGCATGATGCCGGCCAACCCGCCGAACAGCGACAGCACGACGGCCTCCACCAGGAATTGCGAGAGCACCTGACGCTCCAATGCACCGATGGCGAGGCGAATGCCGATCTCGCGGGTTCGCTCCGTGACAGACACCAGCATGATGTTCATGATGCCGATGCCCCCGACGAGAAGACTCACGGCGGCCACCGCGGCGAGAAGACCGGTCAGCATCGCAGTCGTGCCGGCCTGGGTCTGGGCGATCTGGGTCATGTCGCGGACGCTGAAATCGTCTTCCTTGCCGCGCCCGACGTTACGGCGCTCGCGCAGCAGCCATTCGAGATCGCTCTGCACCTTGCCTGTGTCCACGCCATCAGCCGCCGAGACCATGACCCGACGGATCTCGGTATTGCCGGCCAGTCGGCGGTGAAAGGCGCGGAGCGGCATGACAACCGTGTCGTCCTGATCCGAGCCGAAGCTCGACTGGCCCTTAGCCCGCAGCACTCCGATCACCTCGCACGAGACGTTGCCGATACGCAAAGCGCGCCCAAGCGGATCGACCTGACCGAATAGTTTCGACCGGACCGTCTCGCCGATGATGCAGGCGGCCCGACCGCCTCGTACCTCGCTATCGATGAAGGTGCGCCCGGTCTGCAACGCCCAGTCCTGCGTGATGAAGTAGTCGTTGTCCGTGCCGGTGACGGTCGTCACGCGGCTCTCGGCGCCGTGCACGATGGTCTGCGATTTCTGACCCGTCGGCGCGACAGCCCTCACACCCTGCAACTGAGCGCGAATGGCCTCGACGTCGCGCATGGTAAACGCCTTTGCATCTGCGCTGGCCCGGCCTGGTCCGAACTGACCCGGGCTCACAAAAAGCAAATTGGAGCCCAGCCGGGACAACTCGGCCTTGACCTTGGCCGTCGTGCCGTTGCCGATCGTGACCATGGCGATGACGGCGCCGACGCCGATGACAATGCCGAGCACGGTCAGGAACGAACGGAGCGCATTGCGCTGGATCGCGGTCAGGGCGAGCTTGACGGCCTCGAGCAGCATCAGGCGGCCTTCCGATTGAGACGATCGCTCTCGATGCGCCCGTCGACGAAGCGGATCACGCGCCTCGCATAGGCGGCGATGTCGTTCTCGTGCGTGACCATGACCACTGTGATGCCACGGTCGACATTGAGGCCGGTGACGAGGTCCATGATCTCGCGACTCGTATGTGTATCGAGGTTGCCGGTCGGCTCGTCGGCCAGAAGAACGACCGGCTCAGTCACGATGGCGCGAGCGATCGCGACGCGCTGCTGCTGGCCACCGGACAGTTTCGAGGACGTGTGCTGCTCGCGTCCGGCCAGCCCGACTTGCGCCAACGCCTTGACCGCACGGTCACGGCGCTCAGCAGCGGGCAGCCCGCGATAAATCAGGGGCAGCTCCACATTCTCCAGCGCGGTGGTACGCGGAAGAAGGTTGAAGCCCTGGAAGACGAACCCCAGCAGGTGGCGACGCACCAGCGCGCGCTCGGTCCTGCTCAACCGACCGATGGAAACGCCTTCGAACAGATACTCTCCGGCCGTCGGCGTATCGAGACATCCGATCACGTTCATGGCCGTCGACTTGCCGGAGCCGGACGGACCCATGATCGCTAGGAACTCGCCGCGCTCGATGACGAGGTCCACGCCAGCCAGCGCACGCACTGCGGCCTCGCCCTGACCATAAACACGGGTAATCCCCCGCAGCTCGATCAGGGGTGACGCTCTCGGCTCGTCCACTGCCGGTCTCTCTGTCACGACTTCGGCGCGATCTGGTCTGTCACGACCTGCTGGCCTGTCTCGAGCTTGCCCGATGTCACGACCGTGCGGCGGCCATCGGTGGCGCCGACCGTCACCGGCACCGGGGCCGGCTTGCCCTCCTTCAGGATCCAGACGGTCCGGTTGTTGCCAGCATCCTCGCGCTTCGAGGCCTCGCGGAACGGCGGGCGACCAGGCAGGATACGCTGCAGGAAGCTGCGATTGTCGCCTGAGGAGGCGGCCGGCGGGCTGTAGCGAAGCGCAGCATTGGCCACGAGGACGGCATCGGCGATCTCGGTGACCCGGATCTCGGCCGTTGCCGTCATGCCGGGACGCAGCAGCAGCTCCGAATTGTCGATGGTCAGCACAGCCTTGTAGGTGACGACTCCCTGGATCGTCTCGGAGGCAAACCGGACATCTCGAATCGCTGCGGGAAATCGTCGCTCCGGAAAGGCGTCGACAGTGAACGAGGCGCTCTGGCCGACCTTGACCTTGCCGACGTCGGCCTCGTCGACGTCGACCTGCAGCTCCATCTTGGACAGGTCCTCGGCGATGGAGAACAGAACGGGCGCCTGGAAGTTCGACGCCACTGTCTGACCGGGGTCGACGCTGCGCTTGAGCACCACGCCGCCGATAGGCGAGGTGATGATGGCCTTCGCCAGGTTTGTCTCGTTCAACTTGAGATCGGCCTCGGCCACGCCGACATCGGCTTCGGCGCTCAAGAGGCCGGCCCGGGCCCGTTCATGGGCAGCCTCGGCGATCTCAAGATCGTGCCCCGAGGTGACTTGGCGACTCGCGAGCAAGCGCTTGCGCACGACGTCCTGCTGCTTTTCCAGAACGGTCGCCTTGGCGTCCGAAACCTTGGCCCGGGCTGCCGAAAGGCGGGCGCGCGAGCTCGCCACCGTCGCCACGAGCTTATCGGTATCGAGCTCGGCCAGAGGCTGGCCCGCCTTCACCAGTGAATTATAGTCGACATGTACCTTCCGGACGGTTCCCGACAGCTCGCTCGACACGTCGACCTTGTTGGTCGGCTGGACAGATCCCGTTGCCGTCACGACGACGATCAGGCTGCCACGCTGAACCGGGTCAGTGAGATACCGAACGGCCGCGCTGCCCCCCCTCAGGGACCAGAGTAGCACGAGCACTACGAACGCTGCGCCCGCGGCTGCGGCCCACCGTGCCTCCGGCCGCACAAGCCAGCGGCCCTGGACGGCGCGGCCCATCGCAAGAACCTGCTCGATCTTCAGGCGCTCGCGCGGATCGATCGGCTTGTTCACCTCGAACGTCCCCTGTCCAAACGTTATCGCGGTCATCTAGACCATCAACGCCCGGCCAGGGCTTGACCTGTCGCAACCGATACGGACTGCGACAGGCTGTCTCGATGAAGGCCCAGGGGCGGCACGGGAGACTCAGGCGCTGCCTGCCGCCTGTCTCGAACGCGCGAGGACGCGCTCGGCCATCGCTGCGATGTCGATGGCGATGAACTCGCCGTCGACATAGGCGGTGCCGCGTCCATCACGGCGGGCTGCCTCATAGGCTGCGATCTGGCGCTCGGCGCGCGCCACCTCGGCGGCGGTCGGCGTAAAGACCTCGTTGGCGACCGCGATCTGGTCGGGATGGAAGACGAGCTTGCCGGCAAAGCCGAGCTCGCGCGCGATCATCGCATCGACGCGCGTGGCGGCGACATCCTTGACCGAGACGAACCAGGCGGCATCGATGGCCTCGATGCGGACGGTTGCAGCAGCTGCGACGACAAGGGCGCGCGGGACAGCGAGCGCACGCTCGGTGACGGCGCTGCCGGTGGCCGCAGTGTAGTCGCCCGAGCCGAAGAAAAGGGCGGTCGTGCGTGTCGTCGCATCGGCAATCTCGAGTGCGCGCAGCAACCCGCGCGGCGTCTCGATGGTGGCGACGATCTCCACGGGATGGGCGCGCTGCGTTGCCCGCTGCTCGGCCGCATCCAGCCAGGCGGCGAGCGTACGCAGCTGGTCCGCAGATTCCACTTTCGGGACGAAGAGCGCGTCCAGCCGCGCCACGTCGAGGGTGGCGAGATCGGCAGCGTAGTCGGCTGTGCCCACCGCATTGACCCGCACCAGCCGCTCGCGATGGCCGAAATCCAGGGTGGCGAGGGCTTTGGCGATTGCCTCGCGCGCCGCCGGTTTCTGCTCCGGACCCACACCGTCCTCGAGATCGAGCACGATGCCATCGGCCGGCAGGCCCGCCGATTTGGCAATGCGCTCCGGCCGGTCGCCGGGCGTGATCAAGAGGGAGCGGCGAATGCGCGGCGGGTGTCGGACTGTCACGACGGCCTCATACAAACATAGTGGTGTCGAGTGGCAGGCCGAGCAGATGACGTGCAACCGATGCGTAGTGCGACGGCCGGCCCTGAACCTGCTGCGAGGCCGACAGCGCGTCGCGCAGCCGCCTCTCGAAGGGCGCGTTCTCGAAGATGGCGTTCTGCCCTGCTGCGCGGTAGGTGTCGACGGCGATCTGGCAACCTTCGTAGACGGTATGCGTGCAGGCGAGACGCGCATCGACGCGATGGTCGAGCGTGAGCGGATTGCCGGCGTCGACCGCCTCCCAGATCCCGCGGAAGGTGCCGAAGTGGTAGGCGCGCAGCGCCCGCCAGCGGGCTTCGAGGCGCCCGAGCTCGCCCTGGAACATCTCGCTGTCGCGCATGGGCGATGCGGCCCCCCGGGCTGTCTTGCTCCCGGCGAGCGTCCTCAGGTCGTCGAGCATGCCGCGCGAAATGCCGAGCATGACGCCGCCGAATGCCGCGGCGTAGATCATGATCGTCGGGAAGCGGTAGAGCGTGCCCTTCTCTCTCGCCGTGTCCAATGCCTCGCGATCGATGGTCTCGTCGGCGGGCACGAACAGGTCCTCGACCGAGTAGCTGTCGCTACCCGTGCCCTTGAGGCCGACGACCTGCCAGACGTCCTCGATGCGGGCCTTGCTCCGCGGAATCAAGGCGGTCCGATCGGCTTGTCGGCCATCCGGGCGCAGCTTTGGCTCGCCGTCGGCACCGAAGATCTTGCAGTGCGCGCCGAGCATGGTCGCGTGGCGGCTGCCACTCGCGAAAGACCAGCGGCCGCTCACGCGATAGCCACCGGGCACCTCGACCGCCTTTCCCTGCACGCCGGCGCCCCAGGCCAGAACGGCGTCGGGCGGGCCGAACAGGCGCTTGGCGGCAGCGGGCTCCAGGAACGAGGCCGACATGGCACAGCCGCCGCCCTGGCCGACGCACCAGGCGGTGCTGGCATCGGCACTGGCGACGATCTGGGCGATCTCAGCGAAGGTCACGAGGTCGACCTCGAGCCCGCCGATCGAGCGCGGCAGCAGGAGCCGGAAAAGACCCGCACCGTGCAGAGCCGCTAGCACGTCGGACGGTAGCTCACGTTCCGCCTCGATACGCGGCGCGGCGGACCTCAGCAGCACAACGAGCTCGCGCGCCCGCGCGATGTGGTCGCTGCCCATCGACTTGGCTGCCCGCCGATCCATGACCGCCACCTTTCGCTACTCTGTCCCTGTCCGGACAAAGGATAGCGGCAAGACGGGATCGTTGGCAAAAAAACGAAGCGCTCGCCGGGCCGGGCGCCACTCTCGTGGGCCGGGCAGCGACGGCGGCGATTGGTCAGCCGAAGCGGCCCGTGATGTAGGCCTGCGTCTTCTCGTTCGTCGGGTTGGTGAAGATCTGCTTCGTATCGCCCTCCTCGACGAGATCGCCGAGGTGGAAGAACGCGGTGCGCTGCGAGACGCGCGCGGCCTGCTGCATCGAGTGGGTGACGATGATGATGCAGAAGTTCTGGCGCAACTCGTCGATCAGCTCCTCGATCCTGGCCGTGGCAATGGGGTCGAGGGCCGAGCAGGGCTCGTCCATCAGGATCACCTCGGGGCTCACTGCGATGGCGCGTGCAATACACAGGCGCTGCTGCTGGCCGCCCGACAGGGCGGTGCCGGACTCGGCGAGGCGCGACTTGACCTCCTCCCAGAGACTCGCCTTGCGCAGGCTCTGCTCGACGATCTGGTCGAGGTCGGCCTTGGACCGGGCTACACCATGGAGGCGCGGGCCATACGCAACGTTCTCGTAGATCGACTTGGGGAATGGGTTCGGCTTCTGGAACACCATGCCGACGCGGGCGCGGAGCTGCACGACGTCGAGAGAGGGATCGTAGATATCCTGCTCGTCGATGGCGATCTTGCCGACCACCCGGCAGACAGGGATGGTGTCGTTCATCCGGTTGATGCAGCGCAGGAACGTCGACTTGCCACATCCGGAAGGGCCGATGAACGACGTTACCGATTTGTCCGGGATGTCGATCGAGACGCTCTTCAGCGCGTGCTTCGCGCCGTAGTAGACGTTGACGTCGCGGGCCACGACCTTCGTCGGATTGACGGCGGAGGGCTTGGCGGGGGGCTCGAGCGTCAGGGCCTGCTGCGACATGTCCATCGTACTATCGTCTCCGCCACGTTCTCAACTTTCGGCTCCGCCGGGCACAGCTTGCCCCTCCAGAGCGCGGATATCCATCGCTCGACGACGTGCGCCCTGATCGGGACCACAATCGCCACTTCACCGCTACCACCGGCGCTCGAACTTCTTGCGCAGGTAGATGGCTGCCCCGTTCATGACGAACAGGAAGCCAAGGAGCACCATGATGGCCGCAGCCGTCCTCAACTGGAAGGCCGGCTCCGGCAGATCCGACCAGAGATAAATCTGCACGGGCAGCACGGTTGCCGCCTCGGTGAGAGATTTGGGCACGTCGACGATGAACGCGATCATGCCGATCATCAGCAGCGGCGCGGTCTCGCCGAGCGCATGGGCCATGCCGATGATGGTGCCCGTCATGATCCCTGGCATCGCCAGAGGCAGAACGTGATGGAAAACGGCCTGCTGATGGGAGGCGCCGACGCCAAGGGCGGCCTCCTTGATGGACGGCGGCACGGCCTTGAGAGCTGCACGTGATGCGATGATGATGGTCGGCAGCACCAGCAGCGCCAGCACGAGGCCGCCGACAAGGGGCGCCGAGCGTGGCAAACCAAAGAAATTGAGGAACACCGCGAGGCCGAGCAGGCCGAACACGATCGACGGCACGGCGGCCAGGTTGTTGATGTTGACCTCGATCAGGTCGGTCAGCCGGTTCTTCGCCGCGAACTCCTCGAGATAGACTGCGGCCAGCACGCCGATCGGCAGGCATAGGGCCAGCGTCACGAACAGAGTGAGAGCGGTCCCGACAAGGGCGCCCCGGATGCCGGCGAGCTCCGGCTCCCGGCTGTCACCGGCCGTGAAGAAGAGCCAGTTGAAGTGGCGGTGGAGGACGCCCTGCTCGCGGAAGCGCTCCAGGAAAGCGACCTCCTGATCCGTGACCTTGCGGTCCGACTCGGCACGCGTATAGGTTACGACGCGCCAGTCGCCGGGCTTGGCGTCTGCCGTCGAGGACAGCGGCAGAAGCACCTCGCCCGTGATGCCCGTATCGCGGATCTTGGTGATCTTCACGAGGCCGCCGTTGATCTCGATCAGCTGCGACGGGACCTTGCTGTCGAGGTCCTCCTCAACCTTCGGCCTGTCGACGCGGTCTCGAAGCGCCACAATCTCCTCGTTGAGCTCCTTGATCCGCTGCGCAACGGACGGACTGCTGAAGGCCGAGAGGCGGCGAACCTCGGCGACCGAGCGCTCGAGCTTCGCCTTGGCAGCGAGCTTGATGGCCACGACGGAGTCGGCGAAATCGTTGACGGTGCTGAGGATGGTGACCTCCCCGGTCGTGCCGCTCGGCGTCGCGATGCCGCGCCCCGACCGCTTCTCGATCGGTGTGCCGGTCCCCTTGTAATAGAGATCGGCATCGTCCGAGAGCAGAAGCGGCACCTTCACCGACTTTCCGATGAGCGCCGGCTCGGCGACGAGGCGGTCGCGGAGTTGATCGGCAGCGCCGCTGCTGAGCAGCCGCACCAGGGTCTTCTCGCCGGAGCGGCTCTCGAGCCCGGGCACCAGCGACTTCACGGCATCACGCGTCACCGGGAAATAATCGGCGCCCCGGATGGCGAGCGGGTCGTTTCGCTTGTCCGGCTCGACGAGATCGGCCGGCACGGCGACATCCATCACGAGCGAGTGCTGCGTGAACGCCGGCAGGCCATTGCGCACGATATCGAAGATCAGGCCGACCAGGAACAACGCCGTGATGCCGAGCGCGATGAGACCGTAGGCCTTGAAGCGGGCTTCGGCGCGGTAGCGGGCACGGATGCGCCGCTTGGCCCTGTCCGAGGTTGTGTCGAGGCGGAACGCGGGGCCCGACGGGACGGCTGCGATGTCAGTCATATTGCTCTCGATACCTGCGCACGACCTGCAGCGCGATGATGTTCAGCACCAGCGTCACGAAAAAGAGCACGAAGCCCAGAGCGAATGCTGCCAGGGTCTTGGCGCTGTCGAACTCCTGATCACCGACGAGGATCGTCTTGATCTGGACGGTGATGGTGGTCACCGCGTCGAGCGGATTGAACGTGAGATTTGCGGCGAGGCCGGCGGCCATGACGACGATCATCGTCTCGCCGATGGCGCGGCTGATCGCCAGCATGAAGGCCGACACGATTCCGGGGAGGGCCGCCGGGAGAACGACGTTGCGAATGGTCTCCGAACGCGTTGCGCCGAGTGCGTAGGCGCCGTCGCGCAGCGATTGGGGCACCGAGTTGATGACGTCGTCGGAGAGCGAGGAGATGAACGGGATGATCATCATGCCCATGACCAGGCCAGCCGCGAGCGCCGACTCCGAGGCGACATCGAGGCCGTAGTGCTCGCCCCAACCGCGGATCAGCGGCGCCACCGTGAGGGCTGCGAAGAAGCCGAGCACGACGGTCGGGATGCCAGCCAGGATCTCGAGAATGGGCTTGGCCCAGGCGCGGAACGTCGGGCCGGCATACTCCGAAAGATAGATCGCCGAGAAAAGCCCCAGCGGACCCGCGACGGCGATGGCGATGGCCGTGATCAGCAGGGTGCCGGTCAGCAGCGGAATGAAGCCGAATGCCGTCTTGATGTCGCCCTGGTCGGCGCGGAGCGCTGCCTGCGGGTTCCACTCGGTCCCGAACAAGAACTCCGTGACCGAGGGTCTGCCCTTCAGCGCCGGGTCGAAGAAGAAGCGAAAGGTCTCGAAGAGCACCGAGGCGACGATGCCGATCGTGGTCAGGATGGCGACGGTGGCGCAGATGCCCATCACGAAGAGGGCGAACCGCTCGAACTGGTTGCGTGCCCGGAAGGTGGGCGAGATGCGCGAGATCAGGAACACGGCGGCGAGCAATGCAACGCCCAAACCGGCGCCATAGACGATCCACCCACCGAGGCTCGCGCTGGTGCGGTAATACTCGGCGGCGGCCTTCAGGGCAGGCGACTGGTCGCCAGAATGGGCTCCCGAAGCCACGTTGAGTATCTCACGAAGCCCCGCAGAGCGCTTCAGCGGATCCGTCGCGACATCCGGCCCAAGCAATGCCAGGGCGCCGCTTTCCGCGTAGCGGGCCACGGCATTCGTGCCGACGATGTAGATGGCCAGCATGACGACAAGCACCGCTGCCATCGGCAGCAAGCCATGATAAGCGGGCAAAGAGTGGAGCGACGCCCCCCCCGCATTCGCCAGACCGCGGGCTCGACCGCGCCCGACGAGATACGCCGCGACAAGCAGCACCGCGAGCGTTACGAAATAGATGGCTGACATGCGGACCCAGCTTACGCGAGGGCGAGCCGTAGCTCGAAAGGATCGGGCGCGACGCCCGGTCCGGCAACCCGCTGCAGAAGCCGAATTCTCGCCACCGGCAGCAGGACTGAAACCAACGACGCGGCGGCCCCCACCGGGGGCAGGAGCCACCGCGCCTGAAACTTCACTTCACGTCGGCTGCCGTGAGAACCTTCAGGGCCTTCGCGTCCGCAGCGATCTTCTCGGACTCGGCCTTCGGCAGCGTCACCAGACCCTTGCGGGCGAGGTAGCCGTCCTTCGACATGGCCTTCGCGGAGACGTACTCGGCAACGAACTTGTCGACGCCGGGGACGACGCCCACGTGCTGCTTCTTGACGTAGACGAACAGCGGGCGGGCGCCCTTGTACTTGCCGCCCGCGATGGTGTCGTAGGTCGGCTCGACGCCATCGATGGCCACGCCGCGCAGCTTGGCCGTGTTCTCCTCGAGGAACGAGTAGCCGAACACGCCGAAGGCGTTCTTGTTCGACTCGAGCTTCTGGACGATGACGTTGTCGTTCTCGCCAGCCTCGACGTAGGCGCCGTCCTTGCGGATCGACTTCCAGAGCTTCTCGAAGCCCTTCTTGTCGGCCTTCTGCATGTCCTTCAGCGCTGCGATCTTCTTGGCGCCGACCTCGAGGAACAGCTCGTGGAACGAGTCGCGGGTCCCGGACGTCGGCGGGGGCCCCAGAACCTCGATCTTGATGGCCGGAAGCGACTTGTCGATATCCGACCAGTTCTTGTGCGGGTTGGCGATGAGCTTGCCGTCGGCCCCCGGAACCTGCTCGGCCAGCGCCAGGAACACCTGCTCCATGGTCAGCTTGATGGCCGGGCCGGCCTTGGACTGGGCGATGGTCAGGCCGTCGATGCCGACCTTGATCTCGACGACGTCCTTGACGCCGTTCTTCTGGCAGTCCTCGAACTCGCCCTTCTTCATGGCGCGCGAAGCGTTCGTCATGTCGGGGTGACCGACGCCGACTCCGGCGCAGAACAGCTTCATGCCGCCGCCAGTGCCCGTCGACTCGACGACCGGCGTCTTGCCGGCGCCGGACTTGCCGAACTGCTCAGCGACCGCCGTTGTGAAGGGATACACCGTCGAGGAGCCGACGATGCGAATCTGGTCGCGCGCCACGGCGATGGCGGTAGACGCCAGAAGTCCAGCCATGGCGACCGACAGTGTCGCGGCAAACGTGCGCTTGGTGATCACTTGATCCTCCGGTTCATGTCCAGCGGTGATGCCGACAATCGCCGTAGTAAACCACCCGCACAATAGAATTATGACATGTTAAATATTTGATTTGGATGTATATTTTGGCACATCACAGCTGTCGGCAGGGACCACGCGCCGAAACAAGAAAGCGCCCGACCTCGGGGGAGAAGGTCGGGCGCCAGCGCTTTCGCGCATGCGCCGGGAGGGATGCCGGCGCGGCAGGCGATATCTTCGGCTAGACGGGGGGCACTACCGATGAAGAGCGATATCGCCTGCTCTGACCGAAACATATGAGGCCTTGACAGGGTTTCAAGGGCAACACAGGCCCCGTTCACGTTTTTTTTATGTTTGTTACAGGCCAAGCCCCACGGGACGCCGTCGAGACCTGCCGTGAACAGGCTGATCAACGGTTTGCGGCTATTGGTTGGACTTGATGGTTGGAATGGGCATCTTAAACATGCCGGCATCGACCGTATCCTTGCGATCGATGCTCGAGACCTCTACACGGGTGTCCAGCCCCTGCGCGTCCGTTGTGACCCACTCCTTGAGCTCGATCTCCGGCTTGGTGGCCATGAACAGGCGAATGCGGCCGGAGGCGTCCTTGGACTTGTCCTGCAGGGCGAGGATGATCAGGTCATCGGCCTCCTGAACCTCCAGGATGCGCGCGTCCCTGATGAGATCGACATCCTTGCGGAGAAGGACCCGGAACGGCGTCTGGTCGACCATCACCCGATCATCGGTGCCGATGTCGGAATCGATGATGGCGATCTGCTGCCCGTCGGAGATCACGAGTTGCTTGCTCGGCAGCGCGTAGTCGAAGCGCACGCGACCGGGCTTCTTCATGTAGAGCCGGCCCTTCATGCGCTTATTGTCCGAGGTCGTCTGGAGGAACTGCCCCTTCATGTTCTCCAACGCGTTGAAATAGGCGTTGACCTTCTGGACCACCTCCATCTGGCGGGCGTCGAGCGTGATGCCGGCGACGACGGGCGACGGCGTGACGTCGGTCTTACCCCAGGTCGGTTGCCCGACCGGGTTCGGAGAGCCGGACTTGTCCTGCGCTGCGGCACACGTCACGGCGAGGGCCAGGGCGATGCCCGCCGCCGCCGCTCGTCCGGTTGCGACTCTCCAGCGCTTGCGTGCTTGCCGTGCCATCCGACCACCCACCGTTTGCGGTTCCCTCGACGGTTGCACAGTCCCTACAATTGGGACCGCATCAGGGCAAGTGTGCGCCTGTGGACGGGTTCCCGGCCGATTCCCGGGCACACGCGTCAGCCCCGTAACAGCAGGGTCGTCAGGCCAGGCCGGCACCGCGCCGGGCAATCCAGAGAATCAGGAGGCTGAGGCGTCTGCGCCGTGCCCGCCGATCAGAACCCGGCGACGCCCGACGCTGTCGGCCGGACTGACGATACCGGCCTGCTCCATCCGCTCGATCAGGTCTGCGGCGCGGTTGTAGCCGATGGCGAGACGGCGCTGCAGATAGCTGGTCGAGGCCTTGCCGTCACGATGCACGATAGCGACGGCCCGGTCGAAGAGATCGTCGGCGGCGGTGGGGCCGGCCGCGGACGTGAACCGTCCCGGCTCGTCGGCGTCGAGCAGCGGGTCAGCCTCACGGGCGAGAGCATCGACGTAGGCCGGCGCGCCCTGCGCGCGGAGGCTTTCCGCGACCTGCTCGACCTCCTCGTCGGAGACGAAGGGCCCGTGCACCCGCACGATCTGGCCCGAGCCGGCCGAGTAGAGCATATCGCCCGCCCCGAGGAGCTGCTCGGCACCCTGGTCGCCGATGATGGTGCGGCTGTCGATCCTGGAGGCCACCTTGAAGGCGATGCGGGTCGGAAAATTCGCTTTTATGGTACCGGTCACGACATCGACGCTCGGTCGCTGCGTCGCCATGACCAGGTGGATGCCGGCGGCGCGCGCCATCTGTGCCAGTCGCTGAACCGAGCCTTCGACCTCCTTGCCAGCGACGGCCATGAGATCTGCAAACTCGTCGACGATGATGACGATGTAGGGCATCGGCTCGAGGGTGAGCTCCTCGCGCGCGAAGACGGCCTCGCCGGTCCACTCGTCGAAGCCGGTCTGCACCATGCGGCCAGTGAGCTCGCCTCGCTTCCTGGCGTTTTTCAGGCGAACGTTGAACATCTCGATATTGCGCACGCCGAGCTGGGCCATGCGCTTGTAGCGCTCCTCCATCTCACTCACGGCCCAGGCGAGCGCCGCCGCCGCGCGATGTGGATCGGTGACAACGGGCGCCAGCAGATGCGGGATGCCGTTGTACGCCGACAGCTCCAACATCTTGGGGTCGATCATGAGCAGGCGGCATTCGGCCGGCGACAGTCGGAATAGCAGCGACAGGATCAGCGCATTGACGCCGACCGACTTGCCCGAGCCGGTGGTGCCCGCGACCAGCAGGTGCGGCATCCGGGCAAGATCGGCGATCACCGGCTCGCCTGCGATGCTCTTGCCGAGCACGACCGGGAGCTGGCCCTCGAAATGGCGCCAGGCGTCGCTCTCCAGGAGCTCGCGCAGGAAGACCGTCGCACGCCTGAGATTGGGGAGCTCGATGCCGATGGCGTTGCGGCCCGCCACCACGGCGACCCGAGCCGAAGCAGCACTCATCGATCGGGCGATATCCTCGCTCAAGGCGATCACGCGCGAGGACTTGGTGCCGCGGGCGGGCTCGACCTCGAACAGGGTGACGACCGGCCCCGGATTGACAGCCTTCACCTCGCCCTTGATGCCGAAGTCACCCAATACATCCTCGAGCAGGCGGGCATTGCCCCTCAGCACCGGCTGAGCGTGCTCGCTGCCAGGCCTCGCCGGGGGCGGGCGCTTCAGAATGTTGAGCGAAGGGCGACGATACTCGTCAGCCGCAGCCCGGGGCGAGAAGAGGCTACCCAGCACCTGGGAGGCAGAACGGCCTCCGGCGGGCCGGGCCGGGGTCTGGGCCGGGGCATTGACGGCAGAGGGAGGCGCAAACCTCCGGGCAATCGACCGGCTCGAAACATCGGTCGCCTGATCGAAGGCCGGCTCATGACCGGCCTGATCCGACACTGGCAACGGTCCGGTCGACGAGAGGGGCGACGCGTCATCCCGCGAGAGCGCCGCCTGCGGCTCGTAGGGTCCAGATACAGCGTCATCCCCATGGCCATTGCCGATCGTCGCCGATGCGAAGCCCGACGGCTCGCCCACGTCCGCAGCCAAGCGCGCCGGCCGGTGGGCCGAGCGGGCGAGCACCGCCCAATCATTCTGATCGAGGCCGAGACCGGCAGAGAGCAGACACATGCCCCCGGCAAACAGCAGCAGGCCCGCCAGGACGCCTCCGCGGCCGGGCAGCACGATCCCCGTCAGACCTGCCGCCAGGTCGAACAGGCGATCGCCGAGGGCGCCGCCAAACCCGTGATTGATCGGCCACGAGCCCGGCGAGGGCAGGCTCGACAAAGCCCCGGCGAGCACCAGGAGTGACGCCAGGAAGAGCATCGAGCGCGTGCGCAAACGGGGCAGCCGCTCGTTCAGGAACAGCTCGCCGGAGGCAAAGGCCGGGCCGAGGAAAGCCACCACGGCGGTGAAACCGATCGTCTGCAGCAGAATGTCCGAGAGGATGGCTCCGATCGGCCCGAGCAGATTGCGCGTCGTTCCGGTCGTCACGTGGGTCAGCGAGGGATCCGCGGCCGACCAGGTCATCAGCGAGAGCCAGCCGGCAGCCGCCAGCAGCCCGAGCCCGAGGCCCAGTCCACGCATTGCCCATCCCTGCAGCCGGCCGACCAACGAATCGGGCAGCAGCGGCCTCGGCTCGACACCGGTACGCTCGACCGCCATGAACGCTCACGCTTCCACAAATCAGAGTGACACCAGACGCTGTAGCGCTTCCCTGATCGTGGCCGGCGGGTGGACAAGGGCGACGCGGATGTAGCGGTCGCCAGGATTCTCACCGTCGCGGTTCGGCTGGGCCAGGTAGGCGCCAGGCACGACCTTGACACCGGCTCGTTGCCATAACGTTACCGTGGCCTCTACGCTGCCGCCGAGATGGGACACGTCGAGCCAGAGGAAGAACCCTCCCGCCGGCCGGCGATAGCCGAAGCGGGTGCCCAGCACCTCGTCGCAGATGTCGAACTTGGCCTTGTAGGCCTGGCGGATGACGGCGACGTGCTGCTCCTCGGACCAGACCGCGATCGATGCCTGCTGGATGACCCCCGGCATCTGCGGGCCGGTCAGGTTGCGCACCTCGGCCAGCGTCTCGAGGAATTCCGGGTCGCCAGCGACGAAGCCCGAGCGCAGGCCGGGAAGATTCGACCGCTTCGAGAGCGAGTTGAAGCAGACGATGTTCTTGAATTTCTCCGGCGTGCGGGCGGCGATCTCGAGGCCGCCGGTGGGTGGCTCGCCGGTGTAGATCTCCGAGTAGCACTCGTCGAAAAACAGCATGAAGTCATATTGGCGGGCGAGCGCCAGAGCGCGGCGAATATAGTCCGGCGAGGCAACGGCACCCTGCGGATTGGCCGGAGAGCAGAGGTAGAAGGCGACCGTGCGCTCGAGCACATCGGGCATGCGGGCGAGCTTATCAAGGTCCGGCAGATGACCGGTCGCCTCGGTGGCGTCGAGGAACACGGGCTCGGCGTTCACGGCCGACGTCGAGCCGAGGTAGGCGTGATAATACGGGTTCGGCAGCAGCACGACCGGTTTGCCGGGGATGCTCTTGCGACCCACCGCCGGAAGAATGGCGTAGAACAGCCCCTCGCGGGAGCCGTTCAGCACGATGACGTCGCGCAGCGGGTCGACCAATCCAGCGAGGCCGTAGCGGCGCTCGATCCAGGTGCCGATCGTCCTGCGGATGTCGTCGGCGCCACGCGTCAGGGGGTAGGTCCCCAGCAGATGCCTGGCCTCGGCCATGCGGTCCATGACAAAGCCCGGCATGACCTCCTTCGGGTCGCCCGCCGTCATCTCGATGGGGCGCTCGTGACCGGGCGCGATGCCCTCCAGGAGCCGGCGCAGCCTCGTAAAGGGCGATATGATCTCGCCCCGGACCATAGCCTGGAGGCCGGAGTAATCGGACATGGTGCGGGCGTTCCCTTGTTGTCTCGACACGTCGCAAATGGCGATACAGCTATAAGCAGCCCGTCGCGGTCACACCAGCCCAGCGGAGGCCATTGGTCTGCCCGTCATCAACCGAAGCTCGCGAAGGACAGTCGTGCAGCGTCGCCTCCGGCCGATCCTCAATCCGCCAGCGCCTGCAGCACGAGCCCGCGCACGAGCTGGCGATAGCGCAGCCGCATCTGACCGGGCGCGGCCGCCATGAAGACGACGGCGAGGTCCTCGGCCGGGTCGATCCAGAAGTAGGTGCCGTAGACGCCCGACCAGTAGTAGTCACCGGCCGAGCCCATGGCGGCCGAAACGCCGGCGGCGCTCCGCACGGCGAAGCCGAGCCCGAAGCCATAGCCGCTGAAGGCGGGGTCCATCGTGGTCAGCCGGTTGTCGATGTCCGGGCCGAGGTGGTCTGCGCGCATCAACTCGACGGTCTTGCGGCCAAGAATGCGCTCTCCGCCGAGGGTGCCGCCAGCAAGCAGCATCTGCACGAAACGCAGGTAGTCGGCGGTGGTCGATACGGCGCCGCCACCGCCCGACTCCCACTGCATCGGCCTGCCGCTGGCGTGGTGGACGCTCTGCGGGTCTCCCGTTAGCGGGCACTTAGCGAACGCACGTGCGTAGCGCCCCTCGGCCGACGTGGAGAGGGCGAAGGCCGTGTCGACCATGCCGAGCGGATCCCAAAGCCGGGCCTTGAGGAATGCGCCCAGGGACATGCCAGACACCGCCTCGACGATGTGGCCGAGAATGTCGGTCGAGAAGCCGTACTCCCAAGCGGTGCCCGGCTGATAGAGCAGCGGAACCTTGCCGATGGTGTCGAGGAACTCGTCCCGACCGAGCTTGACGGCGGCCGAGACGGAGGAGCCCGGATAGGCCTTGTGCACGGCGCTGGTGCCGCGGTTGTCGTAGGTGAGACCGGAGGTGTGGCGCAGCAGATCCTGAACGGTCATCTCACGCCGGGCGGGCACGGTCTCGGTCGAATCCGGGGACCTCGCGACCTTCATGGCGGCCATCTGCGGGAGGAATTTGGAGACGGGATCGCCGAGCAGCAGGCGTCCTTCCTCGTGCAGCATCATGATGGCGACCGAGGTCATCGGCTTGGTCATCGATGC
>JANRJI010000074.1:0-2083 GCA_033764055.1 Hyphomicrobiaceae bacterium
CTGCTGGCGATCGTCCCGCCCGTCATCTACCGCAAGAAGCAAGCGCGGCAGAAGAGCGTCTACACCACGCCCATTCCTCGCACTGTGACCGCCATCGCAACCACCGACACGAGCTCGCCGACGACGTCGCCGGCGGGCTCCGAGATCGCATAAGGACGCCGCCGCCATGTGCTACGCCGCGAACCAACCCCCTCCCCCACCGCCCCCACCTCCCCCACCGCCGCCGGCAGCTCGTGGGTTCGACGACCAGGACGACCCGCCGCGGTCGCGGCTGTCGGCCTTATGCGATCGCTACTTCCCGGCGCGGATGTTCATGGCGTTCGTGATCGCCATCGAAACCGGCGCGGTCCTGTGCGCGGCGTGCGCCGCGATCGGTCGCCGCCACAAGCTCGCCGACGCCGCGCACCTGGGCATCGCTCGCCACCCACGCCGGAGGGCCACTTGAACCAGACCGACCTCGCAAACAACTACCCGAATGTGTGCCTCCAGACGTCGGGCTGGCCCGTGTCCGACGAGCTGGAGGACACCGGATTCGGCACGCAACACCCCATCGCCGCCAACAACGGCGCTGATGGATCGGTGCCGATCGGCTCTTACCGGATGATCGACCGGCACTTCAATGCCAACTATCCCGCGTTCACGGGCGGACCAGCATCCGACGCCCAGCTCACCGCGGCCCTCGCGCAGTTCGCCGCGGGCCAGCTCGTAATCGTCGGCGCGGAAGTCGTCTACGACGCCCTGGGCAACCCGACGGCCAGCAGCCTGGTGCAGACCGACGTCGTCGGCAACGTGGGCACCGTGGCACTCAATCCCGCCAACGCCGGCACGCTCGCCGCGCACCGGGCCTACTACCTCAACCAGGTCGAACAGCTCCAGCGTGTGCGGCCTGACTTGCCCGTGGTGATCGAGTTCCAGGCGATGGCGAGCCGCAACCTGTGGACCGTCTCGCCGGCGATGTTTGCAAGCTGGAGGCCCACGCTGCTCGCAAGCTGCGCCGAGTTCACCGCGTCCACACTCGGCCAGGCTGTAGACGGCCTGGCGATCCGGATGCAATGGATCGAGGACGAGCGGATCAGTGTGCAGCAGAACGTCGATCTCCAGCGCACGCAACTGGAACAACTCGGCAAGCTCTGGCGCGATGCCGGGTGGACCAAGCACCTCGCGGCCCAAATCTGGCCCGTGCGCCGTGCTCGCATCCTGGCCAACGGGACGACCATCAACAACGACGGCGGCATCATCGCTCGCGAGCTCAATCGTGACCGCATGCGGCGGTGCATCGTCTCGCCCTGGGACCGGCTTCTCATCTGGGACTACTACATCAGCGGCCGCTACGTCACCTGGCCACCGCCCTGGTACGGCGACCTGGTCCGCATCGCCCTGGAAGCCCAGGTGCGGAAGGAAGGGGGAGTATGGCCGCTCTGACCAAAGCTAGATCGCATAAGAACGCACTCGCCAAGCGTGTGAGCTCGCGTGAGGTCGTCGAGACCAGGCCCGACGCATTCAAAGACGGTTGGAACTATCGTCTTATGCGAGTGAATTGTGGTGCGTGCCGCTCGTGCTCGAAAGGCGGGTACCACCACGGGCCGTACTGGTACGCCTGCCGCGCGGCGATGGGCGTCTACCGCAACGGCAAGTACTTCAAGGGGAAGACGCGCACGGTCTACATCGGAAAGATCCTGCGCAAGGTGCGTGACGTGCGAGCCGAGCAGCACGCGAAGACCGGAATCGACCCGAATGAGCCTCGTTTCGTGATGAAACCAAAGACGGGCAGCGTGCCGGCGATCTACCAGGTGATCGACACGCACGCCAGACCGCCCCGCGTGATCGGTGCCTATGTGGACACCTACCGCGCCCAGGCGATCGTCGCCGCGGGCAACAAAGGGGGCCTGGATGCGGCGGAAAAGCTCATGCTCGCGAAGCGCCGCCCGTTATCCCGAAACTCATGACTCGCAAAACGCGCATGACTCGCACTCTTTGCAAGTCATGCGCACGGGTTGACTTAGGCCGATAGAGTGTCCACGCAATGAAGATCGTCGCCAATCCTCTCCGCCCCTTCCGCGTGCCGTTGCTCGTCCTGGCTTGT
>JANRJI010000075.1:0-3178 GCA_033764055.1 Hyphomicrobiaceae bacterium
ACTGCGTCCCAGCAGACCATGGCGGTGACGCTCATCCTCCACAACACGGCCACGACGCCGCTTGCGGTGGAGGCGGCGGATCTTGGCTTCCAGACCACTGCTGCCCGTCGGGACGTGGCTGCCCCCACGCTGCGGCAGCCCCTCGTCCCCGACGAACGGCGCACCGTCATGCTGGAGCTCCCGCTGGAGAGCGGCGTGCTCACCATCGGCCCCTTCCGCTACGAGCTCGCAGTGGGGAGGTGACGTCGGCCCACGCTGGTTGGCCACCAGTTCTAATTCCCGCTCGCCCTGCCGACTTCGGCCCTCGATCTGCGCTCACTAGCACAAGGAGGCTCGTGTGGAGCCAATCATTCAGCTGTTCACCGAGTGGCAGGCCCAGATGCTCATCCTCGGCCCGGTCGTGGCCGGCTTCGGGGTCGCCGTCTGGTTCATCATGAACGCCCTCTCCGGGATCATGCCCGAGTGGATGCAGCAGGCCCGCGGCTGGATCCAGCGCATCCTGTTCGGTGCGATCGTCCTCGGCCTGGCTCCGGCGCTGATCACCGCCTTTATCGCGCTCGGCGGCGGCGGCGCTGCGCCCTGACCCCCCTCGTTGGTGTGTCCTCCGTCTGTGCCCGTGGGGTGGCCAGTTCCACCCCGCGGGTGGAAAGGCCACGTATGCCTGCCCGCATCATCGAGGAGCTGACCAGCCGCAAGAAGGAGAAGATCGCCACCTTCCTCACCTTCGAGAGCATTGTGGCGGTGCTGCTCGCCTTTATGCCCATCTTCATGCTGTCCGGCTCCTGGCCACTGCTGGTTCGCGTCCCGGTCTGCGCGGCCGCGGCCGTTGCCGGCTACGTGCTCACGCTTGAGCTTCACGGCCTGCCGCTCTACGAGCACCTCCTGTGGACCGCCCGTGGCCTGTACCGGCTGCGCGTCCACGGTAATCACGTCGGCCCGGACGATCTACCCGGTGCGATCCCTGCTCCCAACGAAGACCGTGTCATCGTTGCCAACGGGCCGATCGAGCTTGT
Organism: Hyphomicrobiaceae bacterium; assembly: GCA_033764055.1. Taxonomy (GTDB): domain Bacteria; phylum Pseudomonadota; class Alphaproteobacteria; order Rhizobiales; family Hyphomicrobiaceae. The sequence goes on from JANRJI010000075.1 coordinate 1,014, forward strand.
GCAGCGCGACGACGTGCTCGCCGGCCATGCATTGTTCGCGCTCGACACCCAGGACGAGGTCGCGCCCTCCCCTGCCGATGATGAGGTTTCGCCCAGTCATGACGACCTTGCCCGTGTGGCGAGCTGAGGCGCCCATGTATCTCTTCGACATCGCAAGCTCGCCGATCGACCTCGTCGGCGACCTCGACCGCTTCGAGGAGCGGCTCGGCGCCTTCTTCACCGCGCGCGACTTTCCCATGCGACTGTTCGCCCACTCGACCGCCTTCCCGATGTACGAGCCGATCACAGCTGTACGCGATGCGATCCACCGCGTTGAGAGCTTGTACGTCCGCACGCGTGGGCTGCGCGAGGCGATCGACGCCTGGTGCCTCGACCACAACGCCGTCAACCTCGCCGAGACCATCCTCGCCCTCGACGAGCGCGAGTACGAGGAACTGCGGGCGCAACTCCAGTTGAACGGCTTTGGGCTCTCGTCCTGCTTCGCCGAAGGCGCCGATGAGGCGCAGTGGGAGCAGTTCGTCGCCGCTGTCGACTTGTTGTTCTGGCGTATTCCGTGGGCGCGGCAGGCCATCGAGATGTATCAATTGATGGAGCGACGGGTGCTGCGCGCCGTGCAGTACATCTTGCTGACCTGGGAGCCCGCCGACGTGTCCGAGATGGCGATCCGCGTGCCGCTCGCGGCGGCTACACGCCGCCCGGTGCGGCGCATCGAGCATCTGCCGCCGGTGATCCATGGGCCCTACCGCGAGTACCTGAGCTACCTCGAACCAGAAGAGCCGGAGCAGCCCTTCCTGGCGGTACTCACCAGTTACGACGTTGCCGGCGAGTGGAGCGCCACCCTGTTCCACGAGCTGATCGCGCTCAACCTCGACATCTCGCTCGCCGTTGATGTGGTCACGCTCAACCGCAACAAGTCTCAGCGCGTGGCCGAGATGGCCTACAACGCCGCCAAGCTTGTCGCCCGCGACGCCAGCCTGGTGGACATCCGTGGTGAGCAAGTGGTTCATGACGCCCGCGAGGTGCTCGGCGAGCTCAAGGGCCAGACGCTCCATGCCATTCAGGTCGCCATTCTCGTGCGCGGCAAAAGCCGCGACGAGTTGGAGGCCAACGTGGTGACCGTGCGTGACCTGTTCGGCCCGCGGCTCAAGCTGTTGCGGCCGACCGGAGCCCAGCGCGAGGCCTTGAAGATCTTCTCGACGTTGCCCCGCAAGCGCCTCGACGCGCCGTGGAAGCCGCGCACCCAGCTCTCCAAGGTCGTCGGCTGCGCTGCCGGGATGGTCGGCTTCCACCGCCCCAACCAGACCAAAGGCGTTTTCGTCGGCGTCGATCGCAACGGGCGCTTTCCGATCTTCATCAACCTCTTCGAGCGCAACCAGGCCGCCCACATGATCATCAGCGGCATGAGCGGCTACGGCAAGACGGCGCTGCTCAACCTCATTGCGGAGCGGGCGGCGAGCCTCTCGGACATGCAGGTGATCGGCATCGACGCCTTCTCCAACGGCCTGCGCGTCGAGCGGGCCATCCAGGACTGCGTCTGCTTCAAAGTTGGGCTGGAGCACACGATCAATCCGCTCGACGTGGTCTTCGGTTGGGAAACCGAGGGCGGCTGGCTGAACAACCAGATCCTGCACGCGGTCGGGCAGATCGCCATGCTCCTCGGCGAGCCCGGCGAGAGCATCGATGGCAAGAAGCGCTTCATCCCGATCAAGCTGGAGACCGGCGAGCGTGGTGTCTTGTCGTTGGCGGTGAAGCGGCTGTACCAGAAGTATCGGATTGTCCCCGAGACGCCGGCGTGGGGCACGCCCTCGCTGACCGACCTGATCGCCGTGCTGGAGGAGATGCGCGACCCGATCGCAGCACAGTTCGCCACCCGGCTACGCTACTTCATCTACGGCAGTCTCACCGATACCAGCGAGAAGACGCCGGACGGCGCTGCGTTCGACGGCCCCACCACCATCGACTGGCGCTTTGAAAACCGCATTGTCTACTACGACTTCAAGACGGTGCCCGAAATCCTGCTGCCGCTGTTCTACGTCCAGGCGATGGGCAAGGCCTGGCGCTACATCACCACCCGCCGCATTTCCCACGACATCTTCCTGCAGATCGACGAGTTCGGCTACGCCAGCCAGGTGGAGGCAGTAGCGAATACCGCCTGGGTGATGGCC
>JANRJI010000076.1:0-22384 GCA_033764055.1 Hyphomicrobiaceae bacterium
GAGTCCGTGGAAGGTGATCTCAAGCGGTGACTGCATCTGGAGGCCCTTTCTCGTCGATTGACATCACATGGGAACGTTGGTTCGTCCCCCTTCGACGTCAAGACTGTTCGATCGGCGCAATTGCCGCTTTGAGCTGGCTCATGCCAATGTGATCGCGAATTGTGGCTGGCCGGTCCCGCGTACCGAGGAGAATGCCAAGTGAAGGGCTCGAGACGCCGCGCCATCGTCGTTGGCGCGGGAATTGTCGGCGTGTGCTCTGCGATCGAGCTCAACCGCAGGGGCTGGTCGGTCACGCTTGTGGATCGCCTGCAGCCGGGTGAGGGGTGCTCGTTCGGCAATGCCGGCATCCTGGCCGCCCAGGCGGTGGTGCCGGTGGCGATGCCTGGCATTGCGCGCGAGGTGCCCGGCATGCTCGTCGATCGCGACAGTCCCCTGGTGGTCCGCCTGCGCTCGCTGCCGAGCATAGCGCCCTGGCTGCTGCACTTCTGGAAGGCTGCCGATGCCGCGCGTCTACCGGCCGCCGCCGATGCGATGAAGGCACTCTACGGCACCTCGCTCGAGCTGCACGAGGCACTTTCGAGGCAGGCCGGTGTGCCGGAGCTCGTCAAGCCCACGCGCTATCTCTATATCGCACGCGACAAGTCGAAGCTGGATGTCGAGGGCCTGTCCTGGCGTCTGCGCCGCGAGCGGGGGGCCGAGATCGAGGTGCTGGATGGTCCAGTTCTGCACGAGTCCGAGCCGTCGCTCAGCCGCGACTATCAGCGCGGGGTCCGTCTCGGGCCGATCGGCTACACGGCCAACCCGTTCCGCCTCACGCAGGCCTACGCGACCCTGTTCCAGCGCGAGGGCGGCCAATTCGTCCGCGCCGAGGTGCGGGCTCTGCGTCCGGCCGGCGCCGTCACGGGGCTCGAGACGAGCGCCGGCCAAATGGCTGCCGAGACCGTGATCATTGCGGCCGGATCGTGGTCGCTGGCGTTGGCGCGGCCGCTCGGCCTGAAGCTGCCGCTGATCGCCGAGCGCGGCTATCACGTCACCTATGCCGATCCCGGCATCACGCTCAATCACGTGTTGAGCGAGGCCGAGAGGCACTTCGCGGTCACGTCGATGGAGATGGGCCTGCGCGTTGCCGGTACCGAGGAGCTGGGCCTTGCGGACGACCCGCCGTCCTGGCGAAGAGCCCATGTCCTGGAGCGTCAGGCCCGTGCCCTGTTCCCTGGTGCACGGCTCGACAAGCCGTCGCGCTGGATGGGACCGCGCCCCGGTACGCCGGACAGCCTGCCCGCCATCGGCGCATTGCCAGGTCACCCGACCATCTTCATCGCTGCCGGCCATGGCCATCTCGGACTGACCGGCGGCCCCAACACCGGGCGCATCGTCGCGGCGCTGGCCTCCGGCGAGCGGCTCAACATGGATCTTGCCCCGTACGCTCCGGGGCGCTACCAGCCAGCGGTGCCGGTGGGTGAGGTGGCGCTGCTGACCTCGCCGCACCGGTAGACTCGCCCGTCCGGTGTCGGCGATTCCGGATGTTGGGGCCGTGCCTTCATCAAATTTGGCACTCGTAGCTTGACAGTGCCAGCACTGGCGCCTAGGTGGTCGGCCGGAACCACGGACACGCTCTAAGAGAGAGTTTTTTGCTCCAGGCGCGGCGCGGACCTCATCGCGCGCGGGCGGGGCGCGAATGGGGAGGCAAGGCATGGATGTGTTGGTCGAGGCCGACCGCCTGCGAAAGACGTTCGGTCCGATAGTGGCGGTCGATGAGATCTCGCTGAAGGTTGCCAGAGGCGAGGTGCTCGGCTTCCTGGGTCCGAACGGCGCCGGCAAATCTACCACGATGAAGATGCTGACGGGCTTTCTCGAGCCTGACAGCGGCACGGCCCGCATCTGCGGGCTGAGCATGGCCGACCGCAGCAAGCAGGCCAAGGCCAAGATCGGCTATCTGCCCGAGGGTGCACCGGCCTACGGCGACATGACCGCCGGCGCCTTCCTCCGCTTCATCGCCGAGGTGCGCGGCTACAACGCAGCGGCACGCGACAGCCGCATTCTGGCGGCCGTGATGCGCACTGGCCTCGAGAATGTCGTCGACCAGCGTATCGAGACCCTCTCCAAGGGCTTCAAGCGCCGCGTCGGCCTCGCCCAGGCCATTCTGCACGATCCCCCTGTCCTGATCATGGACGAGCCGACCGATGGTCTCGATCCCAATCAGAAGCATCACGTCCGGTCCCTCATCGCCGACATGGCCAAGGACAAGGCCATCATCGTATCGACGCACATCCTCGAGGAGGTGGAGGCGGTCTGCACCCGTGCGCTGGTCATCGATCGTGGCCGCGTCGTCGCCGATGGTACAGCCGAGCAGCTCCAGAGGCGCATGCCCTATCACAATGCCGTCGCCCTCAAGGTCGACACGTCGCGCGCCGACGCCATCGCCGCGGCGCTGTCCGGCCTGCCTCGCGTCGCCACTGTCGAGCGTCAGGGCGCCGTCGATGGGCACGTGCAGCTGCGCGCCATCCCGAAGGGTGGCGCCATGATCGTCTCGGACGTGGCGGCGCTGCTCTCGGAGCGGTCGCTACCGGTTGCCGAGATGTTCGTCGAGCGCGGGCGCCTCGACGAGGTGTTCCGCAAGATTACCAGCGAGGAGGCCGCTCGCCCCCATGCGTAATGTCTGGATCATCGCCAAACGCGAGTTGCTCGCCTACTTCGGAACGCAGCTTGCCTACGTCTTTGCCGTCATCTTCGTTGCCCTGACCGGCGCCTTCGCCTTCTTCATCGGCAACTTCTTCGAACGCGGCCAGGCCGATCTCGTGTCGTTCTTCCAGTACCACCCCTGGCTCTACCTGCTGCTGGTACCGGCGGTCGCCATGCGGCTCTGGGCGGAGGAAAGGAAGACCGGCACGATCGAGCTGCTGATGACGCTGCCGGTGACCACGTTCGAGGCGATACTCGGCAAGTTCCTCGCCGCGTGGGTGTTCATCGGATTTGCCCTGGTCCTGACCTTTCCGATCTGGATCACCGTCAACTACCTCGGCTCGCCGGACAATGGCGTGATCGTCACCAGCTATATCGGCAGCTTCCTGATGGCCGGCGCGTTCCTGGCCATCGGCTCGTGCATCTCGGCCCTGACCAAGAACCAAGTGATCGCCTTCATCGTGTCGGCGACACTGTGCTTCCTGCTGGTCATGAGCGGTACGGAGCTCGTTCTGAATTTCTTCCGCTCCTGGGCACCGCGCGCGCTCATCGATGCCATCTCGAGCCTGAGCTTCCTCACGCACTTCGATCAGATCCTGCGTGGTGTGATTCCGCTCTCGAGCCTCTTTTTCTACGTGTCGCTCATCGCCTTCTTCCTGTTCGCGAACGCCATCGTCGTCGAACAGCGCAAGGCGGCTTGAGGAGAGCCAAGCCTCATGACGGACAAGACCACCTCGCCGGCCACCGGCACGCTGAAGTCGCAAGCCAGCAATCTGGCACAGAGAGCCATGGGCTGGGCCCTGCTGGCGCCGGGCGAGAGCGTGCGCTGGGCCTCAGGCCTCAGCCGCTCCGCACTCGCCTGGGGCAGCCTCGCCCTCGCGGCCCTGCTGTTCATCTCGGTCAATCTCAGCGCGTCCCTGCTCTTCAAGAACGTCAAGGCCGACCTCACGGAGGACCGCCTCTATACGATCTCGGACGGCACGCGGAAGGTGCTCTCACGGCTCGAGGAGCCGGTCAGCATCCGGGTCTACTACTCCCGGCGCCTCGGTGAGGTGGCCCCGCTGTTCGCCCGCCACTTCGAGCGCCTGAAGGGACTGCTCGAGCAGTACCGGGACCTGTCCGGCGGCAGGCTTCAAGTCACCTTCCTCGATCCTGAGCCATTCTCCGACGCCGAGGACCGTGCCGCGGCAGCCGGTCTCAAGGGCCAGCGGCTCAACCAGGATGGCGAGACCGGCTATTTCGGCCTCGTCGCCTCGAACACCACCGACAATGATCAGGTGGTGCCGTTCTTCTCGCCCGATCGCGAGCGGTTCCTCGAGTACGATCTCACCAAGCTGATCAACGGTCTCGCCAATCCCAAGAAGCGGGTCGTCGGCCTACTCTCGGGCGTCGAGATGGACGGCGGCATGAATCCCATGAATCCACGCGCTCAGCCGACGCCAGCGTGGATGATCATGGAGCAGATCCGCGACTTCTTCGAGGTTCGCAAGCTCGAGCCGAACGTCAAGGAGATCCCCAAGGACATCGACGTCCTGATGGTGGTGCAGCCGACCATCCTCACCCCGGACGCGGCCTACGCCATCGACCAGTATGCTCTGTCGGGCGGTCGTGTTCTGGCGTTCGTCGATCCCGTTGCCGAGGCCAGTCCGCCAGCCGGGCCGATGGGCATGGGCGGGCTTCCCGTCAGCTCGGACTTCCGCAAGATTCTCACCTCCTGGGGGCTCAACTTCGCGACCGACTCGATCGTCGGCGACCCGACCATCGCCCGCCGCGTCCAGTTCGGCGGCGGTCCGGGCGGCCAGCCTGTCGTGACCGACTACCTGGGCTGGCTGCAGATCGACAAGGCCCAGCTCAATGAGAAGGACCCGCTGGCGGCCAGCATCCGTCGCCTCAACCTCGCCTCGGCTGGCGCGCTGACCAAGGCCGAAGGCGCCACCACCATCGTCCAGCCGCTGATCGAGACGTCCGCGCGCAGCGGCCTGATCGAGGCTGAAAAGGTGCGCTTCCGTCCTGATCCGCTGGCGATCGTCCGGACCTTCAAGTCCGGCGGCAAGCCGTTGATGCTGGCGGCCCGGATCGGCGGCGAGGCGAAATCCGCCTACCCCGATGGACGTCCGAAATCGGACGACGACAAGAAGGACGCGGACAAGACGGGAGCGGACGCCAAAACTTCGGACAAGAAGGACGACGCGTCGAAACCACCCGCCGAGCCAGCCAAGGACACCAAGGACACCAAGGCGACCGACACCAAGTCGCCGGACGGCAAGGCCGCTGCCGACAAGCCTGCCGACGACAAGGCGAAGGCCGCAGTCGACGCCACAAAATCCGCGGCCAAGCCGGACAAGAGCCACGTCGCCGCCGGTCGAGTGAACGTCGTCGTCATCGCCGACAGCGACATGCTGAACGACAACTTCTGGGTCGAGGTTCGCGACTTCCTCGGCCAGCAGATCGCCATGCCGACGGCCGACAATGCGGGCTTCGTCGTCAACGCTCTCGAGAACCTTTCAGGTGGCGAGGCCTTGTCCGATCTGCGTGGCCGGGGCGTCGTCGAGCGGCCGTTCGACAAGGTCGTCGAGATCCGTCGTGACGCCGAGCAGCGCTTCCGCCAGAAGGAGGAGGCGCTCAACGCCAAGCTGAAGGACCTGCAAGTCAAGCTCGCCAATGTCGAGACGAGAGGCGGCGAGGGCGGCGGACCCGCGACGGCCATCCTTTCCGACAGCGAGAAGCAGGCGATCGAGAAATTCCGGAGCGAGATGGTCACGGTCCGTCGTGAGCTGCGCGACGTGAAGGCCGCGCTCCGGCGCGACATCGACCGCCTCGACGGCTGGCTGAAGTTCTTCAATATCGCGGCCGTGCCGCTGCTGATCGGTCTCGGGGGCCTCGGCCTCGGGCTGATGCAGCGCCGCCGTCGCAACGGCTCCTGACGCCGGGCCAGGGAACCAGGAGGCACTCGTGATCAAGCCGCATCAGTTCATCGGGCTCGCTGGCGCGACCGCGCTGTCGGTGCTCGTCGCCCTCGGGCTCTATGCCGGATCGAACAGGTGGTCGACCGGCAAGGTCGAGGGCGCCGCGTTTCTGCCGGAGCTCGCTCAGAATCTCGCAAGCGTCGCTGCCGTCGAGGTGTCACAGAGCGGCCAGAAGCTCACCTTTGAGCGTGCTGGCAATGCCTGGAAGGTGCGCGATCGCGCCGGCTACCCGGCGAAGACCGAGACGGTGCGCACCCTGCTCGTGACGCTGGCCGAAGCGCAGCTCATCGAGTCGCGCACGGCGGTCAAGGGCAAGCTCCCCCTCCTCGAGCTCGAGGATCCCGCTGCCAAGGACGCCAAGTCGCGGGGCGTCCGCGTGCTCGATAGCGCCGGCAAGCCGATCGTTTCGGTCGTTCTCGGCAAGTCCCGGATGGACGCTTTCGGCCAAGGTCGGGGTGGCATCTACGTGCGCCGTCAGGACGAAGCTCAGAGTTGGCTCGCAACCGGCGATGCGCGGGTGACTGCCGACATCAAGGATTGGGTCGACACACAGGTGTTGACCGTGGACACCGGCAAGGTCGCGCGTCTCACGCTCGAGCATCCGGGCGAGGAGCCACTCGTGGTGGAGAAGACGCCACCAGAGCCGAAGGCGGAGCCGGGCAAGGACGGCAAGCCTGCCAATGCGACCCCGATCCCGCCGCCACCGTCGGCCGCCAAGGATGGAAAGTTCCGGCTCGCCAATATGCCGGAAGGCAAGAAGCTCAAAAAGGACGCCAACGTCGACCAGATCATCGACGGCCTGGCCTCGATCTCGCTCGAGGACGTTCGCAAACTCGATGCCGTTCCTTCCGGCGACAAGGTCAGCGTTCTCAAGCTGGAGCAGGAGGGCGGCCCGACCGTTACGTTGCGCCTGCGCAAGGACGGGGAGAACGCGTGGCTCTCGCTCGAGGCCGTCGGCGCCGACGGCGATGCCAAGAAGAAGGCCGACGAGCTGAACGCCAAGGCCAAGGGCTGGGAGTACCGCATCCAGACTTGGAAAGCGGACCAGATCAACAAGCGCCGCGCCGATCTCTTCGAGACGAGCTGACGCGGGAGCGACCTCGCCGACAGCGACCACTTTGCAGGGAAACGGGGCGGCAGGACCGCCCCGTTTTCTTTTTGCGCCTTGCCCCTCGCGCCTACGGCGCGCCCTGGTGCATGCGAGCGGTCGCCTACTTCCGGTACATGCCGCCGCCGTCCTGGTCGATCATGCAGCCGGACAGGTAGGCCACCTGTGGCGCGCACAGCATCACGGCGAGGGCGGCCACCTCGTCAGGCTCCTTGAGCCGGCCGAAGGGCAGGTCGCCGAGCGTCTCCTCCCAACGCGTCTCGTCACCGAACGTCGACTTGGCCCGCTGCCGGGAGATCGTCATGATGCGGTCGGTCCTCGTCGCCGCCGGATTGATGCCGAACACCCGGACGCCGAAATCGACCGACCGCGAGCCGATCGCCTTGGTGAAGGCATTGAGGCCCGCGTTTCCCGTGGAGCCGGCCACGTAATCCCACCTTGGCGCCGGCCCGGCCATGCCGATGATGTTGACGATGATACCGTCCTTCCGGGGCTTCATCGACTTCAGCGCGAGCTGTGTCATGTGGATGTAGCCGAACACCTTGAGTTGCCAGCTCTCGATCCACCGCTCCATGGTGAGGTCGAGAATGCTCCCGCCGGGAATGGCACCGGCATTGTTCACCAGGATGTCGGCGTCCTGGAATTTCGCCCACGTGGCCTCGCGGTCGCCTGCTTGCGAGAGATCCGCTGCGTGCGTTTCGACAGACACCTGATGGCGCGACCGGATCTCGTCACCAGTCGCCTTCAGCAGGTCAGCGCTCCGCGACACGAGGACGATGTTGGCGCCCTCCGCTGCGAACGCGTGGCCGCACGAGGCGCCGATCCCCTTCGAGCCGCCGGTGATGAGAACCTTCTTGCCTCTGACCTTGAGATCCATGGAGATGCTTCCTGCCCTGTGCTGCGATGCTTGTTCACGCATCATGGCATCGGGGGCAGGAGCTTGGCGAGCCGCGATCGACAGCTGCGATCGACCGGCCGTCGATCAGGCGGCGCCGAGCGTGATCGAGCCGGCTCGGTTCTCCACGCTGTAGACGGCGCTGAACGGCTTGCCCTTATGGCTGCCGGAAACCACCACGCCATGCAGCGTGAAGGTGAATCCGTCGGCCGGCTCGTCCATGCGGTGGACACGGACGTCGATGGCGTCACTGTCGAGCTTGAAGTGAACCGTCTCGCGTTCCGGATAGGACAGCGCCCACTGCAGCGCCGGCTTGTCGGGTCCATCGATCAGTTTCAACATTGCTTCGGCCATGTCGGTGCTCCTGGTTGTCGAGGCCCCACTGGCAAGCATGGGCGGGGCGCTAAAGCAGAAAAAACGCCATCGGCAGCAGGATCACCGCGACGTTGCCAGCGAATACGACGACGCCCGCGACGAACGTCTTCTACGTCGCCTCGTGCACCGCATGCTCGGGGTCGTCCGACTGGACTGGCATCATGCTCCGCCTCGTAACGCCGGCCAGACCCGCAGTGGGCTCGCGTGAAGACCGAGTGCTTCTCGTCGAACGCCCGTGCGCGGCCGTCGTTCCAATCCATTGCGGGCGTGTCCCAAGTCCTCAATCCCCTGGCGCACCCGCTCGCTCCTGCTAACAATCGTCGGAGGAGCGAAGAGGACGGAGCATTCCCATGACGCATGGCATGGTCTCGGCAGCTCAGCCGGAAGCGGTGGAGGCGGGGCTCGCGGCCTTGCAGACAGGGGGCAACGCCATCGACGCGGCCGTCGCGACGGCACTCGTCCAGACTGTCGTCGATCCACAGATGTGCGGCATCGCCGGCTTCGGCTGTCTGCACATTTACGATCCCGGCAAGGGCACCCACGAGTGCCTCGATTTTCACGGCCGGGCCCCCCTCGCGGCGACGCCCGGTATGTGGGAGCACTTGCTCGTCGGCGAGAGCGAGGACGGGTTCGGCTTCCTGTTGAAGGGGCGCATCAACGAGATCGGCTATGGCGCCATCACCTCGCCGATGACTCTGCGGGCGCTCGACGAGGCTCTGCGACGCTATGGAACGCGCCGCCTCGCCGATCTGCTCGAGCCGGCCATCCACTATGCCGAGCAGGGCTTCATGGTGCGCCCGCACGTCGCCGCCTACTGGTCCCAGGTTCCGACGGAAGGCCGAGCGCCGCATTCCGAGCTACTGACCACGCTGCCAGCGACGCGGAAAATCTACGCCAAGCCGGACGGCAGCCTGCGCAAGCTCGGCGAGACCCTGAAGAATCCCGACATGGGGGCCACGCTGCGCCGTATCCGTGAGAGGGGCGTCGAGGACTTCTATTCGGGTGAGATCGCCGCCCGCATCGTCGCCGACATGAAGGCCAACGGCGGTCTGCTGGACGAGGACGACCTCGCCCAGGCCCGCCCGGAGACGAGCGCTCCGCTCTGGGGCACCTATCGAGGTCACCGCATCGCGACGAACCGGCCGCCCGGCGGCGGCGTCATGTTGATCGAGATGCTGAACATCCTCGAGCATTTCGACCTCGCGACCATGGGCCACAACTCGCCCGCCTACATCGCCACCGTCGCCGAGGCCATGAAGATTGCGACCGTCGACAAGGACGCCAAGGTCGGCGATCCGCGCTTCGTCGACGTGCCACTCGATGAGCTCACCTCAAAGGCCTATGCCGAGCCACTCGCCGCCCGCATCCGCCGCGGCGAGAAGACCCTCGTTCCGCGCCTTCGCGGGAAGGGGAACGAGAGCGCCGATACGACCCACGTGGTCGCGGTCGACGAGAACGGCGTCATCGCTACCATGACCCATACCCTCGGCACCCCGTCGGGTGTCGTCACCGACGGGCTCGGCTTCATGTATAATGGCGCCATGGCCGTCTTCGACCCGCGCCCGGGACGGGCCGGTTCGCTAGCGCCCGGCAAATCGCGCTTCTCGTCGCTGGCGCCGACTATCGTCTTCGACGGCGACAAGCCTATGCTCGCCATCGGCGCACCGGGCGGCACCTACATCGCCATGGGCATCCTGCAGGCGATCCTCAACGTCGTCGAGTTCGGCATGACCGCGCAGGAGGCGGTCTCCGCGCCGCGCTTCAACGCCACATCGGACACGCTCGACATCACCAACCGTATTCTGCGCTCGACCGAGGCCGACCTGAGAGCGCGAGGCTACGCCGTCCGCCGCTGGCCGCTGAATTTCCACTTCGCCGGCGTGCACGCGATCCGCATCGTCGACGGGCGCCTCGACGGCGGCGCCGATCCGGGCCGCGACGGCATGGCGATGGCCGTTTGAGATCCGGAGGGCTGCACGGTCCCCTCCCGCGCCGGCACGGCCATTGCCGCACGTGGTCAAGGGGCGTGCCCCCCGTGGGCGCGCCGCACGGCGTGCAGGTGCCATAATGCGATCGCCAGAACCGCCAGAGCGCCCCCCTGATGCGCGACGCCGAGCGACACCGGCACCCAAGCCAGCAGTGTCCAGATGCCGAGGGCCATCTGCAACACGAGGGCCGCCCCGAGCCAGCGGCCAGAGCGCCGGACCTGCATATTGTCGGCAGTGCGGATCGCGGATGCCGCCTGCCATAGACCGAGCCCCACCACGGCATAGGCGATCATGCGGTGATTGAACTGCACCGTCGTGATGTTCTCGAAGAGATTGAGCCACCAGGGACTGAGCTGGCCGAGGCCGACCGGAAAGAGCCGCCCGTCCATGAGTGGCCAGGTATTGTAAGTCATGCCTGCCTTCAGCCCGGCCACCAGGGCCCCAGACAGGATTTGCAGATAGACGAGGCCGACCACGGCTGCAGCAAGCCACATCTGGCCGGTCGTCACCGTTGCGAGATCAAAGCCCGCAGGCCGCCGCCGGGCCCGGAGGTCGAGCACCGTCCAGACCGTCACGGCAAGAATGAGGACAGCGCAGCCGAGATGCAGCGACAGGCGATAGGGGCTGACCGAAACCCGCTCGGACAGTCCCGACATCACCATGAACCAGCCAATGGCACCCTGCAGGCCGCCGAGCACGAACAACACGACGAGGCGCGGGACCATCTCGTGCGGGATGCGGCGCGTGGCGGCAAACCAGACGAACGGCACCAGGAACACGACGCCGATCGCCCGTGCGACGAGCCGATGCCCCCACTCCCAGGCGAAAATGACCTTGAACGCGGCGAGGCTCATGCCGCGGTTGATCTCGGTGTACTGGGGAATCTGCTTGTATTTCTCGAACGCCTCGTGCCACTGCGCCTCGGTCAGCGGCGGTACGATGCCCATGATCGGCTGCCATTCCGTGATCGACAGGCCCGAGCCGGTGAGGCGGGTTGCTGCGCCGATCACGGCTGTCAGTGCAATCAGTGCCGCCACGACGATCAGCCAGAGCTCGACGAGGCGGGTATCGCCTTCTCCGGGCCTGACGGACGTGCCCGCGCGAATTGTGCCGATTTGAGCCACGCTCGCATCCCGATGAGCCATTCCGATGGGACACCTAGGCGCCGTGCTGGCGCCCTGCAATGCGCTCGTATGGCGCGCCAGCCGCCGGCGCGCTAGGAGAGGCTCGATCTGCTCCTGCAGCCCCTCGCCGTCGACAGGCCTTCGCCATGACCGAGCCCCAGCGACCGACCACGCGCGCCCTCCTCGGCACGATGCTGCTGGTTGGCTTTCTCCTGGTCTACGTCTTTGCTGCCATGCTGCTGGCCGTAGCCGTGCTGCCGAGCGAGAGCCGGGTGGCGGAGTTTCTCTATTACGCAGTGGCCGGGCTCGCCTGGGTTCCGCCCGCCGGCCTCATCATCCGCTGGATGTACGCGCCCCGCCCCGCCCGGTAGTTTCCATGTCTCAAGCGGCCTCGCGCCGGCCGATCGGCATGCGGCCCGCCATGCTCATCAGCGCGAACGGGGCGCCGGACAACATCACCTTCACGTAGCGCGCCGCCTGGAAATCCCCATTGAGCGACACGCGTGGCAGGCCGGTCAATGCGCCGCTGTGGCGCTCGTGCAGCAGCCCTTTGCGCGTCGTGACGGCGGTCTTCAGGCCGAGCTCCCGCGCCAGATTGAACTCGCGCTCACCGGCGCTCGAGGCATCGCCGTAGGGAAAGCTGAAATGGGAGACGGGGCGGCGAAGCTCGGCCTCCAGCCGGTGCACGCTCTCCTGGATCTCGAGCGCAGCCTCGCTCTGTGTCAGCTTGGCCAAAGCGAGGTGACGCCGTGTGTGGGCCCCGATCGTCACCAGTGGATCGGCGGCGAGGTCGCGGATCTCGTCCCAATCCATGATGAGGTCGCGGCAGATGCCGCCGACCTCGACACCGTGCGCCTGCGCCAGCTCCGAAACGAACTCCCGCGCGTGCTCCTCGACCGGCAGGCGCCTCAGCCACCAGTAGATGCGCTCGAAGGCCGCATTTTTCCGGTCGGTCGTCTCGAGATCGAAGTGGCACCAGTTGCCGTCGATCTTGACGTCGATGGCATCGAGCTCGGCCAGCACCTTCTCGAGCCTCAGCCACCACATGTCGCCCTTGCCGTCCGGGAAGTCGGTCGGCACGTAGATGGCCATCGGCAGGCCGTAGCGGCGGAAGATCGGGGAGGCGTGCTCGCGATTGTCTCGGTAGCCGTCGTCGAACGTGAAGCAGGCGAACGGGCGGTCGAAATCGCCTTCCCCCAGGCGGGCGTGCACCTCGTCGAGTGAGACCACGTCGAAGCCGCGGTCCAGCACCAGCTGGATGGTCTGGTCGAGAAATTCCGGCTGCAGCTCGAGGATCCGATTTGGGCTGAAGCCTGCCGTCTGACCCGGCACCACCCGGTGCAGGGTGAAGATGACGCCAACCCCGCGGGTCATCGGCGAGAGCAATCCGCCGGCGCCCGAGTAATGGAGAGCGCTCAGGGCGACCTTCATGAGAGCGGTCTTGCGTCGGTTCATCTCGGTCGCCAGCTCCGGCAAAAACGACATTGATGCGAGGAGACACCACAGTCCTGCAACTGGCGCGTCCCTGCCACGCTTCCCAGACAGCGTCGACAGGGCGTGCCGCCCGGTCCCGCGCGCCTGCGAGGCACGTGCACGCTGCGGACCTGCAAGCCGCGTGCAAGCTGCGGAAGTGGCCGGCGAAGCTGGCCTTCCGCGTCCGCTATCACGTGCGCGAGGGTTAACACGCCGTTGATGCGGCGAACAATGCTGCCAGCTTCGCCAAGCTCCTGGATGCCGTGGTCGCGGCCGACTTGCCACAGGCGCGGTCGCCCGGCACTTAATGGTCGGTACCTGCATCACGAAGTCTGGTCTGGAGCGCTCGTCTTGCCACTCCTTGCATTCGTCCGTGGCGCGTGCAACCCAGGTTTGAGGCGCTCGGCGGGCGTGTCTGCCCTCGCCGCCGCCCTCTATCTCTGTGTTGCCTACGGTGCTCTCGCCATCCAGTCGCGGCCAGAGGGCGTGGCCATTTTCTGGCCGGCTTCGGGCGTCGCTGTCGGCCTGCTCCTCGCCCGCGGCCGCGCCTGGACGGTGCCGGTGGCGATCGGCACCATCGCCGGGACCATCTGCGCCAATCTGTTGCACGGCCGCAGTCCGCTGCTGGCCGTCGCGTTCTCGGCAGCCAACGCGGTTGAGGCGCTGCTCGTTTTTTGGATCATGGAGCGGCAATCCGGAGCCGGCACGAGCCTCCAGCGTTTAGCCAATGCATTGTATTTCTTCGGCGCCAGCGCGGTTGCCTGCGCCGTCGCGGCTGCGGTGGCGGCAGGCGCGATCCGCGTCGCAGGGGCAAGCGAGGCGCCTGTCCTCGACATCTGGCTCGTATGGTTGCTCTCTGACTACGTCGGAATTGTCGTCCTGGCGCCGCTCCTGGTGGCTGCCGTCGCGCTGGCCGGCCAGCCAGCACGCCACCACGAATGGACCGCCGACATCGCATTGCTCTTCCTGCTGGCCGTCGTCGCGTGGAATGCTTTGAAGCTGCCGAGTGGGGCGGGAAGCTGGCAGTCTCTCGCGCCGGGCACGACCGTGCTGCCAGTCGTCGTCTGGCTGGCGGCCCGCGGTCAGCCACTGGCACCCGCGATGGGTCTGGTCATGCTTGCCGCGCTGATGGCGATGGCGGCGGCTCTCGGCTTGGGACGCTTCGGCGATGCTTCCATCCCTGTCGGCAATCGCATTCTCGCGGCGCAGGCCTCTCTGACGGTGATCTCGCTGGTCACCCTTTCCATTTCGGCGCTCTTCCACGAGCGACGCGACGCCGAGGCTCGGCTGCGCGAGAGTACCGAGCGCCTGGCGGCGATCGCCGAGGCCTCCCCCGGCACCATGCTCTCGATCCTTCGACAGACCGACGGGCGGTTGCGCTTCGTTTTCCTGGCTTCGACGGCGGACAGCGTGCTGGGTCTCGGCAAAGCGGAGCTGGAGAAGGAGGCGGGTCCATTTCTGGCGAGACTCGCGCCCGCCGACCGTGATGCCGTGCTGGGTGTGCTGGGCCAGCCGCCGCAGCAGGTCTCCACCTTCCGTCTCGAGGCCGAGTACGAGCATCCGACGGCGGGCGTCCGCTGGATCGAGCTGTCGGCGGCGCCCGTTGCAAACGATCGTGGCGAGCTCGTCTGGCACGGCTATGCGCAGGACGTCACCGGCCGCCGCATCATGACCGACGAGCTCAATCACAGGACGCGAAATCTGTTGAGCGTGGTGCAGGCCGTCACGGAGCTCACCGCCCGGAGCACCGAGCCGAGTCGCTTCGCCGAAGTTCTCGGCGAGCGTATGGAAGGCCTCCTGCGCTGCCATGATCTTCTCGATTCCCGAGAATGGCATGGCGTCGACATCGAGGCCCTCGTGAAATCCCAGCTGTCTCACGTGGCCGATCTGGTGGGCCGGCGCATCCTGCTCGAAGGGCCTCGCGTCCTGATCAAGCCAGGTGCCGCACAGATCATCGGCATGGCGCTGCACGAGCTTGCCACCAATGCCATGAAATACGGTGCTTTGAGCAACGATGCCGGCAGCATCCGAATCTCTTGGGCCACGGCAATCGCCTCGGCGGGGGGCCGTCTGCAACTGACGTGGAGGGAGCTCGACGGGCCGGAAGTGACGCCGGTGACCCGTAGTGGGTTCGGCCAGAAAGTGATTGTCGATATGGTCCAGTATCAGCTGGAGGCCGTTGTAGCACTGCGCTACGAAGCCGATGGGGTGGTCTGGCAGCTCGACGCCCCCGCGGGGCGAACTCTGGACGTGGGAATCGCGTGATCGTGTCGGACCGACCGCAGGAGCCCGTGCTGAAGTTGCTTGTCGCTGAGGACGAGTGGCTGATCCTGTCGTTGATCGCCGACGCCCTCGCGGGGTCCCGTTTCGAGATCGCGGAGCGGACCGCGAGTGTCGCAGACTCTTTGCGCTTGATCGATGGGCACCATTTCGATGCCGCAGTCCTGGACGCCAATCTCGGCGGCGAATCGAGCCAGCCCGTTGCGGCACGGCTGCAGGCGACAGGGGTGCCCTTCCTCCTCCTGACCGCCTATGCCTCCGACCGGCTGGGCCGATCCTTTGGTGTCGCTCCGAGGCTGATCAAGCCGTTCACCCAAGAGCGGCTGCGGGCGGCCCTTGCAGCTCTGGCCGGGATCGGTGCAGCAGGTTGATCTCTACCGATGACACCGGCCTCCCGCTTCAGTAATAGCACTGAGCCGCTGGTCTTGCCGCGACGCGGGGTGCCGTTGGCATGGGTGGGTCCGCATTTTCTTGGAGGGAGCGATGACAGGGGTGGACAACATCCCATACGGGCCCGGCCCGTTGAACGGAATGCGCGTGCTACTGGTGGAGGACAACGCTGCAACGGCCTATCTGCTCGAGACCATTCTGATGGAGAACGGGGCGCGGGTGGTCGCCACGTGCGCCAATTCGCGGGATGCGCTGGCGCATCTCTCGCACTCGCCCCTAGACTTTGCGTTGATCGATCTTCACTTGGCCGACCAGTTTGCCGACGAGCTCATTGCCGAGACGATTCGACGCAACCTGCGCTTTGCGATCCTGACTGGCATGCTGGCCTTCCCCAGTAACGTGCATGAGCATGCAGTCGCTGTGCTTCGAAAGCCTGTTGGGAGACAGTCGCTTGTCGATTTGCTCGCGAGCTACGCATAACACAATCGCGGCGGAGGCGCTTGCCGCTGCCTGTTGTGTCATCTATATGACGCATATTCACAATTACCTGAAGAGGACCCTACGTTGAGTATTCAAACCGGCGAACGAACCTTCGCCTTCATAGACGGTCCCAATCTGCACGCGACCGTCCGTGCACTCGGTTTCGAGATCGACTACAGGAAGCTGCTCGAGTATCTGCGAAAGCAAGGTCACTTCATCCGCGTCCTCTATTACACTGCGATCGTTGAGGATCAGGAGTTCTCGACGTTTCGTCCGCTGGCGGATTGGTTGGACTATAACGGCTACACGATGGTGACGAAGCCCGCTCGCGGCTTCACCGATTCCACGGGTCGCCGCCGCTTCCGCACGAGCATGGACGTCGAGCTCGCGGTCGATGCGATGCGCCTTGCGGACAAGGCCGAGCACGTCATCCTGTTCTCGGGCGAGCAGAGCTTCGCCAGTCTCGTGGCGGCCCTTCAGCAGATGGGCAAGCGCGTGACGGTGATCTCGACCATCGAGACGCAACCGGCCATGGTGGCTGACGAGCTGCGCCGGCAGGCCGACCAGTTCATCGACATCGACTCGCTGCAGCCGTTGATTGCGCGCGTCGGTCGGCCGCCCCGCCCGCCGATCCATGAGCGCGAGGAGCGGTTCCATCGCCAGGCGGACGACGATCGATCTCCCGCCTCGGCGGAGCGCGTCGACGAAGGCGCGACCGACGACGGCGTGGACGAGGATCCCGCTCCGACAGCAGGCATGATGGCCGGGGCCGAAGCCCAGTCGCGTGTCTCGGAGACTGTCGGTGAAAATGCCGGTGAGAGTGGAGAGGCGTCTGGTCCGGGCGCAGCCGTGGTGGTGAAGACGGTGCGTCGCCGCCGAACGACCGCCACCTGATCGACATCGGGTGGGCCGCGCCGTGCCTCGTGCCTGGCAGGTCAGGGTCGTGCCCTGCGGTGACCTCAAAAAGCCTTGCGCGCGTCTTCGAGAAGAAGGCGCGCGCAATGCGTTTGCGCGAAAGCGCTCGTCATTGCACCTTGGCCATGACGTCTGTCGCAAACCGCTCGAGGTGATCGAGCGTGCCGGACAGATCGAAGCCATCGCCTCCGATCAGGAAATGCTGGAGGCCCTGGTCACGATAGGCGGCAATATCGTCGATGATGGCCTGCACGCTGCCGGTGAAGGCCAGTCGCTTCCCGTCGCGTCCCTCCATCTCGGGGCCGACCCGGCAGTAGATCGCGAGAATTGCCGCTTCGACGTTTGCGCCCGACCGGCCGGCGGCGGTCGCCGTTGCCCGCACCTCGTCGAGCGCGGCACGATAGAGCTCCGGCGTGTCGAGCGGCTCATTGGGATTGGCGGCCACCGGGTACCAGCCATTGCCTAGTCGTCCGGCCCGCCGGCGGGCACCCTTGGCCTCGCCGCCGATCCAGATCGGCGGATGCGGTCGCTGCACCGGCTTCGGTTCGAACTTCAGCTTGTCGAAATGCGCGAATGCGCCTCGCCTGGCCGGCTCGTCTGCGGTCCACAGCTCCCGGAACGCCTCGATGTACTCGTCCGAGGCCCGTGCCCGCGCCTCGAACGCTGGCCCGCCCAGGAGTGCGATCTCCTCGGCCATCCAGCCGACGCCGACCCCGACCGTCAGGCGGCCCTTCGACAGAACGTCGATCGTGGCCAGCATCTTGGCGGTCAGGATCGGATGGCGGTGTGGCAGCACCAGCACCGAGGTCAAGAGGCGGATACGGCTCGACGCGGCGGCGATGAAGCCGAGCGTCGTGACCTGCTCGAGGGAGACGCCGGTGTCCTGGGCGAAGAACTTGCCGGTTTTCGAGTATGGGTACTTGCTCGCCACCTCGGTGGCCACCACCACGTGGTCGGAGATGCCGAAATGCTCGAAGCCGAGCGCCTCGGCTTTCTTCACGACGGGCACCAGCGTATCCGGATTGCCGATCATCCCGCGCGAGCCGAAATGCAGGCCGAACTTCATGAGCTCCTCCGAGTGTGTTGCTCGGCCGACCGACGTCGGCCTGTCGTGGCGCCGGACTGTCGAAGCCCGTCGCGTCGCCGTCAAGGAGAAGCAGTCTGGCGGCTGTGCCAGTTGCACTTCGACGTCATGGCGTGATGCAATCGATCCGTTCGGCCGGAGGGCCAAGCGTATCGCCGACTCGCGAGTCATCGAAGAGCAATCCCCATGACCGATCCGGCCCCGATGCCGATGAAGCTGCTGCTCTCCGCGCATGCGCTCGAAACCTGGGGGCGCCGCATCGCCGCAGCGGTCCCCCCTGGAGCCCTCTCGTTCGTGTCGGCAGAGGCGGCCGGCGCCGCGGAGGCGCCGTGTGATGCAGACATCGCCTTCATGACCAGAGAGGTGACGGGGAGGTCGAGCAAGGGCAACCCGACGCCCGAGTTGCGCAACTTCGGCCGCGTTCTGCGCAAGTCGCCGGGCCTCAAATGGCTTCAGATCCATCCGGCCGGCGCCGAGCTTCCAATCTACCGAGAGTTGCGCGACCGCGGCGTCAAGGTGACGACAGCGTCCGGCGCAACGGCCGTCACGGTCGCCCATAGCGCGCTCGGGGCGCTGATTGCCATCAACCGGCGGTTTCCGCTGCTGGCGGATGCCCAGCGCCGCCACGCCTGGGAGCCGCGCCTCGGCGATCACGCCCCGCGTGACCTGAAGGGCCAATGCGCAGTCGTCGTCGGGCTGGGTCCGATCGGCCGGAATCTGGTGCCACTGCTCAAGATGCTCGGCATGCGCGTGGTCGGTGTCCGCCGTGACGCGGCGCCGGTGCCACCGTGCGATCGCACCATCTCCTATGCCGACCTCGCCGTGGTGCTGCCGGAAGCCGACGTGCTGATCCTCTGCTGCCCCGCCTCCCCGATCACCCGCGGCCTCGCCAATGCGGCTGCCTTGGCGGCCATGCCGAAAGGCTCGCTTTTCGTCAACGTGGCCCGCGGCGAGGTTGCCGTGGAGGCCGACGTGATCGCCGCGCTGCAGAGTGGGCACATCGCCGGGGCCTACCTCGATGTCTTCGAGCGCGAGCCGCTCGATCCGGCCTCGCCACTCTGGGACCTGGCGAACGTGATCGTCACGCCGCACACGGCCAGCCACTCGCTGGGCCAGAACGAGGCGATCTTCGATATATTTCTCGACAACCTGGCACGCTGGCGCGAGGGGCGTGAGCTGCGCAACGATGTGGACCGGCTGGGATGAAGATGGAGGGCGCAGTGAGCAGTAGCATCGTCGGCACATGGCGGCTGGTGAAGGGTAACGCCACGTTCGAGGACGGCACGTCGGCTCCGCCGCCCTACGGTGGCGAAAAGGGCATGGGCCGGGTCACGTTCGATCCGGACGGACGGATGATGGCGGTCCTGTGCGACGGCCGCCGCCAGTTGCCTTCGGGGATGGTCCGTGAGTACAGCTCGTACTGCGGCAACTACACGTTCGACGGCGAGCGGCTGCTCACCCAGGTGGACGCCACCTCGGACCCCGGCCGCCTCGGGGGCGATCAGGTGCGCGAGGTTGCATTCGAAGGGCACTACATGGTGTTTCGGCACACCGTGACACGCGCCGATGGCCGGCGGCTCCGCCGCGAGATGTCGTGGGAGAAGATCTCGGACGTATGAGTCGCCGAAGAGTTCGATCGTCTCCCAATGATGCATGTGAAACGGCTTGGAGGACGCGATGTCCGGTTCTGCCATTCTCGAGGCCCGCGATTTCCTGATCCGGCATCGTACCGATTATGAGACGGCCTATCGCGGTTTCCGCTGGCCCGAGCTCGGGTCCTTCAATTGGGCCATCGACTGGTTCGATGCGCAGCTCGGCCGTGGCGCCGCGGCCGACCGGCGGGCCCTGCAGATCGTCGGCAACGACGCCAGTGAGGTGAGCTTCGCCGAGCTCTCGGAGCGCTCGAGCCGCATCGCCAGCGGCTTGCGCGCGCTGGGCGTCCGGCGTGGCGACCGCATCCTGCTCATGCTGGGCAACGTGCAGCCGCTGTGGGAGACCATGCTTGCCGCCATGAAGCTCGGCGCCGTCGTCATTCCGGCGACGACGCTGCTCGCACCTTCGGACCTCTCCGACCGGGTCGGGCGTGGCCGCGTCAAGCACCTGGTGATCGGGGCGGCCGACGCGCCGAAGCTCGCAGGCCTCGCGGAAGGCGTGACGCGTATCGTCGTCGGGGAGCCGCCCGGACCCGGCTGGCACAGCTACGCGGATCTCCTGACTGCGCCGGCAGCCTTCACCCCCGATGGCGCAACCGATGCGAACGACCCGCTGCTGCTCTACTTCACATCCGGTACGACAGCACGCCCGAAGCTCGTCCTGCACAGCCACAAGAGCTACGCGCTCGGCCATCTCAGCGGCATGTACTGGATCGGGCTCAAGCCCGGCGACGTGCACCTCAACATCTCTTCGCCGGGTTGGGCCAAGCATGCCTGGAGCTCCGTCTTCATCCCGTGGATCTCGGAGGCGACGGCGTTCGTTCTGAACCAGCCGCGCTTCTCCGCGCGGTCGCTGCTCGAGGCAATTACGGCCAATGGCGTCACCACGCTGTGCGCGCCGCCGACTGTGTGGCGCATGGTCATCCAGGAGGATCTCGGTCAGTGGCGAACCAGTCTGCGCGAGGTGCTGAGCGCCGGCGAGCCGCTCAATCCCGAGGTGATCGAGCGCGTGCGCGCAGCGTGGGACCTCACGATCCGCGACGGCTACGGACAGACCGAGACGACACTGCAGATCGGCAATCCGCCGGGGCTTCCGGTGAAGCCCGGCTCGATGGGGAAGCCGATGCCGGGATACCGCTTCGAGTTGCTGGCCCCCGACGGCCGCAACGTCGACGAGGGCGAGATCGCCATCCCGCTCGACGATCCGCCGGCCGGCCTGATGCGCGGCTACCAGGGAGACGACGGTACCGTCGTCTCCCTCTCCGGCAAGATCTACCGCACGGGCGACGTCGCCCTGCGTGACGAGGACGGATACTTCACGTACGTCGGCCGGGCCGATGACGTCTTCAAGGCCTCGGACTACCGAATCTCCCCGTTCGAGCTGGAAAGCGCGATGATCGAGCACGAGGCGGTGGCCGAGGCCGCCGTCGTGCCCGCGCCCGATGCCATCCGCACCGCGGTGCCGAAGGCGTTCATTGCCCTTGCCCCTGGTTTCGAGCCGACGCGGGAGACGGCGCTCTCCATCTTCCGGCACAGCCGGGTCCGGCTCGCGCCCTACAAGCGGGTGCGTCGCATCGAGTTCTTCGACCTGCCGAAGACGATCTCCGGCAAGATCCGTCGGGTCGAGCTGCGCCGGCGCGAGGAGGAGGCCTTCAAGAGCGGCGTGCGCCCCCCGTCCGAGCTCCGCGAGGAGGACTTCCCCGAGCTTGGCTGATCTCTTTCAACCAGATGCCGCTCCGATCGCCCATCGCGGTGGCACCCTTCTCGAAACGGCGTGCCGTGATGCGTGAGCACGCCTGCCAGTCACTCGAGGGCCACGAAAATCGAGTGCCGCAGCTTGCCGCCGATCGACTGCGACAGGTGCCCCTTGCCGTGCGTATCCTCGACCAGGATCACCTCGCCGGCACCGATCTCGCGCACCTCGCCGTCGCTCGCCGTGATTTTCACGCCACCGTCGAGATTGATGATGTACTGGCGCCGCGGTGCCGGGTGCCAGTCGAGGTCATAGTCGCCCGAGGTCTGTCGGAAAATGATGCCATTCGCCGGGATGCGCCGCGTCATTTTCGAGAAGTTGCGCGTCTCGGTCCACTCGACCTCGATATCGCGCCAGTGGCTCTCGCCCTTCTCGTCGGCATAGAGATTGTGGATGCGCATGGACGTGCCTCCTCCGGTGCTGGAACCTGCAAGCCCACCCTGTTTGCCTGGGGGGCAAGCCGAGTGTGACGGGGGTCTCACGTGATGCGGGGCTCGGCCTTAAGCCGCCCCCGACCCTGGTGCGCCCGTCTGTACTGGTATCGCAACGCCCGGCACGGCGGATCGGGTCGTCGCCGGAACCGAGGTCGTCGGGGTTGCCGCAACCATCGCCTGCACGATGTTGATCTTCTGCCAGATCTTGGACGAAAGGTTCGTCGTCAGCCGCTCGAGGTCGTTGACCGCCTCCAGAACGGCGGCGTCGGTCGAATGTTGAGCGTAGAGCGCCGCGACCTTGGCCGTCAGCGACAGCATCTCCGAGCAGTAGTCGAGATAGCGTACCAGCTCGGCCGGCTTCAACAGTCGCGGCGGCGAGGATGCGGTCGGCGGCGTCACGGCCGGATTGGTGCTCGGATCCTTGGTCAGCTGATGCATGTCGATGACGTGGACGATGGAGCGCAGCTCATGCAGATCGTCGAGCGCCTGCTTGCGCTTCCAGCGCGCTTCCAGCGTGACCAGCGAGAACACGGCGGCGCCCGTCACCAGCAGCAGGTTCACCGACGCCTCGATGCCCTGCAACACGCCGAACAGGTCTGTATTCTCGGCCTTCAGCTTGACGATGATGGTCCCGACGTAGGCGAGAAGCGCCGCGCCGGCGAGCAGCACGGCGCCACTCGCCGCGCGCAAGCCGTAGTGTGGCGCGGCGATCCGCCGGAGCCGCTCACGGTTCTCGCCCGCGATCTGGGCGAGCTCTCCGCACACTTTCGCGAGGCCCGCTCCCG
>JANRJI010000077.1:0-68719 GCA_033764055.1 Hyphomicrobiaceae bacterium
TGGCGTTGGCTGCGACGCTTTCCGTCGCGACGGACGCCCTAGCCGACGGACAGGCCTGCCTCACCGATCTCGAGCGCAAGATCGAGCGGAGCCACGCGGGCGTCGTGTCCCTGACGCCGCAACAATTCCAGGCGCTTTCGAGGAACGATACGGAGCCACCGCCACTCGTCCTCGACGCGCGGGAGGCGCACGAGTTCGACGTGAGCCGCATTGCCGGCGCGGTGCGTGTCGACCCCGAAATGAGCGCCAGCGAATTCCGGGCTCGCTTCGCCCAGAGCGTGGCCAACCGCAACATCGTGATCTACTGCTCGGTCGGCGTGCGCAGCTCTCGCCTCGTTGCGCGCATCGAGAGGACAGCCCGCGAGTTCGGGGCGGCGGGCGTTTTCAATCTGCGCGGCGGCATCTTCGCCTGGCACAACTACGGTATCGGATTGACCGCCGGAGATGCTGCCGAGGATCACGTCCACCCCTACAGCCGATCCTGGACGCGCTATCTCGATTTCCCGAACTACACCCGGTTCGGGACCACCAAGCAGAGGGAGTGATGATTGGGGCCGAAGGCAAGAGCTGCGAGCTTGCCGCAACGACACTCACGGTGTCAGCAACATACTCATCTCGAAAGTTGGTCGACAATCAGCTTCGAAACAGCGACCTCACCTGGGCCGACCACTGCCTCACGCGTTCGCGCATCCCCTCGCGTTCGCCGGGGCCGAAATTGTCGACGGTGAGCTTCTGGATATATCCGCTGAACGCCCCTGGATCGAAGATTCCGCCCGTCACACCCTGCTCCGCGAAAACAAGCAGTGGCTTGCGCAAGCCGATCATCATGCCGGCCTCAATCTGATTCCACGGCGTCGGAAGTACTGTGCGGGCAACCGGCGTCTCGGACGAGGTACCTGGCTTGATGACGCCAGAAGGAAAGTCCATCTGGGCAAAGCCAAGAATGATCGCGCCATAGCATGCGCGCGCGATGTAATAGACCTCCGTCATCGGGTCCGATTGTGGAAAGTCGCTGCGCCCTAGCGCCCTTGGCTGCAGGCGCTCTTGATCTAGGGCATCCGTCAGACAGTCATATACGACCTGCTGGCGCTCATTGAGGATGCTTGGACACGACAAGAACACTGGAATTTTGATGGTCGACATCATGCCCCCCGCGATGCCCGGACGGGGTGGTGTCGCCAAATCGCCACTGACGCCACCTCAATCCTTCGCGCGCTCGACGTACTCGCCGTCGCCGGTCGAGACCACGACGCGGGTGCCGGTGCCGATGTGCGGGGGAACCATGATTCGGGCGCCGTTCTCGAGCTTCGCGGGCTTGTAGGACGAGGATGCCGTCTGGCCCTTGACCACAGGATCGGCCTCGACGATCTCGAGCGTGACGCGCGGTGGCAGCTCGATGGCGACGGGATTGCCCTCGAACGTCTGCACACTGCAGGTCATGCCTTCCTGCAACCAGATGGAGCTGTCGCCCATAAGCTCTTTGGTGACGACGATCTGCTCGAACGTCTCGGGCTCCATGAAGTTGTAGCCCATGTCGTCCTCGTAGAGATAGTTGTAGCTTCGCTCGTCGAGGACGACGCGCTCGACGTTCTCCGTCGTGCGGTAGCTCTTGACGATCTTCACGCCGTCGGAGATGCGGCGCATGTCGATATGGGTCGTCGGCGTGCCTTTGCCGGGCCGGATGCTCTCCGCCTTGAGGACCGTGCACAGCGCGCCGTCGATATCCAGCACGTTGCCCTTGCGCACCTCGCTCGCGATGATCTTGACCACGGGTCTCGTCTCCGTCTGGAATTCTGGAATGCAGCCTGGCTGCCGGTGCCCGGGGGCGGCGATTTCGACCCGGGGCTCTCGATCTCGACGGCGTTCTAGCCGCTTTGCCGGGTGCGGGGAAGCGAGTTCGACTTGCCATCAGGATCGCCTGACCCGAGCCCTGGGGCCTGATGCGGGTTGCGGCATCGGCCCTTTCGCCCGCCGTACGGGAGCACCCCGCGCGCCGCCAGCGCGGCAAGCAGCATCGGGTAGCTCGCCAACGGCACCGCCTGGCGCTGACCGAGACCGAGGGGGATCGTTCCCAGGTCGAAGCCATCGACATGCACCGGCAGCAGCCGGCCCAATATCCTCGCAAGCTCGGCCTCGTCTGCGACGAACTCCGAGGCCACCGACGCCACGGACCAGACCACCACCGTCGCCCCTGCCTCCCGGATCCGGGCCGCGATGAAGCTACGATAGCTTTCGCCCGGTGGGATGTCCCCATCCCACCAGACGGCGTAGCCGTCGCCAATGAGCCGGCTGCGCAGAGCCAGGACGACGTCCCGGTCGGCGTGGGCATAGGACAGCATGATGTCGGGCCGGGCGCGACGCCACCTGGAGCGCCTCGCCGACGGCGGCGCTGACGCCCGTCTCGCCCGGTCAGCGTGGCGTGGCTCAGCGGTGGGCACACTGTCGTTGGGCCGGAAGATTGTCCGCCGGCCCCGCTTGGCTGCGCGGAGGGCCTCGCGCAGACGGGCCGCGCGGATCGAAGCAGGCTCGGAGGTCTCTGGAGGCATGCCGCACTCCCCTGCTACTCAGGCGAAGACGCAATGGTCGCCGGTCAGGCGATCTCGACGAGCCGGTAGCGGCGGAACAGAAGGTTGATAGCCTCGACGCCGAGGTCCTGGGCGGTACGGCGCTGATCGATGGCAAGACGCGACAGCTGCGCCTTGGCCTCGTCGTTCAGGTAGATGACGTAGCCGCGTAGCTCCTGACGGTCCTTCGCCGCGAGCTTGGCGGAGGCCACGACAGGCTCCACGTTGCGCCGCGGACGCTCGCCGGACACCTCCTTCAGCGCCGCTTTGAGTGCCTTGGCCCGCCCGCTGTCCTTGGCCCGAGCCGCCTTGCCGGCCGCTCCCTTCTCCCGGACGGCGTCGGTTGCAACCGCCTTCATGCTCTTCTTGCCAGCTCCGGACTTGCCCGCCGTCATGCCGATGCCCTCCTCGCCGGATCCGTGAACCTGCTGTCGCGCTTCGACAACCAGTCGAACAAGTCCTCGAGCTCTCGCGCAG
This sequence comes from Hyphomicrobiaceae bacterium, assembly GCA_033764055.1. Lineage (GTDB taxonomy): Bacteria > Pseudomonadota > Alphaproteobacteria > Rhizobiales > Hyphomicrobiaceae. The sequence goes on from JANRJI010000077.1 coordinate 3,042, forward strand.
CGGCGCTCTTCGGAGACTTCTCCGTTATGCCCTTGCCGACATCCAGCGACCGCGAGAACTCCGGCCGGTCCCGCAGGGCAACCGAGACCAGCGGAACGGCGAACCGCTTCTCGACGAGCTCGCGCACCGCGACCGCCTTGTCGTTGGCACGAACCGCGTTGACCACCACAACGACCTTGGCGAGCGCGTGCATCTTCTCCAGCGTCTCGAGCGTCACCTCGAGAGAATGCAGGTCGAGCTGCGAGGTGCGGGTCGGGATGATGATCAGGTCGGCGGCGTGCGCGGCATAGATCATCGTGCGATCGACCGCGCCCGGCGTATCCACCAGCGCGAGGTCCACGCCCTTCGCCTCCGCCGCCTTGAGCATGTCCTTCAGGCGATCGACCATGCCGTGCTCCACCACTGGCTCGCCCGAGCGGGTCTTCGCCTCACGCACGTCGGCCCACTGCTCCGCCGAGCCCTGCGGGTCGAGATCGATGAGGCAGACCTCGCGCTCGCGAAGCCACGCGGCGACCAGCAAGTGCAGCAGAAGGGTGGTCTTGCCGACCCCGCCCTTCTGGTTCATCGCACACCAAACGCGCAAAGCGGTCTCTCCCGACGACAGTGATGCAATATCTCTAGCATGCTAGCATGTTAGCCAACGGCGCCGACTAGAGCACGGCGGGAGGACCACGAACAAGCTTAAAAATCCATTAACGCCGCTCGCCGGCGGCTCGACCCGGCCCGGAAGCGGGTTGCCCACCGTCGAGCCGCCGCCTATGCCTCTCAATCGACTGCGTCCCCGTCTCCTGCAGCCCCGGCGAAGGATCGAGCGCGATGGCCGCCATCCCGACACCCTTCTGGCACCCGACGATCCACGCCGACCGGCGACCGGCCCTCATGACGCGCGGACGCATCAAGACGGCGCTTCGGCATTGGCTCGAGACCCAGGGTCTGGTGGAGGTGGAGACCGCGTGCCTGCAGGTGTCGCCCGGCAACGAGGCGCATCTCCACGCCTTCAGGACGGAGGCGCGGACGGAAGCGGGCGAACGCCGCCAGCTCTACCTGCACACGAGCCCCGAATTCGCGATGAAGAAGCTCCTGGCGGCCGGCGAGCCGGCGATCTTCTCGTTCGCCCCCGTATTCCGGAACGCCGAGCGCGGCCCGCTGCACAGCCCCGAGTTCACGATGCTCGAGTGGTACCGAGCCGGCGCACCCTATACGCACCTGATGGACGATTGCGCGACGATGCTGCGCATTGCAGCCCAGGCCGCAGGCAATGCGTCCTGGGCTTTCCGCGGCCGCGCCTGTGACCCGGCAGCGCCTGCCCAGCGCATCACGCTCGCCGGGGCTTTCGGACGCTGGGCCGACTGCGATCTCCTCGCCATGCTCGACGGGAATGGGCCGAGTCTCCCGATGATGCGCGAAGCCTGCGTACGTATTGGAATCCGCGTCGCCGCCGATGACACCTGGTCCGACCTTTTCTCGCGCGTTCTCGCCGAACGCATCGAGCCCAACCTCGGCCTCGGCCGCCCGACGATCCTTTGCGAGTACCCCACGCATGAGGCGGCGCTGGCCCGCCCGGCGGCGCACGACGCGCGCGTCGCCGAGCGCTTCGAGCTCTACGTCTGTGGGGTGGAGCTTGCCAACGCATTCGGCGAGTTGACCGACGCCGGCGAGCAGCGGCGGCGCTTCGAGGCCGAGATGGACGAGAAGGCGCGCGTCTACGGCGAGCGTTATCCGATCGACGAGGACTTCCTCGCGGCGCTCGGGATCATGCCGGCCGCCTCCGGCGCGGCGCTCGGCTTCGACCGTCTGGTGATGCTGGCAACCGGTGCCACGCGGGTCGACCAGGTGCTCTGGACGCCGGTGGCCGAAATGGGCACAAGGAGCCTGTGACACAGCCGCGCAAAACTCTCCGGAGCATCGAGGACCTCGCAGGCGAAGGCCTGCTGGCGCGTGCGGACGTCCCCCCGCTCGAGGCTGTCGCTGCCCGTTATGCCGTGGCGGTGACGCCCGAGATGGCCGCCCTCGTCGATCGCGACGCCACCGCCGATCCGATCGCTCGCCAGTTCATTCCCGATGCCCGGGAGCTCGTCACGGGCCCCGAGGAGCACGCCGACCCCATCGGCGACCGGCCTCACGAGAAGGTGCCGGGACTCATCCACCGCTATCCGGACCGGGTCCTGCTCAAGGTCACCCATAGCTGCCCGGTCTATTGTCGCTTCTGCTTCCGCCGCGAGACGGTCGGCCCCGCCGGCGCTCCGCCGATGGGGGGCAGAGCGCTCGACGAGGCGCTCGCCTACATCGCGGCTCATCCCGGAATCTTCGAGGTGATCCTGACCGGCGGCGATCCGCTGGTGCTTAGTCCGCGCCGCATCCGCGAGCTGACGGAGCGCCTCGGAGCCATCAGGCATGTGAAGGCCGTGCGTTGGCACACTCGCGTCCCGGTCGTCGATCCGTCGCGCGTCACCGCCGAGCTCTGTGCGGCGCTTTCGGCGACGACGACGGCCGTCTGGCTCGGGGTCCACGCGAACCACCCGCGCGAGCTGATGCCTGAAGCGCGCGAGGCCATCGGACGGTTGCGCAGCGCTGGCCTGTCGCTGGTCAGCCAGACGGTCCTGCTCAGGGGCGTGAATGACGATGCGGCCACGCTCGCAGAGCTGTTCCGTGGCTTCGTAGCGCTGGGCGTCAAGCCCTACTATCTGCATCACGCCGACCTCGCCCCCGGAACCAGTCATTTTCGCACCACGCTCGCCGAGGGCCAGGCGATCATGCGAACGCTGCGCGGCCGAATCTCGGGCCTGGCCCTGCCAACCTACGTGCTCGACATCCCAGGAGGCCACGGCAAGGTGTCTGTGGGGCCTGACTACGTGGACACGGCCACAGGCCGAGTGACCGACAATAGTGGCACCGGCCACCTATACCCACCGGCGAGGCTGTGACGGCGGCTCACCGCGCATTGTCCAAGGCTTAACTCGGGGCCTGCTAGGGTTGGCGATCCCACATAGCCGAAGCAAAGGGCAGGCCGATGAGCACGAAAGTCTGGTACGATGACCTGGTGCTTGCGGAGCTGGAGGTCATTCGCTCTCGTGAGCGGATGCAGCGCGCTACCTTCGACCGCATCTGCGCGAGCCTCAGCGACGGCAAGAGCACGGCCGACGGGATCGAGTTGGTGGTGGTCGACGGCCCCAGCTGCAACGTCGCCTACAAAGGCCATCCCGTTTTCGCCTTCGAGGTTGGAGGACGCTCGATCCTGCTCACGCCCACCGGCGGCGAGAAGCTGAACATCGCCGACATCGAGTCCGCGAAGCAGGTCATGGCGAAAATCATGGCGCTTGCCATCGGCCGCGTCGACCCCGTCGGTCCCGAGCCGGCGGAGGCCTGATCGCGTAACAGGAGGCTGTTGCAACTGAGGTTCGCGGGGCCACAGGACAGCCGGTGGCCCGGGGCGCGCCAGCCAGGCTCGCTGCTGCTCCGGGCGCCCCGGCGCTGACCGGTCGTCCGCCAGCTACTCCGCCGCCCGCTTCTGCTCGAGAGACACCGGACACTCGGCCCAGAGCGCAGACAACGCTGCCACGAGATGATCCATATCGGCGTCCGAATGCAGCGGCGTCGGCGTCAGGCGAAGCCGCTCCGTGCCCTTCGGCACGGTCGGGTAATTGATCGGCTGAACGTAGATCCCGTAGCGGTCGAGCAGCATGTCGGTGACCCGCTTGCAGATCACAGGGTCGCCGACCAGCACCGGCACGATATGGCTCGGGTTGTCGATGACCGGCAGGCCCGCATTCTTGAGCCGGCGCTTCAGGGTCCGTGCGCGCTCCTGATGGCGCGCCCGCTCCAGACCCGACACCTTGAGGTGGCGGATCGAGGCGACCGCGCCCGCCGCGATGGCCGGCGCCAGCGACGTCGTGAAGATGAAGCCCGGTGCATAGCTGCGGATGGCGTCGCAGATGTCGCGGCTCGCGGCGATGTAGCCGCCCATCACACCGAAGCCCTTGGCCAGCGTACCGTTGATGATGTCGACCTCGGCCATGACGCCGTCGCGCTCGGCGATGCCGCCGCCGCGGGGGCCGTACATGCCGACCGCATGCACCTCGTCGAGGTAGGTGATCGCGCCGTACTTACGGGCCAAAGCCGTGATGCCGGCGATCGGCGCGATGGTCCCGTCCATCGAGTAGACGCTCTCGAACGCGATGATCTTGGCCCGGTCACGCGGCAGGGCGGCCAAGCGCCGCTCGAGGTCGACGAGGTCGTTGTGATCGAACACCTGCTTCTCGCCACCGCCGTTGCGGATGCCGGCGATCATCGAGGCGTGGTTCTTCTCGTCGGACAGGATGACCGAGCCCGGCAGCAGCCGTTGCAGCGTGGCGAGCGTGGTGTCGTTGGCAACGAAAGCAGACGTGAAGACCAGCGCCGCCTCCTTGCCGTGGAGGTCGGCGAGCTCCTGCTCCAGCTCGACGTGATAGTGGGTTGTGCCCGAGATGTTGCGGGTGCCGCCCGACCCGGCGCCCACCTCGTCGATGGCCTGGTGCATGGCTGCGAGCACCGCCGGATGCTGGCCCATGCCCAGATAGTCGTTCGAGCACCAGACGGTGATCTCGCGAACGCCTGTGTCGCCGTGCCGCACCGCTCTAGGAAATGCGCCGCGCGTTCGGCAGATGTCGGCAAAGACGCGATAGCGGCCTTCCCCATGAATGCGGGCCAGTGCGTCCTTGAACGCGCGATCGTAATTCATGCGTCTCGTCTCCACTCCCGCTGACGGTCCCGCAGGCAATCGACTGCCGACCAGCGCGGCATCATGGCCGGAACGGCGACTCGGCCGCCGGTGATCGCCTCGCCGGCACACTGCGGCACCCAACGCCCGCACTTTAGAAAATTTCTAGCGGTCCGTTAACGGCCCGGCTCCCAGCGCTTTGTCGCATCGGTCCCCTTTCGGCAACTTGACGGCGCTCAAGCGGCCGCACCACATCCGCTCAGTAGCCGCGGTCGCGGTCGACCAGCTCCTTCAGCGGCTCACCGGCGAGGTGGCGCCGCACGTTCTCGGTAAGGAGCGAGGCGACCCACTTGTCGCGATCCGGATGACCACCGCCGATGTGCGGCAGCACCATGATGCCGGGGGTCTGCCAGAAGGGGTGGTCCGAGGGTAGCGGCTCGGTCCGGAACACGTCGAGCACGGCGCCGGCGATCTCCTTTTCTCGCACCGCCGCGATCAGGTCGTCGTCGACGATGAGCGCGCCCCGGCCAAAATTGATCAGCCACGCCGTCGGCTTCATGCGCCGGAGGCGCGAGCGGTCGAGCATGTTCTCGGTTGCGGGTGTCACCGGCAACAACAGCACGACGAAATCGCTCTCAGCGAGCACCTCGTCGGTGCCGTCGAAACCATAAACCTTGTCGACATGCGCAATGCTGCCCATCGACCGCTTGGTGCCGATCACGCGCATGTCGAGCGCGGCAGCCCGGCGCGCCAGGTCGACGCCGATGGCCCCGAGGCCGAGAATGCCAAGTGTCTTGCCCGACAATGTCGCCGATTGCGAGCGCACCCATTTCGACTGCACCTGGTTCTGCGCAATCGTTGCGTAGTGCTTGGTGATGTGGAAAAGCGCGCCCAGGATGTTCTCCGGCATCTGCGGCAGGTGCGTGCCGCGCGCAGCCGATAGTGGCACGTCGGGCTTCAGGTCCTTCCGCGCCATCCACCCGTCCACGCCCGCGGTCATGGACTGGATCATCTTGAGGCGCGGCATTCTCGCGAGCGTGCCTGGAGGAGCGCCGAAGGCGAGCAGCACCTCGCATCGCGCGAGCTGGTCATCGGTCGCGGCCGCGCCGGGTGCGACGTGTGCAATCTCGAACCGCTCGGCAAGACCGGCCTCGGCGAGGCTCGCCTGGAAGGGCTTGGTGTCCGACACCCAGAGCAGCATGAGGGGCTTGTTCGGAATGCTCATGGCTGTGCTCCTCACGCGATCTTGCCGCCGAGCTCGTCGTCGATGTGGACGCGGATGATGTCCTCGAAGCTCGCTTCCGCCTTGAAGCCGAGCTCGATGGCGCGCTTGGTCTCGAAGTTGCGTGGCCAGCCGGCGACGATCTCCTGGACGAACGGGTCCGGCACGCGCTTGATGCGCGCCACGACCCTCTCACCTGCGACCTTGCGCAAGGCCTCGATCTGCTGGCCGACCGTGACGGCGAGGCCGGGCATGGAGAGGTTGCGGCGCGCCCCGAGCCGGGCGCCGGCGATGGTCGCCGCGTGCAGCAGGAAGCCGATCGCCGCCCGGGGCGAGGCATGCCAGTGCATGACGTCCTCGGAGACCGGCAGCACGGCCTCCAGGCCCGCCAATGGCTCGCGGATGATATTCGAGAAGAAGCCCGAGGCCGCCTTGTTGGGCTTTCCCGGCCGAACGCAGATGGTCGGCAACCGGATGCCGACGCCATCGAGGATGCCCTTGCGGGTATAGTCGGCCAGCAGCAACTCGCCGATCGCCTTCTGCGTGCCGTAGCTGGTCAGCGGCGTCAGGAAGAAGTCGTCGGGGATCTTCTCGGGGAAGGGAGCGCCGAACACCGCGATCGACGAGGTGAACACGAGCCGGGGCTTCCGGGAGGCGCCGTCGTAGGCCCGCCGGATCGACTCCAGCAGGTTCATCGTGCCCTGAAGATTGATGCGGTAGCCCTTCTCGAACTCCTGCTCGGCCTCGCCCGAGACGATCGCGGCCAGATGGAAGATCACGTCGGGCTTGCCTGCGACCAGCCTATCGGTCTCGCCGGGAGCCGGCAGATCGCCGGTCAGCAGCTCGACCGGGAAGCGCGCGTCAGCGGGCTTCTGTGGTGCGACAACATCATAGAGTGTGAGGCCGGTGATCTCGGCGCTGCCGAGCCGCCCGTCGCGCGCGAGGCGCTCGGCGAGCTTGCGGCCGACCATGCCCGCGCCGCCGAGGATCAGGACTTTCATTGAGGCGTCTCCAGAGATCGTCGCTCTTTCGTGCCAGTTAGAGCATGCGACGACCTGCTGCGGCAATCGTCAGCCGCGGGGGCTTCGAGTTGCCGTTACGCCTTGATCCGGATGGCTGCGAACGCCTCGAGCGCCCGGCGGCGGGCCGCAGGGTGCGCGACGATCGGCGCAGGATAGGTCTGGCCCAGTCGCACCCCCGCCTGCTCCAGCACAGACGGAGGCGCCTCGAAGGGGGCATGGATGTGCTCGGCCGGCAGCTTCGCCAGCTCCGGCACGAAGCGGCGGACGTAGGTCCCTTCGGGATCGAACGTCCGACCCTGCTTCACCGGATTGAAGATGCGGAAATAGGGCGCCGCATCGGCGCCGCTGCCAGCCACCCACTGCCAGCTCGCGGCATTGTTGGCGAGATCGGCATCAACCAGCGTGTCCCAGAACCACGACTGGCCGGCTTGCCACGGCACGAGCAGGTCCTTGACCAGGAACGACGCGGCGATCATGCGCACGCGATTATGCATGTAGCCGGTCTGCCAGAGCTCCCTCATGCCCGCATCGACGACCGGATAGCCGGTCAGGCCCTTCTGCCAGGCAGCCAGCACCTCCGGGTCGCTCTGCCACGGAAAATCCTCGAATTCAGGCCGGAACGGCACTTCCGGCAGGTTCGGCCAGTGATGCAACAGATAGGCCGAGAACTCGCGCCAGAGCAGCTCGCTGCAGAACTTGTCGACGCCGCTTCCACCTTCCTCCCCGCTCGCCGCCCGGTTCCTCGCCGCATGCCAGCACATGTGTGGGCTGATCTCGCCGAAATGCAGGTGCGGTGACAGCCGCGACGTCCCCATCAGATCCGGCCGGTCGCGATCGGCGCGGTAGCGCGCGACGGGCCCGCCGAGGAACGCCGACAATCGATCGGAGGCCCCAGCCTCGCCCGGGGACCACGCCTCGCGCAGGCCTCCAGCCCAATCAGGGTGGCAGGGCAGCAATCCGAGACTTGCCATGTCGAGGCTTTCGGGCCAGCGCTGCGGTGCCGACAGCCTGGAAGGAGCTCCGACCGGCCGCCGCGGCGTGGGCGCGGCCATGGCCGCTCGCGCGAACGCCGAATAGACCCGGAACGGCGCGCCGGACTGACTGAGGATCGTCTCCGGCTCGAACAGGTGCGCGCCGCCGAAGCGCTTGAGCTCGATGCCGCTGCCCGCCAGGGAAGCCTTGAGCGTCCGATCGACGTCTGCAGCCCACGGCTCGATCATCCGAGTGACATGGATGGCGGACGCGCCCACCTCCTCTGCAATCTGCGGCATCACGGCGTCAGCCGGCCCTCTCCTCACGATCAGCCGCGACCCGAGCCGCTCGAGAGATGCCGCCAGCCTCGGCAAGCTCGTGCCGAGCCACCAGCGACTCGCGCCGCCAGGACGCCACCGGCCTGGGCTGTCGTCGTCCAGCAGATAGACCGGTACGACGGGCCGGCCCGTTGCCACGGCCGCCGCCAGGGCGGGATGGTCGGCGAGACGCAGGTCCTGCCGCAGCCAGAGGATGACGGGTCTATCGCCCACGGAGAGCCTTTCCAGATCGCGGGTCTGGAACGAGGCCGGGCGACGTTTGGTTCAGCTCCGCCACCGAGCCGACACCGATGGTCATGCGATTGGGGCTCAGCCGCCCCAGCTGCACACGACCCGCTCGCAGACACGCGTGCCCGGCAGACTGCATCTCGCGCGGACGAGCCTGCAGGTCCGGCAGGTATAGGACGACAGGCAGCCGCGAACCTGGGCGCCCCGGCTGAAATTGCAGGTCCGCACAGTCTGGCAATCGCGCCCCGGGTCTGGCGTCGGCACGACCTGGGCCGCCACCGGCGCACCGAGCGCGATCAGCGCCAGCAGACCTGTGATCGCCGCGATACCACGTGCTCCTGCGCCCCTTCGCATGACACCATCCGCCACCGCGGGCAGGCCCGCACCCGCCCCGCTCCCATCATGACGATGACGCCGCCACGATCAATGCGGATCGGGCGGTATGGTGACGAGGGGTGAAGGGATGTACCCCAAAGGCAACTCCACGCCCCCTTGTGCGTCCCTCGCAAGCCCGCCTGGATCGCCGAAGCACGACAGCGGACGCCACGGCGCCGGCTGCATTCAGATCTCCGGATGAAGAAAAGACGTCCTACCCAAGCTTCATCACCCACCCATGCGGATCTGGGGCGACGCCGCGCTGGATGTCCATCAGCTTCTGCTTGATGCGCATGGTGGTCTGGCCAGGGCCGCCGGCGCCCATCCTGAACTCGCCCTCGGGGCTCACGACCCGGCCGATCGGCGTCACGACAGCGGCGGTGCCACACGCGAACGCCTCCGTCAGGCGCCCTCTCTCGGCGTCCTTGCGCCACTGGTCGATGGCGTAGGGCTCCTCGCGAACCGCGAGCCCCTCGGATTTGGCGAGCGTCATCAGGCTGTCGCGCGTGATGCCCGGCAGGATGGTGCCCGACAGGGGTGGGGTCTGCAGGGAGCCGTCATTGAAGACGAAGAACACGTTCATGCCGCCGAGCTCCTCCACCCAGCGGTGCTCGGCCGCATCGAGGAACACGACCTGATCACAGCCATGCTTCGAGGCCTCTGCCTGGGCCACGAGACTGGAGGCGTAGTTGCCGCCGCACTTGGCAGCACCGGTGCCGCCTGGCGCCGCGCGCGTATAGTCTTGCGAGATCCACAACGACACGGCCGGCGCACCGCTCTTGAAATAGCCCCCGACGGGTGAGAGGATCACCAGATAGAGGTACTCCGACGACGGCTTCACGCCGAGGAACACCTCGTTCGCGAACATGAACGGCCGGATGTAGAGCGAGCCGCCCTCGACGGTCGGGAACCAGTCGCGGTCGAGCGCCACGAGCTGGCGGATCGACTCGATGAACATCTCCTCCGGCAGCTCCGGCATGGCGAGGCGGCGGGCGGACTGCTGGAAGCGGCGGGCATTGGCATCCGGCCGGAACATGGCCATGGAGCCGTCGTCGAGGCGATACGCCTTGAGCCCCTCGAAGATCTCCTGGGCGTAATGGAGGACAGCCGCCGCGGGATCGAGCAGCAGCGGCTTCCTCGCGGTGACGCGGGCGTCGTGCCAGCCCTTGCCCTCGCTGTAGCGGATCACCGCCATGTGGTCGGTGAAGACCCGGCCGAAGCCGGGGTCGGCGAGCAGCTTGGCACGGTCGGCGAGGGCTACCGGCTCGACGTTGCGCTCGACCACGAACGACGGTGTGCGTCTTGCTGGGGCTTGGCCGGGCTGTGTCATCGGTCACCTCGTCCTGGTCGTCGTCGTCATTGCGATCTGTGCGGCCCCGAAGGACATGCACGCGCGGTCGAGCGCACAGGCGTCGATCTCGATGAGAACCGAGGTCATGGGCTCGTCTCCTCGCAAGCGTTGCCGGCGGGCTCGAACCCGCTCTCTCGAGGCCTCGGCTGCAGGCTTTTCGTGCTGTCGCGAGGCCATATTGCTCGAGCACGCGTCGTGGTCTCGTGCGGCCCTTGCCGAAGCCGGCCGACGGCGGAGGCTGCCATGCGTCCGACGTCGGCGGGAGTGAGCCGAACGCGGGCGCGAGTGCCGCGAAAAACCTTGCCATGGGTATCGATCGCCCGCAAATATGTCAACATGACTGACATAAATCCGCGCGCCCGGGACGACACCGCGAAAGGCGAGGCCGCGTGCTCCCGGAAGGGGCCGCCCGACGATCCGCGTCTCGTCGCGATGGTCGAGCTGCTGTTCTTCGCCTACCGCGACTTCGTCGGCGAGCCGGATGCGATCCTGGCCGAGATCGGTTTCGGACGGGCCCATCACCGGGTGCTGCATTTCGTGAACCGCAACCCGGGCCTGCGCGTCGCCGACCTCCTCGGAATCCTGAAGATCACCAAGCAGAGTCTCGCCCGCGTCCTGAAGCAGCTGGTCGACGAGGGTTATATCGAGCAGGCGACAGGCGCGAGCGACAGGCGCGAGCGGCGCCTGCATCTCACGACGAAAGGCCGCAATCTCGCCACACGGCTGCTCGACCTCCAGACGCAGCGGCTCGGCAAGGCGCTGGCTGCTGCCGGTCCCGGCTCGGAGCAGGCTGCCGCCGCATTCCTCGCCGGCGTCATCGAGGCACCGGATCAGGCCGCTGCCGCAGCCCTCGTCGCCCGTGCTACAGGTGGTGGCCGCCAGCGCGCGCCGTAGCTCTTACGGGGGGGAATCGATGACGACCGAGCAGCCCGCAGTGCGCCGCGAGCCTCCTCCCGACAATGCGCCCCACATCCTGGTCGTCGACGACGATCAACGGATCCGCGAGCTCCTCGCCCGGTTCCTGCTCGAGCAGGGCTTCCGCGTCTCGACCGCACTGGATGCAAAGGCGGCCCGCTCCGCCCTGCGGGGGCTCGCCTTCGATCTGGTCATTCTCGATGTGATGGTGCCCGGCGAGACGGGGCTCGACCTCGCCCGCGACCTCAAGTCGACGTCGCCGATCCCGATCTGCATGCTGACCGCGCAAGCCGAAGCCGAGCAGCGCATCGCGGGTCTCGAGGCCGGCGTCGACGACTATCTCGCCAAGCCCTTCGAGCCGCGTGAGCTGCTGCTGCGTGTGCGCAACATCCTGCGGCGGGGAAAGGCGGCGGGCGCCCCCAGGGAGGAGGTGCAGATGGGCGACTTCACGTTCCACGTGTCGCGCGGCGAGCTCAAGCGCGGGAGCGAGGCCATCAAGCTCACCGAGCGCGAGCGCGACCTGCTCCGCTTCTTCGCCGGCCGGCCGGGGACACCCATCGCGCGCCACGAGCTCGCCAGCGACGAATCGACGGGCAGCGAGCGCGCCATCGACGTCCAGATCAATCGCCTCCGGCGCAAGATCGAGGCCGACCCTTCCAATCCCGTCTATTTGCAGACCGTGCGCGGCAAGGGCTACATCCTCTACGTCGACTAGCGTCGCGACAGGGCCAACCTCCCGGGGAAAACGCGTGTGAACGGTGCCATCGCAGCAGCGGATCAGAATGAGGCGCCTGCGGCCACTGCAGCGGCTCGGGCGCCGGGTGGCCCCTCGCGGCGCAGGCTCCGGACGATGCTCGGCGAGCTGACGGCGCCCGTGGCAGGACTGCTGGCGGCCGTGCTGCCGACCGGGCTCTACGCGCGCGCGCTGCTGATCATCATCACGCCCATCGTGCTGCTCGAGAGCGTCGTGGCGTTCTCTTTCATGGAGCGGCACTGGCAGGCCGTGACGCGGCGACTGTCCGAAGCGACCGCGCGCGACATCGCCGCGCTCATCGACGTCTACGAGGACTACCGCGGTGAGGACCAGCATGCGCGGCTGCTGGAGATGGCGAGGGAGCGCCTCGGCCTGTCGATGCGTATCCTGCCCGCCGGCGATCTGCCGGCAACGCAGCCGAAGCCGTTCTTCACGCTGCTCGACCGCACCCTGTCGCGCGAGATCGCCAAGCAGGTGAGCTACCCCTTCTGGATCGACACCGTCGGCCAGTCCGACCACGTGGAGATCCGCGTCAAGCACCAGAGCGCCGTGCTCGGCTTCCTCGCGCGGCGCAGCCAGACCTACGCCTCGAACTCCCACATCTTCCTGATGTGGATGGTCGGCACGTCGGTCGTGCTGTTGACCGTGGCCATTCTGTTCCTGCGCAATCAGATCCGCCCCATCCTGCGCCTCGCAGAAGCAGCCGACGCCTTCGGCAAGGGCCGGCCGGTGCCGGACGACTTCCGTCCGCGCGGCGCGCGGGAGGTGCGGCAGGCGAGCCAGGCCTTTCTCGAGATGCGCGAGCGCATCACCCAGCACGTCGAGCAGCGCACCACGATGCTGGCCGGCGTCAGCCACGACCTGCGCACCGTGCTGACCCGGTTGCGCCTGCAGCTCGCCTTCCTCGGCGACGGACCCGAGATCGCGGCAATGAAGGCCGACCTCAAGGAAATGCAGCACATGCTCGAGGACTACCTCGCCTTCGCCAAGGGCGACGGCGGCGAGGTGGCCACCCGCACGCATGTGCGGACGCTGCTCGAGGAGATCGTTGCCGAGACACAGCACCTCGGAGTCCCGGCGACGCTGAAGATCCGGCGCCGGCGACGCGAGCTGACCATCCCGCTCAAGCGCAATGCGATGAAGCGGGCCATCACCAACCTCGTCTCGAACGCTGCCCGTTTCGGTGACCAGATCGTGATCCGCGCCGCCACTGAGCGCGGGTGGCTGCGCATCGAGGTCGACGACAACGGCCCGGGCATCCCGAAGGAGGAGCGCGAGAACGTCTTCCGGCCATTCTATCGCCTCGACGATGCGCGCAATCAGGACGAGGGGAATTCAGGCCTCGGGCTGGCCATCGCGCGCGATATCGCCAAGAGCCACGGCGGCGACGTGACGCTCGGCGAAAGCTCGATGGGAGGCCTGCGCGCCATCATCCGGGTGCCTCTGTGACCGGTGCAACGGTGCCGTTGGCGGGCGCTGGGGAGGTGATCCGGCGTCTCGACCTCGCCCCGCACCCGGAGGGCGGCTGGTATCGGGAGACGTTCCGTGACCCTGCGGCTACCACCACCGGACGTGCCTGCTCGACGGCGATCTACTTTCTGCTGACTGAAGGCGAAACGTCCCGTTGGCACCGCGTCGACGCAGCCGAGGTCTGGCACTGGTACGCCGGCGCACCACTCGAGCTCGCGGTGTCGCCGGACGCCGGCGTTCCTCCGGCCACGCTGACGCTCAGCGCCGACCTTGCGTCCGGCCACGCGCCGCAGATCGTCGTGCCGGCCGGCCATTGGCAGCAGGCTCGATCGCTCGGCGCATGGACGCTCGTCGGCTGCACGGTCGCGCCGGCCTTCGAGTTTACCGGATTCGAGTTGGCGGCTCCGGACTTCGCCCCGGGCAGCCGCCGCACCTGAGGGGCCCCCCGCCTGCTATTCCGCTGCCGCCCGATGCGGCGACGCGGCCATCCGCTGGACGTGCGGCAGCACCTCCTTGGCGAAGAGGCGCAGCATGCCGAGCGTCCGCTCCGGTCCGTAATAGGGCGGATAATGCAGCATCAGCGAGGTCGCCCCCGCCCGCCGGAACTCCTCGATGCGTCGGATGACCGTATCGGGCGAGCCGTGCAGCAGCGTCGTCTTGGCAAGATGGTCGTAGGCGAAGGCAGATTCGTCGTACTTCTCGGTGACCTCGCCGAGGTAGCGGCCCGTGTTGCCGCCACCGAGGAAGCTCTTCATGTGACGCACGATGCCCGCCTCGCTCTCCTCGCGCGCCTTGGCATCCGTCGGCGCGACATAGACCATGCGCGCCACATCGACCTCGCCGAAGGCAGGATTCCGATCTAAGGGCGCCGTCGCCTCCGCCATGTGGCGACGATAGTGCGCGACATGCGCCGCGATCGTCTCGACCGACGGCAGCGACGACTGCATGAGGCCGAAACCGTTGCGTGCGGCGTAGGCCATCGAGCGCTCCGTCCCCGCGGCCAGGAACAGCGGCGGATGCGGCTGCTGCACCGGCCGTGGCAGGATCTCGTAGCCGTCTTCGATCTCGAAGTTGTAATAGCGGCCGGACGCGCTGACGCGCTTCTCGTGGAAACCCCTGAGGATCAGCGGCACGGCCTCCTCCTGCATCTCGCGCCGCTGCTCGTAGTCGACGCCGAGGCCATCGAACTCGTAGGGCCGATAGCCCGAGCCGAGGCCGAGCTGGAAGCGCCCGTTGCTCAAGATGTCCACGAACGCCGCATTCTCGACGATACGCAGCGGATGGTGCAACGGCACCACCATCACCCCGGCACTGAGTTTGATGCGGCTGGTCTTGCCAGCGAGGTAGCAGAGGTAGCTGAACGGATCCGGCAGGATGCCATACCGGTTCGAGAAGTGGTGCTCGGCAATCCAGATGCTGTCGAACCCGAGCTGCTCGGCCTCGAGCACCTCACGGGTCGTGCGCTCGTGGACGGCGTGATGCGGATAGGGCTCGGTCGCAGGATCGGGATGCGACGTGAAGAGGACACCGATCTTCATGGCTGGAGCTCCAGGACAGAGAACGCTCCACACGTGTCGAAGGTGGAGCTTCGACGCGCAGGGTGGCGCACCCACCCGCGCAGGACAATCGGACTTCGACGCGGCGCGGCATGCTGACGCCGGAGCACGACCGGGGGCGGTGGCGATCCACCTCGCCGCGGCTCCCGATCAGCCGAGCTCGATGCGCAGCTTCGTCACGCCGAGCATGATCTCGTCGCCGGGGCCGACCTTGGTCTCGCCCTCGAGCATCCTGCCGTTCACCTTGATCGGGTTCTGCTTGCCGTTGTCGCTGAGCGTGCACACACCCTTGTTGCAGGTGAGATAGGCGTGGTGCTCGCGATGGATGGCAGCATCACCGAAATCGATTGCCACCACGTTCTTCGTGGCATCCCGGCCGATGGAATTGGAGCCCTGGTAGAACTCGATCGACTGCCCCTTGCCTGGACCATCGGTGACGATGAGGCGACCGACGCGCACCGAGCGCACGGTCGTCATCATGTTGTCCATGTCGGCAGGGGCCCGCTGGCCTCGGTCGGCAGGAATGATCTGAGTTGCCGGCTCGCCGGGCTTTGCAGGCTTGGCCATTGCACTCTCCATCGCATCAGGCTGCCGAGGCAGCTGCTGCAGCTTCAGCTCGCGCGCGGAACGTAGTGGAACGTGAACGGCGGGGCATCACCGAGCGCCACCTTGTCGCCCTCTGCGAGGACGGCATGCTCATGCGCGACGCCGTTGATCAGGATCGGGTTGGCGTCGGCCCTGTCGGCGGTCAGGTTGTGGATCTCGAACTTGCCGTCGTGCGTGAGTGTCAGCCGCGCATGATGACGCGAGACGCGAATATCGTTGATATGGATATCGTCCTCGCTGTGGCGGCCGAGCACAACATTAGGCGCCGCGACCGGGAAGTTGCCGATATCGTCGGGGAACGCCAGCCTCGCGAGCACGTTTCCGGCGGTCAGTGCGGGCGTCGCAGAAACCGGGGCCCCATCGACCAAGATCGGTGTCTCCGAGGCCTTTCTGCCGCCGTCCTTGAGCTCGTCGCCGTAGATGCGGAACATGGCGCGCATGGCTGGGGTCGGCAGGCCGGTCGAGAACATGCACATGAAGACGGCGGCCGAGAACATGAGCGGCGACACGACCTCCTTCTCGAGGAACACAACGATCACGATCAGGCCCATCAGGCCTTTGGTCTGCAGAAGCATGCCTATGCTCATGGCGAACGGCCAGCTTTCGCCAGTCATGCGCGCGGCAACGCCGTGGCCGATCATCTTGCCGAAGACGCAGAGGAACGAGCTGATCAGGAACAGGATCCAGACGTTCGGATCGAAGAAGTCGAAGACCGTGTTCAAGCCCGTGTTCAGGAAGAAGAACGGCATCAGGACGAGGATGGTCGTCTGGTCCAGGCGGTGGGCCGCCATCTCGCGCACCTTGTCCGGCAGGAAGTATCCGGCAACGAACGCGCCGAGCACCGGGTGAAGCTCCGTGATGCCGGTGATGGCGGAGGAGATGAAGATCGACAGGGCCGTCAGCGTCAGGATGGCGCTTTCAGGCGCCTCCTGACGCAGCAGCCGGTCGAACACGGGCGAGATGACGAGCTTGATGAAACCGATCGAGAGCAAGGCGCCGGCGGCGGCCTTCGACAGGGCGACCGGCAGGCTGCCGCCCAGCGCCAGCGCGACGACGATCCCGAGGCCGAGCCACATCATCGTGTCGGCGATGCTGGCCGCTGCCAGAGCCACGGCGCCCATGCGCCGGCGTGTGATATCCAGTCCCCGCAGGATGAGGGCCAGAACGGGCAGCGCCGACACTGCGATCACGAGCCCGAACGCGATCGGGAAATTGACCAGGCTGGCATTGGCGCCGCGCGCGGCCGGGAAGTAGAGGTAGATGAAGTATCCGGCGACCGTAGCGAGGGCCCACCCGAACAGCATGCCGTTGAAGCCGATGGACAGCACGGATCGGCCCGACTTGCGGATCAACTCCTTGTCGGCATCGGTGCCGGCGATGAAGCCGAACAGACAGACCGCGATGGTTGCAACCGACGCGATGCCGGCGGCCCGGTTGACGATCTGGGTGCCGTGATAGCACGTCGTCCCGAAGATGGCGTTGAACAGCTCGCGGGCCTGCGGGTTGGTGCAGGCGTTCACAGGCTTCGACGGGTCAAAGTGCGGGCTCGGATTGAAGAACGCGGCATCGATGGCGCCGAAGATCGATGGGCCAAGCAGCACGCCCGAGAAAATCTGCACGACGCCGAGTGGAAACCACCTCTCGAGCCCCAGCACCCGCCACAGGAAGTACGGGAAGAAGACGATGATACAAGCCTGAACGAGCAAAATGTACGGCGGCTTCAGCTCCTGGAGAAGATGGACAAGCTCCGAATACATGTCTCGCTTTACCTATCTGGCAGGAGTGGCACACCAAGCAGCTGTTGCAGCCCAACGCCAGCGCTGCAACGCGCCCACAAAATCCCACATTGCCGGGGTTTCGACAATCGAGAAAACACGACACTGCCACTCGGATTAACAACCAAAGTGAATGCTGAAAGCGACGATCTGAGCACACCGGATCGCCGTCGAGATGGCATGGCCAGGGCCGGCTTTTCCGGGCTTTTCTGACGCTGCCGCGCTCGCTACAGTTTTCCGGCAGCAGACCGAAGGCGGGACCTAAGACGATGGCAAGCACCAAGACCCTCACCGAGCACGAAGCCCGGATCTGCGCCTGGCTCACCGAGCAGAAGCCGGCGATGCTGAGGCTGCTCGAGGAGGTCGTCAACATCGACAGCGGCAGCTACGACAAGGCTGGCGTCGATCGGGTCGGCGACCGCTTCGTCGGCTTCTTCGAGGCCGAGGGAATGCCGGTCCGGATCGAGCCCCTCGAGGCGCTCGGCAACGCCATCCACATCCGCTTGGACGATCAGCCCAGCAACGAGAAGCCAATCGTCCTGATGGGTCATCGCGATACTGTCTTCCCGAAGGGCGAGGCGGGCCGGCGCCCATTCAGGATCGAGAGCGGGCGCGCCTACGGCCCCGGCGTCGTCGATATGAAGGGCGGTCTCGTGCTCAACGCCTTCGTGCTCGCTGCCTTCAAGCGCTTCGGCGGCAATCCGGCCCCGCTCGCCAGCCTCATCACGTCCGACGAGGAGATCGCCTCGCCTGGCTGCCGGCCGATCATCGAGCAGGTGGCGCGCGAGGCGCGCTGCGTCTTCAACTCCGAGCCCGGCCGGCCGACCGGGAACGTGGTCACGGGGCGCAAGGGCGGCGTGTTCATGCGCTTCGAGGTGCTCGGCAAGGCGGCTCACTCGGGCGGCAATTTCGAGAAGGGGATCTCGGCGATCGGGGAGATCGCCCACAAGATCGTCAAGCTGCACGCCCTGACGGACCTCGGTCGCGGCATCACGGTCAACGTTGGCCTCGTCAGTGGCGGCCAGTCGGTCAATACCACCGCCCCCCACGCCGAGGGCCGCATCGATCTGCGCTACGTGAAGCCTGGCGACCGCAGCACGGCACTCGACGCCATCAGCCGCATCATCGACACGGCGACGGTTGCCGGCACCACAGCCCGGCTCGAGATGCTCGGCGAGTTCATGCCTCTGACCAAGCCCGCCGGCAGCGACGAGCTGTTCGCGACCTACGTCGACGCCGCCGCCTCGGCAGGCCTCACGGTCGCCGGCGAGTTCTCGGGGGGATGCGCCGATTCGGGCTTCACCACCGGTGTCGGCTGTCCGACCATCTGCGCTACGGGTCCCGTCGGCGGCAATGCGCATACACCCGAGGAGTATCTCGAGGTCGAGACACTGGTGCCCCGTGCCCAGGCCCTGGCGCTCGCCATCCTGCGCATGCCGGCCGCCGGGTGATGGAACCGGCGCAGTTGACCGCCACCGACTTATCCCCGACCGTGTCGGTTCGGAGTAGGATTTGCGCGATCGTCCGCCGTTGCGGGCAGAGCGCCAGGAGCCCCGCCATGCCCACAGCCTCCGCCACCACCGACCGTCTGCCGGCCAACGCCTCGCTCGAGGACGCCCTGGTCGAGGCACGCGCCACCTACACGGCGCGCAATCCGAAGAGCCACGCCTTGCAGCTCCAGGCCGAGCGCAGCCTGCCCGGCGGCAACACCCGGACGGTGCTGTTCTACGGGCCGTTTCCGCTGCGCTTCGTCAAGGGCGAGGGCTGCCGACTGATCGATGCAGACGGGCACACCTACGTCGATTTCCTCGCGGAGTACACGGCCGGCATGTTCGGTCACTCGAACCCCGCCATCCGCAAGGCGATCGAGCGGGCCCTGGACTTCGGGGTCAACATCGGTGGCCATACCGAGCTCGAGGTCAGGCTGGCTGAGGCCGTGACGCGGCGCTTCACGTCGATGGAGCGCGTGCGCTTCACCAACTCGGGCACCGAGGGCAACCTGATGGCCGTCTCGCTGGCCCGGGCCTTCACCAAACGATCGAAGGTGATGGTCTTCACCGGCGGCTACCACGGCGGCGTGCTCTATTTCCGTAAAGGCGGCTCGCCAGTGAACGCGCCGTTCCCGGTGCTCGTCGCCCGCTACAACGACATCGCCAGCGTCCGCGAGCTGGCCGACGCCAATTCGCGAGATCTGGCGTGCATCATCGTCGAGCCGATGTTCGGCTCGACCGGCTGCATCCAGGCAGAGCCGGAGTTCCTCGCCGGCCTGCGCAAGGTCGCCGACGAGACCGGCGCACTGCTGATCCTCGACGAGGTGATGACGTCGCGGCTGGCGCCGGGGGGACTTCAGAGCCTCGTCGGTGTCAAGCCCGACTTGACGACGCTCGGCAAGTACGTCGGCGGCGGCATGTCGTTCGGTGCCTTCGGCGGCCGCGCCGACGTGATGGCGCTGTTCGACCCGAACCGGGGCGACGCGCTGCCGCATGCCGGCACCTTCAACAACAACACGCTGACGATGAGCGCCGGACTTGCCGCATTGACCGAGGCCGCGACGCCGGAGGCCGTCACTGCCCTCAACGCGCGCGGCGACCGGCTCCGCGAGCGCCTCAACGCCATCTGCCTGGCGGCTGGCGCGCGCATGCAGTTCACCGGGCGCGGCTCGATGATGGCCGTGCACTTCGCCGACGGGCCGATCCGCGACGAGGCCGACGCCGACCGCGGCAACCAGGACCTGAAGGAGCTGCTCTTCTTCGATCTCCTCGACCGGGGCGTCTACATGGCCCGTCGCGGGATGATCGTGCTGAGCCTCGCCCAGGACGAGGACGCCTTCGCCAAGCTCGAGGCAGCAGTCGAGGATTTCGTGAGACTGCGCAAGCGCTTCCTGGCCTGACGCGGCAAGCAGGGCCGGTGGGGCTGGCACTCGCCCTGGCGACAGCCCTCCCCGCGTCAATCTGGGGCAGGCATCCGGTTGGCGCCGCCGACAGCATCAGGGTCACTCGCGCGTCGCTGTCAAATTCCTGACAAGACTTGTGCTGTTGCGTCGCACAATCACATATTGCGCTGCATCATGACCCTTCCTACATTTGCTCCATCAGTGAGAAATCGGTCATCAGTTCGGACATAGCCTCATGAGCAACAAATCAACGAAGGCCAAGACGCTCCTCGAGCTCGAAGCCAACGAGTGCCGCTGGCCTCTGGGCGATCCGCGTCAGTCCGGCTTCCATTTCTGCGGCGCACAGCAGGTGCTCGGTCGTCCCTACTGCGTCGAGCACTGGCAGATGTCGTTCGTGCCGGGCAAGGGCCGATCATCGCCTTCGGCTCTCCCGTTGGCCGCTCCGACAGCTCTGCCAGCTCCGGCCAAGCGCGCAGCCTGACGGCGTGCCGCTCGGCTGTCGCCGGGCGGGACCCTTCGGCCATCGATGCCCGGAGGGCAGACAGCCAGCCGGACGACGCGACTGAGCGACCGCTGGGGCCACGCGACCTGCGGCTTCATGGCGCTGGCGTCCCCTTCGGGAGGCAACGTCGGCGCATCGGAGTCGCGATGGAAAAAAAGGCAGCGCCGGTGCTGCCGAGCATGACCGGCGCTCAGTTCTCATCCATCTTCAGCGCCGCGATGAACGCCTCCTGCGGGATCTCCACGGAGCCGAACTCGCGCATCTTCTTCTTACCCTTCTTCTGCTTTTCCAAGAGTTTGCGCTTGCGCGTGATATCGCCGCCGTAGCACTTGGCGAGCACATCCTTCCTAAGTGCGCTGATCGTCTCGCGGGCGATCACCTTGGCACCGATCGCCGCCTGGATCGGAATCTTGAACAGGTGCTGCGGGATCAGCTCCTTGAGTTTCTCGCACATCGCGCGGCCCCGCTGCTCGGAGCGCGTGCGATGCACGATGATCGACAGGGCGTCAACCGGCTCGCCGTTGACCAGGACCGAGAGCTTGACGAGGTCGCCCTCCTCGTACCCCTTGATATGGTAGTCGAACGAGGCGTAGCCGCGGCTTACGGATTTCAGGCGGTCGTAGAAATCGAACACCACCTCGTTCAGTGGCAGCTCGTAGACGAGCATCGCGCGCGTGCCGACATAAGTCAGGTTCTTCTGCCGTCCGCGCCGGTCCTGGCAGAGCTTCAGCACCGCCCCCAGGTAGTCGTCCGGCACCAGGATCGTCGCCTCGATCCACGGCTCCTCGATGTGATCGATGCGCATGGTGTCGGGCATGTCGGCAGGATTGTGCATCTCCTGCATCGTCCCGTCCGTCATGTGCATCTGGTAGATCACACTCGGCGCGGTCGTGATCAGGTCGAGGTTGAACTCGCGCTCCAGACGCTCGGTGATGATCTCGAGATGGAGGAGGCCGAGGAAGCCGCAGCGGAAGCCCTGGCCCAGCGCGGCGCTGGTCTCCATCTCGTAGGAGAAGCTCGCATCGTTGAGGCGTAGCTTGCCCATGGCCTCGCGCAGATCCTCGAAATCGGCGGCGTCCACCGGGAAAAGGCCGCAGAACACCACCGGCTGCGCCGGCTTGAAGCCAGGCAGCGGCTCCGGCGTCGGGTTCTTCTCGTCGGTGACGGTGTCGCCGACACGCGTATCGGCGACCTGCTTGATCGCGGCCGTGAAGAAGCCGACATCGCCGGGGCCGAGCTCGTCGAGCATCTCCTGCTTCGGCCGAAAGATGCCGACGCGGTCGAGCTGATAGACGGCGCCCGAGGACATCAGCTTGACCCGCTGGCCCTTCTTCATCACGCCGTCCTTGACCCGGACGAGCACGACGACGCCGAGATAGGCGTCATACCAGCTGTCGATCAGCAGCGCCTTCAGCGGCGCCTTGCGCTCGCCTTTTGGCGGCGGCAGGCGCTCGACGATGGCCTCCAGCACGGCCGGCACATTGAGCCCGGTCTTGGCCGAGACGCCGATAGCCCCTGACGCATCGATACCGATCACGTCCTCGATCTGCTGCTTGACACGGTCCTCGTCGGCCGCAGGCAGGTCGATCTTGTTCAGAACGGGCAGGATCTCGAGGTTGGTGTCGCGCGCCTGATAGCCGTTGGCGAGGGTCTGAGCCTCGACGCCCTGCGAGGCGTCGACGACCAGGATCGCCCCTTCGCAGGCGGCGAGCGAGCGGGAAACCTCGTAGGCGAAGTCAACGTGGCCGGGCGTATCCATCAGGTTGAGCTGATACGTCTTGCCGTCCTTGGCCTTGTAGTCGAGACGCACGGTCTGCGCCTTGATGGTGATGCCCCGCTCCTTCTCGATGTCCATGGAGTCGAGGATCTGGTCTTGCATCTCGCGGTCGGAGACGTTGCCGCACAGCTGAATCAGCCGATCGGACAAGGTCGACTTGCCGTGATCGATGTGGGCGATGATGGAGAAGTTGCGGATCAGCGATGTGTCGGTCATGCGCGGGAGATAGCACCTCGGCCGCCCGGAATGAAGGGGCGGCCGACAGCATCCCTTCGGCCACACCGCCGCGTCCCCTGTCCGGCGGCGGCGCGGCCCGCTACGCAACCGTCGGACGCCTCATTCCGCTCGCGGCGGAGCCGGCTCCGCTTCTCGCCGACTGGACCTCCGCGAGGATCAGCTCCTGGAGCCCAGCCCCGCCAGCAGCCCTTTGGCCTTCTCCAGTGCGATGAACCCGTTCGAGGCGACGATCACCCTGTGGCGCTTGAGCAGCCCCATCCGGTGCATCGCCTCGCGCGGTTGCTTCTGCAGTCCAGAGATCACCAGGCGGCTGTCGTGCTTGGCCAGGTCGGTTGCCAGGTCCTCGAGTGCCGAGAGCGCCGTCGCATCGACCAGTGGCACGTCGCGCATCCTGAGAATGAGGACCTTTGGGTAGGCCGGGCTGTTGCGCAGCGTGTCGACCACCGTGCTGGCGCCTCCGAAGAACAGCGGTCCGCGCAGCGAAAGCACGCGAATGCCGACAGGCAGCGGCATCTCGGTCAGCACGGAGCGCGGGGTCGAGACGTCGTCCAGATCGCGGTCGTCGAGCCTTCCCTCGCCGACGCCGGCGATCGAGGCCTCCGACATACGATGCATGAACAGCATGCACGCCAGACCGAAGCCGACCCCGATGGCGACATTGAGATCGACCACGACCGTCAGGACCAGCGTCGCGATCAGAACCAGGCGATCGTCGAATGGCGCCCGGGTGAGGAAATGCGACACCTCGTGATAGTCGATCAGGCGCCACGAGACGTTGAGCAGGACGGCGGCGAGGCACGGCAGCGCCAGGTACGATGCTGCCGGGGCGGCGAGCAGCATGAACAGCAGCACGAACACGGCGTGGAATACACCCGAAAGCGGCGTCTTGGCACCGGCAGAGATGTTCGTGCCCGTCCGCGCGATGACACCGGTGGCCGGGAGACCGCCGAACAGTGGCGAAGCGATATTGGCGATGCCCTGCCCCAGCACCTCCGCATTCGAGCGATGGCGCCCGCCTGTCTTGGCATCCGCCGCGACGGCCGACAACAACGACTCGACGCCGACCAGGAACGCGATGGTGAAGGCCGACGGCAGCACGGCCGCGATCATCGACGGCGACAGGTCAGGAAGCTGCGGCACGGGCAGCGCGTTGGGGATGCCACCGAAGCGCGAGCCGATCGTGTCGACAGGCAGGCCGAAGGCCCAGGCGACGCCCGATGCGGCGACGACAGCGAACAGCAGACCGGGCCAACTCGGCCGCCATCGCCTCATCAGCGAGATGACGGCCAGAGTGACGCCACCGACCAGAAGCGCGCTGGGATTGAAGGTCCCCTTGATCTCCCACAGCCCGGCAATCTTGTGCAGAAACTCTGGCGGAACGTCACCGTTCAGGCCAAGAAAGTCCTTCAACTGGCCAACGGCGATGATGATGCCGATGCCACTCGTGAAGCCCAGGATGACCGGCCCCGGAATATATTTGATGTAGGTCCCGAGCCGCAGCATCGCCGCGGCGACGAGCACGAAGCCGGCGAGGAACGTCGCGGTCATGAGGCCAGCCAGGCCGTGTGCGCCGATGATGTTGGCGATGATGACGATGAAAGCCGCAGCCGGCCCCCCGACCTGAAAGCGACTGCCCCCGAAAGCCGAGATGCAGAACCCCGCGACGACCGATGTCACGAGGCCGCGATCCGGCGTGGCGCCTGCACCGATGGCGATCGCCATCGACAGCGGCAGCGCGAGGATTGCGACTGTCAGGCCAGCGATCAGATCGCTGCTCAGCCGCCCGATGCCGTAGCCCTCGCGCACGGCAATGACGAGCTTCGGCACGAAATGCGACCAGTAGGACGCGATCTTTGCGCCTGCCGCCGTCGACGGAGGCGGTAGCACCCCGCCGTGCTGTTGGTTCTGCATCCGATGGGCCCCGCGCGTTGGGACGACGAAAAGCGCAACGTCGGACTCTAGCGCCTCGGGTTGGCAATACTCAAGCGCTGCTCGTCATTTCCTTCGCGGTGCGCCATCAAATGCTTTCGGGCGGCCAATGGCCGCCCGAAAGCCCGTCGCAATACTCGGATTTGACGATTGGGTCCGCCTGAACGGTTGACGCCTACTTTCCGACCTCGCTGATCGTCTTGACCACGCTCGAGGTCGGCCGCGAGCTGGCGCCGCTGACCGGGCCCTTGATCTGGGTCGCCACCTGCGCGTCGTACTCGGCGATCGACTTGACCGTGCCCTTGGAGCGCACGTGAACCAGCTTGTAGCCATTGGCTTTCAGCTGGGTGAGCAGCTCGGAGGCGGCCTGTGCCGTGTTCTTCTGGAAGTCGTGCATCAGCACGATGCCTTTGCCGTGCTTCTCGAGCTTTTTCAGGATGGAGGGTACCAGCTTGTCGGTGCCCTTGAGCTTGAAGTCGAAGGAGTCGATATCGGTCGACCAGATGCCGAGATTGCGCTCGCCGACATACTTCATCATCTCCGGCGGATGGCGGAGCGCCGGGAACCTGAAGAAGGATCCGAGCTTGTCGCCGGCGTCGCCGAGACTGCGCCGCGCCGCGCTGATGCCCATCTCGATCTCGGCCTTGCGCTTGGCCTCGTCGATCTTGGGTGCGGAGAGGTCCTGGTGCGAGAATGTGTGCGTGCCGATGGTGTGGCCGGCCTCGGCGACCTGCCGCAGGATATCGGGGTGCCACATCGAGTGCTTGCCGATGACGAAGAAGATTGCCTTCGCGCAATGCTCCTCGAGCGCCTTCAGGACCTGCTGCGTCGTGCCCGGCCAAGGACCGTCATCGAAGGTCAGAACCACCTCCTTGGCGCGCAGGAAGTCGTGATCTCGGAAGTGCTCGAAGCCGAACCCCGGCCCACCCGTGGTGTCGATCTCGACTACGCGGGAAACACCGAGGGCATTGGGATTCCCGGGGCAGTTGGCGTCGGCAGCCGTGGCCAGCGAAGCGAAGGCGGCAGCAGCCAGGGCGATGGACGCCCAGCGGTTTGCCTTGAGCATGGTAGCGTTTCCCGGTTCCATGTTGATCCGTCTGTCGAGCAAGTGACACGAATTCGAAGCGCTTCGGCAAGGGTGCAGCGCAAACGCTGCCGCATTTCGTGACATATGTGGCATTAAATCAGCATCGAGGGCGGCAAATTCCGGTGAAATGGCGCCGGTGACAGCCCGAGGGTGGCCGGATCCCGCCCTGCTGACCGGACGCCCCGGTCGGGCGGCTGTCGATGTTCACGGCGTTGGATGACGTCGGCGGACCGGTTCGCCGTCGTTGATTCGCCGCTGAAACCGGGCAAGAGCCGGCAGCACGACGCGCGCCCTTGCGAACTGCAGCCCGCGCAGGCTCAGCCGCGCGGAACAACCTTCAACACGCTCCCGGCCGGCGCATCGGTGAGCAGCCAGACGGCACCGTCCGGTCCTTCCCGCACGTCGCGGATACGCTCGCGCCGGTCCCGGAGCAGAACCTCCTCGGCGACGACCTTCTCTCCGTCGAGCACGAGGCGGCGCAAGGTGCGGTCCAGCCCGCCGACGAGGAGATTGCCGCGCCACTGCGGGAACAGCGACGCCGTATAAAAGGCCATGCCGGACGGGGCGATCGACGGATCCCAGTAGTAGACCGGCTGCTCCATGCCCTCCTTGTGGGTCGTCTCGTGCAGCCTGGCCCCTGAGTAGTCGATGCCGTAGCCGATGACGGGCCAGCCGTAGTTGGCGCCCCGTTTGACGATATTGATCTCGTCGCCGCCCTTCGGGCCGTGCTCGACGACCCAGAGACCGCCGGTCGACGGGTGCAGCGCAGCCGACTGCGGATTGCGATGGCCATAGCTCCAGATCTCGGGACGTGCGCCGGCCCTGCCGACGAAGGGATTGTCGGGGGGCGCGCTCCCATCCGGCTCCAGCCGCACCACTTTGCCCCAATGGCGGGCGAGGTCCTGCGCGAATGCCATCTGGAAGCGCTCGCCGAGCGTCATGTAGAGCTTGCCGTCACGGCCGAAGAGCAGCCTGGAGCCAAAGTGCAATCCACCGGTGCTCGCCGGCTCCTGCCGGAAGATGACCGCCACATCGTCGAGCCGCTCCCGGCCCGGATCGAGCAACAGGCGGCCGCGTGCAAGCGCGGTGCCGTTCTGGCTGCCGCCCCGCGGCTCGGCAAACGCCAGATAGATGGTGCCGGTGGCCGCGAAATCCGGCGCCAGGACGACATCGAGCAGCCCACCCTGGCCGGTCGCCGCCACCTTGGGCACGCCCTCGACCGGTGGCAACAGGCGTCCGTCGCGCGTGACGATCCGCAATCGTCCCGGACGCTCCGTGACCAGCAGCCGCCCGTCGGGCAGAAACTGCAGCCCCCACGGGTGCTCGAGACCGCCGGCCA
This sequence comes from Hyphomicrobiaceae bacterium, assembly GCA_033764055.1. Lineage (GTDB taxonomy): Bacteria > Pseudomonadota > Alphaproteobacteria > Rhizobiales > Hyphomicrobiaceae. Next base: position 30,086 of record JANRJI010000077.1, read on the forward strand.
TCTTGACGACACTGACGGCCGTCGTCGGCGCCGCTGGCGCCTTGCTCTGCTCGGCGCTGGCCCGCGGCCCGGACGGGAGCAACAGCACGAGCAGCAGCCCGGCGCGCAGGAGGGCAGAGGTCGGCAGCATCACGGGCTCCTCGCAGCAGATCGTTGTTTCGCACACGAGCATTGACGCCCGCATGGCCTTGACCAGTGATATGGGCGCAATCAGGCGCGCACGCGAGGGAGGCACTTCATGAGGATCGCAATCATCGGCGTCGGGGCAATGGGCTCCGTCTACGCGGGGCTGCTGGCAGACAACGGCAAGCACGACGTCTGGGCCGTCGACACCTGGAAAGACCATGTCGATGCGATCAACGCCAAAGGGCTCCGCGTCGAGGGCGCCTCGGGCGACCGCACGGTGCGGCTCAATGCCACGACGAGCCCGGCCGACGTCAAGGACGCGGATCTCGTCATCATCGCCACGAAGGACGACGGCGTCACGGCGGCCGCCAGGGCCGCGCTCGCCATCGCCAAGCCGGACGCACCGATCCTGACCATCCAGAACGGCCTCGGCTCGGCCGACAGGGTCGCCGAGATCGTCGGCTCGAAGCGCATCATGATGGGCGTCGTCGGCGGCTTCGGCGCCTCGATGAAGGCTCCCGGGCATGCCCACCACAATGGCATGGAGTTTCTCCGCCTCGGCGAGATGGACGGCGGTCTGACCCCACGTCTCGAGACTGTGAAGAAGGCCTGGGAGTCTGGCGGCTTCAAGGTTCTCACCTTCGACGACATCCACAAGATGGTCTGGGAGAAGCTGATCTGCAATTGCACCTACTCGGGCCCGTGCGCGCTGACCGGCTTGCGCGTCGGCGAGGTGCAGGCGAGTCCCAGCGCCTGGAGCGTAGCAGCCGCCTGCGCCAACGAGGCCTATCTCGTCGCCATGGCACGCGGCATCAAGCTCGATTTCGACGACCCCGTCCGCTACGTGAAGGAATTCGGCCAGAAGATTCCGAACGCCCGGCCTTCGATGCTGCTCGACCACATGGCAGGCCGCCCTGCCGAGGTCGACAACATCAATGGCGCCATTCCACGCGAGGGCGCCAAGGTCGGCGTGGCGACACCCGTCAACTCGGTGGTGGTGGCGCTCCTCAAGGCGAAAGAGGCCGGCTTCAGGAAGCCCGGCTGACCGTCGGGCACTGTCGAGCGCTTCAGGCGGACGGACAGGCGGCCGGCCACCCGCCCGCCCGCCACTCGGCCACGATCGATGCTTTCGCAGCACAACAGATATTCCGGCCTGACCGGACGGCGTTGGCGGAAATGCGGAAGGTCATTCCACCGGACATGACTTTCCCGCTGCTGGCTGGCGCATCTATCGTGGTCCCGGCAGTCGCAGACAGGCGGGGTGCTTGACGTGCCGACCGAGCTCGCGAGACTGATCGCAAGGTATCAATGGCTGCAGCAGGAGAGCAGTCGCCAGGGCACGGTCGCCAGCCGAAACGCGTCCCTGTCGATCGCCGACGCCCTTGACGCCGTATTCCTCGAGATCGTCAAGCACCCGACCCAGGATCCCTGGATCCGCTACCGGCAAATCGCCTTTCTGCTCGGTGTGATGGCAGACACCCGCGAAGGCCGCGTCCGGGCGGCACTCCGCGACCAGATCCTCGCGCATGTCAAACGCCTCACCGATCAACTGGGCGGCGCAGCTCCACCGCAGGCTCACCCCCCGCCGATGGTTCAGCCTGGAAAGCTCAGGCGCGGTCGGCAGTCGAACTGAACACCAGGTCGGTGCTCCCGCGACCGCCGCCATTGACCCTGCGCAAAGCCGATCCGAGGCGAACAGGCTTAGCTCGCGATCGCTGCGCTCCGGGGGGAACCACAACATGAGCCGCCTGCCAGACTTGGCCGCTTCTGCCCTGCTGCTGTGCCTGTCCACCGAGACCGCACTGGCACAGGTCGACGCCATCGAGGCCTGCCGGCGCGCATCGAGCCCCGAAGCCCGCTTGGCCGCGTGCACCGATGTCATCGGCGGCGCAAGCTACTCAGGCGAGGAGAAGGCTTTCGCCTTTCGCAATCGCGGCAGCCTCAGGGCCGCCGCAGGAGCCTACGACGCAGCCGTCGCCGATCTCAACGAGGCGGCCCGGCTGGCTCCCGACGATCATCAGGCCTTCCTTTGGAGGGCCCAGGCCCGCTTGGCCAAAGGGGATGTGGACGGCGCGCTTGCCGACTACGGCGAGGTGATCAGACTCAAGCCGGCACACGCCATCGGCTACGTGGGCCGGGGACATGCCCACCTCGTCAAGGGCAATGCTGCTCTCTCCATCGCCGACCTCACCCAAGCCATTCGCCTCAATCCGACCGGCGCCAGCGCCTACAACAACCGCGGCCTCGCTCACAAGGCCCAGGGCGACCTCGTCCGTGCGGTCGAGGACTTTACGGCTGCGCTCATGCTCAACCCTATCTACGCGCTGGCCTACAACAACCGCGGCTATGCCTACGAGGCGCAGGGCCGAACGGCGGAGGCCATCGCCGACTTTCGCAGCGCGCTGCTGATCGATTCCTCCCTCGTGGGCGCCAGGGATGGTCTGGCGCGGCTCGCGGCGCCCGGCGCTCTGGCGACCGAGAGCGAGCGTCTCGTCGCCGGCGGCAAGGCCCTCGCCGAGATGCACTGCAAGGGCTGTCATGCCATCGCCGACGAGGGCTGGAGCCCCAATCCGAAGGCTCCACTCTTCCGCACGCTGCATCATCGCCACCCGTTGCAGGCCTTGCGGGAGCCATTGACGCGCGGCATCGCCGCGCCGCACGACGAGATGCCGAAGTTTCGTCTGGCCGACCCCGATATCGACAAGATCGTCGCCTACATCAACAGTCTTGGCCGCGGCCGCTGACGCAGCCCGACCTCAGGCACGGGCTTTCCAGGCGCCGCCGAGACGCGCCTTGAGGTCGACGGCAGGCTCCGCGTGCCGTGGAGCGCCGGTAGCGCCGACGGCACGCGCCGGCCAGACACAGGGCTCGAACAATGCGAGCATCGACGACGGAATGAAGCGCGTGCGGGATGCGAGCACGTGACGATCTCCGTTCCGCGCCTGCTGGTGCACGAAGAAGCGCTGCGGCACGAGAAGATGCAGCTCGTCCTTGGCGCGTGTCATCGCCACGTAGAGCAGCCGTCGCTCCTCCTCGATGTCCTCGGCTCGCCCCGTCGACATGTCGGACGGGATGCAGCCGTCAACGACGTTCAGGATGTAGACGGCGGTCCATTCCTGGCCTTTCGCCGAATGGATCGTGGAGAGGATGAGGTAGTCCTCGTCGAGCAGCGGCGCGCCGGCCTCGTCGCTCGTGGCGTCAGGCGGGTCGAGCGTCAGCTCCGTCAGGAAACGCTCGCGTGTGGGGTACTGCGACGCGATGCGCACCAGTTGCTCGAGATCGCCGCTGCGCACGGCGGCGTCCGGGTAGCGCGCCTCGAGATTCGGCAGCATCCAGCTCCGTACCGCGTCGATCTCCTCCGGCCAACCAGCCTTGCGCTCGTGGAGCAGCTCCAGCAGTGCAACCAGGTCGGGCCAGCTCTCCAAGGCCGCGGCAGGGGGCCGGAAGATCGAGAGCGACACGAACGGCGGTCCGCTCGACGCCACGCGATCGAAGGCTTTGGCAGCCGACTGGGGCCCGATGCCCGGCAGCATCTGGAGCACCCGGAACCCGACGACACGATCACGCGGGTTCTCGGCCCAGCGCAGCACTGCCAGCAGATCCTTCACATGGGCCGCCTCGAGGAACTTGAGGCCACCGAACTTGACGAAGGGGATGTTGCGCTTCGCCAGCTCGATCTCGAGCATGCCGCTGTGATGCGATGTCCGGAACAGGACGGCCTGCGACTTCAAGGGCATGCCGGCCTCGCGATTGGCGAGGATGCGCTCGACGATGGCGCCGACCTGTGTCACATCGCTCGATACCGTGACCAGCCGCGGCTTCTGGCCCGAGGCGCGCTCAGTGAACAAGTCCTTGGTGAAGCGCTCCCTGGCGAGTGCGATGACCGCGTTGGAGGCCGCCAGGATCGGCTCAGTCGAGCGATAGTTCTGCTCGAGCGTAATGACCTCAGCCGGCGGCGTGAACTGTAACGGCAGGTCAAGGATGTTGCGCACCGTCGCCGCGCGGAAGCCGTAGATCGACTGCGCATCGTCACCGACGGCCGTGAGGCCGCGCCCGTCCGGCTTGAGCCCGAGCAGGATCGCGGCCTGCAACGGATTGGTATCCTGGTATTCGTCGACGAGCACGTGGTCGAATAGCGCCCGCACATCGGCTGCCACCACCTCGGCGCGCATCGTCTCCGCCCAGTAGAGCAGCAGATCGTCGTAATCGAGCACGTCCTGGCCCTGCTTGGCGGCCACGTACCCGTCGAACAACCGGCGCAACTCCGCGCCGAACGCGGCACACCACGGGAAATGTCGCTCGAGCACCTCCTCCAGTGGCAGCCCCGAGTTGACCGCGTGCGAGTAGATCGCAAGGCATGTCGACTTGAGCGGAAAGCGCACCTCCTTCGCCGATAGCCCGAGGTCGTGCCGCACGAGGTTTATCAAGTCTGAGGCGTCCTCGCGGTCGTGGATCGAGAAGCCCGGCGACAGGCCGATCCGCGGCGCGAATTGTCGAAGGAGACGTGCGCCGATGCCGTGAAACGTGCCGGACCAGGAAATCGCGCCCGCGACGCCGCGTCCCCGACCACCGAGAGTCCCATCGGCGATCTGCGCGACCCGGCGTGTCATCTCGACAGCGGCCCGCCGCGAGAACGTCAGCAGCAGGATGCGGTTCGGGTCCGCACCGTTGACGATGAGGTGCGCGACGCGGCTCGCCAGCGTCGTGGTCTTGCCCGAGCCCGCGCCGGCTACGATCAGCAGCGGCCCGCATCCCGAGGCATTGCCCGGCACGATGCCGTGCTCGACGGCGCGTCGCTGCGCCGGATTGAGATTGGCCAGGTGCTTCACGACTTGGTCCGCTTGCCGCCGCCATCCGGCGAGGCACCGTCGTCGATTCGTGAGCAGTTCCCAAGGGGTGCGGCGCAGCTTTCCCGCGCAAATCAGAGTGTTGTCGGGAGCGTCGTCAGCTGGTCCAATGTGACGAGCTCATAGCCCATGCTCTGCAGGCCCGGGATGATCTGGCTCAACGCCGACACCGTCTGCGAGCGATTGCCCCCGCCGTCGTGCATCAGCACGACGCCCTGATCGGTGGCGCCCGCGAGCACGCTCTGGACAATCGCGTTGACGCCCGGCATGGCCCAGTCGTTGGTATCCACGGTCCACAGGACCATCTGCATGCCCAGAGCGTCGACAACCGATTCGACCTCCGCGTCGTAGCTGCCGTAGGGAGGGCGGAAATACGCCGGACGCTCGCCGATCGCATTGAAGATGGCGTCGCTCGTCCGCGTCAGCTGGCTCGTGATCTGGCTGGCATTGAGCGTCGTCAGATCCGGATGGTCGTAGGAGTGGTTCGCGACGAGATGCCCTGCTGCGGCAATGCTCTGGACGACGCCCGGCCGCTCCTCGACCTCCTGCCCGAGCACGAAGAACGTCGCGGGTACGTTCCAGGTGGCGAGCACGGACAGCACCTGCGCTGTATAAGTGGGGTCCGGCCCGTCGTCGAACGTGAGCGCTATCCGTCGCGTCGCGGCCGCCAGAAGCTGGAAATTGTCGGCCGCGGAATCATATGTCACCGAGCCGACGCCGGCGAGGCCGATATCGAAATCGAGCCCGGCCGTGAAGGCCCGATCGCCATTGACGTCGATCTGCAAGTGGCCACCCGTGAAGCGAACCGAGTTGCTGGCGTCGAAAGTGGCTCCGACCGGTGTATTGGCGGTGAGCGCGGCCAGCGTCTGGCCGCCGATACGCAGCACACCCTCCAAGGCCGCCGAGAGGTCGATCCGGTCGCCGGCACCCGACACGACCGTGTCGCTCTGTCCAGCGCCGACGTCATTGCCGACGAAGTCCGTCGCGAGATAGCGGTAGATGTCGCCACCCGCCCCGCCCGTCAGGGTGTCGTTGCCGACGCCGCCGGTCAGCGTGTCGTCCCCGCCACCGCCGTCCAGCCGGTCGTTGCCGTCGAGGCCGAGCAGCGAGTTCGCACCGGCCAGGCCCGTGAGCACATCGGCCTCCGACGTACCCGTGATGGTGGCGGCATTCGAGGCAGGCGGCGAGATACCGGCGACATCCGTCACGGTGACGGCCAAAGCCAGCGTATCGGCCCCGCCGAGGCCATCGGTCACGCCAACCACCAGATTGTAGACATTGTTGGCGCCGGCATCGCGAGGCGCCTCGAAATCGGGAGCCGCCAGGAACGACAAGGCTCCGGTGCTTTGGCCGATCCCGAACAGCGCCGCATCGGCACCGCCAATGATCGCATAGGCGAGCGTCTGCCCGGGATCTGCGTCGCCCGCGGTGACCGTCACCACGGCGGTGTTGTTCTCGGCGACCGTGAGACTCGCCGCCGTTGTGATATCCGGCGGGGCGTTCAGCCGGTAGACGACGGCAGCGCTCGTCGCGGTGTTGCCTGCATCGTCCCTCGCCTGTGCGACGAGGTTGTGGTCTCCGATCCCGCTCAGAGTGATGGCGGTGCTCCATGTGCCGCCAGCGCCAACCGTCGCCGTGCCGAGGACTGTGCTGCCTTCGCGCACCTCGACCGCGCTGCCGACCTCTGCAGTCCCTGAGATGATCTGCGCGGGGCTGCCGACGAGACCTCCGGTGGACGTCACGGCGACGGCCGGCGCTGATGTGTCGACGGTCAGCGTCCGCGACGCCGACGCCGTGTTGCCGGCGGCGTCGGTCGCCACGGCCGTGACGAAAAGCACGCCATCCGTTGCCGGGGCCGCGATCGTCGTCGACCACTGGCCGCCGGCATCGATCGTCACCGCCGTGCCGTTGACCGTCAGCGTGGCGCCTGCGTCGGCCGTGCCGGTGACGAGGATGCCGTCGGCCGCCTCGGCTCCGTTGACGGTGTCGTCGCCGCCCTCGATCGCGGTGATCGCGACGGCCGGCGCCGATACGTCGAGCAGGCTCACCACGTCGGCCTCAGCGCCGGTCCCGAACCGGATCCGTTCGATGCCTTCGAGGGTATCCAGCTCGCCCCCTGTGCCGAGGTGGGTGGCCGTGAAACTCGCGAGCGTTCCTGAAAAGGCGTAGTCAGAGAGCTCGCCGGCGAGAACCGCCGTATCGACCCCGCCTCCACCGACCAGCGTGTCCGATCCGAGCCCACCGGTCAGCGTATCGTTGCCCTCACCGCCGTCGAGGCGGTTGATGCCTGCATTGCCGAAAATCTCGTTGTCGAGCGCGTTGCCGGTGCCGTTGAGCCCCGCGTCGGACAGGATGAGGCGCTCGACGAAATTGCCGAGCGTGCAGTCGATCCGAGCGCGAACCGTATCGGTGCCGTTGCCGGCGACCTCGCCCACGACATCGGCAACGTTGTCCACGATGTAGGTGTCATCGCCTGCGTGGCCGAACATGCGATCGGCGCCGCCGCGACCGTCGAGCACGTTGTTGCCGGCATTGCCGATCAGCGAGTTGACCTGCGCGTTGCCAGAGCCGTTGAGATGGTCGGTGCCTTCGAGGATCAGATTCTCGACATTGGCAAACAACGCCTTCGAGATCGTCGCCCGTACCAGGTCGGTTCCCCGGCCCGAGGCTTCGCCCACGAGGTCGCCGGCATCGTCGACGTAGTAGGTATCGTTGCCGCTGTGACCGAACATGCGGTCCGCCCCACCCCGGCCGTCGAGCACGTTGCGCCCGGCATTGCCGATCAGCGAGTTGGCGCCGTCATTGCCCGTCCCGTCGATGTTGGCGGATCCCTGCAGAATCAGATTCTCGACCTCGGCCGGAAGTGCATAGGAGACCGGCGAATAGACGAGATCTCGGCCTTCTCCGGCCAGCTCGGCAATGAAGTCGGTCGCCGCATCGATGACGTAGATATCGTTGCCGGCTCCACCGATCATGTCGTCGGCGCCGAGCCCGCCAGTCAGCGCGTCGTCCCCGGGGCCGCCGTAGAGGATGTCGTCACCGTTGCCGCCGTCGATGGTATCGTTGCCATCGAGACCGTCGATGACGTCCGCCAGAGGCGTTCCGTCCAGTGCATTGGGCGCGCCATCGCCGGCGATCTCGTCGAGGTTCACAACCTCAATGGTCAGCGGGACGGTCAATGTGTTGGCAGTGCTGTCCGTCACCGTCACCGAGATTGCCATCGTCGGACTTGTCTCGAAGTCGATACCCGTGCCGTCGATGACACGGATCTCGTTTCCGACGATCTCGAAGGCGCCGGACGGATCCGACAAAGTGTAGATGAACGCATCACCCGGATCGGTATCGTCGTTGGCCAGAATTGCCACCATGGCGCCCGGGCGCTCGCGCTCGCGGACCCTGCCGCCGGTCATGAAAATGGTCGTCGGCGTTGCCATGGCATCCCCCTGACACGAACAGCTGCAAGTAGAGGCACCGCATTTCGCCGCCATCGGCAGTCGGAGCCAACGGGCGCAGACTGCATATTGGATCGCGCCAATCCGCACTTCTCGCGATGCACCCGTCGTTTATCGGACACTGTGCATAGGCAATCTAGCCGCTATTCATACTGCTCATTTGAGCCCGCGCAAGTCCCGGGAGCTGAATTGGCGCGGGCGCATCGTCATCCGGCAGTCCATTGGTCTGGCGGAGCCGATTCAGAGGCTCCACAATGAGCCGAGGCTGCACGGCTACGTCCGTGAAGCCGGAGCAGAGATGTCGAGAGGCGAGAAGGAGCCCAGCCATGAGACTGAAGGACAAAGTCGCGCTCGTGACCGGCGCCGGTGGCGGCCTCGGGACCGCGATCGCCAAGCGCTATGCAGCAGAGGGGGCATCGGTTCTGTGCTCCGACCGCGACCTCGCCAGGGCAGAGGCGACGGCAAGTGCGATCAGGTCCTCGGGTGGCAAGTCGAGCGCCTTCCGGGCCGATGTCGCCGACCCGGCGCAGTGCACAGCCCAGGTCACGGAGACCGTGACACGCTTCGGCCGCATCGATGTCGTCGTCAACAATGCCGGCATCGGCCTGCACAAGCTGGCGCTCGATACCAGCCTCGACGACTGGAACCGGGTGCTCGCGATCAATCTGACCGGCTCCTTCCTCACCGCCCAGGCAGCGGCACGCGAGATGGTCCGCCAAGGCGGCGGACGCATCATCCAGATCGGCTCCATCTCAGGCCAGCGCGGCAACATGGGCGGTGTCGCCTATGGCGCCTCCAAGGCCGCCGTCATGCACGTCTGCAAGGTTCTCGCCGTCGAGCTGTCGAGCCAGGGCGTGATGGTCAACGCCATCGCACCCGGTCCGATCGAGACGGGCATCAGTCATCACGGTCCGTCGCGCAAGAAGGGCTATCTCGATCGCATTCCCACGCACACCTACGGCACAGTGGACGCGGTGGCCAGCGCTGCGCTCTACTTGGCGTCCGACGAATGCGCGTGGGTCACGGGCCATATCCTCAACGTCGATGGTGGGTATGGTGCGGCAGGCCTGGCCTACGATCCGACCGAGATCCGCTGAAGGGCGGCTTCAATCGCGCAGCACCAGCCCGCTCCACGCCGGCGTGACCGTCGTGCCTGCACCGCCCTGCACCAGCGCTGCAGCGTCCTCCAGCCGTCCGATGACGGCGCGGATGCCGGCACCACGCGCGACCTCGATGGCCGCTTCGATCTTGGGGCGCATGGAGCCGGCAGCAAAATTCCGAACATCGATGTCGTCCGGCCCGGCCGCGACGATCGCCCGCTGCCGGCTGGTGCCCCAATCCGCATAAACCGCGTCCACGTCGGTCAGCAGCAACAGGCAATCGGCGCGCAGCTCTTGAGCAAGCAAGGCGCTCGCTCGATCCTTGTCGATCACGCACTCGACCCCGTGCAGCAGGCCGTCGCCACCTCTGGCGACGGGAATGCCCCCGCCACCGACGCAGACCACGATGATGCCACGCGACACCAGCAGCTCGATCACACCGATCTCTAGCACGGCTACGGGTGTCGGGGACGCTACGACGCGACGCCAGCCCGCGACGTCCCTCGTCACCGACCAGCCGTGCTCCGACGCTAGCCGTCGGGCCTCCGCCTCAGCGTAGAGGGGACCGATCGGCTTGCTCGGGCAAGCAAACGCGGGATCGGCCGGATCGACCAGGACTTGACTGAGGATCGATACGACCTGCCGTCCAGGCGGCAATGCGTTTCTCAACTCCCGCTCGATGAGGTAGCCGAGCATGCCCTCGGATTCGGCATTGAGCACGTCGAGCGACTGCTCGCTGCCCGGTGGGCCTGCCGCGCTCTGCAGCGCCAGGAGGCCAACCTGCGGACCGTTGCCGTGGGTGACGATCAGCTCGACGGGTCCGTCGCAGAGCGAGGCCAGCGCCCCGGCTGCGCGCCTCACGTTGGCCTGCTGGGCGGCATCGGTGAGTGGCTCGCCACGTCTGAGCAGGGCATTGCCGCCGAGTGCCGCGACGATGCGCATGTCACCCCCGTCCAGTGAGGCCGCGTGCGCCGAGGAACCGCGACAGCGCTGCGGCCAGTGACGGCTCCCCGACCTCGCCATACTCGTAGCGGGCCCTTACCACCGGCTTGTCGATGGGGATGAGATGGCCGAGGTCGCTCGGTGTGCCCGAGACGATCACCTCGGCCGTCGAGCCGTTGATGGTGGCGGCGAGGTCCGCGAGCTGCGCGCTCGAATAGCCGAGTGCGGGCAGCACCTTGCCGATGTGCGGAAATTGCCGGAACGCATCGGCGATGCTTCCGGTCGCGGAAGTCCTCGGGTCGACGATCTCGGCAGCGCCCGCCTCCACCGCGGCGAGATATCCGGCGCCGTAAGCCATGCCGCCGTGGGTCAATGTCGGCCCGTCATCGATCGCCATCGCCCGCCGGCCCCGCACGAGCTCTGGCGCGTCCAGCGTGATGATCGATGCGCCGCGCACCATTGTCGCCGACGGGGCGAGCGCCTGCGCCGTCTCGGTCACGCGCCGGATGTCGACCGCATTCGCGGAGTTCGACTTGGCGACCACGACGACGTCGGCCATGCGCAACACAGCCTCGCCGGGATGATGCGTGGTCTCGTGACCGGGGCGCAGCGGATCGACGAGCACGATCTGCAGGTCCGGCCTGATGAAGGAGAAATCGTTGTTGCCGCCGTCCCACAGGATGACGTCGGCCTCCCGCTCGGCGGCCTCGAGAATGCGCTCGTAGTCGGCACCGGCGAAAACCAGATTGCCGATGGCGAGATGCGGCTCGTACTCCTCGCGCTCCTCGATCGTGCAGTGCGCCGCATGGAGGTCGGCGAGGCAGGCGAACCGCTGCACCGCCTGGCTCGCGAGGTTGCCGTAGGGCATCGGGTGGCGGATGGCGACGACGCGCAGGCCGTGCTCCTTGAGCCGGCGCGACACCCACCGCGCCACCTGGGACTTGCCGACGCCGGTCCGCACCGCACAGACCGCGATCACCGGCACATGCCCGCGCAGCATGGTGCTATTGGGCCCGAGCAGCCTGAAGTCTGCCCCCGCCGCGAGGGCAATCGAGGCCTTGTGCATGACGAGCGCTTGCTCGACGTCGCTGTAGGCGAACACCACCTCGTCGACAGCATGCCTCCGGCAGATCTCAGTCAGCTCCGTTTCATCGAGAATCGGAACGCCGGACGGATATCTGGAGCCGGCGAGGCTCGGCGGATAGCGGCGATCGGCGATGCCCGGTATCTGCGCTGCGGTGAAGGCCACGACCTCGCTGCCGGGATCGTCGCGATAGACCACATTGAAGTTGTGGAAGTCACGACCGGCCGCACCCATGATCACGATGCGCCTCGGCCCTGTGGCCCGTGCCATGCTCACCGCCACTGCTCGAAATCCTGCGGGTCGCCGCCTGTGCAACCGGCTGATCCCCGTTCCCAGCAGATGGCGCTCGAGCCGTCATCCTCCGCCATGACGAACGTCAAGCCACCGGCACTACACGATTCCGTTGGCACGAAGCTTGGCGATGTCCGCCTCCCCGAGGCCCAGACCACGCAGAACCTCCTCGGTGTGTGCGCCGAGACCGGGAGCGGCGCGGGTCGGCAATGTCTCGCCTGGTACCCGGATCGGGCTCGCCAACATACGCACCTCGCCCTCCTGCGGCGAGCGGGCAAAACTGCGAACGCCCTCTCGCTCGGCGACGAAAGGATTGTCGAGCGCCTGGGCGATATCGAGCACGGGTGCAGCCGGCACCTTGCCGGCGAACACTGTCATCCATGCGTCCGTGGTACGCGCCGACAAGGCCTCGTCCAGCAGGCGGTTCAGCTCGTCGCGGTTGTCGAGGCGTGCCTTGAACGTCGCGTAGCGCGCGTCGTGCACCCACTCCGGCCGGCCGATCACCTCGCACAGTGGAGCCCAGAAGTTCTCCTTGTTGCACATGATGAAGATCCAGCCGTCCTGCGTCCGATAAAGCTGGCTCGGGACCAGCGACGGGTGGCCCGAGCGCGGCTCCCTTCCCTGTACGTGCCCGTTGCTCAGGTACCAGACGGAGAGATAGGACAGGTTGTGCAGCGCCGTGTCGAACAGCGACACGTCGACGTCTTGCCCACGCCCTGACGCACGCGCGCCGATGATCGACGACGTCATGGCGAAGACAGTCATCAAGCCGGTCATGAAGTCGACGATGGAAAGCCCCCTGCGCGAGGGTGGCCCGTCCGGCTCGCCCGTCACCGAGAGATAGCCCGCCTCCGCCTGCATCAGGTAGTCGAAGCCGGGCCAGCTCCTGCGCGAGCCTGTCCGGCCATAGGCAGACAGGTGCGCGCAGACGATCCTCGGGTTCACTGCGGCGAGCTGTGCATAGGTCAGCCCCAGCTTCTCCGGCTGGTCGCCGCGGAGGTTGTTCAGCACGGCATCGGCGCCCGTTGCGAGCCGGCGGAGGATGTCGGCCCCCTCCGCGCTCTTCAGATCGAGCGTGATGGAGCGCTTGTTGCGGTTGAATGCCTGGAAGAAGTGGCTGTCTCCAGGTGCGAAGAAGTGAGGCCCGACGCGGCGGCCGAGCTCGCCCTCGCCGCCCGGGGGCTCGATCTTGATCACGTCGGCGCCGAGGTCGCCACACAGCATCGAGCCGAACGGGCCGGCGCCATATTGCTCGACGGCAAGGATGGTGACACCGGTGAGGGGGAGCATCGCGAAGGCCTCCTGTCGTGCGACCGCGTTTCCTTCCGGCTTGCGGTGCTGTCAGCGGCCCATCTGCCACCTGGACAACGCCTCGCTCGGATAGACCAGCTGCGCAATATTGAGGACGAGACTGTCACGGATCATGTAGCCGGCGAACACCTCCGAGCCGGCGGCCAGGAGCACGATGATGGCCACTGGCAGGCGCAAGGCCAGCCCAACGCCCGCAGCCGCGGCCAGCGTATCGGCGACGGAATTCACGACGCTGTCCCCGTAGTATCCTCGTGCCACCGCCGACTGGCGATACCGGTCGATGATGAGCGGCGTGTTCTCGAGCACCTCCCAGCCGGCCTCGAGAGCGATGGCGGCCACCAGCACGGCCGCCACCGACCATCCTGGCGCGAGCAGCCTGATCAGGTAGTAGAAGGCGAAGCCGTGGAGAACGTGCGTGTAGGAGTACCAGTCCAGCAGGTGCTGCGAGGTCTCGGAACCAGACGGATTTGCGTACCACAGAGAGACGTACCCGCATCGGCAGATCGCCGGCGACCCGATGGCAAGTAGCGCAACCGCCTGGAGGGCAAGCAGCAGCCCGATGCCGAGCACAGCCGTGCCAAGCTCGTGCTCGGATCTCTCCTGAAGCCCCTGCCGCATCAGATGCGATTTTTCTCGATCAGGCGCCGAGAGATCACCAGCCGCTGGATCTCATTGGTGCCCTCACCGATGCACAGCAGGGGAGCATCGCGGTAGAGCCGCTCGACGATGAACTCCTTCGAGTAGCCATAGCCGCCGTGGATGCGCATGGCCTCGGTTGCGTTCTCCAATGCGGCCTCGGTAGCGAACAGCTTGGCCATGCCGGCCTCGAAGTCGGCGCGCTCGCCCTTGTCGATGGCTTTGGCGGCGTTCTCGACCAGCAATCGCGCCGCCGTCACCCGCGTCACCATGTCGGCGAGCTTGAGCGCGACCGCCTGATGCTCGTGGATCGGCTTCCCCATGGTCTGGCGCTGCTGGGAGTATTTCACCGCCTCGTCGAGCGCGGCCTGCGCGACGCCGACACCCCGCGCGGCGACGTTGAGGCGCCCGAGCTCGAGGCCCGAGATGGCCGATTCCATGCCCCGCCCCTCGACGCCGCCGATCAGGTTGTCGGCCGGGATCGAGAAATCCTCGAACACCAGCTCGGCCGAATCGATGCCCTTGTAGCCGAGCTTCTCGAGCTTCCGGCTGGCGCGGAAGCCGGGGCCCTTCTCCGCGAGGAACATCGAGATGCCCGCCTTGCGCGGCTGCGCTCCGGGATCCGTCTTGACCAGCACCGCGAAGCAGGAGCCGTGGATGCCGTTCGAGATCCACGTCTTGGTGCCGTTGATGCGATAGGCGCTGTTGCCGTCCTTTTTCGCGTGGGTCCGGATCGCCTGCAGGTCGGTGCCAGTATCCGGCTCGGTCAGCGCGAGGCCACCGCGCACCTCGCCCGAGGCGAACCTCGGCAGGAAGCGCGCCTTCTGCTCGGGTGTGCCCATCCTATCGACGATGCGCGCCATGATCAGGTGCGAGTTGATGATGCCGGAGACCGACATCCAGACGCGCGAGATCCGCTCGATCACCTTGGCGTAGGTCGACGGCGCGAGGCCCAGGCCGCCGTACTCCTCCGGGATGATGCAGCCGAAAAGGCCGAGCTCCTTCATCCGCTCCACGATCTCGGCCGGCCACGTGTCGTCGTGCTCGAGCTTCTGCGCATAGGGCGCGACGTCGCGGGCGAGGAACTTGTCGACGGCGTCGAGGATCATCCTCTCCTGCTCGTCGTGGCGGGCCTGATCGGTGACTGTCGTCATGGTGCTCTCGGTGATTGGGTGGGGGACGACGAGCGCGGCTCGCAACTCCCGGCTCGGGCCTGATCAGGGCTTGGCGCCGTCGACCAGGAACAGGCGGCCTTTGCTCGCAGCCTGCCGGAGCGGGATGATCTCCTGATAGGCCTTGCCGTAGTAGAACGCACGGGCCTTCTCGAGGCTTTCGAACTCGATCACCACGACACGCGACCGCGGCGGCTCGCCCTCGAGCGCCTCGACATGACCAGCGCGGGCCAGATACTTGCCGCCGGCCGGCAACGTGACGCCCGGCGCCTTGTCGGCATAGAGCTTGTAGGCTTCCGGGTCGGTCACATCGACCTCGGCGATCACGTAGGCGGTCATGGCGGGGCTCCGGGCTCATCACAGGAACCTGATGACGCCACGGCCAGCGCCCGAAGGCAAGGTTCGAGCCGCGGCGCCTCGCTAGAGCCGCGCCACGGCCGCGGCCGGGTCGCGCTCAGTCCCCCGGCCCATGCCCGCGCTTCGGCACGAGGCTGATCCGCTCGAACGCGAGGAACACGGTGCCATCGGCCTTGTAGCCCTCGGTGTAGGTGGTGACGATCCCCTCGTTGGGCCGCGACTTGGATTCGCGCTTCGCCAGCACCTTGCTGCGCGCATAGATCGTGTCGCCGTTGAAGACGGGCGCCGTGAGCTTGATCTCCTTCCAGCCGAGATTGGCCGTCGCCTTGAAGCTCACGTCGTCGACCGTCATGCCGGTGACGATCGAGAGTGTCAGCGCGCTGTTGACGATCGGCTGGCCGAACTCGGTCTTCGCGGCATAGTCGCGGTTCGAGTGCAGCGGGTGCCGGTTCATCGTGATCAGGCTGAATTGGATGTTGTCGGCCTCGGTGATGGTGCGGCCGGGGCGGTGCTCGTAGACGTCGCCGATCTCGAAGTCCTCGTAATAGCGGCCATAGCTCGCAACCAGCACCCGCTTACCGTCCATCTCGAGGCTCCTCCGCCCATTCGCCTGCAACCGGCGGATGCTCCATCGCCCGGTGGAGCGACGCAAGCCGGCGCTTTCGCGCATGTCGCAGGAAGCCGTCGGGTAGCCGGCGTCCCCACAAGGCGTGCAGGGCCCCGGGGCGGGCGACGGGCGAGTGGCGGCGTGCAGATGCGTTCCACGATCGACACGGGGAAGGCCCTGCGCCGTTGTCTTCGGCGCTTGCCCGCATGCCGGGCCAGGGAATTGAATGACCTCGCGCGTCAAGTCCGACGGAGACCGGTGATGCCGAGGGACACATCAGCCCGGCAGCACCGGACCAAGCCGGCTATCGGCACTGGCCCCCTCCCCGCCGCCTCATTGGGCGACCGGCACCGGCTGGAGATGGTGTCGGATATGCGCCGCCATCTCGGCCGGCGAAAGGGTATGGTAGAAATAGGCACGGGTCTTGCCGGCTGGATCGATCAGGAAGAAGTATGTGGTGTGATCGATCCGTGGACCGGTCTCCTTGCTTCCATAGAGGCCGTGCTTGATCTCGCGGCGGACCTGGAACTTGCGCAGAATCGAGAACATCTCCTTGCGAGGCCCGGTCAGGCCGCGCAGTCTCGGATGAAAATGGCCGACGAATTGCGCGAGACCGCGCAAGTCCGGGCCCGCGAAGTCGAGATCGACGAAGATCGGCTCGATCCCGTCAGCCAATGCGCCGAGCTCGTCGAGCGCCAGCGACATGCGATCGAGCGCGACCGGGCATGCCTCGCGGCAGCCAGCGAACCCGAAGAACATCAGAACCCAGCGGCCGCGGAAGGTCTCGTCGGTGACGGTCCGACCGGTGTGATCGGTCAGCTCGTAGGAGCCGCCGAGCGTTTCCGGGGCCGGCGCCTCGTAGCCGAGGGCGGGCGTCGCCGTGGTGCTCTCGTGAACGACCTTGCCGCGCCCCTGATGCGCGGGGACGATCGCGAGGTGGCCGGCCATGAGCATCAGCCCCAAGGCCGCTGCTCCTGTGGCGAGCGCCTGCCGGAGGTACACGGGCATCTCCTCGCCTCTCAAACGATCCTGATCGAGCTGCGCGCCTTGCCTTCGTAGAGGCCTTGACCCGCATTGTGGATCTTCTTGGTGACCCAGTCGTAGTAGGTGAACTCCACCGGGTATGTGCCGGGAGCGATGCTCGACGTATCGATCCACAGGTCATGCCGCGCGGCAGTGCACAGGTGGAACTCCTGATTCGCCGGAACCGGCTTCGGCGACGACCAGGGGCGCTCCGGCGTGCCGAGGGCATGACCGTCCACCGAGATGATCTCGCAGGGCAAGCCGATCTTGATGCCGAGGATGGAGTAGCTGGCGTTCAAGGCACGGATCAGGATGCGCTTCCCTTTGGTGGCCACGATCGCCACCTTGGGGTGCGTCAGGGTCTTCGTCTTCTCCACGCCGGTGACGAGGAAGTACTTGGGCTTGAAGATGTTGAGCCCGACGTCGTCGCCGCACAACCCCGCCCCGTGCGTGAGGTCACGCCATTTGGGATCGACGTCGTCGGCAACCCACGAGGCCTCGACGTCGTAGCGGTGCCGGTCGGCGCCCTTGTAGGGATACCCATAGCCCTCGGGCGGATCGACGATCAGGAGCCCGTAGAGCCCCATCTCGAAATGCAGGACAGTATTGACATGGCAGTGATAGAACCACGTGCCGGCGTGGCGTGGCTGCCACTGGTAGACGTAGTTGCCGCTCGTCTCGAACGACACGTGCCCGACGCCGTCGTTCATCGTCGTCGGCTCGATGCCATGGTGATGAATGGTATGCGGACCCGTCCGCGTCTCGAGCTTGACGTGCGCCAGCTCACCCTCGCGAAGGCGGATCAGCGGGGACGGAAACAGCCGCTGGCCTTTGAGCTTGATCGGATCCTCGAAGCCCCAGTGTTTGACCGACTTTCCGTCCGGAAAGCGCCACAGGCCATCGGTAAAGACCTTGCGCTCGAAATAGTTCGTCGCGGTCATCCAGTCCGGCGTCTTGATCGGATCGACATCCGGCACCTTGCAACCGAACGTGTCGAAGTTCTCACCGCCGGTGTTGGTCGCCGACCAATTCACGGTGCCGCCATTGTAGTACCCCGGCCCCGCAGTGCCGGTGCCGACGAGATAAGGATTGGCCATTGTACAGGCCCTTTCGTTGAATGCTGGCCGTCCTGACGGGAGCAGCAGATTGATCAGACTCTTCCCCGCCCGCCGGCTGGTCCGAGGATCTCCCAGTGGGTGACGGCGCCTTGCGGGTAATTCCCGCCCGCAGCCGTGGTCGCCATCTCGCAATGATCGTGCATCACGTAGCGCAGTGGGAATTTCTCGTTGGCTTGCATAGTCGCATGCTTCTGCCAGCCCGGAATATCGGGCGGCACCTCCAGCGGCAGCAGCACGTCGCGGATCTGCATCGGCCATGTCGGCCAAGTGTCGCGCTCCCAGATATTGTCGTGAAGCACGACCTGGCCCGGCGCCCCGGCCAGGCCGGCCCCCATCAGCGGGACGACGCCGTCATCGGTCAGAATAGAATGAGCGAGCTCGATAATGTGGTTGCCGTGGATGTGGGTCGCGTGATGGCAGAGGCCGGCGTTGAGCGTCCTCAGAAGGGTCGGCTCGCCGATATAATTTTTGACGACCACGTCCTCGCCATCCGAAAGGTCGTAGCCGCTCCGCCCGTTGATCGTGAAATAGCGCGGGACGAAATTGGCGAGCACCGACGCCGCGCTCGCCGTCAAGGACGATGCGACGATGCGGTCGGGCAGCACCAGGGCGTTGAAGCGCGGATCGATCTCGTTGAAGAGCCAGATTTTCTCCTGGACCGAGTATTCCTGATCGAGGGCACAGGGCGCCCACTTGCTCCCGGCGAACCGGGGGCTCGAGCCTAGTGCCTCGAAGAGCATGCTCACCCGTGACACGGCCAGCGGCGACGCAGCCTGCATCTCGCCGAGGCTGTACGGCGTCATGCATCGGTCGGCGGCACTATGGCGTGACCAGCCGTCGCGCGGATGGACGATGAAGGCGCCATGCAGCCCGAGCAGGCGATACAGGTGACGCGAGGGGTGGGAGGCATCGTGATAGAGATACGTGCCCGCGACCGGCGCCATGAACGTCACCCGGCAGGTCTGGCCGGGAGCGATGACGAGCTTGGACTCAGGGATTCCGCCGACCTCGAAACCATGCGGCTCCGGCCGGTCATTCGTGATCGAGATCGACACGACATCGCCTTCCACGACCCGCAGAACCGGGCCGGGCACGCGTGACGAGCCGCTGCTGCTGAGGGACTTGAAGGCCAGCGCGTTCACCTTCTCGCCGTCGATCAACTCGACGACCTTGTCGGTAATGGCCAATCGGAACGTGCTGTCGGCGAGAGGGGCGACGCACTCGACGGCTGCGTTACCTGTTTGGGAGGTGAAGGGGACGCTTCCGGCTGCCAGGAGCCCTGCGCCTCCGAGCTTGAGGAATTCGCGTCGTTTCATAGTCGGACCCTCCATCACCCTGCCATTGCCGCTCCGTCACCTGCTGATCCCGGCAAGAACGCATCAGTGTCGATCGCTTTGGCTGCAGTGTAGGCTCCGGCGCGATCGGAGATATCCACCTCGTGGAGGGGGCGGGCATCCGACTAAAGTCCAATGCACCCGATACGGAGCAGTTTGCACCGCGCGAAAGCCCCTGATTCCCATCGAAGGGCTCCGGCAACGACGCGGCTCCACAGTGCTGCAATTCGCGGCCGCGATGCACGACACGGTTCGCCCCGACGAAGCGAGCCCCGGCATGCACGAAGTGCGGGTCCCACGACACCCACAGGCTCGCGGAACGGCCCCGAGACCGGGAATAAGCCTCCAGGTGTCGCTTCCGCGCCGTCATCGAATCAGAGCAACGTCCAGCGTGCCGACTTCTGACGGCTCGACCGATACGGCTGCGGAGTGCCGCCCACCGATCTGAGTGCCGAGTGGAGAACCTATTGCCTCGTGGCTACGACCTGCTGATCGCAAGCTGCATTGCGCTGGCCTTGACGGGCTGCGCGGTGCAGGAGCAGCTGTTGCTGCCTCAGCCGGAAGCCACGGGTGGCGTCGCCGGGCAGGATCTTTCGCGTCGCGCGAGGCAGGGCGTCAAGCTCGGCGAGCCACCAGACCCGGGTGCCCGGGAGCCGAGCTATCTCCCCGGCACCGGCCGGCTCGTCGGCACACCGAATACGCCCGGGCCCGCGCGCCCACCCGGCGAAGGCGAGGGCGTCACCCTCAATCTCGCCCAAGCAAGCATTGCGGCAGCCGCGAAGGCGGTGATCGCGGACACGCTGGGCAAGGACTACGTCGTCAGCGACAAGGTCGCCGGCACGATCACGCTGCAAACGCCCCAGCCTGTCACCAAGGAGCGCCTGCTCGAGATGTTCGAGATCGCACTCCAGAGTCAGTCCGCCGCGATCGTCGTCAGCAACGGCATCTACCGGATCCTGCCGATCGAGGAGGCCTTCGCCGCAGGTCCACGCGTGGTCGGAGGCAGCGCGTCGGCTCAAGGCACGCCCGGAATGACGACTCAGGTCGTGCAGTTGCGCTACGTCACCGCCCACGACATGGAGCGTCTGCTCAAATCGGTTGCACCCTCGTCCAGCATCGTTCGTTTCGATCATCCGCGCAATCTGGCCATTCTCACGGGAAGCCAGTCGGATATCGCGGCGATGAAGGATGCCATCAGCGTGTTCGACGTCGACTGGATGCGGGGCATGTCATTCGCCATGTTTCCGGTCGAATCGGCCGACCCGGAGGCATTGGCGCAGGAGCTCGACACCATCTTCGCCAACGAGCGCGACCGCCCGGACCGCGCCATCGTCCGCTTCATCCCGAACCGGCGCCTCAAGTCGGTGCTCATCGTGAGCGCGCGCATGGAGCATCTGAAGCGGGCGGAGGTCTGGATCCGCAAGCTGGATATGGTCGGGCTCGCCACCGAGAAGCAGGTGCACGTCTATCACGTGCAGAACCGGCCGGCACCGGAGCTGGCGCAACTTCTGCAGCGTGTCTATGCGAGCCAGGAGCAAGGACGCGCCCCGGCACAGGCCGCTGCCGCGGGTCCGGCGCCTGCGGGCTCGACGCAGCTGCAGACGCCGCTGCCCGGCGTGGCAGCCGCAGAGCCCGCCGCGTTGCGGGGCGTTGCCCCCCCGGCGATCACCGCGCCGCCCGCCCCGGGCGAGAGCAGCGCGCGCAGTCCGCTCCTCGACTCCGCGCCTGGTCCCGCGCCATCGGGCGAGCTTCCGGCTGCTCCGACCCAGGCGACGCCATTCCGGCCCCAGGACGACCGGATATCGGGCATCACCGTGGTCGCCGACGAGGCCAACAACTCGCTGGTCATCACCGCGACTGCGAACGAGTACCGCCGCGTGCGGCAGATTCTGTCGCGGATCGACGTGGCTCCGAGCCAGGTCCTGCTCGAAGCGACGATCGCCGAGGTGACCCTCAACGACGAGCTCAAGCTCGGGGTGCGGTGGTACTTCCAGGCCGGCCAGAGCCGGTTCCGCCTGACCGACAGTCCGCTCGGAACCATCGCACCGGTCGTCCCGGGCTTTTCCTATTTTCTCAACGGCAGCGACATAAAGGTCGTCTTGAACGCCCTCAGCTCGATCACCAACGTCAACGTCGTTTCGTCGCCGACGCTGATGGTGCTCGACAACAAGAAGGCCGTTCTGCAAGTCGGCGACGAGGTGCCGGTGGCCACGCAGTCGGCCGTTTCGGTCATTTCTCCGGGTGCGCCGATCGTCAACTCCGTGTCGTTCCGCAACACCGGAATCATTCTGGGCATCACACCCCGCATCAGCGACAATGGCCGCATCCTGCTGGAGATCGAGCAGGAAGCCTCGGACGTGGTGAAGACGACCTCGTCCAGCATCGATTCACCGACCATCCAGCAACGGCGCGTGCGGACGTCGGTGGCCGTTGCCAATGGCGAAAGCATCATGCTCGCTGGCCTGATCCAGGACAAGGCGACCCGCGATCGCGGACAGGTCCCGATCCTCGGCGAAATGCCGGTGGTCGGTAACCTTTTCAAGAACAAGACCGACACCATTCGACGTACGGAGCTGCTGATTGCGATCACACCACGTATCGTGAACGACCGGCATCAGGTGCGCGGCATCGTCGATGAGTTCCGTGACAAGCTCAATTTCAACACGCGACCACAACGCGAGCGGTTCCCCGACCGCCGCGAGCAGCTCGACAGGCTCCAACGCTAGTGTCCCGGCTCGCAAGTGCCGACGCCGAGCGTGCCGCGATTTCTGGTCGGCAATTGTGAGGCGCCACACTGGCCCTCGCGTGGGCGGCGCTCCGGCAGCGGACGAAGCTGGCTTCGTGCTCTTCGTCGTGCTCTGGGTCGTCCTGCTCCTGGCCCTGGCCGGCGTCGGATTTTCGGTCACCATTCGCTCGGCGCTCCAAGAGCGCTCTGCAATCTCCGCGCGTGCGGAGGCTGCAGCCCTCGCCGAGGCCGGCGTCAATCTCGCCATCCACGATCTCGTCAATGCGCAATGGTCGCGAAGCTGGAGGCGTCGCTTTCCGCCCGACAACCGGTCGTACACCTGCAGTCTGGACGGCCACGTGATCGTGGTCACCGTCAGCGACGAAATGGGCAAAGTCGATATCAATGGCGCCGGTGGCGACCTCTTGCGGGCGCTCCTCGCGGGGGTCGAGGCGGCCGATGCGGACAAGCTCGTCGCCAACATCCTCGATTTCCGGGACGCCGACAGCAGCAGGCGACCGGGCGGGGCCGAGCGCGACGACTATGTGGCGGCCGGGCGCTCGGGGCTTCCGAAGAACGCGACGTTCGACTCGCCCTACGAGCTCGCGCAGGTGCTCGATATCGACGCCGCCACCCTGGCAAGGCTTCTCCCGCACGTCACGACCTTCACGGGCCAGTCGGGCGTCGATCCGGCAAAGGCATCCGATGCCCTGAAAGGCATTCTGTCCGGTGGCATGCCAGGCCGCGGCGCCGACACGGCAAATAGCGGTGCCTTCCGAGCCCGCTGGCCGGCAGCCTTCACCAGTGTCTCGAGCCAGCGTGTCTTCTCGATCCGCTCGCTGGTCCGCAGCACCCGCGGTGGCACATTCCAGCGGGAGGCGATCGTCCGTGTCGTGGCACGACGCACCGATCTCTATACGATCCTGTCCTGGAAGCAGGTCGACGCGACTCCCGTGGGCGAGCCGATCGAGCTCGGCCCTTGCTGATGGTGCGGTGGCTCGGCTCGCCCTGCTACTGGGCCAGCAGGCGTGCGAGGAGTGTCTTCACCTCGCGCGGCGGGGTCCGCGACAGGTCCGGATTTGCGGCCAGCAATCCGAAGCGGTCGAAATATCGGACCCTGGTGGTATGGTCCATCGTATAGCCACCGTCCTTCCTCGCGACCCTCTCGTAGAACGCCTCGAGTCCGTCTGCCGCAGCCGCGACATCGAGCGCATTTCCAGTCAACCCGATGATGCGGGAGTCGAACGACGCCAGATAGCTCTTCAGGTGCGCGACCGTATCCCGCTCGGGATCGATGGTCACGAAGAGCACGGTAATCTGGTCGGCGGCCGACCCTAGATCGGCCAGCTGGTTGGTGAGATCGAGAAGCGTCGTCGGGCACACGTCGGGGCAGTGCGTATAGCCAAAGGCGACCACGAACGGCCGCCTGCGGATCGCACTCGGGTCCAGCGGCTTGCCCTCATGGGTCACGAGCTTCAACAGCGGGGCGAGGTTGACGCCGCGCGGACGCTTGTGGCCGAGGTCCTCGGCGTGCAGCAAATCTGCCCAGAGCAGGCCGATGGCCAGCACGACCCCAGCGATGGCGGTCAGGACCGATGCGGGTGGGCGCTGCATTGCCCGGCGTCGATAGCCCGGCCTGATCGCCAGCGAAGGCTCCGACGTCGAAATCATCCTTGAGCCGGACCACCGCATCGACCGGTGCACTCCTTGACGATCTGCTAGCCGCCTACCGCCGCGGCACAGGTAGGGCGGGCACAATCCCGAGCCAAACGACGCCAGCCGAGACGCGCCTGGGAGTTGATTATAGCGGCAGCCGGCAAGACAGTCCTGTCTTGCCGGCTGCACAAGTCGTCGCTCGCCAAGCGGCAACTAGATGACCGTGCCGCCGAAGTCGGCCGTGGTCAGCAGCGTATTCCGGTTGAGCAGCAGGAGCGACATCTCTGCCCCTGCGGTCGCGTTGGTGTTCATCTCGACGAGGAGATTGGCGCCAACCAGGGTCTGGCGGATCTCGCCGGCCGAGAAGGAGCCGTCGGTATCCAGCGTGAACTGCTGGCTGCCGGCGACGTCCGCATTGGCGTCGATCAGCGCATCGAGCCAGATGGTATCGCCGGCCGTGAAGTCGACGATGCGGTCGCGCCCTGCGTTGGTGCCGTTCGAGTGGGCCAGGCTGAGATAGACGAACCTGTCGTTCTCGGTGCCACCCCAGAGGAAGTCGCGGCCGAGGCCACCCGTGATGTTGTCTTGGCCAGCGAGACCATCGATGCGGTTGGACCCGTTGTTGCCGACGATGACGTTGTCGAGCCCGTTGCCGTTGCCGTTGATGTTGCCATTGCCGGTCAGCAGCAGCTTCTCGACCTCCGCACCGAGGGTGTACGTGATGCTCGACTGGACAGTGTCGGTGCCGTTGGCCGCAACCTCGCCAACCACATCGCCGGTGTCGTTCACGACGTACGTGTCGTTGCCACCTTGACCGAACATCCGGTCGGAGCCGCCGAGGCCACTGAGCACGTTGGCCCCGTCGTTGCCGATCAGCGAGTTGTCCGCGCCGTTACCCGTGCCGTCGATGTTCAGCGTGCCCTCGAGCATAAGGTTCTCGAACCCGCCCGCCAATGTCCAGGTGATGCTGGAGCGGATGAGATCGGTGCCGCCGGTATCCCCGAGGACGTCGGTGATGACATCGACCCAGTAGGTGTCGTTGCCATTGCCGCCGTTCATCGTGTCGGAACCGAGCCCGCCGTCGAGGATGTTGTTGGCATTGTTGCCGGTCAGCACGTCGCCTTGCGACGAGCCGATCAGGCTTTCAATGCTGTTCAGCGTATCACCCTCGGCGTCGCCGCCGGTCCCGACGTTGGTCTGGAGGCTCACCGTCACGCCGGCTGCAGAGCCCACGTAGCTCGCCGTGTCGGTGCCGGCGCCGCCATTGAGAACGTCGGCATCTGCGCCGCCGTTCAGCGTGTCAGCGCCCGCGCCACCGTTGAGGGTGTCGAGACCGCCGGCCCCGAACAACTGGTCGCCGCTGCCCCTCGCGACGACGAGGTTATCGGTCGACGAGCCGTTGAGAACGTTGGCGTTGTCGTCGCCGATGACAGTGGTCAGCGCGGATGGCGTCTGCACCGTGCCGAAGGCATCGGTCGAGATCGCCGTCACGCGCAGCAGCTGGCCGATCTCGGCGACTGGCGTGAACGACGCGTCCGTCGCCCCCAGGATATCGGTCCAGACGGTGCCGCCGTCGGTGGACACCTGCCACTGGTAGGTCACCGGACCCAGCAGGCCGTCGACGTCCTGGATGGTGTTGGTCGCGACCAGCGTGCCAGAGCCCGCCGGCGTATTGGTGAAGGTGACAGCACCCGTCGGCGCATCGTTGACCGGGAGCAGGTCGAGCTGAAGCGAGTGGTTCACCTCGAACAGCCCGTCCGTCACCTGGTAGCTGAACACCGCAGCCGTGTCGTCGTTGGCGAGCGGTGTATAGGTCCAGGTGCCATCGAGGTTGTCGACCACCGTTCCCCGATCGACGGTGACGTTGATCACCGACAGCGGATCGCCGTTGGGATCAGTCACGTTCTGCAGGAAGTCGAAGATCGTGATGTCGAAGGTGACGTCCTCGTCGCTGGTCAGCGTTGCCGGACCCGTAACCTGCGGCTGGCCGGCGGTCAGCTGCTCGAACGTGAACGTTCCGTCGGCGAACTGCAGCAACTCGAAATTGTGCAGGATGTCGCCGACCGCCGAGCTGTCCGGGACGATGAGGTTGCCGCCGCCGACGGCTGCGTTCCTGTCATCCACGACCCGCAGAGAGTTGGCACCGATCTGCGTGATCGTATAGTCGGAGATCAGTCCCGAGAAGACCGCCGTGTCGATGCTCGTGTCGGCCGGATTGGTGCCGTCGGTGGCATCGTCGTAGAGGATCTCGCGGACGGCCTTAAGCTGGCCCGGATTGAGCTGGCCCGATGCCATCTGCGCCGCGATCGACGCAGCCAGCGCTGTGCCGGCTGTGGTCGTCGTGCTCGTCAGGCTGTCGACCGAGTAGAGCTCGGTTCCCGTGCCGTCAGGGTTCGACATGACCGCGATGCGGACGTTGAGCCAGGCGTCGCCGTCGAGGATGTCGTCGCCGAGATTGCCCGTGATGGTGTCGTTGCCGGCACCGCCGAGGATGATCTCGCCGCCGAGCTGCGCGAAGGTCGCATCGGGCAGAAGGATGGCGTTGGGATCATTGGTCGGGTTGGCCTCGGCCATCGGCGCGATGACTGCAGCGAGGCCTTGGATGCGATCCACACCGGCCTGGGTCAGGTTGCCGATGAAGCCCGCGCCAGGACCGACGAGCTTGGTGGCGCCCGTCAGCTTGTCGTCGAACTTCCAGCCCGACAGACCTTCGACGGAGTCGAAGCGGTCGCGCAGGATGAAGGGCGGCGTGACCGGCGCGCCGATCAGGATCGTCAGATCCGAGTCGGCGGCGACGTTGTCGCCCTTGTGGATGGCCCAGTCGAAGCCTTCCATGCCGTTGTTGCGCTGGATGCCGGCGCCCTGAACCATGATGTCGTCGCCGTTCTCGCCATCATAGTCGGTGTCGTTGCCCTGACCCCAGAGGATGTCGTGGCCGACGATGGGCGAGTTGAAGAACAGCTCGGAGTTCTCGCCGGACAGGCCGTCGAAGCCTTCGCCGCCCTCGATCCAGTCGTCACCCTCGTTACCCATGAGCACGTCTGGTGCGGTGCCGCCGAGGATGAAGTCGTTGCCGGGTCCCGCGAACACCTCCTTGGTGTCCGTAGCACCCCAGATGAAGTCCTGGCCCTCGCCGCCGAACATGAGGTCGAGGCCGAGGTCGGCCAGGATGACGTCGTTGCCACCTTCGCCGCGCAGGAAGTCGTCGCCGAACGGATCCTCGATGATGTCGTCGCCGTCGCCGCCGAAGACGTTATCGGATTCCATGCCGGCATTGAGGTAGTCGTTGCCGCCGTCGCCCCACAGCGTGTCGATACCCTTGTCGCCGTAGATCGAGTCGTTGCCCTCGGTGCCGCCGAGCACGACGTGCTCGCCGCCGGAGAACGTCAGCAGGTTGCCGTCCCTGATGACTTGACCCGCGGCGTCCAGGATCGGATCGCCGTTGCCGTCGACGCGAATCGCCCCGAGTTGGCGGACCACCTTGGGATCGATAGCCTGCTGGAACGCGTCGTCCCAGACCGGATCGAGCAGCGAGCGGTCGTAGCCCGGCGCATTGATGTCGATCGAGGCCGCAGCGTTCGGACCGTAGTTGTCCTGGGTCGCCAGCGGATCGAGCTCGAGGATCATATCCGGAACCGTCATGATCAGCGCCGGCAGGTGCGTCGCATGCAGATCACCGAGATCGGTGTTCCGCATGATGATGTCGGCGAACGTATTCGGCTCGAGCACGTTGAGCAGGTTCATGCCCTGCGTGCGGCTGAGGTAATAGAACCTGTCGCCGTTCTGCAGGTGCTCCATCTGGTATTCGAAGACGAAGTTGAACGTCGATCCGAGCTGGCCGCCGAACTCGTTGAGCTCCTCGGCAAGGCCGCCGATCCACATGTCGACGCTGTTGAGACCACCCAGCAATCCGCCGGCGTAGGCGCCCCGGGCGTTCAGGAAGTCGAGCCGGTCGAGGTCGAAGTCGATGAGCGCCTGGCCCGTCAGGCTGGCGTCGCCGATGACGAGCTTCAGCGCAGCGTCCCGCTTCGCATCGAGCGTCGTCGCGCTCGTGATGCTCGTATGCGTGCCGTAAGCCGCGATGAAGTTCACGACAGACAGCGGATGTTTGATGTGCTGCGAGAAGTCGATCCAGCTCGTATACGGCTTGACGTCGGTCGCGCCGGTCATGGCGTAGAGTTGCTCACGCGCATGATTGAGCGAGGGGATGCCTGTATCACGACCGCGCGCGATGTTGAGGGCCGGCAGGTCGAGAGGCAGTCCGAGCAGGTTGTTGCGGAGCGCCTCGACCACGAACTCGTCGATCTCGCCGCCGACCTGGCGCGACATGCCGCGCACGATCGCACCGGTCGCGATGGCATCGCTGTCGGGGCCGAGCGTCCCGGCACTGGCCGTGAACGCCTGAGGATTGAGGAATGCGGCGATCAGGCCGATCTGGGCGGCATCATTGCCGGTGCCATTGCTGTTGACGGTCGTCAGGTCGTTGTCGAGCCGGTCCACGCTGTCCGTCAGCATCGAGTGGCCGAAGCGGTAGACCGTGTGCGCGAACTCGGCGACGATCGCAGGATCGAGATCGGCAGAGTTCGTGAACACGAAAGGATCGACGTTCGGCTGGAGGCGACGGGCGAACTCCTCGAACACGAGATGCTGGTATTGCATCTCGGTTGCGAAGCGCGCTGCCTGGAACAGCCGCTCGCCGTCCCAGTTCAACGTGGCGGCAAATGCCTCGAGCGTCGCGTCGTCGGCCGTCGCCGGCGGCACACCGGTGAGATCGGCCAGATCCGTGGCGAGCCACTCGTTGATGGTATTGAGCTCGCCGCTGCGCAGGATCGTCAGCTTGTTGGCCTCGACGAGCCGG
This sequence comes from Hyphomicrobiaceae bacterium, assembly GCA_033764055.1. Classification (GTDB taxonomy): domain Bacteria; phylum Pseudomonadota; class Alphaproteobacteria; order Rhizobiales; family Hyphomicrobiaceae. The sequence continues at coordinate 58,725 of JANRJI010000077.1, forward strand.
TTGTGCTCGGCGTGGAACACGGTGTGGACAGCGGTCAGGCCGATGTTCTCGTTGCCGCGCCCGTCACCCGTGATGAAATGCGCCTCCAGCATTTCGTTGTCGTACGTCAGCGGATTGCCGTCGTCGGCAACCGAGTCGGTGTCGCTGTCGGCAACCTGCGCCGTATCCGGAATGCCGTCGTTGTTCGTGTCGACCACGCCCGGAGCCGCGTGGTGCGCGATATCATCGAGGAAGGCATGCCCCGTGCGCAGGACCGCCGCCGTGACGGCAGTGCCAGCCGCACTGCCTTCGATGACATCGTCGTCCGCCGTGTTGATGATGCCATCGAGGCCGGCGCCCGTGATCATCTGGGCGTAGCCGTTGGGGCCTGCGATGAACTTGCCATAGGCGTCGGTGCGCAGCAGCGGCACGTTGTGCACATCGAAGTCGGTCAGAACGATGCCGAGCTTCTCGAGCGCCTGGGCCTTGACCTCGCCCCAGTTGGCGATGCCGCCGTTGGCACCGTCGAGCAGGCGGCCCGTATTCACGGCGCGCGAATCTGCAATGTTGTCGCCGTTGGTATCTTCCGTGAACTTGTACTCGCGCAGGAACACCTGGTGCGAGGCATGCGAGGTGTAGGTCTGGTTTTGGTCGACGAACGGCGTCGTGGTGTTGCGCGCCTCGAACGTGTCGTCGGCCGTTCCCATCACCCCGTCGAGACCGGGAAGCTGGGTGCGCGTCGCGCGCGTCAGGGCCATGAAGCGGAGCTCGGGGGCGAGATCGTCGGCAGTCCCGAACTTGCCGTCGGCGCCCGCGATCAACGGGTCGTCCGGCAGCAGCGGCACGAACACCGTGCCCGTTCCCGGGCCGCCCTTGGTGACGAGGTCGAGGCCGTGATCGAAGAACTGGCCGAACAGTGTCATCCACCCGCTGTTCGGCGGCGACAGGCCGATGTCGGGCGACCGGTTCTCGATCAGCACGGATCCGTCGGGTGTGATATCGAGCCCGTTATCGACGATCATGGTGGTGAGCGTCGTGTCGGCCGTCGAACCCAGCGGGGAGGCGCCTGCCAACGCCGCATTGGTCGCCGTCAACTCCGCCCCCGTATCGAGGTCGCCGAGAACGAGCGAGCCGGAGAGGGCGGCGATGTCGCTGGCGAGCGTCGTGAGACTGGCAAGGAGGATGGCCGCGGGGTGCGTCGGACCGGCGCCCAGCTGATCGACGAGCGCCTGCTGGGCTGCGACGGCTGCGGTCGCGGCTGCGGACGCGTCGGCAGCGGCATCAATGTCGGCTGCATCGACACCGTCAGGGAGCCCGGCCGCCAACGCCGTCAAGGCATCGAGCGTCAGGCCGAGCTGCGCCGCGGCCTCACGTGCCGACATGATCTGGTCGGCAACGCCCGAAGGATCGGCCACGCCGCTCAGCAGAAGCGCTGCAGCCAGAGCAGCCTTGTTGTTGAGCGTCTGGTCGACGATCAGGTTCGAGATGAGACGCGGGTTGACATCGACCACGCTCTTGGTGCCGACGATCGACGGGTCGTAGTTGGTGTTGGAGAGACCGAAGAACGGCGTCGTGCCGTCCGGGTTCGTCGCCGTGATGTACTCGGGTGTCAGCAGGCGGGGGAAGAGCTGATCGGCGGCGCCGGCAAGCTCGTCGCCAGCGAGCAGGTGATTGAAGCTGCCGTCGACCGTGCGCAAGCCCACCGGCAGCAACGCATTGGCCTCGCCGATGACATCGAGAAGGTTCTCCCCGGCGGAATGGCGCTCGGCAATTTTGATCTGATCGAGGATCTTGTTGAGGTCGGCAAGATTTACGATGAAGCTGGTGGTCATTTAAGCGAACTCCAGAGTCTCGACCGTGTCAGTCGGGGGGCTGTCGACGGAGAACTAGCGCCGGGGATTGCGCCAAACCTTGCATTGAATGCTTCTAACCAGGTGCATCGGGGATAATCTCCTGCCCCCCGCCGCATTCCGGTTCACATGCCGGCAAACACCAATTTCGGCAGATATGTGCCTCATCGAGCTGCCTGCGATTCCTATTTCTTGGGCTGTCACCACCTTATCCCGACGGCGGCCACGAAAAATCGTCCACAGGCAGTAGCCGCCACCAGACCAAAGTCTAATAGGGTGGACTACTGACGATTACGTCCGGCAGCCGGGGATCCCGGAGCACCGCAGCCGCAGGCAGTCACGAACCGGCTGCTGGCCACTGCCGCACCGTGCGAAAATTGCACTCTACGTGGATGCGAGCTGACTTATTGTAAGATTCAGCAATGCCTTCCGGGCCCCGGCTCGACGGCGCTGCTACGCGGCGGCCGCCTGCCGGATGGCCAATGGAGAGCCTTGGGACGCGACGGCAGACGGACGCCTTTTGACCGCCTGCTGCCGCCCCAACTCCGCGTCCCGCAGCGCCCCCGCAGAGTCGCTGCAGAGCCCGGCATGGTTAACGCGTCGGGGGGCCCGACGGCAACCCCACGGCAGACGCTCTGAAATCAACCTTGATTATGTCGGTTAAATCTCACAGCCCCACGACGTTTCGCCCTGTCGCTCTCACTCCGGTATTGTCACCCCAGCTCGCTGCGGACGATCGTTGCGCCTTCGACGAGGGCCTTGAGCTTTTGAAATGCGATGGAGCGCATGAGGTACTTCATGCCGCAATCGGGAGCAGGAACGAGGCGCTCGGCAGGAATATATTCCAGCGCCGCGCGGATACGTGCCGCTACCAGCTCCGGCGTCTCGGCGTCAGGGTCTGCCAGGTCGATCACGCCGAGCACGATGCTCTTCGGCGCGAGATCTCTCAACACCCCGAGATCGAGGCGGGGTTGCGCCGCCTCGATCGATATCTGTTGCGCGGTGCACGCGGCGAGCTGTGGCAAGAACGAATAGCCGGTCGACTTGTGCCTGCCCGATACGATCGCTGCGTAGCCGAAGCATAGATGTACGACAGTGCTGGCCTTGACGCCCTCCAGCGCACGGTTGATCGCCGCCACGGCGATGCGCTCGGCAGCATTCGGATCGTTGCGCAGCCACGGCTCGTCGAGCTGGATGACGTCGGCACCCGCCCTCTCGAGATCGAGCACCTCCGCATTCACGGCCGCGGCATAGTCCATGACCATCTCGTCGTGGTCCCTGTAGAACTCGTTGACGGCCTGCTGCGCCATCGTGAAAGGACCCGGCAGCGTGATCTTGGCGTGACGGTCGGTGTTCCGGCGGAGAAACTCCATGTCACGGACCTCGACGGGCTGCGTCCGTCGGATCCGGCCCGTGACCCGTGGGACCGGCGTCGTGCGGCCCGACTGCGACCTGACAATCCCCGGGCTGCTCGTCTCGACTCCTTCGAGGGCGGTCGCGAAACGGTTCGAGTAGCTCTCGCGCCGCATCTCACCGTCGGTGATGATATCGATGCCGGCCCGCTCCATGTCGCGGATGGCGAGCAAGGTCGCGTCGTCCTGTGCCTGCTCGAGCCAGGGCTCCGGCACCCGCCAGATGTCCATGCGAACGCGTGGCACCGACTTCGACAGCATTTCGCGGTTCACCAGCCAGTCCGGCTGCGGATAGCTGCCGACCACGGTCGTGGGGAGAAGCTTCGGGGTCATGGTTTGGCGTCCTGTGCTGGAAGCAATCGGCCGGGCGTCGAGACGGCCGTCGCGCCTGATGCCGGAGAGCACATCGTGTCTCGCGTCAACAGCCACATCGCCTCCCGTCGGCGGCGATGCTGCTGCGCGAGGAGGATATTCGCCTTGCACGAGACGGGACAGGCACTGGCTCCTTGCGCCGGGCAGATGGTGCACCCTGCAGATCCGCGGAGAGCATTTCGTGCAATCTGCCTTGTATTCATTCGGCTCGTGCGCCGTTTCCCCGCAGCACCGCCATTGCGGGCGGTGACGCCGCAAGACTATCCTTCCCGCGAAATGCGAGGCTGCATACGAGTGAGGCCCTCGCGAGCACGCATTCCGATTTTACGGAGATCATCGAGATGGCGGAGCCACTGGAGCGGCAGCTCGAGACCCAGGTGCAGGGCTGGTCCGGCGTCGCACTGCCCAACGAGGCGGCGCGCGTGCTGGCGGCACAGCTCGAGACGGTGATCCGCGGCTTCGTGGCGCTGCGAGGCACGCTGCAGTTCGAGGACGAGCCGGCGAGCTTCGAAGCGGCGCTCCAGGCGACGAAGGAGACGCGCCATGAGTGAGGCCAGCTCGCTGCTCGGGCTTACCCTGGTCGAGGCCGCCGAGGCGGTGCGCAAGGGTGAGGTGACGTCGGTTGCCTTGACCGAGGCCAGCATCGCCGCCTTCCGCACCAAGGACGGCCCGGTCAATTCGCTCATCAGCCTCGATGCCGAGGACGCGCTCGAGGCGGCCGCGGGCCTCGACAAGCTCCGCAAGGCCGGCCGCCTGCTCGGCCCCCTGCATGGCGTGCCGCTGGCCCACAAGGACATGTACTACCGCGCCGGCAAGCCGTGCACGGCCGGATCGAAAATCCGCAGGAGCTTCGTGCCGACGACCACGTCGACCGCCGTCGAGCGGCTGGAAGCCGCCGGCGCGATCACGGTCGGCGCGCTCAACATGGCGGAGTTCGCGCAGAATCCGACCGGCCACAATGCGCACTTCGGCGACTGCCACAATCCCTGGAACGTGGACTACTGCACCGGCGGCTCGTCGTCGGGATCGGGCGCGGCCGTCGCTGCCCGTTTCACGTTCGGCGCGCTCGGCTCCGACACCGGCGGATCGATCCGACTTCCCGCTGCCATGTGCGGCGTGACCGGTATCAAGGGCACGCAGACGCGTGTCTCGCGCTACGGGGCCATGCCGCTGTCCTTCTCCGCCGACAACGTCGGCCCGCTGGCGCGAACGGCGCGCGATTGCGCCCGATTTCTCAAGGTCATTGCCGGTCACGATCCGAAAGACCCAACGTCGTCCCGCGAGCCGGTGCCTGACTACGAGGCCGCTCTCGACGGCAACGTGAAGGGGCTGCGCATCGGCATTCCGACCAACTATTTCCTCGACGATGTCGACGCGGAGATTGCCGCCGCGATCTCGAAGGCCGCTGCCACTCTGGCCTAGGCAGGCGCCGAGGTGGCCGCTGTCGAGCTGCCGCATATGGATGCCGTCGCGACCTACGGCTCGATCGTCTCGAGGGCGGAGGCGGGTGCCATACACGCCCAATGGATGCGCGAACGGCCGCGGGACTACGCAATCCACCTCTCCGCACGGATCTACAGCGGGATGGGGCTGCCGGCGCACTTCTACGTCGAGGCGCTCGCCCGGCGCGGACCCATCCTGAAAGCCTTTGCCGAGGCCGTCTTCGGCAAGGTCGATGTGCTGCTGGCGCCGACGCTGCGCAGGGCGGTGCCGACGCTGCTCGCCACCGACATCGATCGCGGCACTCCCGGTGCCATCGATGCCTTCAACGCCGTGTCGATCAACACGCGGGCGATCAACTATCTGGGCCTGCCGTCGGTCAGCATTCCGTGCGGCTTCGATCGCAACGAATTGCCGATCGGCTTGATGATTCAGGGCCGGCCGTTCGCCGAGGCGCGCATCCTGAAGGTGGCCGATGCTTATCAGAGACTGACGGATTGGCATCGGCGGAGACCACCGATCTCGGCCTGATCGAGCACAAGGCAAGCGGTATCAGCAGCAGTCGGGGAGGATCGAGGTATGGGCGGACGGGCGCGATTGCCGATCGAGGAGATGCGGGCGCGAGCCCGTGCCGCGGGTCTCACGCTTTCGGAGGCGCAACTGGTCGAGATCCACAAGGGCTACGGCCATATCGAGGACATGGTGGAGCGCGTCAAGCGCGGCGACCAGCGCTCACGCGAAGCCGAACCCGAGCTCGTCTTCCGCGCACGGCTCGAGGGGTGACGCCGATGCAGATCCCGACCATCGCCGAAGCCTCACGCGAGATCGCCGAGGGGCGGCTTTCTCCGGTCGCGCTGGCGGAAGCGTGTCTCGCCCGGCTCTCCACCGGCGAGCCGAAGGTCAATGCCTTCATCCGGCTGACGAAGGACGCAGCCATCGCCGCCGCGCGCACGGCAGCGGCCGAGATCAAGGCCGGGCGCTCGCGAGGCCCGCTGCACGGCATCCCGTTCGCACACAAGGACATCTACGGGACGGCGGGAATCCCGACGACGGCACATTCGAAGCTGCTCGCCGATTACGTGCCGATGGAGAATGCGTTCACGGTGGAAAAGCTCGCCGCTGCTGGCGTTGTTTCCTTCGGCAAGCTCGCGACGCACGAGTTCGCCTGGGGCGGGCCGAGCTTCGACCTGCCGTGGCCGCCGGCGCGCAATCCCTGGAACACCGCACACTTTCCCGGCGGCTCGTCGAGCGGCACGGGCGCCGCGGTCGCCGCAGGCTTCGTGCTGGGTGGCACTGGCTCGGACACGGGCGGCTCGATCCGGCTGCCTGCATCCTTCTGTGGCCTCGCCGGCATCAAGCCGACGTATGGCTTGTGCAGCCGCACGGGCATCCAGCCTCTCGCCTTCACCCTGGACCATGCAGGACCACTGGCGTGGACCGTCGAGGATTGCGCAATCCTGCTCGAGGCGATGGCGGGGCACGATCCCAATGACCCGGCGAGCCTCGATGCTCCAGTGCCGCGATACCGGGAGCTGCTCGGGCGCGGTGTCGCGGGGCTGCGCATCGGCATCGTCCGGCACTTCTACGAGACGGACATCGCCGCCGCGCCCGAGGTCGGCTCGGCCATGGCCGAAAGCGTGCGCACCTTCGAGCGGCTCGGGGCCCGGGTCGGCGACGTCGAGTTGCCACCGCTGCAGGACTGGGCCGCCTGCGGCATGCTGATCATGATCGCCGAGGCCTATGCCGTCCACGAGCCTTGGCTCAAGTCCCGGTTCAACGACTACGGCGAGCTGTTCCGCGACCGTGTCGTGCACGGCGCTTTCATCTCGTCGGCGGACTATCTCGCCGCGGCTCGTATGCGGCGCGAGCTGCGCCAGTCTCTGGCGAAGGTGCTGTGGTCGTTCGACCTGCTGATCCTGCCGACGACGCCGTCACCGGCCCCGCTCATGACCGAGGTGACCAAGTACGGCGGCTTCGAGCAGCCGAACCTGACGATGCCGTTCAACGTCGCGGGCACGCCCGCGCTGGCGCTGTGCAACGGCTTCAGTGCCGGCGGGTTGCCGCTGTCCCTGCAAATCGTGGGGCGTCCGCTCGAGGACGCCATGGTGCTGGCGGCGGGCCACGCCTACGAGCAGGCGACCGAGTGGCGAGGCCGGCGGCCGGAGCTTTGAGCGAGAGCCGGCCGCCGCAGATCAAGCCTCGAGCAGCACGCAGGCCTCTGTCGAGAAGGAGAGCGTCACTGGAGCGCCCTCCTCGATCAGGTTGGTCGGCGGCCGGCGCACGATGATCGGCCCCGTCGAGCAGTCGACGACATACTGCACGAAATCGCCGTGGAACATGCGGCGGCGCACCGTGCCTGGCATGCTGTTGTCTTGCAGCCCCCCCTCGCCGACGTCGATGTAGGCGGTGCGCACGGCGACCTCGGTCTCACGTCCCGACAGCGCCGCGGGTGCGATCGCCTGCAGGACGTGGCCGCCATCGGCATCGAAGGTGATCCGGCCGTTCTGGACGGCACCGCGCACCCTCCCCTTGATCAAGTTTGCCGAGCCGACGAAATCGGCGACGAAGCGGTTGCGCGGGCGGTTGTAGATCTCCTCGGGCGTGCCGATCTGCTCGATGACGCCGACGTTCATGACGATTACCCGGTCGGAGATGGCGAGTGCCTCCTCCTGGTCGTGGGTGACGTAGACCGAGGTGATGCCGAGCCGGCTCTGCAGCTCGCGCAGCTCGACGCGCATCTCAGCACGGAGCTTGGCGTCGAGGTTCGAGAGCGGCTCGTCGAACAGCACCACCGTCGGCGAGAAGGCAATGGCGCGGGCCAGCGCGACACGCTGCTGCTGCCCGCCGGAGAGCTTGGAGGCCGGCCGGTCGGCGAGATGGCGCATCTGCACGAGGCCGAGTGCACGGTCGACGCTCTCCCTGATCTCGCCGGCCGATTGCTTCCTGACCCTCAGACCGTAGGCGACGTTGTCGAAGACGGTCATGTGCGGCCAGACGGCGTAGGACTGGAAGACCATCGACACGCCGCGGCTCTCGGCCGGGATGTTGATGCGCTCGGCTGCGGAGTACATCGGCCGGCCCTCGATGGCGATCGAGCCGCCCGAGGGAGATTCGAGGCCGGCGATGGCGCGCAGCGTCGTGGTCTTGCCGCAACCCGATGGTCCGAGCAGCGTGACGTGCTCCCCGTGGCCCACATTGAAGCTGACGCCGTTGACGGCTAGGACGTCGCCCGCGTAGCGCACCACGAGATCCTTCACCTCGATGCGAGTCTTCGTCTGGCGCTCGGCTCCGCTCATCAGATCTCCCTCTTGGTGTCGCGCGTGACACGGAACAGGATGATGAGCGCGAGCATCACCACGAATGTCTGCATGAGGGCCATGGCCGCCGTCAGCTGCGTGCCGGAGTTGGCCCAGGTCGCCACGATAGACGGGCCGATCACCTTCGAGTGTGGTCCCATCAGCAGGAGCGAGGCCCCCACCTCGCGCACAGAGGCTGCGAACAGCAGCATCCATGCCGCGATGATGCCCGGCTTCAGCAGCGGCAGCGTCACGGTGCGCATCTGGTAGCCCCAGCCCGCGCCGCAAACGCGCGCGCACTCCTCGAGGCTCTTGTCGATCTGCAGCACCACGCCGGCGATCGTTCGCACCCCGAGCGGCAGCAGCACGGTGAAATAGGCGATACCGAGCAGCCACAGCGAGCCGTAGAGGCCGCCCGGCATGTTGATCCAGGCCCAGAGCAGCCCGAGGCCGAACACCATGCGCGGCACCGACGAGGGGAACATCGCCAGATACTCGATGAGGCCGCGGCCGCGCATCCTCGAGCGATAGATGATCCACACCAGCACAGCCATGACCACGGCGCCGACCGAGGCCACCGCCACACCGAGCAGGATGCTGTTGAAGAGCGCGGTCCGCACCGGCCCCAATGCCAGGGCCTCCTGGTAATTGGCGAGCGTGAACTTGGCCTGGGACAGAATGACGGTGGCGAAGGTCTGGAAAGACGTCAGAAGAAGGGCCGCGACCGGAAGCAGCACAGCGAGCACGATGTAGAGCAGGCAGACCGACATCAGCACCCAGGCCGCCCGCCCCATGTCCATGGGTCGCGGCCGGAAGGCCTTGCCGGTGATGGTCGCATAGCTGCCGCGGCTGATCACGAACCGGTAGCCCGCCAGCATCGCAACCATGACGAGGAACAGCGACAGGCCCATGGCTGCCGCCTTGCCGTAGTTCGGCGGGAAGGCCTCGACCGTGCTCCAGATCGATGTGGTGACGACGTAGATGCGTCCAGGGATGCCGAGCACCAGGGCGGCTGCGAACGAGCCGAGCATCTCGGCGAACACGAACAGCGTTGCTCCGAGCACACCCGGCAGCACCAGCGGCAGCGTGACCGTCAGCGTGGTCCGGAGCTTCGAGGCGCCCATGACACGGGCCGATTCCTCGAGCGCCGGGTCCATCGACTTCATCGACGCCGAGATCATCACATATGCGACCGTGCCCTCGAACAGGGCCATCACCCAGGCGATGCCGAACAACGTATAAATGTCGAACAGATCGCTCTTGCCGCCGACCGCGTGCCACGCCTGGTTGAAGAAGCCGCTCTTCGGCGCTGCCAGCACGGCCCAGGCCAGCGCGCCGACCAGCGGCGTCATGTAGTAGGGGACCTCCATCAGCCGCTCGAGGCGCTCGCGGCCGGCGACATTGGTGCGCGTCAGGATCCACGCCATGGTGAAACCGATCAGAACGGCCATCACGGTTGCCATCAGGGCGACGTAGACCGTGTTGGCGATAATGTCGAAGTCCTCGGTGAACAACGACAGCAGGTTGCCGGTGCCGTATTGGCTCGCCGGAAAGGATAGGGGATCGCCGACGTTGAAGGTCTTCTCGACGAGGAACATGACCGGCATCAGCACCAGCCAGCCGACCACCAGCGCCAGCAGGATCGC